>NZ_JBKEUU010000002.1:285045-563191 GCF_056356715.1 Bifidobacterium sp. LH_450 | reverse complement strand
GTTCATGGTTGTAGTAGCTGACGAACTCGGCCAGCTGGGCGTTGAATTCGTCCAGGTTCGCGGCCAGGGGGCGCGCGTCGAGCCATTGCTTGAGCGTCTGGTGCCAGCGCTCGATCTTGCCCTGGGTCTGGGGATGGTAGGGCCGGCCGTGCTTCTGGCGCACCCCGTGCGAGTCCAGCAGCCCCTCGAGCCGGTGGCGCTGGCCGGATCCCGGCAGGCTCCTGAATACCTTGCCGTTGTCGGTCAGCGTGCTGGCGGGGATGCCGTGCTCGCCGCACGCCTCGAGGAACAGGGCGGCCACGTCGTCGACGCGGACCGGATCGTAGGCGCGCGAGGCGAGCACGAACCGGGAGTGGTCGTCGAACCAGGTCAGCACCTGCGCGTCGGTGCCGTCCGCGAGGACCCAGTGCGTGAAATCCGACTGCCAGGTCTCGTTGGGCAGCTCCGCCTCGAAACGCTGCACGCTGGCGCGCGGCCGCTTGGCAGGCTCCGGGGTCACCAGCCCCTCGTCCACCAGGATGCGGTGGATCGTCGACGCCGCCGGCGCCGCGCCGTCACGGCGCAGCATCAGCGTGCGGATCGACCTGGCTCCCGCATCCATGCCGCCGTCGCGCAGCTCGCGGCGAAGCTGCGCCACCCGCCGGCGCGTGGCCCGGTCCGTGCGGTTGGCGACCCGGCGCGCCGCGCGGCTGGCCGGCACCAGCGCCGCCTCGCCGTCCTGGCGGTAGCGGCGCTCGAGCTGGTAGACCCATTGCCTGCTCACGCCATAGCGGGCGGCCACCCTGGCGACCGCCTCGCCTTCGGCGAGGGCCTCGATGATGCGCACGTTGCGCTCGTAGAGGGAACGCGCCTGCCGGCTCAAAGCGGACGGATCGACCTCACGGGTAGTCTTGTGATTGTCGTTGCCTTGGTTGTGTTTGCTATTGACCATACCAATCACAACCACGGCAACGGCCTGAAAAATGTCAACCATCCCCTCGGACCACTGTCAACCATCCGCTGACACAGCTGTCAACTATCCGGTCGAACAGGACAAGTCGCCTACGCCCCGTCAGCGACTGGAAAGTTCTATTTGGGGCACGTCTCAGTCGCTGACGCTGTCACCGTGTGCTTTGTTCCGAGATTTCTACTTTCCAGTCACCTACGCCCCGTCGGCGACTGAAAAGTAGATTGGTGGATACGTTTCAGTCGGTGGGGCGTCGTGAGCGACTGGAAAGTAGATTGTGGGGAATAAGCCAGCGCGTAGGGCGGCAGACAACCGGTGGGGTAGTAGGCAGGTGGGAGGGGATTGTCCATATTTTGGACGTTGGGGGGTTAGGGGGTATGAGGTGGGTGTATTAGTGAATATTTTGTAAAGTTCGCTCAGCTCCCCACGCCTGCGATTCCCGCGGAGTCCGACCTGACGATGCAACCCGGGACGGGGCAGCTCCCCGCGACTTTCCGTGCGCAACGGAGCGAACCAGCCATTGACCAGCCCGTCTGTTTCCCGCCCGCCGGCCGCGACCCAAGTTAGAGAGGCTTTCCGTGCAGATTTTCCGTACCAAATCGGTTGAGCAAACGCTCGCCGAAACCGAAGAAGAAGGCCACAAGCTCAAGCGCAATCTTGGCTGGTGGGACCTTGCCGTCATGGGCGTCGCCGTCGCCGTCGGCGCGGGCATCTTCTCGGTCGGCGCCCAGGCCGCGGCGTTCCATGCCGGGCCGGCCGTCATCATCTCGTTCATCATCGCCGGCGTCGTGTGCGGGGCGGCCGTGATGTGCTATGCGGAATTCGCGTCGCTGATGCCGGTTGCCGGCTCGGCCTATACGTTCACCTACGCAACCATCGGCGAGTTCGCCGCGTGGATCATCGGCTGGGACCTGATCCTCGAAATGCTGATGGCCGCCTCCGTGATCTCGAAGTACTGGGGCGTGTACCTCAACGACTTCATGCGCCTGATGGGCGTCAACTGGGACACGAACATCACCATCGGCGGCTCGTTCACCATCGACATCGCGCCGATCATCATCGTCGCGTTCTTCACGGCGCTGCTCGTGCTAGGCACGCAGATCGGCGCCCGTGTCGACGGCGCGATGACGATCCTCAAGATCGGCGTCGTCCTCTTCGTGGTGGTCGTCGGCTTCTTCTACGTCAAGTCCTCCAACTTCACGCCGTTCATCCCGCCGAGCGAGCCCGCTTCCGACGTGCCCGGCGCCGCCGCGACGAGCACGATGTCGATGCCGCTGACGCAATGGATCACCGGCAAGACCCCGTCGATCTACGGCTGGAGCGGCGTCATTTCCGGCGCGGCGCTCGTGTTCTTCGCCTTCATCGGCTTCGATGTCGTCGCCACCGCCTCCGAGGAAACGAAGAACCCGAAGCGCAACGTGCCGCTCGGCATCGGCGTGGGCATGGTGCTCATCGTCATCCTCTACGTCCTCGTCGCCATCGTCACCACCGGCATGGTCTCCTACAAGCAGCTCGCCGCCGTCGACAGTCCGTCGCTGGCCACCGCCTTCGAGCTCGTCGGCGCCAACTGGGCGGCCAAGATCATCTCGTTCGGCATCGTCGTCGGCCTGGCCACCGTCGTCATGGTGCTGCTGCTGGGCCTCACGCGCGTCATCTTCGCGATGAGCCGCGACGGCCTGCTGCCGCGCAGCGTCTCCAAGACCGGCAAGCACGGCACCCCCGCCCGCCTGCAGATCATCTGCGGCATCGTCGTCGCCATCATCGCCGCCTGCTTCAACATCGACGTGCTCTCCGACATGGTCAACATCGGCACGCTCTCCGCATTCACGCTCGTCGCCATCGCCGTGCCGATCATGCGCAAGAAGCGTCCCGACCTCAAGCGCACGTTCAAGATGCCCGGCAACCCGTGGGTGCCGATCCTCATCGCGCTCGCCAATTTCTACCTGATGCTCAACCTGTCGGTGCTCACCTGGATCCGCTTCCTCGTGTGGCTCGTCGTCGGCTTCATCGTCTACTTCGCCTACAGCTACAACCACGCCCGCCTGGGCACCGGCGAACTCGACCGCGAGTTCGAGAAGTTCAAGCGCGACCAGGAACTCGCCGCCGCCCAAGCCGCCGCCAAGGGGAAGCTGGAAGCCAAGGAAAAGCCGGCTGCCGAATAAGCAAGCCAAACAGCAACGGGCTGGGGTATCCTTGGAGGGTATCCGAAGCCTGAAGGCGGCAATCCAAGCGGAAAGTCAGGAGGAAACGATGGCATACGTAATCGCGCAGCCGTGCGTGGACGTCAAGGACAAGGCCTGCGTCGACGAGTGCCCGGTCGACTGCATCTACGAAGGCGTGCGTTCGCTGTACATCAACCCGAACGAGTGCGTTGACTGCGGCGCCTGCGAACCGGTCTGCCCGACCGAGGCGATCTTCTACGAAGACGACCTGCCGGAAGAGTGGGAGTGGTACAAGGACGCGGCCGTCAATTTCTTCGCCGAAGTCGGCGACCTCGGCGGCGCCTCGACGGCCGGCCCTATCGGCAAGGACCCGCAGCGCGTGGCCGAGCTGCCCCCGCAGAACCAGGGCGAGTGAGCGATGGGTTTCGCCAGCTACGCAACCCCCTATGACTGGAGCCGCGTAGCCTCCTTCAAGAAAGCGGCGGCGAACGCTCCCGGCGGCCTGATCGACCTGTCGATCGGCTCCCCGGTCGATCCCGTCCCCGACTCGGTGCGCAAGGCGCTCGCCGCAGCGTCCAACGATCCGAACGCGTACGGCTACCCGGCCACCGTCGGCACCCCGGAACTGCGCGGCGCCATCGCGCAATGGTTCCAAGATTGCCGCGGGGTGAATCTTGAACAGATCAACGCCGACGCGGTGCCGACGGTAGGTTCGAAGGAAGCGGTCGCGCTGATGGCGTCGCTGCTGCATCTGGGCGAAGGCGACGTCGTCGTCCAGCCGCAGGTCGCCTACCCGACGTACGAAATCGGCACCCAGATTTCCGGCGCCCGCGTCGTCAAGGTCGCCGACGTCGCCGACACCGCGTCCTGGCGCGGCATTCCCGGCGTCAAGGCGGTGTGGGTGAACTCGCCGAACAACCCGACCGGCGAAACGTACGGCGAGAACGAACTGAAGGCCATCGTCGACGCGGCGCGCGCCATCGGCGCGACGGTGCTGTCCGACGAATGCTACGCGATGATGAACTGGAGCGACGCGAACGCCGCCGCCATCATCTCCGGAACGCCGCTGGAAGGCGCCCCCTGCGCGCTCGGCGCGAACGTGTGCGGCGGCTCGGCCGACGGCATCCTCGTGCTGTATTCGCTCTCCAAGCAAAGCAACATGGCCGGCTACCGCGCCGCGTTCATCGCCGGCGACGCCGCGCTCGTCGGCGCGATGAAGGCCGACCGCAAGCAGATCGGCCAGATCGTCCCCGGCCCCGTCCAGGCTGCGATGGCGGCGGGGCTCGCCGACCACGAAGCGCTGCGCACGCAGTTCTCGCGCTATCGCAGCCGCCTGCTGGACCTGGTCGGCGCGCTGCGTGCGTACGGCTACGCCACCGACATGCCGGACGGCGCGCTGTACGTGTGGGTCAAGGCGAAGTCCGGCGACTGCTGGAGCGACATGGCCGCGCTCGCCCGCATCGGCATCGTGCCGAGCCCCGGCGAGTTCTACGGCGACGCCGGCTATCTGCGATTCTCGGCCACCGCCACCGACGCCGCCATCGCCGAAGCCGTCCAGCGCCTCACCAACTGCTAGTTTTCCCCAATCCAAGATTCCCGGCTCGCCAGTTCCAGCCGGGAATCTTGCTTTTGGGACGGGATTTTTTCCGTACTGGATTCCGGTTTTCAAAAAGTTTCAGCTGTGGGTTTCGTTAAGTCGGTCAGAAGCCCAATTGCGCGGCTTTGTCGCCGAAGCGGCTGCGGACGGCGTCGAGGGCGGCTTCCGCAGCCTTGCGGTGCGCCGTCTGCTCGGCCCGGCTCGGCGAGCCGGACTCGCCGGCCGGTTCCATCACGTCGTCGAACGTCGGCTGCGAAACCGCGGTCGCGGCGTCTTCCAGGCCGCTCACCGAGATTCCGGCGAGCCGCACCAGCCGCGGCAACGCCGTGTCGCCGTCGGCGAGCGCGGCCACGCGGCTTGCGGCGACCGAATCGGCCAGGGCGGCCGAATCTTCCTCGAATCCCATCATCGCGTGCAGCAGCGCAAGCGCTACCGGCAGGATCTGCGCCGCCGAATCCAGCGGCTGCTCGACCGTGCGCGACGCCGTTTTATACGCAAGATTGTCGAAGCGCAGCTTCACTGTCACCGTCCGGCCGACCAGTCCGCGCCGGCGCAGCGTTTCGGCGACGTCGCCGGCGCACCAGCGCAGCAGGGACGTCACCTTGCGCAGGCTGCGCGTGTCCTCGTCGAACGTGCGTTCGGCGCCAATCGACTTCTCCTCGCGCACCGGCGTGACCTTGCGGGCGTCGATGCCGCGCGCCGCCGCGTATAGGGAGCGTGCCGCGGCGGGGGAGCCGGTGACGCGCTCGAGTTCCTCCTGCGTGAGCTTGGCGAGGGCGGCGACCGAATCGACGCCCCAGCCGTTGAGCTTGCGTTCCAGCGCAGGGCCGATGCCGGGAATGCCGCGCAACGGCATCATCTGGACGAATTCGGCGTGCCGGTCGACGGGAATGAGCAGCATCCCGTCCGGCTTCGCGTTCGTCGACGCCATCTTCGCCACCAGCTTGTTCGAGGCGATGCCGACGGAGCAGGTGATGGAGAACTGGCGGCGTACCTCCTGGCGCAGCCACGCGCCGATGCGGCTCGGCGAACCCCATTGGCGCAGCGCGCCGGAAACGTCCATGAAGCATTCATCGACCGAGACCTTCTCGATGCAGTCGGTGACCTGGTGGAAGATCCCGTCGAAAATGCGGTGCGAAACGTCGCGATAGTAGGCCATGTCGACCGGCAGAAAGATCCCGTCCGGGCACAGCTGGCGCGCCCTGGCGCTTGCCATCGCCGAGTTGATGCCATAGCGGCGCGCTTCGTAGCTGGCCGCCGACACGACCGAGCGGTTGCCGGTGCCGATGATGACCGGCTTGCCGCGCAGTTCGGGGTGCCGCGCCGTTTCCAGCGACGCATAGAACGCGTCCATGTCGATATGCAGCACCGTGCAGCCGGTTTCGTCATGCCCCCAGTCCCGTTTGGCGGCCGCGATCCGTGGTGCGTTGCTCATACCCCCACTCTATCCCGTTCCCCGTGTGCTGGAAAGGGCTCTCCTAGGACATATGCTAGCTACCCGAAGAGAGTCCTGTTCCCCGGTATGCCGGGAAGTGCCCTCGAACGTGCTGTCTAAAATGCTGTCCAACGTTCCCTTAGGTGTACCCTTTCTGGTGTCTTGTGTGGTGTCTTATCGGGTGTTTATCGTCCGCGGTTCCTGCGCTGCTGGCAGGCACCGATGATTGCTTGTGCACGGTGGGAACGGAGCCAAGGACGGAAGCCTAATCCGCCAACCCGTGTCAACTAAAATGTCAAGTATTCGGCTGATTTCCGGCGTTTTCGTAGACTTTCGAGGCAGCCGCGCGCATTGACGGCGCGCTGCTACTGGCAGGGTCGAACTGCTGGAATGAAGCGGTTCTGGAAACGGAAAAGGGTTTCCGAGAAGACCTCGAAAACCCTATGGGCGGAGTCAGAGGGATTCGAACCCTCGAGCCGCTAACGCGACTAACACCTTAGCAGGGTGCCCCTTTCGGCCACTCAGGCATGACTCCACGTTGCGTAACAGCAACAGTGATAGAGCATAGCATCTTTTCCGCCGCAAAACACGCCGTACACGAAAAAATCTCAAAATTTGTCAGGAATGAAATAAGCGAAGGTACGCCTTTGTCCCCCGCTCGGTTGACCAGTGTAGTCACGCTGCTGGCGAAAAGGCAAATCCCGGGGGCCGTACATGACCGCTTTGTGGATGCTCTTGCGTCCAGAGTTTCGGGACCATTGGCTTCACTGGACACAAGAGCGGTCCTTCGCCCCTCCAAAATGGCGGATTTTCAATGAAGCAGCATCGGGCTTGTGTCCAGTGGCCCGGCGCCCCGAAAACTCTGGACGGCCTAGGAGGCTCAGCGCCTCTGGATGCCCCTGTAGCCGGAGGAGGCGGACCCCAAACCGGCAACCGGGGGCTGCCATGGCAGGCGATAGAGTGGGACGCATGAGCAAGTACCCGCCGATTCTGCATGTCAACCCGGAACGCACCGACCTGCCGCTGGTGGCGATGCCGTGCGTCACCGAGCCGATGATCGCCCCGTTCGAGCGCTGGTTCGGCCTGTTCGACGACGTGGCGCGGCTGGACGTCTACACTGAATTCACCCACGACAAGGCCGAATTCGTCCGCCGCTGCGCCGGCGCCCGCGCGGTCATCGTCATCGGCGTACACATCGACGACGCCACGCTGCGCGCGCTGGCGGCGCAGGGCGTCGAGTGCCTCGCGTTCGGCGGCACCGGCGTCGCCAGCTACATCGATCTTGCGTTGGCGCGCGAGCTGGGCGTGCGCGTGTGCAACGCCGTGCACTACGGCGACCACGCTGTCGCCGAGTTCGCCATCGCGCTGATGTTCGAACTGGCGCGCCGCGTCGGCGAACTCGACTCCCAGACCCGCGCCGGCCTGTGGGACACGCGCGCCCCCAGCGGCATCGAACTGTACGGCAAGAAGCTCGCGATCGTGGGCTTGGGCGGCATCGGCCGCACCGTCGCGCGCATCGCGCAGGGCATCGGCATGAAGGTATACGCGTGGCGCTCGCCGTCGTCGCGCCAGGACTATCTTGCGCTCGACGTCACCCCGGTCGACGACATGGACGAACTGTTCGCGCTCGCCGATGTCGTTTCGATCCACATGCCGCTCAACGAAGCGACGCGCGGGCTGATCACCGCGGAAAACCTCGAGTCGCTGCGCCCCGGCACGATGTTCGTCAACACCGCCCGCGCCGAGGTCATCGAGCCGGGCGCGCTCGTCAAGCGCCTCGAGCGCGGCGACATTCCGGCCGCGCTCGACGTCTACGACACCGAGCCGCTTCCGAAGGACTCGCCCCTGTTCGCCATCCCCGGCCTCGTGCTGACGCCGCACGCCGCGTGGCAAAGCGACGGCGCGTACGCCGAGCTGACGCACCAGTGCGTCGAAGCGGTCGTCGCCTTCCTTCAGGGCCGAGATTTCAACGTCGCGAACTAGGGGAGGCTTTAGTTGCGTACCGTACTGGACACCGCCGCGTCGCCGGCGCACGACGCGTTCGTCGAGAAGAAATCCGAGTTCATCGGCGACGCCTGCCACGTCGCCTCCGTCGACGAAGCGCTCGCGTTCGTGGACAAGATTCGCGAGCAGCATCCCAAGAGCCGCCACGTTGCGTACGCGGCGCTGGTTTCCGGCCCGGACGGCCGGCTCATCGAACGCATGAGCGACGACGGCGAGCCGTCCGGCACGGCAGGCAAGCCGATCCTCGACGTCCTGCGCGCCAACGACCTCATAGATTCGGCCGTCGCCGTCACGCGGTATTTCGGCGGGATCCTGCTGGGTTCCGGAGGGCTCATCCGCGCCTATTCGACCGGCGCGTCGCTGGCTGTCAAGGCGGCCACCGTCGCCGAGATCGTCGAGTGCCGCCGGGTTGCGGTGACGCTCGAGTATGCGCAGCTGGGGCCGTTTGCCAATCTGCTGTCCTCCCTCGGCGGCGAACAGGAGCACGCCGAGTTCACCGACCGCGTCGCCGTCACCGCCATCGTGCCGCAGGCGGTGCTGGAACAGTTCCATCAGCGGCTGACGGACCTGTTCCACGGCTCGGTCGCCGCCACCGAAGGCGACCTGCTGCTGCGCCCCGCCGCGCGGTAGGAACGGCGTGCCCGCTGTTAGGGTGGAGGCATGAGCGACGAGATGACGACGGCAACCCCGCAGGATGAAGCGGAACCGGAAACCCAGGGGGCCGAAACGGAGCCGGAGGCCCAAGGAACTGAAACGGAACCGAAAGCCGAAGCGGAACCGGAAACGCAGGAGGCGCAGGAATCTGAAGCCGGGAGCGGTGAAGGGCAGAACGAACAGCACTTCGAGGCGCTGACGGTGATGTATGAGCGGCTGCGGCACTCCGAGGACCCGCAGGAGCTGCACGAGTTCGCGCGGCGCGAGCTGCCGGACCGCGCCGAACAGGCGGCGTTCTCCCGCGCGACGGCACTGCTGGAAGCGGTGGCCGGCAATCTCAATACGCCGGAGGAGGACCGCATCTTCCTCGCCGAAACGATGCCGTTCCCGAACATCCTCGTCAAGCTGTCGTGCGATCCGTCGGCCGCGGTGCGCCGCGCGGTGGCGGCCAACGGCGAAGACAAGAACTGGCTCGTGGGGCGCCTGACGAAGGATCCGGACCCCGACGTGCGCGACACGGCGCTGCGCAACAAGCGCACGTCGTGGAAGATGCGTCTGGAAGGTGCCCAGAATGCGGACGTCGATGCCGAGACGCTCGACTTCCTCTCCACGCTGGGGGCGAGCGCCGAGCCGGACGCGCCGGCGATCCTGGCCACGATGGTGCGGCGAGCTGTAGCGCTCAACCCGAACGCATCAGCGGAAACGCTCGAACGCTTGGCGCAGGACGAAGCGCCGGAAGTGGCCCGCGCGGCCGCCCGCAGGCTGCAGCGGTAGCGCCGGCGTGTCCCGCGGGCGTGGGGTGCCGCCGCGGCGTCCGTAATGCGGAAATTTCGCGCAGAGCCACGCAAAAACCCAGCATTCAGTGTGTTTTCAGCCCTCTGACGTTCTAGACTAAGAAACTATGACAACAGAGCAAACGGAATCCCCTGAGCGTCTCGCGCGCCCTTTGGTTCGCTTGGCCAAGATGCTGGGAGTGGGGACCAGCTACATGGGCATGTCCCATGACTACCACGAAATCAGCGACGAAGTGCTCGTGGCCATCCTGGCCGCGCTTGGCGTGGATGCCTCCACTCCGGAAGCCATTGAGTCGTCCATCAACCGCATCCTCGAGGAGCAGCGCTCGCACCTCGTGGACCCGACCGTGCTGCACACCGTCGGGGAGCCGAGCACCGTCGAGGTGCGCGCCGGCATCATGGACGTGCCGGAAGCGACGATCACCCTCGAAAACGGGCAGGAATACGCCGGCGCGCTGGCCATCTCCCCGGTCGAGGGCGCCAAGGCCCATTCCGTCAACGGCGAGTTCGTCAGCGCCTCCACGCTCGAGCTGCCGGCCGACCTGCCGATGGGCTACCACACGCTGCACGTCAAGGCCGGCGAGCGCGAAGAGGACGCGACGCTGATCTGCGCGCCGACGCACATCGACATGATCCCGGCGCTGGAAAACGGCACGCTGTGGGGCTGGCAGGGCCAGCTGTATTCGATGCGCTCCGAAAAGTCCTGGGGCGTGGGCGACTTCGAGGACCTGCGCTACCTGCTGACCGAAGCGAAGCGCGACACCGACGCCGACTTCATCCTCATCAACCCGGTGCACGCCGCCGAGCCGGTCTCCCCGCTCACGCCGTCGCCGTACCTGCCGGTATCGCGCCGGTTCGTCAACTTCACCTACATCTGCCCCGAGAACATCCCCGAATACTACGGGCTGGACGCCCAGGCGAAGGCGCAGGTCGAGAAGCTGCACGAGTCGGTCGAGCCCTACAACGAGGACCCGCAGCTCATCGACCGCGACGCCATGTGGGCGGCGAAGGCCAAGGCCCTGTGGATCATCTTCCAGGCGCCGATGAGCCCGGAGCGCAAGGCCGCGTTCGACCAGTACAAGGCCTCCTGCGGCCAGGAGCTGGAAGCGTACGCCACCTGGTGCCTGTGCTACGACAAGTGGGGCGCCCCGACCACCGAGCCGGACAACTGGGAAGTGCGCCTGACGAAGGAATCGCCGGAAATCATCCAGATCCGCGAGCAGTTCCCGGACACCCTCGAGTTCTACCGCTGGCTCGAGTGGGTCGCCACCGAGCAGCTGGAAGCCGCCCAGGGCGCCGCGCGCCAGGCCGGCATGAAGATCGGCCTCGTGGCCGACATGGCCGTCGGCGTGCACCCCCAGGGCGCCGACGTGTGGTGGAACCCGGAGCGCTTCGCCAAGGGCGCGACGGTCGGCGCCCCGCCGGACATGTTCAACCAGCAGGGCCAGAACTGGAGCCAGCCGCCGCTGAGCCCCGTCGAGCTCAAGCGCACCGGCTACCAGGTGTACCGCGACATGGTGCACGGCATGTTCCGCACCGCCGGCGCCGTGCGCATCGACCACATCCTGGGCCTGTTCCGCCTGTGGTGGATTCCGGAAGGCAAGAGCGCGACCGATGGCGCGTACGTGTACTACGACCATGACGTCATGCTCGGCATCCTGGCCATCGAGGCCACGCGCGCCGGCGGCGTCGTCGTCGGCGAGGACCTCGGCGTCGTGCCGCCGTACGTCACCAAGGCGCTCGCCAGCCGCGGCATCCTCGGCTGCGCCGTCGAATGGTTCGAGCAGATGGACGGCGTGTTCATCCCGCCGAAGAAGTGGCGCGAGTACGCGCTGGCTTCCGTCGACAACCACGACATGCCGCCGGCCGCCGGCTACCTCGAGTACGAGCATGTCAAGATCCGCGAGAAGCTCGGCCTGCTCGAGGGCGACGGCAGCGCGTTCAAGCAGAGCGCCGAGCTCGAGCATCAGGCCATGCTGCAGATGCTGTGCGACGAAGGCTACCTCGACGCGTCCGCGCTGGCCGACGAGGCGTCCCATCAGGACGAGATCATCGACGCGCTGCACCGCGCGCTCAAGGCCGCGCCGAGCAAGCTCAAGGTCGTTTCGTTCGTCGACGCCGTCGGCGAGAAGCGCACGCAGAACCAGCCGGGCACGAACAACGAGTACCCGAACTGGCGCATCCCGCTGGCCGACGGCCACGGCGACGTCGTCATGCTCGAGCAGCTGTTCAAGGAGCCGGGCGTTAAGCGCCTCGCGGACATCATGAACGACTGAGCCGCGCGTTTTTTCAGATTGCGGCAGCAAGCGCTCCCGGCGCCATTGGCGTCCGGGAGCGCTTTTGCGTTGCCGGGTCGCCGGAACGGGGGGGGCGGGCTGGGAGGAATCAAGATTTTCCGGCGGCGGCAGTCTGGGGAAAATGACGGCAGCGTTTGGCGACGGGAATCTTGAAGAAAGCGGAACGATATCCCCGCGTTGTCAGCGGTTGCGATATACTGGGGGATTGTTGTGTTTCCCTACGGGGTCCTTCAAAGCGCTTTCCCACTCGCCAATAGGACTTTCAGGGAGCCCACGGTAATGAGATTGCCGGCGGCAACGAGCAACGGCGCAGTGCCTAACCAACGCACGCCCGAGCAAGAAGCGGCCAGCGGTCCGGAACACAATATAAAGAAAAGGTACATCGTGAAAACTTTCACACCGAAGCCAGCTGATCTGACTCACGACTGGTACATCATCGACGCGCAGGACGTCGTGCTCGGCCGTCTCGCTTCCCACGCAGCGGATCTGCTGCGCGGGAAGAACAAGCCGACCTTCGCTCCGCACGCTGATTCCGGCAACTTCGTGATCATCATCAATGCCGACAAGATTGCCCTTACCGGCAACAAGCTGGGCAAGGATCTTTACTCCCACTCCGGTCGCCCCGGTGGCCTGCGCCGCGACAGCTACGCGCAGCTGCTGGCGTCGAAGCCGGAACGCATCATCACTCATGCCGTCAAGGGCATGATGCCGAAGAACAAGCTGTCCAAGGTCCAGCTGGGCCGCCTGCGCGTGTTCGCGGGCGCTGAGCACCCGCACGCTGGCCAGCAGCCGAAGGTCTACGAGATCGAGCAGATCTCGCAGCAGGCGAAGTGAACCGAAGGAGATAAAGAACCATGGCTGAAAACACCAACAACTCCGCGGTTACCGAAACCGAAGAGGCTGCATACACTAGCGAGACCAACGCTGGCGCCGGCACCGGCACCTCCACGATCGCTCCCTGCTACGGCACCGGCCGCCGCAAGGAAGCCGTGGCCCGCGTTCGCCTCGTTCCGGGCTCCGGCAAGTGGACGATCAACGGCCGCACGCTGGAAGAGTACTTCCCGTCCAAGCTGCTGCAGCGTGAAGTGAACTCGCCGATCGTGCTCCTCAAGCTCGAAGGCAAGTTCGACGCCATCGTCCTCGTGGACGGCGGCGGCACCACCGGCCAGGCCGGCGCTATCCGCCTCGGCGTGGCCCGCGCGCTCAACGCGGTCGACCGCGAAGCGAACCGTCCGGCCCTGAAGAAGGCCGGCTTCCTGACCCGCGACGCCCGCGTCGTGGAGCGCAAGAAGGCTGGCCTGCACAAGGCCCGCCGCGCTCCGCAGTTCTCGAAGCGTTAAGGTCTGCCTACCAGGCGCACAGGGCTCCCACTCGGGAGCCCTTTTTTCGTATCCACCCCGCTGCCTCATTCCCACCTCCCTACGTTCCAGTCGCTGACAACTCCTCACCGACTGGAACGTAGAGGGGTTTCTACTTTCCGGTCGGTGACGGCCTCCCACCGACTGAAACGTATCGAGTGATCTACATTCCAGTCGGTGACGGCCTCCCACCGACTGAAACGTATCGAGTGATCTACATTCCAGTCGGTGACGGCCCGTGAGCGACTGGAACGTAGGCTGGGTTCTACGTTTCAGTCGCTGAGGCGCCCTGAGCGACTGAAACGTAGTGAGGGGGATATTTTCCAGTCGGTGACGGCTTGTCAGCGACTGGAATGTAGAAAACTATTCCTGCATGAGCAGGGAAATCGACGTCGGGGGGACCGTCCACTGGTTTTCGGCGTCGGGGACCGGCTCCGGCTTTTCCCCCAACGTCTGGGCGGAGCTCCACAGCGCCTGCCATGAGCATTCGGCCGGCAGATGGAAGTCGCGGGCCTCGTTGGATCCGTTGACGACGATGGCGATGCTCGTGTCGTCGCTGGCGTGCAGCTGCATCGTGAACGAGCGTACCGACACGTCGAACCAGTCCTCCTCCATCGGCGTCGTGCCGTCCGGCAGCAGCCACTGCACGCGGCTCGACGGCTTGAGCAGCCCCAGCTGGCTGAGCCGCGTGAAGAAATCCTCGTGCGAGTATACGTCCAGCGACTTGCGGATGGCGACGAGCCTCGACACGGCCTCCTTGCGCCGCAGCTGCGGGTTGCTTGCCGCGCCGCCGCCGCGTTCCGTCCAGCTCCAGTCCAGCCACGTCGTCGGGTTGTCCTGGCAGTAGGCGTTGTTGTTGCCGCCCTGCGAGTTGCCGAATTCGTCGCCGGCGAGCAGCATCGGCGTCCCCAGCGACAGCAGCAGCGTGCCGAGCATGTTCATCGCCGCCCGTTCGCGACGCTCGAGCACGTCCGGGTCGTCGGTAGGCCCCTCGTGCCCGAAATTCGCGCTGTGGTTCACGTTCGACCCGTCGAGATTGCGTTCGCCGTTCGCCTCGTTATGCTTGCGCGAGTAGGTGGTCAGGTCGGCGAGCGTGAAGCCGTCGTGGCAGGACACGTAGTTGACCGACGAAATGGCGCCGCGCCCCGGGTCGGTGGCGAACAGGTCGGCGGAACCGCACAGCCGCGTCGCAATCTCCTGCAATCCCACCGCGTTCGTAGGGTTCGCGGCGCGCTGGGCGACTTCCGAAATCCAGAAGCGGCGCGCGGTGTCGCGGAACCGGTCGTTCCATTCGGCGAACGGCGTGCGGAACTGCCCCGTCCGCCAGCCCTGCCTTCCCAGGTCCCACGGCTCCATGATCATCTTGAGATTGCCAAGCAGCTGGTCCGAACGCAGTGCGTACAGGAACGGATGGTACGGCGTGAAGTCGCCGTTGAGCCGCGCGAGCGAAACGGCGAGGTCGAAGCGGAAGCCGTCGATGCCGATCCGCTTCGCCCAGTACCGCAGCGAGTCGACGGCGAACGTCACGTTGTGGGTATTCGTGAAATCTATCGTATTGCCGCAGCCGGTGGTGTCTTCCAGCTCGCCGACGTTGTGCAGCTGCTGGCGGTAGAACGTAAGATTGTCCAGCCCGCGCCAGCATGCGGTCGGCCCGTCGCTGCAGCCTTCCGCCGTGTGGTTGTACACGACGTCCATGATCACTTCGAAGCCGGCTTCGTGCAGCGCCGCCACCATCGCGATGACTTCCTCGCGCACCGCTTTCGGCCCGGCTTCCTGCGCCGCTTTCGTGGCGTACGAAGGCTCGGGGGAGAAGTAGTTTAGCGTCGAGTAGCCCCAGTAGTTCTCCATCCCCTTCTTCATGAGGAAGAGTTCCGGCTGCTTCGCCTGTATCGGCAGCAGCTCGATCGACGTCACTCCCAGAGATTGCAGATACGACAGCGTACGCGGGTGCGCAAGCCCCGCGTAGGTGCCGCGCAGTTCGGGTTCCAGCCACGGCGCCTGCGCAGTGAACCCCTTGACGTGCAGCTCGTAGATGACGGTCTTGCTCCACGGCACGTGCGGGTGCGAGGGGTCGTGGTCGTGCTTGCCGGGGCTGCGGTCGTCGATGGCGACCGACACCGGCACGTGCCCGAGCGAGTCGGCGGTGCTCATCGGGCCGTTCGGCGTGCCTTCCAGCACCCCGTCCTCAACCGTGCATTCATAGGAGAACGCCGCCGGGTGCAGCTCGATCTTGCCTTCGACGCCCTTGGCGAACGGGTCGAGCAGGAGCTTGTGCGGGTTGAACCGCAGGCCATTCGCCGGGTTCCACGCGCCCTCGGCGCGGAACCCGTAGCGCATGCCGTCCCAGGCGCGCGGCAGGTGCACGTACCACAGCCCGTAGTTGGGGCCGTCCATGGCGAACAGCGTTTCGCGCAGGCCCAGCGCCTCGACGTCGCGCGCGTACACGGTATGCCGGTGCCTGCTGTGGAAGAACGTGGCGGCCTGTTCGCGCGTGAGCTTGAGCGCCTTGTTGTAGAACAGGCTTGGTTTGTCGAGCGGCTCGAGCACGCACAGCCACAGCTGGTCGGCGGTTTCGGAGCGCACCACGACGTCGGCGCCGCCATCGTCGGTGAAGTACAGGCCCGGGCGCGTCGCGTAGCGGTGAAGCGGAGGCAGTTGCATGCCCCCTACTGTAACGGCTTACTGGCAGATTTTGTAGGGATGGTCCAGATATTCGCGTACCAGCATCATTCCGGCACCAAGCGCGCCCTGGCTGTCCATCGCCAGGCATTTGCGGATGCGTGCCGGCGCCGCATCGTCGCCGCGCCGTTCGATGCGCCCGACGCGCGTGCGCAGCGCGCCGATGTCGGCGTCGTCGAGGTAGGAGGCGGCCGCCCCGCCGATGATGACGTCGACGGGGATGACGGTGCGGATGTTGGTGACGACCTGCGCCAGGTGGTCGAGCCATTCGCCCATGCGCTGGCGGTGGTGCGGCTCGCCCTGTTCGAGCACGCTGAAGAAGCCGGCGAGGCTTTCGCCGTCCTCCGGCAGGGAGGGCAGCGAACAGTATGCGTTGACGCAGCCGCGGTTGCCGCACGCGCACTGGCGGCCGCCGGGAACGAGCGTCATGTGGCCGAGCGGCCGGCCGGCGGCGCCCTGCGGGCGGTGCAGCGCTCCGCCAAGGACCAGCGCGCACGAGATTTCCCGCCCGATCGACAGGTACGCGGCGTCGCCCACCGTCGGGTCGTGCCATAGTTCCGCCATCGCCTCCGCTTCCTGCGGCGCCATCGCCGTGCAGGACCGGGACGTTTCCCGCGAGAGGATTTCCAGCGCTTCCGTGCCCGGTTCGGCCGCAGCGGTGTTGCTGGCCGTGGCGCTGGCCGCCGTCCCGCTTGCCGGGCTGCCATTGCCGTTTGCCGCCGCGCCGCTCGCCGCATCGCATACGGCGACGCCGAGGACGTGGCTGCCGGAAGCCTCGATGGCGCCAGCGAATTCGTTGACGGCGGTCCCGATACGCCGCCAGTAGGAGGCGCCGGAGCTCCAGGGGATGCTGCGTTCGCGTTCCGTCAGCGTGCCGCCGTGCAGGTCGACGGCGAGCATCGACACCCGCGTGGGCGCCGTCTGGACGCCGATGGCGACGCAATGCTGCGCGTTGAACGCGAACGTCTGCGGCTTGCGTCCGCCGGTGGATTCCTGCAGGTCCGCCCGCACGACCAGCCCGCGCTCTTCGAGTTCCTTGAGATTCGAGGTGATCGTCGGCAGCGAGAGGTTCACGCGCCTGGCGATGTCCTGCTTCGTTGCCGGAGAGCCTTCATAGAGCACGGTCAGCAGCGCCACCCGGTTGCGCTGCTTGATCGCTGAATTGCCGTTATCGGTCATGATGCCGCCAGTCCCCTTCATGAAATGAATCGCCATCGATACGCTTTCGTTCTTCCCTATCGTAGCGGCTGGAACGCTTGCCGCGCAAGGAAAGGCGGAAGCGGCGCCGAAGAAACGTAAAACAGTTTTTAAAAAGTTTGCGGAGAAATTGTGCTTTTTGCAACCCGCTTTACAGAAGAGGGAATAGGGAGATTCAAGATTTGTTGTGAAGTGTAGTTCGAAACATCACAAAATGTTTCAAAACACCGAAAAAGAACGCGTACGAAACCAAATAACGAACGTAAGCGCTCGCAAATCTCACATAATCTAACGTTTCGACGCGACACGTCGAAGGGGCTGACAACGGAGGTCCCCTTGCGTTAGATTGTGAAGCAAGTCACACCTGCCGTGTCGGTGTGCCTAACCCCATAGTGAGTTAAGTCGAGGAGGATTAATGGCAGAAGCGAAGAAGGACGATGCCGTGAAGGCCGAAGAGGCCAAGGCCGTCGCTCCCACCCCCGAAGAGAAGAAGGCCCAGGCGCAGGCCGAGGTCGACGCTCTCGTGGCGAAGGGCCTCGAAGCCCTCAAGGAGTTCGAGAAGCTGGACCAGGAAATGGTCGACCGCATCGTCGCGAAGGCTTCCATCGCCGCCCTGAACAAGCACCTGGTGCTGGCGAAGATGGCCGTTGAGGAAACCGGCCGCGGCCTCGTGGAGGACAAGGCCACGAAGAACATCTTCGCGTGCGAGCACGTCACCAACTACATGGCCGGCCAGAAGACCGTCGGCATCATCCGCGAAGACGACGTGCTGGGCATCGACGAAATCGCCGAACCGGTCGGCGTCGTCGCCGGCGTCACCCCGGTGACCAACCCGACGTCCACCGCCATCTTCAAGAGCCTGATCGCGCTCAAGACCCGCTGTCCGATCATCTTCGGCTTCCACCCGGGCGCGCAGAAGTCGTCCGTCGCCGCCGCGAAGATCGTGCGCGACGCCGCCATCGAGGCCGGCGCCCCGGAGAACTGCATCCAGTGGATCGAGCACCCGTCGATCGAGGCGACCGGCGCCCTCATGGAGCACGACGGCATCGCCACGATCCTGGCGACCGGCGGCCCGGGCATGGTCAAGGCCGCGTACTCGTCCGGCAAGCCGGCCCTCGGCGTCGGCGCGGGCAACGCCCCGGCCTACATCGACAAGAACGTCGACATCCAGCGCACCGCCAACGACCTGATCCTGTCGAAGCACTTCGACTACGGCATGATCTGCGCCACCGAGCAGGCCGTCATCGCCGACAAGGACGTGTACGAGCCGCTCGTCAAGGAACTCAAGCGCCGCAAGGCCTACTTCGTCAACGACGAGGAGAAGGCCAAGCTCGAGCAGTACATGTTCGGCTGCACCGCGTTCTCCGGCCAGACCCCGAAGCTCAACTCGGTGGTGCCGGGCAAGTCCCCGCAGTACATCGCCAAGGCCGCCGGCTTCGAAATCCCCGAAGACGCCACCATCCTGGCCGCCGAGTGCTCCGAGGTCGGCGAGAACGAGCCGCTGACGATGGAGAAGCTCGCCCCGGTACAGGCCGTCCTCAAGTCGGACAACAAGGAGCAGGCCTTCGAGATGTGCGAGGAAATGCTCAAGCATGGCGCCGGCCACACCGCCGCCATCCACACGAACGACGAGGCCCTGGTGCGCGAGTACGGCCAGCGCATGCACGCGTGCCGCATCATCTGGAACTCCCCGAGCTCGCTGGGCGGCATCGGCGACATCTACAACGCCATCGCGCCGTCGCTGACGCTGGGCTGCGGCTCCTATGGCGGCAACTCGGTGTCCGGCAACGTCCAGGCCGTCAACCTGCTCAACATCAAGCGAATCGCTCGGAGGAACAACAACATGCAGTGGTTCAAGATTCCGTCCAAGACGTACTTCGAGCCGAACGCCATCAAGTACCTGCGCGACATGTACGGCATCGAGCGCGCCGTCATCGTGTGCGACAAGGTGATGGAGCAGCTCGGCGTCGTCGACAAGGTCATCGACCAGCTGCGCGCCCGCAACAACCGCGTGACGTTCCGCATCGTCGACTACGTCGAGCCGGAGCCGAGCGTCGAGACCGTCGAGCGCGGCGCCGCCATGATGCGCGACGAGTTCCAGCCCGATACGATCATCGCCGTCGGCGGCGGCTCGCCGATGGACGCCGCGAAGATCATGTGGCTGCTGTACGAGCACCCGGAAATCTCGTTCTCCGACGTGCGCGAGAAGTTCTTCGACATCCGCAAGCGCGCGTTCAAGATCCCGCCGCTGGGCGAGAAGGCGAAGCTCGTGTGCATCCCGACCTCGTCGGGCACCGGCTCCGAAGTGACGCCGTTCGCCGTCATCACCGACCATAAGACCGGCTACAAGTACCCGATCACCGACTACGCGCTGACCCCGTCCGTGGCCATCGTCGACCCGGTGCTCGCCCGTACGCAGCCGCGCCGCCTGGCCTCCGACGCCGGCTTCGACGCCCTGACGCACTCGTTCGAGGCGTATGCGTCGGTGTACGCGAACGACTTCACCGACTCGATGGCGCTGCATGCCGCGAAGCTGATCTGGGACAACCTGGCCGAATCGGTCAACGGCGAGCCCGGCGAAGCCAAGACGAAGGCGCAGGAGCACATGCACAACGCCGCCACGATGGCCGGCATGGCGTTCGGCTCCGCGTTCCTCGGCATGTGCCACTCGATGGCCCACACCATCGGCGCGCTGTGCCACATCGCCCACGGCCGCACGAACTCCATCCTCCTGCCGTACGTCATCCGCTACAACGGCCAGGTGCCGGAAGAGCCGACGAGCTGGCCGAAGTACAACAAGTACATCGCGCCGGAACGCTACGAGGAGATCGCCAAGGTGCTGGGCGTCAAGGTCGGCAAGACCCCGGAGGACACCGTCGAGAACCTGGCGAGCGCCGTCGAGGACTACCGCGACAATAAGCTCGGCATGAACAAGAGCTTCCAGGAATGCGGCGTCGACGAGGACTACTTCTGGTCGATCCTCGACCAGATCGGCATGCGCGCCTACGAGGACCAGTGCTCCCCGGCGAACCCGCGCATCCCGCAGATCGAGGACATGAAGGACATCGCCATCGCCGCCTACTACGGCGTCCCGCAGGCTGAAGGCCACCGCCTGCGCGTCGAGCGCGAAGGCGCTGCCGCCACTGCCGAAGCCTCCGAGCGCCTCTAGCCCCTCTGCCGTCCCCGCTGCCGGACACATCCATGAGGAGTGAGATGACTCTCATGGACGCCGTCCCCGCTAGCACCGGCCGCTGAAATATGCAAGCGCGAAAGCGTTTGCGGCCTTGTTCGGGGACCGCTGAGCGCGAGCCGAAGGCAAAGCGCGAAGCGAGGGGTGGTCAAGCGAATCGGCGGCACGCCGGTTCGCGCCCAGGGCCCGCACCTTATGGTGCGGGCCCTTCTGCTATCCGCAACCAGAGCTGTCTATCCGGCCCCCTCTGCTGGTGCCGTCAGCGTCAGCAGCGCGGGAGCAAATCTAGGAAAGACCGATCGTCAACTACCAAAATTTGCGCAAAAAAGGCCAAGAAAGGCTATTTTTGCTAATATGTGGGTATTTTGAAAAGTGCAGCGCAAGGAGACCATGGCGTTCATGCAGGATGCCGTACGCGCTGCCGGGCGTCCTGTTCAACGTTAGGGTAGGGGAGCAAGGGAAAGCGCGAAAGGAAAAGCATGAACGATACCGCGGATTTCTCGGCGCTGCTGAACCAGCCGATGCCGGGGGAGGTGGCGGCGCAGCTGGCGCAGCGGGTGAAGGAACGCCGCAAGGAACACCGATGGACGCAGGCACAGCTGGCTAAACGGGCCGGAATGAGCCTAGGGTCGTTGCGCAGGTTTGAGCAGCAGCACGAGATCTCATTGCAGTCGCTGATCAACATCGCGTTTGCGCTGGGCTGCGAGGGCGATTTTTCCGCCTTGTTCGCCACGCCCTATTACCGCACGCTGGAGGACGTCAAGGCCGCTACCCGACGAGCCAGAAGGCAACAGCTGAAAAAGTCGGCCTCCTAGGCCTTGTACATTCTCTTCCAGCGCTCAGATTCGGTGACCTATGCCACTTTTTGGTATCAAAAAGTGGCATAGGAATACACTTTTTGATACCAAAAAGTGGCATAGGTCGTGAAATCCCGTTCTGTCGCTGCGGTGGCATCGGCGGCTTTTTCCGTTGCGGGAAACGGGGGAACGGGCGGGAAGAGACCGTACTATAGTGGATTCTGGTTGAGCGCTGGGCCTGCGGGTCCGGCAACGCATCCGTGGAAGAAGCGTCTGAGTGCGCCCGCACCTATATATCTATGTATGGGAGCGTTGGATTGCGCCGGCTTCTTCTTCCCGGGCAGGTGAGCCGCAGTTAAGGCGCCGTTTTCGGCGCTGGCGTGCATTCCCTGCCAAGGGGCGCTGGCCGCCGTTTTTCTTTAGGGGCGGCCGCGCCCCTTTTTCTTTGCTCGGGAAGGAACGCTGGCGGGGGCGCGGGCAATCTCGTAAGGTGGGGAACATGGTTGAACGTAGCGTGACACGGGAATCCTCTGGCAGCCGAGCCGCGTCGCAGGCGGCGGCGAAGCGGCGGAAGTCTTTGCGGCGGTGGACTTCGAACGAGCCGGGGGGATGGGTGATGGCGATGTCGCCGGCGCTGGCGGGGCTGGCGCTGGGGCGCGGCGGCTGGTGGGCCGCGTGGCTGACGGCGCTGTGGGCGCTGTGCTACTGCGTGGAGTATACCGGGGCGCGCTGGTTCAAATCCCGGTTCAAGCGCACCTGGCTTGCGCCGTTCGTGGCCTACTGCGCCGTGCTGGCCGCCGCCGGCATCCCGTTTGTCGCGCTATGCCCCGGCGTGCTGCGCTGGGCGGTGTGGTTCACCGTGCTGGCGGCGGTGGCAATGCTCGGCGCGTACCTGCGCCGCGAACGCAGCCTGTGGTCGAACGCGGCGCAGGTGCTCGCCGCCAGCAGCATGGCCGCGGTAGTCTACTCGTTCTCGGACGGCGTCCCCGAAGCCGAACGCTGGGCGGTGCGGCATATCGCCAGCACCGGCACGGGCGCGGCCAACGTAGCGGCGACGGCTGATTTCGGCGTGAACCTGTGGCCGGCGTACGCCATCAGTTCCGTCGGGCTGCTGGCGGCGGCCGCGTTCGCCTGTATGCAGTTCGCGTCGGTGCTGTTCGTCAAGACGATGATCCGCCACCGTGGCGAGCCGGCGTACTACGGCGCCTCGATCGGCTGGTGCGTGCTGGCTGCGTTCGCCGGGTTCCTGGTGTCGCCGACGCTGGGGATCCTGGGGCTGCTGCTGGCGGCGAAGGCGACGGTTGCGCCGCCGATGGCGATCCGCCGCAACGCCCGCCCGATCGTCGCCGGCGTGCTCGAAGCGGTCAGCGCTGTCATCGGCTGGGTGCTGATTGTGTGGGCGCTGTGGCAATCGTGACGATATCGTAACGTTTTTCCTCTTACGGAAGATTTCCGCGTCGCCATCGGTTGGCTTTATTGCGTGCCGGAACGTTCGATGCCCGGCAAACGCCGCCATTTTCAACAAGATTGGGGTCCGCGGACGCTCGTTTTGCGCCGACACGCCCGGATTGGTGCGTCAGGCGACCCCTGATGGTTAAATAAAACAGTTGCCTGTTTGAAGGCTCGCAAATTGGAATTGAAAAAGCGAGCGCGCCAGCGACCGACCCACGTTCCGTGGGTCTTTGCATGGGTGCGCACTGATGTGTGAAGCGTGGGGTGCCGTGCGCCCCCGTGCCTCCCGCCGGTGCCCTTTATTCAGGTTGGTAAATAGAAAACGAATCGCTAGAAAGGGCGGAAGGCAATGGCGGGACAGAAAATCCGCATCAGGCTTAAGTCCTATGACCATGAGGTCATCGACCAATCGGCGAAGAAGATCGTCGAAACGGTGACGAACGCGGGTGCAACTGTGGTTGGCCCGGTTCCGCTCCCGACCGAGAAGAACGTGTACTGCGTTATCCGTTCTCCTCACAAGTACAAGGATTCTCGCGAGCATTTCGAGATGCGTACCCACAAGCGTCTCATCGATATCGTGGACCCCACCCCCAAGGCTGTGGACTCCCTGATGCATATTGATCTGCCCGCAGACGTCAACATCGAGATCAAGCTGTAAGGGAGGAGGAAGACCGCATGGTTCAGAACATTAAGCGCAAAGCTCTGCTGGGCAAGAAGCTCGGCATGTCGCAGGTGTGGGATGAGAACGGCTTCTTCGTTCCCGTTACCCTGATCGATGTTTCCACCAACGTGGTGACCGCCATCAAGACCGAGGAAAGCGACGGATACGACGCCGTCCAGCTCGGCTATGGCCAGGTCGACCCGACGAAGGTCTCCAAGCCGCTGGCTGGCCACTTCGCCAAGGCCGGCGTCACCCCTCGCCGCCACCTCGCCGAGGTGCGCACCGAGGATGCCGCCGACTACCAGCCGGGCCAGGAACTGACCGCCGAGCTCTTCCCGGAAGGCGTGCAGGTCGACGTGACCGGCACGACCAAGGGCAAGGGCTTCGCCGGCACCATCAAGCGCTGGGGCTTCAAGTCCTACCGCCGTACGCACGGCTCGCACAAGAACGAACGCCGCCCCGGCTCCGTCGGCGCGTGCGCGACTCCGAGCCGCATTCTCAAGGGCAAGCGCATGGCTGGCCGCATGGGCCACGATAACAAGACCGTGCTGAACCTCACCATCGTTTCCTCCGATGTGGAGAACGGCATCATCGCCGTCAAGGGCGCCGTTCCGGGCCCGAAGAACGGCATCGTTCTCGTTCGTTCGGCAGTGAAGGGAGCCTGATCTAGATGGCAAACGTTACCCTGAACGTCACCGATAACAAGGGCCAGGAAGCCGGCACCATCGAGGCTCCGTCCGAGGTCTTCGGCTTCACCGCCGAAGAAGTGCAGGCCCACGTCCCGCTGATCCACCAGGTCGTTACGGCCCAGCTCGCTGCTGCGCGCCAGGGCACCCACGCGGTCAAGAACCGCGCGAAGGTCTCCGGCGGCGGCCGCAAGCCGTGGAAGCAGAAGGGCACCGGCCGCGCCCGCCAGGGCTCGATCCGCGCACCGCAGTGGTACCACGGCGGCGTCGTGCACGGCCCGGTTCCGCGCGACTACTCGCAGCGCACCCCCAAGAAGATGAAGGCCGCTGCCCTGCGCTACGCCCTCTCCGACCGCGCTAACAACGGCCGCATTGCCGTGATCGACTTCGCCGTTTCCGAGCCGTCGACCAAGGCCGCTGTGGCTGCCCTGAACCCGATCGTGGGCGAGAAGTTCACGACCGTCGTGTTCTCGCGTGACAACGTCAACGAATGGCTCTCGGTGCGCAACCTTCCGTACGTGCACCCGATCTTCGCTGACCAGCTCAACACGTACGACGTCATTACGGCGCAGTACATCGTCTTCACCAAGGAAGGCTACGAAGCGTTCCTCGAGGCGAAGGCGCCGGCAGCTAAGGAGGCCTGATTTCCATGGTCGCAATCCACAAGCCAGCATATGACATCATCCTCAAGCCGGTAGTCTCCGAAAAGAGCTACGCCCTGTCCGACATGGGCCAGTACACCTTCGTGGTGGCGCCCGATGCGAACAAGGTGCAGATCAAGCAGGCTATTGAGGAGATCTTCAAGGTGAAGGTGACGAACGTCAACACCCTCAACCGCAAGGGCAAGCGCACCCGTACGCGCACCGGCTTCGGCCAGCGCAACAACGAGAAGCGCGCCATCGTGACGGTGGCAGAGGGCCAGTCGATCGACATCTTCGGCAACTGAAGGTTAGCCGAGAAAAGTTAAGGAAGAACTAGATTATGGCTATCCGCGTTTATAAGCCGACGACTCCGGGCCGTCGCAACGCGTCCGTTTCGGACTTCTCCGACCTGACGCGCCGCACCCCTGAAAAGTCGCTGGTACGCAAGAAGAGCAAGACTGGCGGCCGCAACTCGTACGGCCGCATCACGTCCCGTCACCGCGGTGGCGGCCACAAGCGCCAGTACCGTCTCATCGACTTCAAGCGTTGGGACAAGGACGGCGTGCCGGCGAAGGTCGCCGAGATCGAATACGATCCGAACCGCTCCGCCCGCATCGCCCTCCTGCACTACGCAGACGGCGAGAAGCGCTACATCATCGCTCCGGAAGGCATCAAGCAGGGCGACCGCATCGAGACCGGCCCGACGGCCGATATCAAGCCGGGCAACAACCTGCCGCTGAAGAACATCCCGACCGGTACGATCGTCCACGCCATTGAGCTCCGCCCGCTGGGCGGCGCCAAGATCGCCCGTTCTGCCGGCGCCGCAGTGCAGCTCGTGGCGAAGGACGGCGACTATGCGCAGCTGCGCATGCCGTCCGGCGAAATCCGCAACGTGCTCGCTGCCTGCCGCGCGACCGTTGGCGAAGTCGGCAACTCCGACCACGCCAACATCCAGCTGGGCAAGGCCGGCCGTGCGCGCTGGATGGGCAAGCGCCCGATCACCCGCGGCGAGTCCATGAACCCTGTCGATCACCCGCACGGCGGTCGTACCCGCGGTGGCAAGCCGCCGGTTTCCCCGTGGGGCAAGGGCGAGGTTCGTACCCGCCGTCCGAAGAAGGCTTCGAACAAGTACATTGTTCGTCGTCGTCCGAATGGCAAGAACCGCAAGTAAGGGAGTGTCGAATAGATGACTCGTAGCATCAAGAAGGGCCCCTTCGTCGACGCCCACCTGCAGAAGAAAGTCGACGAGCAGAATGAGAAGGGCACGCACAACGTCATCAAGACGTGGTCGCGCCGTTCGATGATCACCCCTGATTTCATCGGGCATACCTTCGCTGTTCACGATGGCCGCAAGCATGTGCCGGTGTTCGTTACCGAAGCGATGGTCGGCCACAAGCTCGGCGAGTTCGCCCCGACGAAGACCTTCAAGGGTCACGTCAAGGACGACAAGAAGTCGCGTCGCTAAAGGAGAGTAAAGACTTTATGGAAGCTAAAGCAATCGCTCGTCACGTCCGCGTGACGCCGCGCAAGGCTCGCCGCATGGTCGACCTCGTCCGAGGCAAGAATGTGACTGAAGCCATCACCATCCTCAAGTTCGCTCCGCAGGACGCATCCGAACCGGTGCTCAAGGTCCTTGAGAGCGCCATCGCCAACGCTCGCTTCAAGGCCGACAAGGAAGGCGAGCCGTTCCGCGAGAACGACCTCTATGTCAAGGAGACCTACGTGGACGAAGGCGTGACGCTCAAGCGTTTCCGCGCCCGCGCCCAGGGCCGTGCCGCTCGTATCAACAAGCGCACCTCCCACATCACGGTCGTCGTCGCTAGCAAGGAAGGAGCCCGCTAAAGATGGGTCAGAAGATTAATCCTTTGGGCTACCGCCTGGGCGTCACCGAAGACCACCGCTCGAAGTGGTTCTCCGACTCGAACAAGGTCGGCGAACGCTACCGCGACTTCGTCCTCGAAGACGACGCCATCCGCAAGGCCATGAGCAAGGACCTCGAGCGTGCGGGCGTGTCCCGCATCATCATCGAGCGCACCCGCGACCGCGTCCGCGTGGACATCCACACGGCCCGTCCGGGCATCGTCATCGGCCGCCGCGGCGCCGAAGCCGAGCGCGTTCGCGCCAAGCTCGAGAAGCTCACCGGCAAGCAGGTCCAGCTGAACATCTTCGAAGTGAAGAACCCGGCTCTGGACGCGCAGCTTGTCGCCCAGGGCATCGCTGAGCAGCTGACGAACCGCGTGACGTTCCGCCGCGCGATGCGCAAGGCCCAGCAGGACGCCATGCGCGCCGGTGCCAAGGGTATCCGCATCAAGCTCTCGGGCCGTCTTGGCGGCGCCGAAATGAGCCGTTCCGAGTTCTACCGCGAGGGCCGCGTTCCGCTGCAGACCCTCCGCGCTCTGATTGATTACGGCTTCTTCGAGGCCAAGACCACCTACGGCCGCATCGGCGTGAAGGTGTGGATCTACAAGGGCGACATGACCGAGCGTGAATTCGAAGAGCAGCAGGCTCAGCAGGGCGCTGGCCGTCCGGGACGCCGCGGCGATCGCCGCCAGCGTCGCGGTGGCAACCGCTCCGCCCGCCAGCATCAGAACGCAGCAGCCGAGGCCCCGAAGGCCGAAGCCGCCGCCACTGAAGCCCCGGCTGCAACGGAAACGAAGGAGTGAGCTGAAAGATGCTTATCCCAAAGAGGACCAAATATCGTAAGCAGCATCGCCCTGACCGCCACGGCATGTCCAAGGGCGGCAACGAGATCGCATTCGGCGATTTCGGCATCCAGGCGCTGGCTCCGGCCTACGTCACGAACCGCCAGATCGAAGCGGCCCGTATCGCCATGACCCGTTACATCAAGCGTGGCGGCCGTGTGTGGATCACGATCTTCCCGGATCGTCCGCTCACCAAGCACCCGCTCGGCGCCCGAATGGGTTCCGGCAAGGGCGCTCCGGAGTTCTGGATCGCCAACGTGCATCCTGGCCGCGTGATGTTCGAAATCGGTGGCGTTTCTGAGGACGTCGCTCGCGAGGCCCTGCGCCGCGCTATCGACAAGCTCCCGATGAAGTGCCGCGTTATTGCACGTGAAGGTGGTGACATCTGATGGCAGTCGGTACCCCGGAATATTCCATCAAGAATCTGAACGAGAAGACCAACGCGGAGATCGAGGGCTTCCTCAAGAAGTCCAAGGAAGAGCTGTTCAACCTGCGCTTCCAGCACGCGACCGGCCAGCTCGACAACACTGCTCGCCTCAAGGCTGTCAAGCACGACATCGCGAGGATGTACACCGTCCTGCGCGAACGCGAGCTCGGCATCAGCCAGGAACCCGAGGCCACGGAAACGAAAGCTGAGGAGAAGTAATGGCTGAAGAGCGCAATTCCCGCAAGGTTCGCCGCGGTTACGTGGTGTCCGATAAGATGGACAAGACCATTTCCGTGGAACTGGAACAGCGTTCGACCCACCCGCTGTATGGCAAGGTCGTTCGTACGACTCGCACGGTCAAGGCCCATGACGAAAACAACGATGCCCACGTGGGAGACCTCGTGAGTATCATGGAGACTCGTCCACTGAGCAAGACCAAGCGTTGGCGTCTCGAAAGCATCATCGAGCGCGCTAAGTAACAAGTTCGGCAAGGCTCCGCTTTCACCGGCCGCCATGCATCCGTGCGTGGCGGCCGGTGAATGGGGAGAACCAGCTCGGCTAAGGAGAATCAATGATTCAGCAGGAAACGCGGCTTCATGTCGCCGACAACACGGGTGCGAAGGAACTCCTGACCATCCGCGTGCTCGGCGGATCGAAGCGACGCTATGCCGGCATCGGCGACGTGATCGTCGCCTCCGTCAAGGACGCAATCCCTGGCGGGTCGGTCAAGAAGGGCGACGTGGTCAAGGCCGTCGTCGTCCGCACTGTCAAGGAACACCGTCGTGCCGACGGTTCCTACATCAAGTTCGACGAGAACGCCGCCGTTATTCTCGGCTCCGGCCGTGAACCGAAGGGCACTCGTATCTTCGGACCCGTTGGGCGTGAACTGCGCGACAAGCGCTTCATGCGCATCGTGTCCCTCGCCCCGGAGGTGATCTGATTATGGTAGCCAAGATCAAGAGCGGCGACCAGGTCGTGGTCATCCGCGGCAAGGATCGCGGCAAGGAAGGCAAGGTCCTTCGCGTGCTCAAGAACGACCGCCTGATCGTCGAAGGCGTCCAGATGGTCAAGAAGCACGTGCGCGCGACCCAGCAGGGCCAGCAGTCCGGCATCGTGTCCGTGGAAGCCCCGATCCATCGCTCCAACGTGATGATCGTGGACCCGGAGACCGGCAAGCCGACCCGCGTGCGCATCGTCGAAAAGGAAGAGGCCCGCGACGGCAAGGTGAAGACCGTGCGCGTGCGCGTGACCAAGAAGTCCGGAAAGGAGCTGGCATGAGCGATACCATCGTTGAAGCGCCCGAAACCCCGCGCCTCAAGGCTCAGTACCAGGAAGTCATCGTTCCGGAGCTCGAAAAGGAATTCAACTACGAGAACCCGATGCAGGTTGCTCGCGTGCAGAAGGTCGTCGTCTCCATGGGCGTCGGCGCCGCTGCCCGCGATTCCAAGCTCATCGAAGGTGCTGTCCGCGACCTGACCGCCATCACCGGCCAGAAGCCGAAGGTCACCAAGGCCAAGAAGTCCGTGGCTCAGTTCCACCTTCGTGAAGGCCAGGCCATCGGTGCGTTCGTCACCCTGCGTGGCGACCGCATGTGGGAGTTCCTCGACCGCCTCCTGACGCTGGCGCTGCCGCGCATCCGCGATTTCCGCGGCATCAACGGCAACCAGTTCGACGGCCAGGGCAACTACAACTTCGGTTTGACCGAACAGTCCATGTTCCATGAGATCGATCCCGATTCGATCGACCACCAGCGCGGTATGGACATCACCGTGGTGACCAGCACCAAGAGTGATAAGGAAGCCTACGCACTGCTCAAGCACCTCGGCTTCCCGTTCAAGGAGAACTGAAATGGCGAAAACATGTCTTAGGGTCAAGGCGAACCGCAAGCCTAAGTTCAAGGTGCGCGCCTACACGCGCTGCCAGGTGTGCGGCCGTCCCCACTCCGTCTATCGCAAGTTCGGTCTGTGCCGTATCTGCCTTCGCGAGAAGGCGCACCGCGGCGAACTGCCAGGCGTTACTAAGTCCAGTTGGTAAATATCGACGCTGAAGGTCCGCGGTCCTGAACCCGGCCGGTGCGGGGAAAAATCTTGGTTAAAAAACCAACGCAACCCCCGCCGAACGGGACAGGACGGCGGAAACCGCGGCGAGAAAGGGCGTTAGCCCATAATGACAATGACAGATCCGATCGCAGACATGCTTACGCGTCTGCGTAATGCGAGCGCGGCAAAGCACGAAACCGTGGATATGCCGTACTCCAAGTTCAAGAAGAACATCGCCGAAATCCTCAAGCGCGAAGGCTACATCAAGGACTTCACCGCTAAGGAAGCCAAGGTCGGCCAGACCCTCGAGATCACTCTCAAGTACGGCCCCCACGGCGAGCGTTCCATTCAGGGCATCAAGCGCATTTCCAAGCCGGGCCTGCGTCGCTACGCAAAGTCCGACGCCCTGCCGATGCCGCTCGGCGGCCTCGGCATCGCCATCATCTCGACTTCGTCGGGCCTGATGACGCAGAAGGAATGCCTTGACCGTGGCATCGGTGGCGAAATCGTCGCCTTCGTGTGGTGAGAAAGGAGAGCTGAATCATGGCATCGCATATTGGTAAGCTCCCTGTCGCCATTCCGGCAGGCGTGGAAGTCACGATCAACGGCCAGGACTTCTCGGCGAAGGGCCCCAAGGGCACCGATTCCTTCGTTATCCCCGAAGGCATCACCGCGAAGGTCGAAGGCAATGAAATCATCCTCACGCCGGAGAACGATACGCGTCCGATCCGTGCCAAGCACGGCCTCGCGCGCTCCATCGTCGCTTCCATCGTGAAGGGCGTGTCGGAAGGCTACGCGAAGAGCCTCGACATCGTCGGCACCGGTTACCGCGCCCAGATGAAGGGCAAGGGCATCGAGTTCTCGCTCGGCTACTCCCACACCATCACCGTGGAACCGCCGGAGGGCATCACCTTCGAACTGCCGAACCCGAACCAGGTGATCGTCAAGGGCATCGACAAGCAGGCCGTCGGCCAGGCCGCTGCCAACATCCGCAAGCTGCGCGCTCCGGAACCCTACAAGGGCAAGGGCATCAAGTATTCGGATGAGACGATCCGCCGCAAGGCTGGAAAGGCTGGTAAGTGATATGAGCGTCAAGATCCTCGGCAAGGGCAAGAAGGCTGCGCTCAAGCGCCGCCACGCCCGTATCCGCAAGCGCATCTCCGGCACGCCGGAAATGCCGCGCCTTGTGGTTACCCGTACCAACCGCAACATGATCGCCCAGATCGTCGACGACACGAAGGGCGTCACCCTGGTGAGCGAAAACACGCTCATGGCCGACTTCGATGGCTTCGAAGGCACCAAGACGGAAGCCGCCCACAAGGTCGGCGAGCTCATCGCGAAGAAGGCGCTTGACGCCGGCATCACCGCGGTCGTCTTCGACCGTGGCGGCAACAAGTACCATGGTCGCGTCGCAGCCGTCGCTGAAGGCGCCCGTGAGGGAGGTCTGGCACTGTGAGCGACATCGAAAAGGAAACCCAAGTGGCTGAAGAAACTGAGAACACTCAGGCAACCGCTGAGACCAGCAACGACGAGCGCAAGTCCCGTCGTGGCCAGCGCGGCGAAGGCCGCCGTGGCGAGCGTCGCAACCGTCGCGAGGAGAACCGCGGCGACGAGCTGCTCGACCGCGTCGTGACCATCAACCGCGTGTCCAAGACGCACAAGGGTGGCCGTACGTTCAGCTTCGCCGCCCTCGTGGTGGTCGGCGACGGCAACGGCACCGTGGGCGTCGGCTACGGCAAGTCCCGCGAAGTCCCCGCCGCCATCGCCAAGGGCCAGCTGGATGCCAAGAAGCACATGTTCACCGTTCCGCGCATCCGCGGCACCGTCACCCACCCGGTGACCGGCCACGACCACGCGGGCACCGTCATGCTCCGTCCTGCCGCTCCGGGTACCGGCGTTATCGCCGGCTCCGCCGTGCGTGCAGTCATGGAATGCGCTGGCATCACCGACGTGCTGACCAAGTCGATGGGCTCCACCACCGCCGTCAACGTGGTGCGTGCGACCGTCGACGCCCTCAAGCAGCTCGAATCTCCGGAAGAGATTGCCTCCCGCCGCGACCTGAGCCTGCAGGAAGTCACCCCTGACGCCCTGCTGCGCGCCCGCGCCGAAGGCATCGCGGAAGCCGCCAAGGCCCGCGAGGAAGCTGCCGCCAAGGCCGCTAAGGATGGTGAGTGATAGATGGCTAACCTGAAGATTACGCTGAAGCACGGCCTGTGCGGAGCCAATCCGAAGCAGCGTGCTGCAGCCCAGACGCTGACCCTTCGCAAGATCGGCAAGAGCGTCGTGCGTGAAGACACCCCGGCGGTGCGCGGTACGATCAACGTCATCCGCCACCTGGTCGAGGTTGAGGAGGTCGACTGATCATGGCAAACGAAGAAGAGACCACGATCCTGCAGATGCATGACCTCAAGCCGGCTCCGGGCGCCAAGAAGGCGAAGACCCGCGTCGGCCGCGGTGAAGGCTCGAAGGGCAAGACCTCGGGCCGTGGCGACAAGGGCACCAAGAAGCGCTACCAGGTCCGTCCTGGCTTCGAAGGTGGCCAGCTGCCGCTGTACATGCGTCTGCCGAAGCTCCGTGGCTTCAAGAGCCCGTTCAAGACGGAATACCAGGTCGTCAACGTGGCCACCCTTGCGGAACTCTTCCCGCAGGGCGGCGACATCACGGTCGCCGATCTGGTCGCCAAGGGCGCCGTGCGCGCCAACAAGCCGGTCAAGGTCCTCGGCGACGGCGAAGTGAGCGTTGCTTTCAACATCTCCGGTGTGAAGGCTTCCGGCTCCGCCCGCACGAAGATCGAAGCCGCTGGCGGCTCCATCTTCGAGTGAACTGACTAACGCTTCGAAGAAGCGAAGGGAGGGCACCCCATAAGGGTGCCCTCCCTTTTTCTATCCCCGCAATCTCGGTCCCTCAATCTACGTTCCAGTCGCTGACAACCCCTCACCGACTGGAATGTATAGATTTCTCTACGTTCCAGTCGCTGGCGCCGCCTCACTGACTGGAATGTATAAATCTCTCTATGCTTCAGTCGCTTAGGTTCCCACCGACTGGAAAGTGGGAAAACTGATACAATCCAGTCGCTGGGAAGCCGTCACCGACTGGAATATAGAGGATCTAGTATTTTCCAGTTGCTTGTGTCCTGACCGACTGGGGTGTGGAAATCTCGCTATGTTTCAGTCGTCTACGTCGCGTCAGTGACTGGAATGTATCAATTTTGCCATTTTTCAGTCGCTGACTACCCGTCACCGACTGGAATGTATCTATCTCGCTATTTTCCAGTTGCTCACGGGCTGTCAGTGACTGGAAAGTAGCAATCTCGCTACGTTTCAGTCGCTGGGAGGGTGTTCGCTGTCGGCTGGGGAAAGGGGGGCGTTTGCGAATCTTGTGAAAGGAAAACTGGACGGAATCAGGGCGGGTGTTACGATGGGAACGTTTGCACGCTACGGCGCCGGAGTATGTGACGATATTCCGAAGATGAATGAGATTCAATTGGAAAACGTAGGCACTGTGCTGTAAAGTCAAGCGCTAGAGTGTCTAAGTCGAGTGTGCATTGCCGCACAGCGTATTGGAGGGAACACCAGGTGAGGACGTTAATCCAGGCCTTTCGGACCAAGGAGCTGAGGAACAAGATCCTCTTTGTCCTTGGCATCATCGTGATCTACCGGATCGGCTCGTTCATCCCGGCGCCCGGCGTCGACGAGACGGTCGTGCACGATTGCGTGGCCACTACCACGAACAACTCAGAGAACTTCATCGGCCTCGTCAACCTCTTCTCGGGCGGCGCCATGCTGCAGCTGTCGATCTTTGCGCTCGGCGTCATGCCGTATATCACCGCATCGATCGTCGTGCAGCTGCTGCGCGTGGTCATCCCGCGCTTCGAGGCGCTGCATAAGGAAGGGCAGTCCGGCGAAGCCAAGCTGACGCAGTACACGCGTTACCTGACCATCGGCCTCGCGGTGCTGCAGTCCACCACGATCGTCGTGACGGCCCGCTCCGGTGCGCTGTTCAACTACCAGTGCTCGCAGGTCATCCCCGACGGCTCGGTATGGAACCTCATCGTCATCGTCATGGTCATGACCGGCGGCACCGGCCTGATCATGTGGATGGCCGAACTCATCACCGACAAGGGCATCGGCCAGGGCATGTCCATCCTCATCTTCCTGTCCATCTGCTCCGGCTTCCTGCCGCAGCTGTGGGAGATCGGCTGGGGCACCAACGGCACCGACGGCAACTGGATGCACTTCGGCATCGTCACCGGCGTGCTGCTCGTCATCATGATCTTCGTCGTCTACGTCGAGCTTTCGCAGCGCCGCATCCCGGTGCAGTACACGCGCCGCATGATCGGCCGCAAGATGTACGGCGGCTCCTCGACCTACCTGCCGCTCAAGGTCAACATGTCCGGCGTCATCCCGCCGATCTTCGCTTCGTCGATCCTCGCCATCCCGACGCTGATCGCCCAGTTCGGCAACTCCGAGCAGTCGTGGGTCACCTGGATCAACAGCAACCTCGGCAACACCACGTCCGTGTGGTACATCGTGCTCTACGCGCTGATGATCGTGTTCTTCTGCTTCTTCTACACGGAGATCACGTTCAACCCGGAGGAGACGGCCGACAACATGAAGCAGTACGGCGGCTTCATCCCCGGCATCCGCGCCGGCAAGTCCACCGCCCGGTACCTCAAGTACGTCATCAACCGCCTCAACACCGTCGGCGCCGTGTACCTGCTGTTCGTCGCGCTCCTGCCGACCGTGCTGATCATGGCCCTGAACCTCAACTCGCAGCTGCCGTTCGGTGGCACGACGATCCTGATCATCGCAGGCGTCGGCCTCGACACGCTGCGCCAGGCGAAGGCCCAGACCGAACAGTTCCAGTACGCTGGCTTCCTGTTCGAGAACACCGACCATAAGGAAGGCGGCGACGTCAAGGCGCTCACCGGCGCCGGCAAGAAGGCCGCGGCCAAGCTGGAAGCGAAGGCTGAAGATTCCGGTTCCGCCGACGGCGGCGAATCTCCTTCAGATTCTTCGGATGCCGAAAAGGAAGCGGCCGTCGACTGACGTTCGGTGCGTGAACCCTATCCAATGAGAAATCTCCCGCGCTTTGCGGGAGATTTCTTATTTTGGTGGCGGTTGCCGCAACAGCTTCCTTTCTTACTTCCGTTCCTTTTCGTCCTTTCCTTCTCCTTCTTCCATCCTTTCCTCTTCCTTGGCGACGTCCGTCTTTTCTTGGGGCAGTTTCGGCAGAGCAGCCCGGCTCCGGCTTCCGTGGGGCAGCGGACGGCGGGATGAAGAAAACGGCTTGGAAAAGGGGTGGGGGAGGGCAACGGTAGGATTGGGGCGTAACCGTTGGACATACGCGATGAAAAGGATACAACGATGCGTCTTCTGATCATGGGCCCCCAGGGCGTCGGCAAGGGCACGCAGGCTGCGCTGCTCGCAACCTACTACGACATCCCCGCCATCTCGACCGGCGACATTTTCCGCTACAACATCAAGAACAAGACGGAACTCGGCCTCAAGGCCCTCTCCTATACGGACAAGGGCGAGCTGGTGCCGGACGAGCTGACCAACACCATCGTCAAGGACCGCCTCGCGATGGACGACGCCAAGAACGGCTGGATCCTCGACGGCTATCCGCGCAACGCCTCCCAGGTCGAGGCGCTCGACGCCATGCTCGAAGAGCTGGGCACGCCGCTCGACGCCGTCGTCGCGCTGGAAGCCGACCGCGACGTGCTGATGGAGCGCATGGCCAAGCGCGCCAAGGAGCAGGGCCGCTCCGACGACACGCCGGAAGTCATCGCCAAGCGCCTGGAGACCTACGAGAAGGAAACAGCTCCGCTGCTCGATATCTACAAGGACCGCGGGCTGCTCATCACCGTCAACGGCGTCGGCGACATCGACGAAATCCACGACGTCATCGTCTCCAAGCTCGCCAACAAGACGAACGACGAGAGCGGGGAGTGAACGCGCTAGCGTCTACGACATGACACGCCGGGATTGACAGTCTCGGCGTTTCGTGTATTCTTGCAATTTGGTGTGTCTTCGGACATGCCAGTGTAATCGATCAACGAAACGGAATCGAGAGACATGGCGAAAGACGGCGTGATTGAAGTCGAAGGCCAGGTAGTGGAGGCACTGCCGAATGCGATGTTCCGCGTCCAGCTGGAGAACAAGCACATCGTTTTGGCCACCATCTCCGGGAAGATGCGCAAGAACTACATCCGCATTCTCCCGCAGGATCGCGTGGTGCTCGAAATGAGCCCGTACGACCTGAACCGTGGTCGCATTACGTACCGTTACAAGTAAGGTACAAAAGCAAAGGAAAACCATGAAGGTCAGCCCAAGTGTGAAGAGGATATGCGAAAACTGCCGCGTGATCCGTCGTCACGGCCGCGTCATGGTGATCTGCACCAACCCGCGCCACAAGCAGCGCCAGGGCTGAGAGCAGATCTTCAGCGGCACCAAAGAAAGGCACTAAGCCACAGGAACGTTCCAGCGGAAAATCTTGTTTACAAACCAAGATTTTTCCCAACGAAACGTAACTGAACCCCGGGAACGCAGGCCCGGGCCGGAGCGATCCGGGAGGCTCGGTGCGAGACCTGCGTGAAACAGAAGGAATCGCAATGGCACGTCTTGCCGGAGTCGACATCCCCAATGACAAGCGCATCGAGATCGCGCTCACCTACATCTTCGGTGTGGGCCGCACTCGCGCTAAGGAAACTCTTGCCGCGACCGGTATCGATCCGGATACCCGCGTCAAGGATCTTACCGACGAGCAGCTGATTACGCTGCGTGACTACCTCGAAGCGAACTACAAGATCGAGGGCGATCTGCGCCGTGAAGTCGACGCGGACATCCGTCGCAAGATTCAGATCAACTGCTACCAGGGCCAGCGTCACCGTAAGGGACTTCCTGTTCGTGGCCAGCGCACGAAGACCAACGCTCGCACCCGCAAGGGCCCGAAGCGCACGGTTGCAGGAAAGAAGAAGGCCACCAAGTAATTTGGCGGCACGCACCGGCCACGGGGAGTAGACACCCCATCGCCCGTGCGCAAATCACAAGTTCGTTACAAGGAAACGAGGGTCAATGGCAGCTCAAAAGCAAGCCGCGCGCAAGCCGCGTCGCCGCGACCGCAAGTCGGTCCCGGTTGGGCAGGCGCACATCAAGTCTACGTTCAACAACACCATCATTTCGATCACCGATCCGTCCGGCGCAGTCGTGTCCTGGGCGTCCGGTGGCGATGTCGGTTTCAAGGGCTCCCGCAAGTCCACGCCGTACGCTGCCGGCATGGCAGCCGAGTCCGCGGCCCGCAAGGCCATGGAACACGGCGTCAAGAAGGTCGACGTCTTCGTGAAGGGCCCGGGTTCCGGCCGCGAGACCGCTATCCGTTCCCTGCAGTCCGCCGGTCTGGAAGTCGGTTCGATCACCGACGTCACCCCGGTCGCATTCAACGGCGTGCGTCCTCCGAAGCGTCGCCGCGTCTGAGCACTACTCCTCAATATCCATCCAATCAAAGCCGCTTGAGTCCGGTGAGTGCACCACCGGCCCGAAGCTGAAAGGATAACCACAGTGCTTATCGCACAGCGTCCGACACTTACCGAGGAAAACATCACCCCTCAGCGTTCGCAGTTCGTCATCGAACCGCTGGAACCTGGATTCGGCTACACGCTGGGCAATTCGCTCCGCCGTACGCTGCTCAGCTCCATTCCTGGGGCTGCCGTTACGTCGGTGCGCATTTCCGGCGCGCTGCACGAGTTCACCACGCTGCCCGGGGTTGAGGAAGACGTTACCGAGATCCTGCTGAATATCAAGGGCATCGTGCTCACCAGCGAATACGATGAGCCGGTTGTCATGTATCTGCGCAAGAGCGGCCAGGGCGAAGCCACGGCAGGCGACATCACCCCTCCGGCTGGCGTTACCATCGCCAACCCGGAGATGCATATCGCTACGCTCGCCGAAGATGGCGAACTCGAGATCGAGTTCACCGTGGAACGCGGCCGCGGCTATGTGCCCGCACAGATGAACAAGCAGGATACCGATGAAATCGGCCGCATCCCGGTCGACTCCATCTACTCTCCGGTGCTCAAGGTGAGCTACAAGGTCGAAGCGACGCGCGTTGAACAGCGCACCGATTTCGACAAGCTCATCCTGGATGTGGAAACCAAGCCCGCAATCAGCCCGCGCGACGCCGTCGCGTCCGCTGGATCCACCCTCGTTGAGCTGTTTGGCCTGTGCCGCGAGCTCAACACCGCCGCCGAAGGCGTTGAAGTCGGCCCGGCACCCGTGGTGGAGGAAGACAACCCGGAAATGAGCGTTCCGATCGAGGACCTCAACCTCACGCAGCGCAGCTACAACTGCCTCAAGCGCGAGGGCATCCATACGGTTGGCGAGCTCATTGCGCACAATGAGCAGGACTTGCTCGACATCCGCAATTTCGGCATGAAGTCCATCGACGAAGTCAAGGAGAAGCTGCAGACTCTGGGCCTCTCCCTGAAGGCTTCGCCGCTCGGCTTCGATACCACCAATCTCGAAGGCGGCACCTTCTTCTCGCCGGAAGACGAGTAAGCAAGGGCCGGCTGACGGCTCCGGCAGGGCTATCGGGAAGTAGTTCGCACCCAACTGAGCCACCGGATCCGCCTTCGGGCCAGTCACAACAATCGTCGGCGCCAAGCCGGCCGGATGCTCGGGCATCATGCCCACCTGGCCGGCAGCGGTTCCGACACCCAAGGAGAAACCAATGCCTACCCCTAAGAAAGGCCCGCGTCTGGCTTCGAGCCCGGCACATGAGCGCCTGATGCTCGCCAACATGGCCACCGCGCTGTTCAAGTACGGCCGCATCACCACCACGCTGCCGAAGGCCAAGCGCCTGCGCCCGCTCGCCGAGCGCCTGATCACGTTCGCCAAGCGTGGCGACCTGCACTCGCGCCGCCGCGTGATGCGCGTCATCCGCGACAAGTCCGTCGTGCACAAGCTGTTCACCGAAATCGCCGAGCAGATGGAGCAGCGCGAAGGCGGCTACACCCGCATCATCAAGATCGCGCCGCGCAAGGGCGACTCGACTCCGGCCGCCATCATCGAGCTCGTCACGGAGCCGGTGAGCCCGAAGCAGGCCGTCGTCAAGGAAGCCGAAGCCGCGACGAAGGTCGCCGCCAAGGAAGAGCCGGCTGCTGAAGCTCCGGCCACCGAGGCTCCGGCTGAGGCCGCTGCCGAGGAGACCACCGAAGCCGCCGAGTGAGGCTTCCCGCTGATTTCCAGTCAGCTTGATTGAACTGCCCCGCAGGTTGTGTACCTGCGGGGCAGTTTCGTTTTCAGGCCGGTGGAGTGCGCCTAGGCGCTGCCTGTTGGTTGACTGGCGCTACGAAAAGCAGCCCGCTTCCTGATGGAGGAGGGCTGCTTGCCGGTTCTCTGCAGTTGCCTGCGTGACGGGCGCGCCGGGCCCCTGTCGCTACGCTGCGTTGTCGATTGCCTGCGTGAGGGCCGGCGCCTGCGTGATGCCTTCCCGGTAATGCTTGCGGCACAGCGAAATATAGGTGCCGTTGCCGCCGAGCACGATTTTGTCGCCGCTGCGCACCATGCGCCCGCTGCCGTCGAGACGCGCGGTGAAGGTGGCGGAACGCCCGCACCAGCAGACCGTCTTGATGTTCTCGAGCTTGTCGGCGATGAGCAGCAGCCTGGTCGACCCCTCGAACCCGTGCCCCTGGAAATCGGTGCGCAGGCCATAGCAGATGACGGGAATGTCGTAGTCGTCGACGATCGCCGCCAGCGCATCCACCTGCGCCGTCGTCAGGAACTGCGCTTCGTCCACGATGATGGCATCGGCATCCAGCGGCTGGCCGGGGTGGCGTGCCACGTCCTCGAGGAACTCCTCGACGAAGCCGCATTCGGCTTCGAGCCCGATGCGGGAGCGGATCATCCGTTCGCCGTCCCGGTCGTCGATCCGCGGCTTGAGCATGAGCGGTTTCTTGCCGCGTTCCAGGTAGTTGTAGCGCACCATCAGCGCGTTGGCGGTCTTCGAGGCGCCCATCGCGCCGAATTTAAAGTACAGCTTGGCCATGGTCCTTCCGGTCCCTTCCGTCTTCGGTTCCTTCAACCTCTGGTTCGTCCGAGCCGCCATTCTAAGCCGTGGCGTTGAAGAAAGATACTTCCGGAACGTACGCCACGCGGTGCATTCCTGTCGCGTTTCAGATAAAATGGAAGGTTGAAAAGCTCGTAGCCCGGCGCCGTCCGGGCGTCTTGCTGATCGAAGGTCCCGGCACCCATGGGGTTCCGGGACCTTTCCTCTTTCTTCCGTCCAGCAATTTTTCCTCGCCTCGGAATGTAAACCTCCGACACGCCATATTTCGCCGGATTCGCGGTTTACGATTCGCGGCGTCGGAAAAAGCTAGGTCGCATTTTCCTGAGAAGCCCCCATTGGTAGAATTGCCGCGTGCGATTGCGGATTGATTTAGGGTATGACGGCGGCGCGTTCTACGGCTGGGCGAAGCAGCCGGCGCTGCGCACCGTGCAGGGAACGCTCGAAGCGGCGCTGGCAAAGCTGCTGCGGCTTCCGGAGCAGGGGGAGGGCTCGCCGCGGCTGACGGTGGCCGGGCGCACCGATACCGGCGTGCACGCGAGCCACCAGGTATGCCATCTCGACGTCGACGAAGCCGCGCTCGAACGCTGCGTCGGCCATATGAACGTGGAGCCGACGGTAGCGCTCGAACGGCGGCTGCAGCGCATGCTGCCGGCCGATATTTCGGTGTATTCGGTCACCGTGGCGCCGCAAGGGTTCGACGCGCGCTTCTCCGCGCTGGAACGCACCTATATATATAGGGTTGCCGACCGCTCGGTGCGCCGCGACCCGCGGCTCGCTGGCTTCGTATGGCACGTCGATGCCGATCTCGATGAGGAGAAGATGAACGCAGCCGCCGCACTGACGCTGGGACTGCACGATTTCGGTTCCTTCGCCACGCCGAATCCCGGCGGCACGACGATCCGCGACGTCAAGTTCGCGCGCTGGCAGCGCGTGCAGCCGCGGCCGCTGGTTTCGTATGCGGGGGAGGAAGATTCGCCGGCATACGTCGCGCCGGCTGCGGAATCCGGCTTGCTGGCGTTCACGATCGTCGCCGACGCATTCGCGCGCAACATGGTGCGTTCGCTGGTCAACGGCTGCGTTCAGGTCGGTCTGGGCAAGCGCAGCGTCGACTGGTTCGCGGACAAGATCGCCGTGCCGCTGCGGGAGGGTTCCACCGGCCCGATTGCGCCGGAAGGGCTGACGCTGGAACACGTTGCGTACCCGGCGGACGGCGAGCTGGCAGCGCGCGCCGAAGCCATCCGCGCCAAGCGCACGCTGGAGTGAGTTTTTAATCTAGATTTTCTCCGGGTTCCTGCCGTCCTACAGAACGAGCGCGAGCGCTACGGCTGCGGCAGCGACGACGGCAATCGAGATGACGCTGGCGACCGGCCGCGCGATGACGGCGCTTTTGGCGCGCACGGCGATCGTGCCGCCGTCACGCGCCTGCGGGGTGCGGGCATACGCGGCGCACAAGGCCCACGAAATGGCAACCGAAATCAGGACGCTGACGACGCACCACACCCACACCAGGCCCTGCATGGACTTGAGCGGGCCGACGAAGCCGAGCAGCGTGATGAGTGGCAGCAGCAGGCTCATGATGGCGGCGCTGTACAGGCCGCGGCCCTTGACCGAGGTAATCAGCGCGACGATGCCCATGGCGATCAGCCAGATAGCCGGGTAGATATAGAACGTTACGAGCAGTGCAAGCAGCATGATGGTCCCCTTTATATTTGGTATGTATGCCTAGCCGCCAGATTGCTGTCGATCCCAACTGCTGGCAGTACTGGCGGCCTATCTGCGTTTTTCGTTGTGGTCGCGGCTGTTGCAGCGTGCAGTGGGTACGGAGCCGACTGCTTTGTTGCTCCGTCACTCACTGTTGCGTTCGCTCACCGCTTACCTGCCCACTATAGAAAACCATGCGGGGCGACCACGGCCGCGTCCGCATGGCGGGATGCCGGGTGTGCGGCTAGGCGCCTAGGTGTCGGGGGGGGGGGGCGACTGATTCAGCCGATAATTCGATGGTAAAACGCCGCTGCCGTCCCTCGCACCCCCGGTCGCACCCGGCGCAATCCCTGCCATTTCGCTGGCGTTTCCAACCTCCTCGTTTGGATGCGAAAATGAACAATGTGCGGTTGTCCGGGCAGCGCGCGCTTGGATGATGGATGCAGGAGTTTCGGAGTGACCGACGAACAGCTTGACCGCATGGCCGCCGATACGAATCCGGCGAAGAGCTGGCGGCATAGATTTTGTTCTCTTCAATCCACTATCCTGTGAGATATGACTAAGACCATTGCTCAAATCCGCAACGAAGCAGCGGTAACGCTTTCTCCCGAGCAGCAGCAGCAATGGGAGCAGTTCTTGACGCCTGTGCCGGTTGCCGAACAAGCCGTTAGCCTGTTTAGCGATAGTGATGATCCCGTGCGAATCCTTGACCTCGGTTCCGGCTCTGGTATTTTGAGTGCAATGACGGCTAAACATTCAGCGAAAGGGAGTAGCGCCGTTGCCATTGAGCAGGACGCGGATCTTGCCGAAGCGTCCAGATCATCACTCCTGCAGGTGTGTGATGATGTCGAGGTAATCAATGATTCGGTATTTAATCTCCTATTGGATGCCGAATTCGATCGCGCAATTCTTAATCCACCCTATAAGAAGATCAGGCCGACGGCATTGAGCGTAAATGGTGGTTGCGTGAAGGTCACCAACCTGTATGCGGCATTTCTGGTGATAGCCATCCAAGCGTTAGCGGATGGCGGCGAATGCGTTGCCATCATTCCCCGTTCATGGATGAACGGCGGCTATTTTAAGGATTTCCGTAAATGGATGCTTCGTGAATGCAGCCTGGATGCGTTGGCAGTGTATGGGTCCCGGCAAGAGCATTTCAAGGATATGAATATTCTGCAAGAAATAATGCTGGTGAAACTGTCGAAGCGCCCCCAGCACGAGCGCGTTGAAGTGTATGCCGATATCACTCCGACTGAGCCATTGGACGCCCAATCACATGAGTCGGTATTGCTTGAGGACTTGCTAATGGGACGCGACTGCGTAGTGCGCATTCGGCGGCAAGATTCCCGTCTCTCTGGATTCAAGACCCTAGCCGAGCAAGGTCTGTGGGTGTCCACGGGAAAGCTGGTGTGGTTCCGCAACCGTGACATTCTCTCCGTGGAGGAATCTCGGGAAGGGTATCCGCTGTATTGGGCCGATAACCAGAATGGCATCATGACGGCCCATCCGGTTGATTGCAACCGGGAGCAGTGGGTAACCCGTGCAGCTGATTCACGGAATCTTGTCCTGCCGTCCGGCAGCTATTGTTTGGTGAACCGTTTTTCCGCAAAGGAACAGCAGCGTCGCATCCATGCATCGTATCTATGCAGCGACGTGCAGTTCGTAGCTGATAACAAGCTCAACTATGTCCATCAGGGCACGTCCCGCCATACGGTTCCATTGGATGACAAAACCGCGCGTGGATTGACCTTATGGCTGTCTTCTTCGATTATCGATGAATGGTATCGAGAGGTGTCGGGGAGCACACAAGTCAATGCGACTGATTTGAGGCAAATGCCGTGTCCATCGCAAACGCAGCTAGCTATGCTGGCCGATAAGTTGCCTGTCGATAACAGCGCCAGTCAAGAGCTCATTGACGAGACTATTGAAAGGATTTTTTCATGGGGGCAAGCAAGTTGATTGATGAGGCGATTGAGGCTTTGCGCGACTTCGGGGTCGGCAAAGATCAGTTGAATGAACGCAGCGCCATGACGTTGCTGGCGCTGTTACGGCTCAAGCCCGGCGATTCATGGGAGCAGGCCCAGAACCCCATGATGGGTACCCGTGCCATCATGGACTGGATCCGAGATCAATTCGGTGTGGACTACAAGCCGAATACGCGCGAAACCATCCGTCGGTTCACGCTGCATCAGTTCGTTATGGCTGAAATAGTTGAGGAAAATGCTGACAAGCCCGACCGCCCGATTAATTCGCCGAAATGGAACTATCGAGTCACCGAGGACGCCCTGAACGTTTTCCGGCATTACGGGAATCAGACTTTTGAATCTCAGCTTGAGTCCTTCTTGGCGCAACACACTTCCTATGCTTCATTGGCGGAAGAGCGCCGCAACATGCCCAAAACGCCAGTGCTGCTTCCGTCCGGCGCATCTCTTGAGCTCTCTCCGAGCGGTCAGTCGGTGCTTATCAAAGCCATGGTTGAAGAAATGCTGCCTCGTTTCGCGCCGGGCTGCCGCGTTGCCTACATTGATGACACCGATCACAAGCATGGCGTTGTCGATGCGCAGCTCATGAACGATCTCGGCATCAGCCTGAAGGCCCGCGAAAAAGCGCCGGATGTGATTGCATGGGACCCAGACCGTGAATGGCTGTTCCTGATGGAGGCGGCTAGCACTCACGGGCCGGTAGATGTAACGCGCAAAAGCGAGCTCCGTGAGCTGTTTGCCGATCAGTGGGACAAGGTCGTACTGGTCTCCTGTTTCCCGGACCGCAAGACCATGCAGAAATACCTCGCACTGCTCGCCTGGGAGACGGAGGCATGGTGCGCTGATACTCCGGACCACATGATGCATTTCAACGGATCCCGCTTCATGGGGCCATACGGAGACTGACATCGATACCTTTCGGTTCGATTAGATCAGGATTGTCATCGTTGGTGCATGATGATGATTGGTCTCGGTTCGCGCGCCAGTTGCCGTGAACTTGAAGTTGGTAATGCCGGCGGCGGAATAGCCGGCCGCCGGCTAAACGTGGGAGATATGCGGGGCGAGTACGGCGCAAGTGTGGTAGAAGTGTGGTAGAAGGGGCGGCGCCCGATGTCGCGTGCCATATTAAATGCCATACTTCACGGGCGTTTTTCGCTGGGGTGCACAAGACTGCGTGGAATGGGATGATTGGCTGAGAACGCTGGAAAATAGCCATTCTGGAAACGAGAAAGGGTTTCCAGCCGAAGCTGGAAACCCTGCTGGCGGATGAGGAGAGATTCGAACTCTCGGAGGGGGTTGCCCTCACACGCTTTCGAGGCGTGCTCCTTCGGCCGCTCGGACACTCATCCAGTCACTCGCGAATGCTCGTAAGCAACTTGTTTATTATTACACAGATTCCCAGCGAGTCAAATTCCAGCGGCAAACGCGGCGTGTTGCGGCTATTCCTGCTGGAAGAGATAGTGGTCGGTGGAGGGGTAGCCGAGGGTGAAGGCGGTGTAGGCGTGGGTGGCGATCAGCATGGAAATCTGCAGCAGATCGTTCTTCAGCGCTTCGTTTGCGGACGACGAGGAAGCGTTCCCCCAGGCGGAAGAAGCGGTATCGTGCGAAGAAGCAGTGCCGCTGGAAGACGAATCTTCCCTAGAGGCGTCGGAACCGGAAGAAGCGGTGTCGGACGAAGCCGCAGAGGAGGCGGAACCGGAGGAAGCCGAACCGGAAGAAGCCGAAGAGGAGGCGGAACCGGAGGAATCTGAGCCGGACGAAGCCGCGGAGGAAGAAGCCGAGGAGGCGCCGTCGAAGGCGGATTCCATGGCGGTGAGTTCGGCGCGGGCGGCGTTGATTTCGGCGACGGCGACGGTGTTGGCCTTCGCGCCGGTGACGGGGTCGACGATCGTGTACGGGTCGGCGAGGATGTCGTCCGTCGCGTACACCTTGCGCCGCAGGTCTTCGGTGCCGCTGCCGGCGATCGACATCATCTGGGACGCCGCTTCCTTATGGTCGTCGCTGAAGCCGAGCAGTTTCGAGGCGCCGTTGGAAGCCAGCGCGGCCACGAACTTCCCGCTCGCCGCAGTCACGCAGGAAGAAGAGGAGGAAGATTCCGTCCCGGAAGAGGAGGAAGAGGAGCCCGAGGAAGAAGAAGAGCATGCGGCGACGCTCGTCGACGGCGCCTTGACGACGTATTTGCCGGCCAGGACTTCCGTGATGAAGCCGGCGCGGTCCTCGGCCAGCGCCATCTGCGCCAGGCTCGTGCCGCTGATCGCCATCGAATCGATGCCGTCGAGCCGCCGCACCGTCAGCGGCTGGTAGGACTGCCCCAGCTTCGCGGCGAGCGTCATGGCGGAGTACTGCATCTGGGCGCTGCGCAGCGTGCCTTCGGAGAAGCGCTGCGGGCACTGGATCGCCACGTCGAGCCAGTCGTGCGCCGCCTGCTCCGCCGCGATGTACCGCTGCACGGTGAGCGCGGTGCCGTCGCCGGCCGCGTCTGTATGGTCCTGCGCGGCATAGTACGCCGTTTCGCACGGCGACGACTCTATTTGAGATTCGGCACGCCCTTCGACGCGCAGCCCCGAACAGCCGCCCAGTCCGAGGGCCAGCAAGGCTGCGGCGGCGGCGCTCGCCGCGCGCCGGGCCGCGGCCGCGAGCCGCGGCGAATGGGGAAGGGCTGTCTGCATGAGTCACTACACTAATAGCCGACTGTGACCGCTGCGGCGCCGTTGGAGCAACGATGGGGAGCCGCCCGGCCCCCGCGCTTTCGGAACGGAGAGATGAAGCCGGAGCGCAAGGAAAAATGAAGATATAACAATAACTGAACGAATACGAGGAGGTCTCCCATGGACCTGGACCTGACCGGCATCCACCAGCTTGCCAAAGAGCAGGGCATCGATACCGAAACCGTTGACGCCGCGCTGTCGGAAGCGCTGCGCCTTGCATACCTCAAGACCCCGCATGCGGCCAAGCATGCGCATGTGGAACTCGACCCCCGTGCCGGCACGTTCACCGTGTGGGCGCAGGATGAAATCAAGCAGGAACCCACCGAGGACGACCCGCACCCGGCGCCGCTGCTCGGCGAACCCTATGACGACACCCCGAAGGACTTCGGGCGCCTGGCCGCCTCGACGGCCCGCCAGGTCATTTCGCAGCTGTTCCGCAAGGCGGAGGACGACAAGGTATTCGGCGCCTTCTCCGGCCAGAAGGGCAAGCTGATCACCGGCGTCGTCCAGCAGGACGTCAAGGATTCGGCGAACGTGCACGTCGCCGTCGGCGACGTCGAAGCGCTGCTGCCGCGCCGCGAGCAGGTGCCCGGCGAACGCTACCGCCACGGCGAACGCATCCGCGTGTACGTCGTCAACGTCAACCGCGGCATCAAGGGCCCGGAAATCACCGTGTCGCGCTCACACCCCGAGCTCGTGCGCAAGCTGTTCGAACGCGAAGTGCCGGAACTGGTCTCCGGCGCCGTGTCGATCATGGCCATCGCCCGCGAAGCCGGCGCCCGCACGAAGATCGCCGTGCGCGCCAACACCGACGGCGTCAACCCGAAGGGCGCGCTGATCGGCCCCGGCGGCTCGCGCGTGCGCGCCGTGATGGAGAACCTCGGCAACGAGAAGATCGACATCGTCGACTGGTCCGCCGATCCGGCGCAGTTCGTCGCCGCGGCCCTCTCGCCGGCCACCGCCAAGGGCGTGCAGGTCGTCAGCGAGAAGAACAAGACGGCCATCGCCTTCATCCCCGACGACCAGCTTTCGCTCGCCATCGGCAAGGAGGGCCAGAACGCGCGCCTCGCGGCCAAGCTGACCGGCTGGAAGATCGGCATCGAATCGTTCGAGGCGCACCAGCGCAAGGTGGCCGAAGAGCGCGCCAAGAAGGACGACCAGGACGCCCAGTGAAAGGACCGGCGCCCCATGCGTTTCGCGGCGGCGCGAAATACGCCGCCGCGAGTATGCTTGAGGCTCGGACCGGGTGCGTGGGGACACCATGCGCCTGCACACACAGGACGAGGTATCACGATCATGGTTGCACGATGAGAAGCAAGCTCGCCGTGAAAGCATAAGCAGCTGCCATACTACATATGCGCGGCTGGGAAATAGGAGAAATTGAGTGCCGAAAGCACGCGTATATGAACTCGCCAAGGAATTTGGCGTAGACAGCAAGACCGTCCTTGAAAAGCTCAAGGACATGGGCGAATTCGTCAAGTCGGCGTCGTCCACCGTCGAGGCGCCGGTCGTGCGTCGCCTCAAGGCCGCCTTCCCGCAGGAGGGGGCCTCGCAGGAATCTTCCCATAAGCCGGCATCGCCGAAGCCGGCCGCGCCCAAGCCGGGTGCGAAGGCAGCGAAGCCTGCTGCCCCGAAGCCGGCGGCAAAGCCTGCCGCCAAGCCCGCGGCTCCGGCAGCCGCGAAATCTTCCGCAACCCCGGCCCCCAAGCCGGGACCGGCCGCACCCAAGCCGGGCGCCCGCACGTCCGCGAAGCCGGGTGCGCACGCCCCGCGCAAGAACAACGCAGCCGACGCGCCGCGCGGCGGTTCCGCGCGCCCGCATGCCGGCGCCAAGCCGGGCCAGGGCGGGGCTGCCCGCGGGGCCAAGCCGGGCGCTCCGGTGCCGGGGCCGCGCGCTCCGCGTCCGGGTGCTGCGCCGGCATCCGGCAATGGCCGCAGCTCGAACGCGCCGCGTCCGGGCAACAATCCGTTCAGCCGCAAGCAGGGCATGCACACGCCCACGCCGGGCGACATCCCGCGCCCGCACCCGATGGCGCGCCCGACCGTCAACAACAATGAACGCCGCGGCGGCAAGCCGGGCCAGCGTGGCGGGTTCCGTCCGCGTCCGGGCCAGAACACCGGCTCCAAGCCGGGCCAGTGGGGCCATAGCCGCACCGGCCAGGGCGCCGGCGGCAACGGACGTCCAGGCGGCAACCGCTTTGGCGGCAATGGCGGCGGCTTCTCCGGCGGTCCGTCCAACGGTCCGTCCCGCGGCGGCGGCCGTGGGCGCGGCGGCGCAGCAGGCGCCTTCGGACGCCAGGGCGGCAAGTCCAGCAAGGCCCGCAAGAACCGTCTCGCGAAGCGTCATGAATACGAAGAGCTGAAAGCGCCTACCATCGGCGGCGTGCGCATTCCGCGCGGCGACGGCCAGATGGTCAAGCTGCGCCAGGGCGCCTCGCTGGCCGACCTCGCCGAGAAGATCAACGTCAATCCGGCGGCGCTGGTGACGGTGCTGTTCCACCTTGGCGAAATGGCGACGGCCACGCAGTCCCTCGACGAGGCGACGTTCCAGATTCTGGGCGAGGAAATCGGCTGGAACATCAAGATCGTCTCCGCCGAAGAGGAAGACAAGGAGCTGCTGCAGCAGTTCGACATCGACCTCGAGGAAGAAGAGCTGCAGAACGACGAGGATTTGAAGCCCCGTCCGCCGGTCGTCACCGTCATGGGCCACGTCGACCACGGCAAGACCCGACTGCTCGACACGATCCGCAAGACGAACGTCATCGCCCGCGAAGCCGGCGGCATCACGCAGCGCATCGGCGCCTACCAGGTGTCGGTCGACCTCGACGGCGAAAAGCGCAAGATCACGTTCCTCGACACCCCGGGCCACGAAGCGTTCACCGCCATGCGTGCCCGTGGCGCCGAGCTCACCGACGTCGCGATCCTCGTGGTCGCCGCCGACGACGGCGTCATGCCGCAGACGGTGGAGGCCATCAACCACGCGCAGTCGGCCAACGTGCCGATCGTCGTCGCCGTCAACAAGATCGACGTGCCCGGCGCGAACCCGGAGAAGGTGCGCGGCCAGCTGACCGAATTCGGCCTGGTGCCGGAGGAGTACGGCGGCAACACGATGTTCGTCGACATCTCCGCCAAGCAGGGCATCAACATCGACAAGCTGCTCGAAGCGGTGCTGCTCACCGCCGACGCCGACCTCGACCTGCGCGCCAACCCCGACATGGACGCCCGCGGCGCCACGATCGAAGCGCGACTCGACAAGGGCCGCGGCGCCGTCGCGTCGGTGCTCGTCCAGCAGGGCACGCTGCACGTCGGCGACTCGATCGTCGCAGGCACCTCCTATGGCCGCGTGCGCGCCATGCTCGACGAGAACGGCCAGAACATGGAGGCCGCAGGCCCGTCCACCCCGGTGGCCGTGCTCGGCCTGACCTCGGTGCCGACCGCAGGCGACCTGTTCCTCGTCGCCCCGGACGACCGCACCGCCCGCCAGATCGCCGAGAAGCGCCAGGCGACCGAACGCGCGGCCCAGCTGGCCAAGCGCCGCAAGGTCGTTTCGCTCGAGAGCCTCAAGGAGCAGTTCGCGAAGTCCGAGATCGACATGCTCAACATCGTCATCAAGGGCGACTCGTCCGGCTCGGTCGAAGCGCTCGAGGATTCGCTGATGAAGATCGAGGTGTCCGACGAAGTCGGCATCCAGGTCATCCACCGCGGCGTCGGCGCGATCACGCAGAACGACGTCAACCTCGCGACCGTCGACAAGGCCGTCATCATCGGCTTCAACGTCCGTCCGAACCGCCAGGTGGCCGACCTCGCCGAACGCGAGGGCGTGGAGATCAAGTACTACTCGGTCATCTACAAGGCCATCGAGGACATTGAGGCGTCGCTCAAGGGCATGCTCAAGCCGGAGTACGAAGAGGTCACGACCTCCCATTCGGAGATCCGCGAGATCTTCCGTTCCTCCAAGTTCGGCAACATCGCCGGCGTCATGGTGCAGGACGGCGAGGTCAAGCGCGGCACGAAGGCACGCATCCTGCGCAACGGCGTCACGACGGTCAACGATCTGGAGATCACGTCGCTGCGCCGCTTCAAGGACGACGTCACCAGCGTCACCGAAGGCTACGAAGCCGGCATCAACCTCGGCAAGTTCAACGACATCGAGATCGGCGACATCATCGAGACGTTCGAGATGAGGGAGATCGAGCGCAAGTAGCGTTCTCCCGTTGGCACGGCCCCTGCGGCGACGCGGGGGCCCGGATTCCGGACATTTGCGCCGTTCGGAACCCCGCGGCCCCCTCCAGCCGGAGGGGGCTTGCTTTTCTCTTCAAGATTTTTCTTCAGGATTTTTTTCGAAAGGATTCCCATGGCAGGAACCAACCCGCGCGCGGCGCGCATCGCCGCGCTCATCCAGCGCGTCATCGCGTCGAACATGGAGTCGGCGCTGCACGACAAGCGCCTTGCCGGCGTGACGATCACCGACGTGCGCGTCACCAACGATTTGCAGCTCGCGAAGGTCTACTGGACGATCCTGGGCCGCGAAGGCCACGAACAGGGCGACCGCAAGCGCGCCGAGCAGGCCTTGAACCAGGCCAAGGGGCGCCTGCGCTCCCTCGTGGGGCGCAAGGCCGGCCTGCGCCTGACCCCGGACCTGAAGTTCGTGTTCGACGAGGTGCCGGGCGAAGCGCATGAAATCGAAGACATCCTCGTCACCGCGCGCCGCCGCGACGAAGAGCTGCAGCGCATCCGCGAAAACGCTACGTACGCCGGCGACGCCGACCCGTATCGCCACGACGACGAAGAGGGCGACGAAGCGGACGGTGTTGAAGACAACGAGGCTGACGAAAACGGCGCTGAAGATGCCGCCGACTACGCTGTCGATATCGAAGAACTCGACTAAGTCAAAACCAAGCTGGCTGGCTGTAAGACCATCCGACTGAGCCCAAATCAACCGGATCGGGCGCAGGCTGGCCGAACGAGCTTACACTAACGCCGGCTGGGCGTAAGCCAACCTTGACCGGGCCGGACCGAACCATACTGAAAGGGAGCATATGGCCAAGCGCCGCGAACCGGCAATCTCCGGCGTCCTCGTCGTCGACAAACCGCAGGGCGTCACCAGCCATGACGTCGTCGCGGCGGTGCGCTCGGCGCTGCATATGAAGCGCGTCGGCCATGCCGGCACGCTCGACCCGATGGCGACCGGCGCGCTGGTCGTCGGCTTCGGCAACGCCACGCGGCTGCTGCCGTACATCGTCGACCACCGCAAGACCTATGAGGCCACCATCCGCTTCGGACAGGCCACCGACACCGACGATGCCGACGGCGCCGTCATCGCGCCGCCGCAAGAGAGCGCCGCCTTGCCGGATACGGAGGCCCTGCGCGCAATGATCGCCGAACGCTTCACCGGGCAGATCATGCAGGTGCCGAACGCGTTCTCGGCCATCAAGGTCAACGGCCAGCGCGCCTACGACCTGGCGCGCGAAGGCAAGGACGTCGAGCTGGAGGCGCGGCCGGTCACCATCACGCGCTTCAACGCCGGCGACGTGCGCCCCGGGACCGCTGCCGACGGCACGCCGGTCGCCGACGTGGACGTCGTCGTCGAATGCTCGGCCGGCACGTACATCCGCGCGCTGGCGCGCGACCTGGGCGCCGCGTTCGGCTGCGGCGCGCACCTGACGCGCCTGCGCCGGCTCGCCGTCGGCGCGTTCAGCGTTCAGGAAGGCCCGGTAACCGCACATGCTGAATCCCGGACCTTCACGAACCGCGACGGCGAAACGGTCACGCGGCAGAGGGCCGTGCTCGACGCCGGCGCCGAGAATCTCCTCGCGCACGCCTACTCGATGGCGCAGGCCGCGCGCCGCACGATGCCGGTCGTGGGCGTCACGGCGGCGCAAGCCTCCGATTTGCGCTACGGACGGTTCGTGAAACTGCCCGTGAAACAAATCTCGGCCGCAATCTTGGACAATGGGAACGCAGGCGACGTCGTCGCGATCGTCGCCCCCGCCCACGGCAAGGCGAAACCGACGGTGGTATTCCCAGCGCAAGAAAACGCGGCGGAATGACGGATCCGCGGTACCGTAAAGGAAGCGAACGAACCCTGCACCGAAAGGGGAGCACGAAATGAAGATCATCCAGCTGGCGCCGGACGACAGCGGCAATATCGACTGGCCGCTGCTGAGCGCCGACAAGAAGTCCGTCGTGACCGTCGGCGCCTTCGACGGCATGCACCAGGGGCACCGGTCGGTGGTGAAGACCACCGTCGAACTGGCGAAGAAGGAGAACGCGTTCTCCGTCGTCATCATGTTCACGCCGCGGCCTGCGTTCGTGCACGCCTACGCCGCCGCCCATGACGGGCAGGACGTGCCGGCCGGGACCGCCGACCCCGACGAGATCTCGTCCGTCGACCAGCGGCTGCGCACGCTCGCGGCGCTCGGCGTCGACTACGTGCTCGTCGTGCGGTATACGCTGGAATTCGCCGACAAGTCGTTCCGCTTCTTCCTCGGGCAGCTCGTCGGGCGGCTCGGCATGCGCACGCTGGTACTCGGCGCCGACGCGTCGATGGGGGCGGGGCGCGCCGGAACCGTCGAAGCGATCGAACGGCTTGCGCTGGCCACCGGCATGTTCGAGCTCGTCGTCGTCGACGACAAGGGCAACGGCAAGACGCGCGTGCCGTCCACGCTGGTGCCGCAGATGCCGGAAGGCCGCGGCACCGCTGCGGACCCGCGCGCCGGGCTGACCCGCGACCAGCTGCGCGCGTGGAGCAAGAAGCACAACGCGAAGGAAGTGCGCGACTGGTCGAGCACGAACGTGCGGTTCCTGCTCGGCCACGGCGCCGTCGAGGCGGCCGGGGAGATTCTCGGCGCGCCGCATGGCATCGAGGGCACCGTCGTGCACGGCGAGGAGCGCGGGCGCACGATCGGGTTCCCCACGGCGAACATCGAGGAACCGATCGCCGGCTACGTACCGGTCGACGGCGTCTATTCCGGCTGGCTCGTGGACCTGGGGCCGGCGGACCTGTATGCGCGGGAAGTCTCGTACGGGGCGCAGGGAAATGATGGAGTGAGTGCCGGTGCCGGTGCCGGGGCCGGAGCCGGTTCCGGTTCCGGAGCCGCTGCGTCCGGCAAAGCGGCGCCTGGGACGGCTGCTGGCAACGCTGAGGAAGGAACGCAAGCGGCCGCCGACGCCGCTGCAGACGCCGACGCGGCCGCCGAGGCTGCTGCTGAAGCCGCCATCCAGGCCGGCGCCATCGTCAATCCGCTGGAAGCGCGCATGCCGTCCGACAGCGGCATCGCCCACCAGTACCAGTCTGGGGGCGTCGAAAGCCTGCTGGCGCCGCATTCGCCGTACCGCTGGCCGGCGGCGATCTCGATTGGCACGAAGCCGACGTTCAACGAGAAGACCGGACGCAACGAGCGCGTCGTGGAAGCCTACGCGCTTGCCGACGACTGGATCGACCTGTACGGGCACCGCGTGCGCATCGAATTCGAGCACTTCCTGCGCCCGCAGATCAAGTTCGACGGCGCCGAAGAACTCACCGACGAACTCAAGCGCAACGTCGCCGACGTCCGCGCCCAGCTCTCCTAGCCGGCAGAGGAACCGGATCGGCGCAAACCGGAAATCTTAAGGTCGGGTTCCTCAACACGCCGCCTCTGGAGGAACCGGACCCATTACTGGCTGGAATCTTAGGGCCCGGTTCCTCGACATGCCGTGGTGGGAGGAACCGGACCCAGGAAAGGCTGGAAATCTTGGGTCGGGTTCCTCAACACGCCGCCGGCGGAGGAACCGGACCTGGGAAAGGCTGGAAATCTTGGGCCCGGTTCCTCGACATGCCGTGGTGGGAGGAACCGGAACCAGGAAAGGCTGGAAATCTTGGGTCGGGTTCCTCAACACGCCGTTGGGGGAGGAACCGGAACCATTGGCGGAAAGAATCTGGAGGAACGGGAAGGCCCCGGCGCACGTGAGGTGCGGCCGGGGCCTTCGCTTGAGCGCTGGCAGCGGGCTTCAGGCGCCCGCTGGACACTACTTGCGCTGGTGACGAGTCTTGCGCAGCAGTTTGCGGTGCTTCTTCTTGCTCATCCGCTTGCGGCGCTTCTTGATGACGGAACCCATCGTAAGCCTCCCGTTCCTTGGTATTTCAATACAGTAAAGATTGCAACTTGGCCTACTCTACACGCCTAAGCCGACTTTGGGGAGTCTTAGGTAACGGGACGCGGGGTTCTCGGCGCGCTAGCCATCGCTGCCAGCCCCGGGGCGGTCCGGGGAAGCGGGAGCCCGGTTCGATGAGGGGTGGGGAAGAGCCGGCGGAAAACGTGGCTAGAACGCGGCCAGGGTGCGGCCGGATCCTAGCCGGGCGCGGCTAGAGCGGGAACTCCTCGCAGATCGTTTCGACCGGTTCGGCGGCGCCGGTCGCTTCGAACACGACGGTGCCGTTGAGCCACAGCGCGGTCGCCTTCGACGTGTCGTCGCCGTTCGTACGCACGATGTACGAGCCGGTCTTCTCGCCGTCGACCTTGATGTTGCCGGCGGCGAGCGTCGTGCCGCTGGCGGCCGACTGCAGCGCGTCGTACTGCTTCGCCGCCGCGTCCTCGTCCGACCACTGGCCGACGATGACGGTGACGTCGTTGGCGGCGTCGCCGGTCGAATACGTCAGCGTGTATTCCTCGGTCGGCGACGACGACTTCCAGGTTTCGCTCGCCTTGGCGGACGTGCGCGCGAAGTTGGCGACGGTGTCCGGCATCGCCTTGAGCAGGTCGGACGCGTCGTCGGGAAGGGCAGTCGCCTTGATGGTGGGGGAGGCGGACGTCGTGGCGCTTTCGAGCGCCGACGGCGTGGGCTGTTCGCGGATGGCCCAGCCCGGCCAGATGAACGCCGAGACGACCGACAGTACGATGACGACGGCGACGATTACCACCGCAAGCCTAAGCTTCTTCATGGAAGAGGATTGCGCGCCACTCTTCGCCTTGGGTCCCGGATTTGCCATAGTTGCCAATTCTACACGGCATCCTGACGGATTCCTTGGAATTGTTGGGAAGGCGGCGAGGGGAGGGGCGGCCGGAGCGGGGCGCCGGGCGCCGGTGGACAATGGCACCGGCGCCCGCTCGCTGCGCCGCTGCTGACGGAACCGGGCGCCGGTGGTAGATTCGGGAATCATGGCAGCGAAATCGACAGTGCAGTATGTTTGCTCCGACTGTGGCTGGAGCGGTCCGAAATGGGTCGGCAAGTGCCCCGAATGCGGCGCGTGGGGCACCGTGACCGAGTTCCGCGAGGCGAAGCCGGCGGCCGGCTCGCGCACGGCGGCGCCGGGACGCACGGCGCGCACGGTGGCGGCGTCCGGCGTGCCGGCCGGCTCGGCGGCGGACGCGAAGCCGATGACGCAGGTCGGCACCGATGCGGTGCGGCGGCTGCCCAGCGGCTTCGGCGAGTTCGACCGGGTGCTGGGCGGGGGCATCGTGCCCGGTTCGGTGGTGCTGATCGCCGGCGAACCCGGCATCGGCAAGTCCACGCTGCTGCTGGAGACCGCCGGCAACGTCGCGCGGCTCGTGGGCGGGGGAAATCTTGAACAAGATTCACAAGGCGGACGGACGGTGCTCTATATTTCCGGCGAGGAGTCGGCCGCGCAGGTGCGGCTGCGCGCCGAACGGATCGGCGCGGTGGAGGATGCGCTGCTGCTTGCGTCGACGACCGATCTGGCGACGGTGCTCGCGCTGATTGAGCGGGAGCGGCCGGCGCTCGCCATCGTCGACTCGGCGCAGACGATCGTGTCCCAGGACGTCGACGGCATTTCCGGCGGTTCGACGCAGGTGCGCGAGGTCGCCAGCGCGCTCATCGACACCGCCAAGACGCTGGACGTGCCGGTGCTGCTTGTCGGCCACGTCACCAAGGATGGCTCGATCGCCGGCCCGCGCACGCTGGAACATCTCGTTGACGTCGTCTGCCAGTTCGAAGGCGAGCCGGAGACGGCGCTGCGGCTGCTGCGCGCCGTGAAGAACCGTTTCGGGCCGACCGACGAGGTGGGCTGCTTCGACATGAGCGGGGAGGGGATCGAGGAGGTCACCGACCCGGCCGGGCTGTTCCTGTCGGCCGACGACGCGCCGGCGGTGGACGGCACCTGCGTGACGTTCACGCTGGACGGGCACCGCTCGCTGCCGGTGGAGGTGCAGGCGCTCGTGACCAATTCGGTGCTGCCGACGCCGCGGCGCGCCGTCAACGGCGTCGACCCGAACCGGCTGGCGATGCTCGTCGCCGTGCTCTACCGGCACGGCGGCATCCAGCTGCTCGCCAACGACCTGTACGTCTCCACGATCGCCGGCGGCAAGGCGAAGGAGCCGAGCTGCGACCTGGCGATTGCGGCGTCGCTCGCCAGCGCGGCGAAAGGCAAGGCCGTGCCGCGCTCGACGTGCGCGATAGGGGAGATTTCGCTCACCGGCCAGATCAGGCCCGTGCCGCGGCTCGAGTACCGGCTGCGGGAGGCGGCGCGGCTTGGGTTCACCCGCGCCGTCGTGCCGCCAATGAAGAAAAGGCCGTCGATTGACGGCCTTGCGGTGGTGGAGGCGAGCACGCTGCGTGACGCGCTCGCCGCGTTGCTGGGGTAGGCGGGCAGTTTCCGCGCCCCGGTTCCGTACGGTTCGTGCCTGCGGAACCGGGGCGGTTTTGCTTTGATTGCCTTGGCTTCCGGCCGTTCCCAGCGGGAGACGTCTCAGACGTTCTTGTTCGGGTTGACGAGCTTGCGCGGGCCGGCCGGGTTGCCGACGATCACTTCGTCGACCATGTTGAGGAACAGGCCGTGCTCGACGACGCCGACCGTGTTGATGAGGTCCTCGGCGAGCTCGGCCGGGGAGTCGATGCGCTCGAGGTGCAGGTCGACGACGTAGTTGTTCTCGTCGGTGCGCACCGGCTTGCCTTCGGCGTCGAGGCGCAGGACCGGCTTGTAGCCGCGGTCCTCGAAGCGCTTGATGACGTGGGCGGCGCCGAACGGGATGACCTCGACCGGCAGCGGGAACTTGCCGATGACCTCGACGACCTTGGATTCGTCGACGATCCAGACGATCTTGTCGGAGTTCACGGCGACGATCTTCTCCCACAGGAGGGCCGCGCCGCCGCCCTTGATGCCGTTGAAGTTCGCGTCGACTTCGTCGGCGCCGTCGATCGTCACGTCGATGTGGTCGACGTCGTCGATGTCGACGATCTTGATGCCGTAGCCTTCGGCCTGCTCCTGCGTGCGGCGGGAGGTGGTGACGCCGGTGAACTGCAGGCCCTCTTCCTGCACGCGGCGGCCGAGTTCGTCCACGAGGAAGCGGACGGTGGAGCCGGTGCCCAGGCCGACGATCATGCCGTTGTCGACGAGCTTGGCGGCTTCGATGCCCGCAGCCTTCTTCATTGCGTCCTGCTGTGCCTTGTCCATAAACGCTCCTTAACGTTCGGTGACGGATGGTGCCGTCCAACGGTTCCATCCTATCGACGGCCCTTCCTTTTTCCCTCCGGCCGGCCTTTCCTCACAGAAGGAAGGAACGCGGGGCACCGCAGGTGTTCCGCCATGGGAGGCTGGGGCGTCTCCTAGGCGAGGGGCGTAGCGGGCGGCAGGGTAAGGGGCGGCTTACGTTGCGAACCGGGGCTCGTTCGGGTGGCGTAGGCTGGAAGCATGACCATTACCGTTTCTACCGACGGCTCCGCGCTGGGCAATCCCAACGGCCCGATGGGGTGGGCCTGGGCCGACCACCACGATGCCGAGTCGGACGCAAGTTCCTGCCACCGCCACGCCGGCGACGCCGACGCCGGCGGCGCCACGAACGGCACGAACCAGATCGGCGAGCTGTGCGCCGTGCTGGAGGCATTGCGCGCGCACCCGGGCCCCGAACCGCTCGTCATCGAAAGCGATTCGCAGTACGCCATCAACTGCTCGACGAAATGGGTGCGCGGCTGGAAGAAGAACGGCTGGAAGAACTCGCAGAAGAAGCCGGTGAAGAACGCCGACGTCATCAAGGCCATCGACGCCGAAATCTCGAAGAGGGAAGGTTCCGTCACCTTCAAGTGGGTCAAGGGCCATGCCGGCAACGAAGGCAACGAAAAGTGCGACCGGCTGGCGCGGACCTACGCGGGGGACTGCCGCAGCGGCGCCGAGGAGGGCTACCTGCCGCTGGAAGGCTGGCAGTCGCTGCTCGCCTCCGAATATTCCAAGGGCACGAAGGTGCCGCAGGATGCGCGGATGCTGCTCGACGGCGCCATGTCCCCCGCCGACTACCGCGCCCTGCATGCGGGAGAACCGCTGAAAGAGGTGGCTTCCGGCGCTGCGGAATCCAAGATTGAAAAAACCGAGATTCAGGAATCCGAGACTCCGTCCGGAAAGCCGGCGAAGAAAACCCGCGCAACCGTGCCGCAAGGCGGGTCGTTGCGTGAACTGTCGGCGCGCAATCTTGAGAAGGAAGCGGAGACTGAGGAAACGGAATCCGTCGTAGCGGAACCGGCGGCCGCGGAACCGGCGGCAGCGGAACCTGCCGTGCGGGAACCGGCGGCGCAACGTCCGGCTGCGCAGTCGGCGCTGCGGGCCACGGGGCTGACGGTGGACGGGACCGTGGTGTTCTCGCCGGCGCCGGCCACCAGCGCGACGTATGACGGCAAGCCGCGGCATGTGCGCGGGTACATCGCCGTCGACGGCTACGTCAACGGCGACGGCACGCTGGAACTGTCCGGCGCCGATTTCGTGATGTAGCCACGGTGAAGCAAACGCACTGAAGCAAGCGCAGTGATGCAGCCGCGACGATGTTGCGGCAAACGAAGAAGCCCCCGCTTTTGGAAGGCGGGGGCCTCTTTTCGTTGGCTAGCGTTCGCTAGGAACGCCGGAAATCAGTCTTCGAGGGCCTTGTCGACGACGACGGTGGCTTCTTCGAGGACGGAATCGAGCGTTTCGGGGGAGACGAACGACTCGGCGTACACCTTGTAGATGTTCTCGGTGCCGGACGGACGGGCGGCGAACCAGTTGTCCTTCGTCGTGACCTTCAGGCCGCCGATCGGCTCGTCGTCGCCGGGGGCCTTCGTCATCTTCGCGGTGATCTCCTCGCCGCCGAGCATCGTGGCGGTGACGTCGTCGCCGGTGAGCTTGGAGAACTTCTGCTTCTGCTCGAGCGTGGTCGGCGTGTCGACGCGGGTGTACCAGCTTTCGCCGAAGCGGGCGACCTGGTCCTTGTGCAGCTCGGCCGGGTTCTTGCCGGTCTTGCCGGTGATTTCCGCGGCGAGCAGGTCGGGGATGATGCCGTCCTTGTCGGTCGTCCACACGCGGCCGTTGAAGCGCAGGAAGCTCATGCCGGAGCTCTCTTCGCCGCCGAAGGCCACTTCGCCGGTGAACAGCGGGTCGACGAACCACTTGAAGCCGACCGGCACCTCGACCAGGCGGGCGCCGATGGAGGCGGCGACGCGGTCGATGAGCGAGGAGGAGACCACCGTCTTGCCGACGCCGGTGCCTTCCGGCCAATCCGGGCGGTTGCCGCCGAACAGGTACTCCACGCACACGGCGATGTAGTGGTTCGGGTTCATGACGCCCCAGTCAGGGCAGACGATGCCGTGGCGGTCGGCGTCCGGATCGGTGCCGCCGACGAGATCGTACTTGTCCCAGGCGCCGGCGTTGAGCTCGTCCACCAGGCCCTTCATGGCGTAGGTGGAGGAGGGGTCCATGCGGATCTTGCCGTCGTGGTCGATCGTCATGAACTTCCAGGTCGGGTCGACTTCGGGGCGCACGACGCCGATTTCCAGGCCGTACTTCTCGTTGATCAGCGGCCAGTAGTTGACCGAGGCGCCGCCCAGCGGGTCGATGCCCAGACGCACGCCGGAGGAGCGGATGACGTCGAAGTCGATGACGTTCTTCAGGTCGTCGACGTAGTGCTCGCGGTAGTCGAAGCGTTCCACGAGGTCGGACTTGATGGCCTGCTCGAACGGGACGCGCTTGACGTTCTTGTAGTCGCCGAGCAGCTCGTTGGCGCGGTTGGCGATGGCGTTCGTCGCCTCGGCCGGGGCCGGGCCGCCGGTGACCGGATCGTACTTGAAGCCGCCGTCGGTGGGCGGGTTGTGCGACGGGGTGACGACGATGCCGTCGGCCAGGCCCTCGCCGGAGAAGCGCTGGGTGCCGTCCGCCGCGCGGTTGTGCGTCAGGATGGCCTGGGAAATGACCGGCGTCGGCGTGAAGTCGTCGTGCGAGTCGATGCGCACGGTCACGCCGTTGGCGACGAGCACCTCGATGGCCGTCTTCCAGGCCGGCAGGCTCAGGGCGTGGGTGTCGCGGCCGATGTAGAGCGGGCCGGTGACGCCGGTGGCCTTGCGGTATTCGGCGATCGCCTGCGAAATGGCGACGATATGCGCCTCGTTGAAGGAGTTCTTCAGCGAGGAGCCGCGGTGGCCGGACGTGCCGAAAATGACGCGCTCGGTCGGCACCGACGGGTCGGGGACGACGTCATAGTACTTGCCGATGACCTCGTCAACATCAATCAGATCTTCTGGGGTGGCGGGCATGCCCGCATTCTTTGCAACCATGGTGACCATTGTGCCACGAGCAACGGCCATATCAAGCGGCAAACGGGGCGGCAAAACGACACGCCGGCGGTTCGCAACGCGCGCAAGAAACGAGAAAACGATTTCTGAAAATCTTGTAAACAAACGCCGGAATTCCACTGGTTAGTGTACGCTTTCCTCTGCAACCGGAACGGTTCCGCTCTTTTCTGGATTTTTCTGAATAGAGAAAACGCGATACAATCTCAGATTGATTCCACCGAGCAAAGGCGCCGTTCTGACCCAGCGAGAAAACCGGTACCGCCGACCATGCTGCAAACGCGAGCGTTCGCAGCCGACGCGGGGCTGCCGTTCCCGTTGGCGCCGCTTTTGCACGCGGCATAACGGAACCCTGAAGAAGGAAACTGCAAGGAAAGGAACAAGATGGCCGAGTCCACTGCGCAGCAGATCATCTCTGCCGTCGGCGGCCCCCAGAACGTCAAGAGCCTGACGCACTGCGCCACCCGCCTGCGATTCGAACTGGTCGACGCTTCGAAGGTCGACCAAAGCCGGCTTGAGCACATGAAGGGCGTCCTCGGCGCCGTGCCGCAGAGTGGCGACCGCTACCAGGTCGTCATCGGCGGCGGCGTCGCCAACATGTATGAGGAGATCATGCACCTGCCGGAAATGGAGAAGATCGGCGCAACCGCCGGCGCGAAGTCCTCCGGCGACGGCGCTGGTTCCGGCTCTGGCGAGATGAGCAACGCCGACGTCAAGGCCGCGGCGCGTTCGAAGGCGCGCGGCAAGGTCGCATGGGTCGATTCCTTCTTCGAATACCTCTCCGATTCGTTCCGTCCGATCCTCGGCGTGCTGCTCGGCGCGTCGCTGATCATCGCCATCCTCAACGTGTGCATCGCATGCGGCTGGATCTCGAGCGAGACCGACAGCCCGACTACCGTGTTCGTGCAGGCGCTGTACAAGGGCGTGTTCTACTTCCTGCCGATCATGATCGCCTACAACGCCTCGAAGAAGCTCAAGGTCGACCCGTGGCTTGGCGGCGCGATCATGGCGGCGCTGATGACGCCGTCGTTCCTGAGCCTGATGAACACGACGTGGGCGCAGACCCACTGCACGACGACGTCGCTGGGCACCGAACAGTGCACGACGAGCGTATTCGGCATCCAGATGCAGCTCAACGACTACTCCGGCAACGTGTTCGTGCCGCTGCTGATGGCGGCCGTGCTCGCGCTCGTGTACCACGGGCTCAAGAAGATCATCCCCGATTCGGTGCAGCTCGTGTTCGTGCCGTTCTTCTGCATGATCATCGTCGGCGCGCTCACCGCGTTCCTCGTCGGCCCGCTGGGCATCTGGATCGGCAACGGCCTGGGCGTCGGCCTGGCATGGCTCAACACGCATGCGCCGTTCGTCTTTGCCATCCTCATCCCGATGCTCTACCCGTTCCTCGTGCCGCTCGGCCTGCACTGGCCGCTCAACGCCCTGATGCTGATCAACATCAACACGCTCGGCTACGACTTCATCCAGGGCCCGATGGGCGTGTGGAACTTCGCCTGCTTCGGCGCGACCGCCGGCGTGCTCGTGCTCGCCATCCGCGACCGTGACTCCGAAATGCGCCAGACGGCTACCGGCGCGCTCGCCGCGGGCCTGCTCGGCGGCGTTTCGGAACCGTCGCTGTACGGCATCCACCTGCGTTTCAAGAAGGTCTATAGCCGCATGCTGGTCGGCTGCGCCACCGGCGGCGTCGTCATCGCCGTCCTCGGCTGGCTGTTCCCGTCCGTCACCGCCGCCGGCGAAACGGTGCGCGGCGTGACGACGACGGCGTTCGCGTTCACCTCGCTGCTGACGATTCCGGTGTTCAGCCAGATGTGGGTGTACGCCATCTCGATCGCCGTGGCGTTCTTCGTGTCGATGTTCCTGATCATCATCTTCGACTACCGCACGCCGGAGCAGAAGGCGGAAGTGCTGGCCCGCGTGGCCGCTGCCCGCGCCGAAGCCGCCAACGAGACGCCGGCCAACCGCGACGCCGTCGAATATGCCGAAACGCATGAAGACGACGCGCTGCTGCCGGGCGACAAGACGATGAGCGAGCCGGTCATGGACGCTTCCGCCGAAGCCGTGCCGACCGTCGCCGCGTTCGCGCCGCTCGCAGGCAAGTCCGTGTCGCTCGACGACTGCGGCGACCCGGTGTTCGCGTCCCGCGCGCTGGGCGAAGGCGTCGGCATCGTGCCGTCCGGTTCGAAGGTCGACGTGCTCGCCCCGGTTTCGGGCGTGCTGCAGACCGTCGCCGAAACCGGCCATGCGTTCGGCCTTAAGACCGACGACGGCGTGGAGATCCTCGTGCACGTCGGCATCGACACCGTCAAGATGAACGGCGACGGCTTCGAAGTGGCCGTCAAGGCCGACCAGCGGGTCAACGTGGGCGACAAGCTCGCCACCGTCGACTTCGACAAGGTCAAGGCCGCCGGCTTCTCGACGACGACGCTGATGACGGTGCTCAACACCGCCATGCTCAAGAAGGTCACCCCGATTACCGGCGACGTGCTCGCTGGCGATGAAGTGATCTCCATCGAGCACTGATACTTACCTACTTACCATCCCTTTTCTCCTCCTATCAACCCAAGGGGCCGGTCCCGCACGCAGTAGCGGGGGCGGCCCCTTTCTCATTTCTCGTCTTTCATTTCTCGTTTCTCGATTCTTCGTCTCTCACTTCTCGTCTCTCGATTCCTCATCTCTTCATCTCTCGTCTCTCGATTCTTCATCCCCTCGTCTCTCGCCCCTTATGTTCGACCCCCTTATGTCTCCGGTCACGGGAGCTTGGCCGGCCGAATCCTCGGGGCGGCCGTCTCGTTCTTGCTGTGCGTGGTATCTGCGCTCCGGATGGCAACGGGGGTGTGGTGGAGTTCACATTTTGGACGTTCGTTTTCGCTAAGAGGGGAATATGGGTGTAGCTTAAGCGGTTAAGAAGTTGTTTTTCAAAACATTAAGCGCTTCACGAAAGGCGAACTCGCCGGCGCGGAGGCCGGGTGGGGAGTTGAGATGAACGGACGATTCAAGGCAGGCAAGGCGTTGTGCGCCATAGCCGCCATCGTGGCGCTCGTATTCGCCTGCATCTGGACGCCTGGCGTGGCCTGGGCCGAGGATGATGGCGAGGAGAGCGCCGGGGCGGTTGTTGCGGCAACGCAGGACGGCCAGGCTGATGGTGATGCTGATGCGAAAGGCGGCATCGTGCTGGACGGGCACACGGACGCCGCTGCAGAAAGCGATCTTGCGCTGGGTGCGCAGCCGGACGCCGACTGGGGCATCATGGCCCTGGATGAGGACGGCAATGGCGAAGACGGCGGTGAAGGTGACGGCAGCGGTGAAGGTGACGGCAGCGGCGAGGGCGGTTCCTCGTCGACCACCATTCCCTGCTGGACGGATACGTCGCAGTACTCGCAGGCGCAGTATGAATCCAAGCGCGTGTGGGCTGATGATTGCGGCAAGGCGACGATGAGCTATATCCTGTCGCACTATCTGGCGTTTACGCCGGGGAACCTGACCATCAAGTCGGGACATTCGGTAGGCGCCATTGCCGTCGGCGGCAACCTGATCCCGCAGTCCAATGACAGCAATGCCAGATTTGGCCTGGGCAATGGCAATTTCCAGGAACCCGCGCCGTCGTACATTGCCGGCGATGCGTCGAAGCTTGGGTACTTCAATGCGGGCCGCTACTACAATTCGGTGCCGTACGGTGCGACGTACCCGACGACGGAGAGCTACATGATCCCGCTGTACCTGGGCACCTCCAACTATGGCGTCAGCGGGCTGTTCTCTTCGTCGTCCTATCGCGGTCAGATTCGCTACACCGACAACTACATCAACTTCAGTTCAGTCATGGCGAAGGTTGATGCGGAGGTGCAGGCAATCGCCAGCAAGAGCGCGGACGTAACGATTAGCTGGGATGGAAAAACGTGGGGTGAAGGCGGCAAGCCCGACTGGAACCTGACTGGTTCCGGCTGCGAGAAGACCAATACGAAGATCATCCGCTGCAAGGCCGGCTTGACCATCGAAATCGACCAGAGCTATTTTGACAGCGGACACTATGACCAGGGCATTGAAATCGACGTCAGCGACTGGGGCATTACGTCCGCCGACGTGCAGAACGCCACCGACGCGCTTGACGTGGTGCCGGACACCGTCTTCCTGATCAAGTCGGACGGCACGACCACCATGCCGGCCGTCACCTACCACACCGTCGACGGCGAGAAGATCAAGCCGAACATCGCCGAAGCCGATCCGAACGCCGCCAACGTGCTGTTCCTCTACCCGAACGCCACGCTGGTGAACTCGGGCAGCATCGACGTGGTCGGCTATGTCGTCGTGCCCAATGGCGACTTCGTCATGGATTCCGGCAGTCCGAACGGTTCGTTCATTGCGAAGAATATCACGCTGGGCAACGAGGGCCATAGCAAGCCGTACACCGGCGACGCGCTGTCGCGCATTAAGGCGCAGAAGGCCTATTTGGTCGATGGCGAGCGGCGGACGGCGCCGACTGGCGAATTCACGTTCGAGCTCTCTCTGGTGTTGGGCGACGGTTCCGAGGAGCCGGTGGGCACCGCCACCAATGTCGGCAACGACGTTGAATTCAATTTGCAGAATTCCGATATCGACTACCTGATCACCGATCCGTTCGAGGCGAAGCCCGGTAACAACGAGTCGACGACGTATACGTTCAAGATCCGCGAACAGCAGGGCGCCGACACCCGGATAACCTACGACAACGGCTACGTCATCGCCAAAGTCACTGTTAAGTGCGGGGAGATCGTCGAGCCGATTTCCTACACCTATTATGACAAGGATAACAACGCCGTTACCGTCGATGGCGGCAATACGTTCACGAACACGACGAGGAGCCACCGCAGCGGCAGCATCGTCATCGAGGGTACGAAGAGCGTGAAGAAGGAGCAGGCGGACGGGTCGAAGGTCGACTATGAAGTGTCCGGAGCAGAATACCGGTTCAATCTTGTTGAAGTTTCCTGCACAAACGTGGCCGATGCGAGCAGCTGCACCCCGCTTGCCGACGCGACCGTACAGTCGGTGACGGCCGGCAAGGGCGACTTCGCGTTCCCTGCGATCACGTTCACCGAGCCGGCGGACGACAGCGGAACCGACCCGGTCGGCGACCATTACTATCTCGTCACCGAAACGGCGGGCGACGGGTACAAATCGAACATTCCTAACGGCACCGTCGTGACCGTCCATGTCGCCGACGATCCCGACGACAGCGAGCGGTATGCCGTCACCGTGACCGGCGGCGTGGATTCCAGCGGGAAAGTCGCGATCGAGAATACGTACGGCGACCAGGTGTGCGTGAAGATTTCCGCGACGAAGGCGCTGGACGGCAGCGCACCGGACGCCTCGCAATATCGGTTCCTGTTTGATTTGACCGACTCGGCCGGCAATGTGGTCGCCACCGCGCACAATGTCGCCGGCGGAAATCTGAGCTTTGGCGATGGCGATGACGCGACCGAGTATTCGCTGTGTCTGACCTCACCTGGCACGTACCGGTACACGTTCAGCGAGCGGGTGGATGGCGACGGGCATCCGGTGGATGCGAACGGCGATTCCGTTACCAATGTCGTGGCGGACGAGAACGCGCGGTCGCATGAGCTGACGGTGACGGTGCGGGAAGTGCATACCAACAAGTACCTGTGGGGCAGCGGCACGAAAGCCGACAACATCATGCTTGCCATCGTCGACGTGGACGGTGCCGACGGGTACGGCGCGTACCGGGAACAGAACTCGCTGACTGACAGTGATGACGCGTTCGTCGACCACTGGCAGAACCTCAACGGCAATGACGGCGTGACGTACACGATGGTGTTCGCCAATGAAAGTTCGGAGGAACCCGGGTATGTCCTGCCGGAAGCCGGTGGCGATGGCTCGGCTATCGCGCCGGTCGTAGGCGGCTGCGCGTTGACGCTGCTTGCGCTCGCGCTGCTTGCTGGCATGTGCCGCAAGCCGGAATACTTGCCCTGACTGTAGGGCGCCGGAATCCGTAGCGTTCCCCTTCCCCTCTCTACGACGCTGGATTCCGATGGTGAATAAGGAGTTGGGTGAGTCGGCGGGTTTTCCTCGCCCTGGCGGCTCACCCTTCTCGTTTTGGTTCTGTTTTCTTCGGATTATGGGGTGGGGGTGTTCTTCTGAATCGGGTTGGCTTAGGTTCCAGCGGAGGGACCACCCCTCGAAATCGGGGTAACTCGCGTTCCAGCGGAAGGGCCGTCCCTTGAAAATTGGGGTAGCTCGCGTTCCAGCGGAGGGACCACCCCTCGGATCGCCTTCGCCTTCGGCTCGGCTCTCCGGTCCCCGCCAGCGGGGACGGAGGCTTCGCGTTTGCTTATTTTGGCGGCGGACGCTAGCGGGGACGAGCGAAGCTACGCTTCTACGGTGGGGACGCGGACGGTGAGGCTGTTGGGTTCTACCTCGAACTTGAGGTGGGAGGTGGGAGGGAGCATGTCGCCGTCGACCTGGGCGGGGACGGCCTTCGGCAGGCGCAGTTCCGCGGAGACGCCCTGCATCTGGTCGATGGTGGAATTGTGCGACAGGGGGCGCTGCTCGGCCTTGCGGGTGATTGTCTGGTGGACGACGTCGCCCAGCAGGTTCGCCCAGCCGATGATGCCGCCGGACGTGTCGATGACCTCGAAGTCCAGCAGGCCGTCGTTGAAGGAGGCGTCCGGCATCAGCGAGAATACCGGGATCTCGCCGCAGTTGCCGGCCATGAACGTGCGGAACGTGAGCTCGGAGCGCAGCTGCGCGCCGTCGGGCTGCGTAATCGTGACCTCGGCATGGTACTTGGGCGCGAACATGTGCTTGGCGCCCGACACGAAATAGGCCAGCCAGCTGATGTTCTTCTTGAGCTCCGGGTCGGTGTCGTCGATCATCAGCGCGTCGAAGCCGATGCCGGCGATGATCAGGAACGCATGGCCATGGTCGACGTCCGGACGGTCCAGCAGCGTCAGGCGGCCGATGTCGACCTTGCGCGAGCCGTGCGAGGTGGCGATGGCGATGGCGGCGTCCAGATCGTCCACCGGAATGCCCATGTTGCGGGCGAACAGGTTGCCGGTGCCGATCGGGATGATGCCCATCGCGTGGTCGGTGCCCGCCATCGCGCTGGCGACGGTGCGCACCGTGCCGTCGCCGCCGGCCGCGATGACGACGTCCGCGCCCTTGTCGAGCGCTTCGAGCGCGCAGGCGCGGCCGTCCTTGTCCAGCTGCGTCTCGATGAAGGTGAGCTGCGTGATGCCCTTGTCGCGGCAGAAATCCTCGATCTTGGTCCGTACCTGAGCAGCCGTCGGCTTCGACGGGTTGATGACGACGGTGTAGTGCACCTGGTCGTCGTCGCGGTGCTGGAGCAGGCGCTGGCGGCGGTTGAGCTGCCGCAAGCGGACGGCGAGCGCGATGGCCGCAGCGACGGCAATGACGGCGACGGTGATGGCGATGCCTGCAACCCACGAATCCGACATACGATGCTACCCCTTTTCGTACGCGTACCCATCGCCGGGCGGCGGTGGCCATATCCAATCTTGTACAGTCTTCGACTATCCATTCTTCCACAAACCGGGCCCGGCCGCTGCAAACGGGCGTCCGTACAGGCGGCGCGGGGGTGCCGGAAGGGGCGGCTGGCAGCGTAATCGGGCGCGGGAAATCCCATATATTATCGTGTCGCTGAACCGCATTAGGCTAGAACCCATGCTTGATATTCAGTTCATCCGTGAACATCCCGAAATCGTGAAGGAATCGCAGCGCAAGCGCGGCGAGTCGGTCGAACTCGTCGACGAAGTGCTCAAGAGCGACGAAGTGCGCCGCACCGCCCTCAAGGAATACGAGGCCGCGCGCGCCAAGCAGAAGGAAATCGGCAAGAAGGTGGCGAAGGCTCCGGCGGAGGAAAAGGCCGCGCTGATCGCCGAAACCAAGCAGCTGTCCGAACAGGTCGCGTCGTTCAAGGCGGATGCCGACAACGCAGCCGGCGAATATACGACGGCGATGTGGAAGCTGTCGAATATCGTTGAGCCGGAAGCGCCGGAAGGCGGCGAAGACGACTACGTCGTCGTCAAGAAGGTCGGCACGATCCGCGACTTCGCGGCGGAAGGCTTCGAGCCGAAGGACCACCTGACGCTGGGCGAGGAAGTCGCCGGCATCGACATGCCGCGCGGCGTGAAGGTCGGCGGCTCGCGCTTCTACTTCCTGCGCGGCGACGTCGCCCGCATGCAGCTGGCGATGCTGACGATGGCCGTCGACCAGGCGCGCGACAACGGGTTCGTGCTCGCCATCACGCCGACGCTCGTGCGGCCGGAAGTGATGCGCGGCACCGGCTTCCTCAACTCGCACGCCGACGAGATCTACCGCCTGCGCGAACCCGACGACCAGTACCTCGTCGGCACTTCGGAAGTGGCGCTTGCCGGCATGCACGAAGACGAGATCCTCAACCTTGAGAACGGGCCGCTGCGCTACTGCGGCTGGAGCTCCTGCTACCGGCGCGAGGCCGGCGCGGCGGGCAAGGATACGGCCGGCATCATCCGCGTGCACCAGTTCGACAAGGTGGAGATGTTCGTGTACTGCAAGCCGGAGGATTCCTACGACCAGCACCAGCAGCTGCTCGCGATGGAAGAGGAGATGCTCGGCAAGGTCGAGGTGCCGTACCGCGTGATCGACACCGCCGCCGGCGATCTCGGTTCCTCCGCCGCCCGCAAGTTCGACTGCGAGGCGTGGGTGCCGACGCAGGGCCGCTACCGCGAGCTCACGTCGACGTCGAACTGCACCGAATACCAGGCGCGCCGGCTCAATATCCGCGAGCGCGTGGCGGAAGGCGGCACCCGTCCGGTGGCGACGCTCAACGGCACGCTGGCGACGACCCGCTGGCTCGTGGCGATCCTCGAAAACCACCAGCAGGAAGACGGCTCGATCGTCATTCCGAAGGCGATGCGCCCCTACATGAACGGCATGGAGGTCATCGAACCGCAGAAGTGGGAAGCGTGAGGTTGCTTCTGTAGGTTACTCGGGGTCCTTGGGTTTCTCGGGTTCCTCGGGTTCCTCGGGTTCCTCGGGTTCCTCGGGTTCCTCGGGTTCCTCGGGTTCCTCGGGTTTCTCGGGTTTCTCGGGTTTCTCGGGTTTCTCGGGTGAGCGCTCCTGTTTCGTAAGAGGGGTCCCGCTAGGCGCGGGGCCCCTCTGTCGTATCAGGCTCTTGTCGTATCGGGCGCTGGCCGCTGGAATATATCGAATTGCCTACGTTCCAGTCGCTCACGCGTCGCCAGCGACTGAAATGTAGGCCAATCGGCACATTCCAGTCACTGAGGCGCCCTGAGCGACTGGAACGTAGGCTTTTTGCTACTTTTCAGTCGGTGACGGCGTAGGCGACTGAAGTGCAGAAAATCTTCCACGCTTCAGTTGCTGAGGGCGTGTAAGTGACTGGAATGTAGGCTTCTTGCTATTTTCCAGTCGGTGGGAGCGCAGGTGACTGAGGCGTGGAAAATCTCCCACATTTCAGTCGCTGACGGGGCGTAGGCGACTGGAACGTATTGGTTTGGCTATTTTTCGGTCGGTGACGGGGCGTGAGCGACTGAAACGTAGGCTTTTTGCTATTTTTCGGTCGGTGACGGGGCGTGAGCGACTGGAATGTAGATTTGAGGCTATTTTCCAGTCGGGGGGGGGCGTCGGCACGCGGGGAGGGGTGGAGGGGGTTGGGCGTGTATACTGGGTGGGCGTGCGGTGGCCGAGTGGCTTCCGGATGGCTTGGAGAGATGTCTGAGCGGTCGAAAGAGACGGTCTTGAAAACCGTTGATGGGCAACCATCCGCGAGTTCGAATCTCGCTCTCTCCGCAACCAGGGTTCCGGCGATATGCCGGGACCCTTCTCCTTTCTTTACTTTTACTTTGAGCGGTGCGAGAGCGAGGATTGGACGATGGGGCGAAACGGCGGCGACGGCGCCGGCCAGGGGCGAGGGCGCGACGGACGCCCGTTCTGGCAACGTCACCCGTACGCAACGGGGCAGATCATCGGCTGGGGAATGCTGGGGCTCGACGCGGTGCTGCTGGTCGCCTTCGCGTTGCTGGGCAGCGGCGACGAATGGCAGGTCGGGCTCGTCGGAATCCTGTTCATCTGTTCGCTGGTATGCATCGCCATTTCGCCGCTGGTCGTGTGGGCGTGCCGTTCGCAGTCGCTGCCGCAGACCCAGCACACGCCCGGCGCCGCGGCGGCGACGGCCGGCTCGCCGGCCCGCAAGCGCGCCGCGCGGTTCTCGGCGCTGATGGCCGAGCGCTGCCGGCGCGGGTCGACGGCGGCGTTCGCCTTCGGGCTCGTCGCATCCGTGCTTGCGTGCGCCGTCATCAGCTGCTGGTGCGTCCAGGGCCTCGACAGCCTGGCGCTGGGTCTGGCGTTCCTGCTGCTGATGTTCGCCGTGCCTCTCGTGGCCATCAAGGCGCGCGAAGTGCACGTAACGCGGCTGTTCGTGAAGGACCCGCGCGGCGCGGCCCGTATCAATCTCACCTGTTCGGTGCCGTGGAACGGCGCCGCGCCCCACGGCAATCTGCGCTGGTACCTGGAGGAATGGCCGATGCCGGTGGCGTTCGTGCTGGATGCCGTTCCCGGCGACGACGAACTCAATCTTATATACAACTGGCTGGAACCGTACTGGAACGGGAGGCTGCGCGCCGATGCGAAGCTGGACGTCCACGCCATTCCGCTGGACCTTCCCGGCGGCACCGGCTGCCTCCTTATCGTGCCGATGGCGCAGCTGGCGTTCGAAGACGACGCGGCGCGCGCCCGGTTCGGCGGAGAGCTGAAGGCGATCGACGGCGCGCAGCTCGACGCGTTGGCTGCGTACGTGCACCGGCTCAACGTGCCGGAAACATTCGTTACCAACCGTTAATCGCCCGCGCCCCTTTCTTTACCGAGCCGTAACGGCGCGGGGGCGAGTGGAAGCGGCGTTGCGGGCAGAATCGTAAGCATGCAAACCAAATAGCCGCCCGCGGCGCCGGCAGCGCTGGCAGCGGGCCGAACGAAAGAAGGTTTCCATGCCCGAACCGACCCTCGCCCCCACGCTGGCTTCCGCGCCGCACTCGATCGTCAGCCTGCTCGACAGCCCGCTCGATCCGGTCGACGCCGTCTCGCTGTGCGCCTTCTCCAATCTGACGAAAGGCTCGCCGGCGCCGTTCTGGCTGTTCCAGGGCGTGTGCGGCGCGTGGGGCATCCAGCCGGAGCACGCAGAACTCAATCTCATCACCGTTTCGGAAAACGCCACGTTCCTGTTGCTGCTCGACGGCAAGCCGGAAGGCGTCGTGCGCGTCTCGCAGCCCGGCTACGTCGGCGGTCCGGACGCCGTCGCCTCCGAAATCAGCTGGCTGAACGCGCTGCACGAATGCGACGGGGTGAATCTCATCGACCCCGTGCCCACCGTCCGCGGCACGTTCGTCACGAAGATCCGCGACGCGAACGGCGTCGGCTGGATGGTCATCTCCACCAAATTCGTCGAAGGGACGGTGCTCGAGGACCTCGAGAACCCGGCGCCGTACTACCGCACGATCGGCAAGTGGGCGGCGAAGTTCCATGAACAGTCGCGCCGCTGGAAGAAGCCGTACGGGTTCAAGCGGTTCAACTGGGACATTTCCGACATGGTCGGGCCGGCGCCGCGCTGGGGGCGCTGGGAGACGGCGCCGCTGAGCCGGCTCGACCGCATGATCTGCGAAGAGGCGCTCGGCCGCGCGCTGTCGGTGATGATGGAAGCGCCACGCGACGACTGGAGCTGGGGGCTCATCCACGCCGACCTGCGGCCGAGCAACGTCATCGCCGGTCCCGACGGGTCGCTCACCGTCATCGATTTCGACGACGCCGGCTACAGCTGGTATCTCTACGACTACGCGTCGTCGCTGAGCTTCATCGAGCACGAACCGTACGCGCCGGACCTCGCGGAGGCGTGGGTCGCCGGCTACACGGAGATCGCCGGCGCGTTCAGCGATGCGGAACTCGAGATCATGGGCGCGCTGTCGATGATCCGGCGGCTGCAGATGCTCGGCTGGACGACGAACCACCGCGAGGACGCGCTTCCCGACGGGCTCGCCGCCGCGCAGGCGCCCGGCACCGTCGAGGTCGCCGAACGCTACCTTGCGGACTCGCAGTGGCTGCTGCGATAGGGCGCTGACGGCCGGTATGGTCCGCGCGCTGATTGCAAACGTTTTGTGGACTGCAAACGTTGTGCGGAATGCAAACGTTGCGCAAAGCGGAACCGTTGCGCGGGGCTGATGATCCAAGATTCTGCAATCGTGTGACCAACGAGAGTTTACTGAAACGAAAAACCAGGGAGGAACCAATCATGACAACGGCAATTTCCGACGGCGCCGTTTCCGGCGGCGTCACGACGGGCACCGGCATCGGCGCCGTAACGTATAGGGAAACCGACAAGGACTATTTCAAGAAGCGCCAGCTCAAGCGCACGGCCGGCGCGTTCGGCCTGTGGGCGATCGGCGTTTCGGCGGTCGTTTCCGGCGACTTCTCCGGCTGGAACGGCGGCATCGCGCAGGCTGGTTGGGGCGGCATGCTCATCGCGGCGGCCGTGGTGTATACGATGTACGTGCTGATGCTCAACTCCATTTCGGAAATGGCGTCGGCGATGCCGCATACCGGCGGCGCATACTCGTTCGCCCGCGCCGCGATGGGCCCGTGGGGCGGCTTCTTCACCGGCCTGGCCGAAACGGTCGAATACATCATGACCGCGGCGACGATCGTCTACTTCTCTTCGGCGTACGCGGATTCGATCCTGATGGACCTGACCGGGTTCTCGCTCAACGACGCCGGCTACCAGTGGGTATGGTGGCTGGGGCTGTACGCGATCTTCGTCGCCGTGAACTGGGCCGGCGCTGAAAGCTCGTTCCGCTTCGCTGAAGTGGTGTCGGTCGCCGCGCTCGCCATCGTCGCGTTCTTCGGCATCTGGGCGGTGGCGTCCGGCTCCGTCGACTTCTCGTCGCTGTTCGACATCAAGGCGACCGCCGGCAACTCGAGCTTCCTTCCGTTCGGCTGGGGCGCGATCTTCTTCGCGATGCCGTTCGCGATGTGGCTGTTCCTGGGCATCGAGCAGCTGCCGCTGGCCGCCGAAGAGGTGCGCGAGCCGGAAAAGAACATCCCGAAGGCCTCGCGCCTGTGCATCTTCACGCTGGGACTGTCGGCGCTGGTCATCGTGTTCCTCAACCCGGCCGTCACCGGTTCCGAAGCGCTCGCCGGCTCCGACGAGCCGCTGCTGGACGGCTTCCGCGCCATCCTGCCGGGCAACATGGCGGCCGTGCTCTCCGCGTTCGCGCTCGTCGGGCTGCTCGCCTCGATCCAGGGAATCATGTTCGCGTACGGACGCAACCTGTACTCGCTTTCGCGCGCCGGCTACTACCCGGCCTTCCTGTCGCTGACCGGCAAGAAGAAGACGCCGTACTGGGGCCTGGTCGTCGGCGCCGTCATCGGGTTCGCCGCGCTGTTCATCATCGCGTACGGCGGTTCCGGCGCCGGCTCGGTGGTGCTCAACATCGCCGTGTGGGGCGCGGTGCTCGCCTACATCCTGCAGATGGTGTCGTACGTCATCCTGCGGCGCAAGATGCCGAACATCAAGCGGCCGTTCAAGTCGCGCTTCGGGGTTCCGGGCGCCGTCATCGCCGGGCTGCTGGCGCTCGCGATCTTCGTGGCCGTGCTGCTGAACCCGGACTACCGGCTCGCCGTCTACGCAATGGTGGCAATCTACCTCCTGGCGACGGCGTTCTTCGCGCTCTACGGACGCAAGCACCTCGTCCTGTCCCCGGAAGAGGAGTTCGCCGCGTCCGGCGGCACCGCCGAATACAAGACGCACGAGTAGCGTCCGGACGGCGCGTAACGTCCGGTAACGTTCCGTAACGTTCCGTAACGTTCCCGCTGTTTCATAGCCCACCCGATACGTTCCAGTCGCTGAGCGCTCCTAGGCGACTGGAACGTATCTTTTTGTCTACTTTTCAGTCGGTGACGGGTTGTGAGCGACTGGAAAGTATTGGGCCGTCTACGTTTCAGTCGGTGAGGGGGCGTGCGCGACTGGAATGTAGGTTGGAGGCTACGTTTCAGTCGGTAGGGCGTCTTCAGTGACTGGAACGTATCTTTTTGTCTACGTTTCAGTCGGTGAGGGGGCGTGAGCGACTGGAACGTAGAATCTAGGATATGTTCCAGCGAAAGTGAACGGGAGATTAAGGGTTATTTAAGAGTGGCTGTTTTTGGTTTTTTCTTGGGTTTGTGTCGTTAGGATTGAGATTGTCGGGTTGAAAAGCCCGCGGAGACGCAAGAAAAATCTTGTGATAGCAATGATTTCCGCGCTCTGCCGTAGCAATGGCGGAGCGTGCCTGAAGAAGAAAAAACGAAAGCAGAGAAGAAAATCTTATGAAGAATCTTAAGGGTAATCTTGAGAATAATATTGTAAAAAACCGTGGAAAGAAACTCGGGAAGAATCTTGGGAAAATAGTCGCGGCTGCGAGCGCGGTTGCCGCGGTGGCGTTCGGGACGGCGGGGTGCGGTTCGAACGCTGCGCAGGTCGACGAAAACTCGAAGACGGCGACGTCGCTTGCCGACTTCGGCGGCATGGACGGTCTCGTGGAAGCCGCGCAGAAGGAAGGCGAGCTCAACGTCATCGCGCTGCCGGAAGACTGGGCGAACTGGGGCGAGATCATCCAGCTGTTCAAGGACCGCTACGGCCTGAAGGTGAACTCCGCGAATCCCGAAGGCTCGAGCGCCGAGGAAATCAAGGCGGCGAAGGACCTCAAGGGTCAGTCGAACGCACCGGACGTCTTCGACCTGAGTTCGAACGTGGCCCTGGGCAACACCGAATACTACGCGCCGTACAAGGTCGCCAGCTGGGACCGCATCCCCGACGGCAACAAGGAGGCGAGCGGCCTGTGGGTCAACGACTACACCGGCGTCGTCTCGATCGGCTACGACGCCTCGAAGGTGAGCGAGCCGGAAACGCTCGACGACCTGCTGAAGGACGAATATAAGGGAAAGGTCGCCATTTCCGGCGACCCGACGCAGGCCGGCGAGGCGTTCGCGGCGGTCGCCTGGGCGACGCTGCAGCGCGGCGGTACGCTCGACGACTTCTCCGACGGCATCGACTTCTTCTCCGAACTCAAGGCGGCTGGCAACTTCCTGTCCATCGACGCGTCGCCGTCGACGATCGCGTCCGGCGAGACGCCCGTCGTCGTCGCGTGGAACTACAACAACGTCGCGGCCGCGCAGCAGAACGCGAACTTCAAGACGGTCGTGCTTCCCGACAACGCGTACGGCTCCTACTACAGCCAGGCGATCAACAAGGACGCGCCGCACCCCGCGGCCGCGCGCCTGTGGCAGGAGTTCCTCTACACCGACGAAGTGCAGAACCTGTTCCTCAAGTCCGGCGCGCTGCCCGTGCTCGCCGCCGACATGTCCGACAGCGGCACCGTCGACCAGGCCGCGCTCAAGGAAGCCGGCGGCCTGCCCGACGGCATCGCGATGGCGAGCGGCACGCAGGTCGACGGCGCCAACGAGCTGCTCGCCGAACGCTGGAACGCGGTGGCCGCGTCATGAAAGATACCCTGCGGCTGGCGCCGTTCGGAGCCTACGTCGCCGCGTTCTTCTTCCTTCCCGCAGCCATCGTCGTCGTTTCGGCGTTCCGCGCCGACGGCGGCTGGAGCCTGGCGAACTTCGCCGTCTTCTCCCGGCCCGGCGTCGGCGCCGCGTTCGCCAACTCGCTGTGGCTGTCCGCGGCGACGGCCGCGCTCGGCGCAGTCTTCGGCGCGCTCGTATGCTACGCGCTGCAAGGCTGCCGGCCGGGCGGCCCGGTGCGCCGCCTCGTCGACGCCGCCTCGAGCGCGTTCTCCCAGTTCGGCGGCGTGATGCTCGCCTTCGCGTTCGTCGCCACGCTCGGCAACCAGGGCATGGTCACGCTGCTGCTGCGCGACGTCGTCGGCGTCGACATCTACGCGAACGGCATGTGGCTGTACACGCCGGCCGGGCTCATCCTGCCCTACCTGTTCTTCCAGATTCCGCTCATGGTCATCGCGTTCGAGCCGGCCATCGCCCGCCTGCCGGGCCACCTGGCCGAAGCGGTGGCGATGCTTGGCGGCTCGGCGCGCCACTACTGGCTCGGCGTCGGCCTGCCAATGCTCGCCTCCAGCTTCTGCAGCGGCTTCCTGCTGCTGTTCGCCAACGCGTTCTCGGCCTACGCCACCGCCGCGGCGCTGATTTCGCAAGGCTCCTAGCTGGCGCCGCTGCAGGTGCGCGGCGCGCTGATCGGCGAAACCGGCCTCGGCTCGGACGGCGCGGCCGCCGCGCTCGCCGTCGCGATGCTGGCGATCATGGCCGCCATCGTCACGCTCTACGGCATCGTCGAAAGAAAGGCCCAGTCATGGCTGAAGTAAAACCGTGTACCGTTGCGTCGATTGCGTCGCCTGCCGCCGGAACCGGCGCGGCCGCCGGAGTGGGTGCCGGAGCCGCCGGAAGCGGCAACCATACGAAAGTAAGCGTCGGCTCGGCGCTGGGAACCCAGATTCCGGTCCGCGGCGCGGCCGGCTGGCGCCGCTACGACCAGCCGGCCGCGGGGTTGCGCCGCGCCGTGCTCGCGCTGTTCGGCATCTGCTTCGCGCTGCCGATCGCCGGCATGCTGTACTTCACGTTCCGTTCGGTGACCGGCGGCTTCACGCTCGGCCACTGGAAGGAGCTGTTCACCGGCGCCTCGACGCTCGTCGGCGCGCTGGAGCCGGGCCTGACCAGCTCGCTGGCGATTACCGCCATCACGATCGGCATCGAGTTCGCTATCGTCATTCCCGCGGTCGTGCTGATCCACGTGAAACTGCCGCGGCTCAGGCAGGCGATGGGCGTGTTCATGCTGCTGCCGATCGCCATCCCCGCCATCATCCTCGTCGTCGGCCTGGCGCCGGTGTTCTCGTGGATCGCCTCGTTCGCCGGCTCCGGCGCCTGGACGCTCGCGCTGGCCTACGGCGTGCTCGCGCTGCCGTTCGTCTACACGACGCTGAGCGCCGACCTCGCCGGACTCGACGGGTCGACGCTGGCGCAGGCGGCGGAATCGCTCGGCGCCGGCTGGCTGCAGACGCTGCGGCTGGTGCTGCTGCCGAATCTCAAGCGCGGCATCGTGTCGTGCACGCTGGTGACGGCCGCAATCGCGCTCGGCGAGTTCACGATCGCGTCGCTGCTCAACCGCACGACGCTGCAGACCGCGCTCATCAGCATTTCGAAAAGCAACGTCTACGGCGCGGTCATCATCACGCTGATCGTCCTCGCGCTGACGTTCGCCGCGCTGTTCGCGATGGCCGGCGCGGGCCGTCGCGGGCGCCGCGACCGCCGCGCGCGGTAGGGGCGCGTGCGGGGCGGAAACGTTCCGGCGCCGCGGAAAGAACGCAAAGAAGCACGCAAAGAAGAACGCAAAACCAGCGAAAAGAAAGCAAGAAAGCGAAAAGAAAGCAAGAAAGCGGAAGGAAAGGGAACCGTGAACAATCTCAATGAAGGCGCCGCTTCACGCGGCAACGCGGTGGCGTTCCGCGACGTCGTCAAGTCGTACGGCGGCAAGGAAGTGCTGCACGGCTGCAATCTGGAAATCGAACCGGGCGAAATGGTGTGCCTGCTGGGGCCGTCCGGCTGCGGCAAGTCGACGATCCTACGTTGCCTCGCCGGCTTCGAGACGATCGGCGGCGGCGACATCCTCGTCGGCGGCGAGTCGGTCGCCGGCGTGCCGCCGCGGCTGCGCGGCATGGGCATGGTGTTCCAGCATTACTCGCTGTTCCCGAACATGACGGTGCTCGACAACGTCGCGTTCGGCCTCAAGATCCGCCGCATGCCGAAGGGCCTGCGCCGCGCCGCCAGCTGCGCGATGCTTGAAACGGTCGGTCTCGAAGGGTTCGGCGAGCGCTATCCGGCGGAGCTTTCCGGCGGCCAGCAGCAGCGCGTCGCGCTCGCCCGCGCGCTCGTGATGGAACCGAACGTGCTGCTGCTCGACGAACCGCTTTCCGCCTTGGACGCGAAGATTCGCGTGCAGCTGCGCGACGAGATCCGCGCAATCCAGCGGCGGCTGGGCGTGACGGCGCTGTTCGTCACGCACGACCAGGAGGAGGCGCTCGCCGTCGCCGACCGCATCGCCGTCATGCACGACGGCGCCATCGAGCAGATCGGCACGCCCGGCGAGCTGTACGGCCGGCCGGCCACGCCGTTCGTCGCCGGATTCATCGGCCAGTCGAACCGCGTCGGCGCGACCGTCGGCGACGACGGCTGCGTCGAGGTGTGCGGGAGCCGGCTGCCGCTCATGCGTCCGTACGCCGCCGGCTCGCGGGTGCAGGTCTACGTGCGCCCCGAACACGTCCGGCTCGAGCGTTCCGAACGCGGCCGCGGCACCGTGCGCCACACCAGCTTCCTGGGGTCGTTCGGCCGCACCGGCGTCACGATCGCCGGCGACGGTTCCGGCGTCGGTTCCGGTTCGGGCGACGGTGGGGGAGCGGCGGCGCCGGCGCAGCTCGTCAGCCAGCATCCGGCGTCGGAAAGCTACGGCGACGGCGAACGGGTCGACGTCCGGATCGCGCCGGTGCCGGTCATGGCCGAACCGGCACAGGATTAGGGGAACCAAGATTCGCGCCGCGAACGCAGCGTTGGAAACGCTACGATGGAACGCAGCCCGTCCGTATGCAAGCGGGCGGGGAGCCGGCAACGTACGCGGGAAATTCGGGGAAAAATCTTGTGGAAAACCTGCGAACGGAACCGAACAAGAACAACGAAAGGGGACGCGATGCTTCGCTTCCGCAAAGACGGCACGTTCCGCGTGCTGCAGCTCGCCGACGTCCAGGACGGACCGGACGTCAGCCCGAACGCCATCGCGCTGATCGACGCGGCCATCGAGGCCGCCGACCCCGATCTCGTCGTGCTGACCGGCGACCAGGTGCGCGGCTACGACCCGGCCTATCTCGACACGTTCGTCGCGCGCCGCGGGGCGGAACCCGGCGCCGACGCGGGGCTCGGCGCGAAGGCCGAACGCCTGCTGGAACGCGTCCAGTCGCTGAAGGAGAAGATTTCCGGCGCGGCTTCACACAGCGGCGGAAGCGGGGAAGCGGGCGCAGCGGGGGCCGGTGAATCTTGCCTGGAATCCGCGCAATATATAAGGAATGGCGACGCGCTCGAGGCGACGCGCGCCAAGCTGCGGCAGTCGTTCGCCGGGTTCCTCGAGCCGATCGTGCGGCGCGGGATCCCGTTCGCCGTCACCTACGGGAACCACGATTTCCAGTGCGGCGTCGACGTCGACGAACAGGACGAGCTGTACCGCTCGTTCCCCGGCTGCCTGAACCCCTCGGCGCCGCGGCCCTACGACCCGGACGCGCCGGCGAGCGGCGAACGATACGCCGCCGCGCAGCCGGAAACCGGCGCGCTGGCGTGCGAAGCCGGCACGTTCTTCCTGCCGGTCGCCGCCAGCGACGGCGACGGCAACGCGATGGGCATCGCGCTCGTCAATTCCGGCGATTTCGACCCGGCCGGCGGCTACGGCGCGCCCAGCGCCCGCGCCGTCGACTGGCTGCACCGCGCCAAGCGCGGCATGACGGCGGCCGGCGCGCCGCTGCCGACGATTGCGTTCCAGCACATCCCGCCGCAGGAAATCTACGATTGCCTGAGCGTCGCGTCGCGCTTCACGCCGTACGCGATCCGCGGCTACCGTGCGTTCTCCGACCGCTGCTTCGTCGTCAACCGGCTCGTGTGCCGGCCCGGTTCCGAACTCAACGAATCGCCGTGCTGTTCGGAACGCAACGTTGGCGAAGTCGACGCGCTGCGCCGCTCGCCGGGCTACTTCGCGCTGTTCTCCGGCCACGACCATACGAACACGCTGATCGGGCACGTCGGCGGCCTCGACCTCGGCTACGCGCCGACGTGCGGCTTCGCGTCCTACGGGCCGAAGAAAGCGGACCGGGCGCTGCGGCTGCTCGTGTTCCGCGAGTCCGACCCGGCTTCCTACGACACGAGATTGATCCGCTACGGCGATTTTCCGCGCCTGATGGCGATGCCGGTCACCAAGCCCGCGCGCCTTGCCGTCGGCGAGACGATGCTCTCCAGCGTCGCGAACCTGGGCAACCAGCTGCGGCGCCCGGGAGTGGTGCGCCGCGTTGCGGTCGGTGTAGCGCTGGCCGGGATTGCGGCGGCCGCCACCGCGGTTGCCAGAATGGCAACCAGCGCCAGATAGACATGCACGCCACTCCCGCTGGCGCCTGCCGCTGAAATACGCAAACGCGAAAGCGTTTGCGGCCTTGTTCGGGGGCGAGCGCGACCAATTAACGCCGTTCGGCGCGAAAAGGTTCGTTTCTGGGGGATTACTGGCGAACGGAATCTCCATAACATCGGCGGGGTAGGCTCGCCGGTATCGAACCTGAGCGATGGCTGGAACGGAACCGGGTGCAGAATCTGGTTGAATGCAACAGCCTGGAGAGAGGAAGGAGGGGGCCGCGATGGCTACCCGATCGACGATTATGGATACCAACAGCTTCCGGCCGGAAATGGCGGACGGCCTGGACCCCGAAACGCGGGCGCTGGCCGAGGAGCGCGAGGTGCTGGGGCCGGCGTACCGGCTGTTCTACCGCAATCCGGTGCACCTGGTCAAGGGACGCGGGGCGCGGCTGTGGGACGCGCAGGGCACCGAATACCTCGACGTCTACAACAACGTCGCCTCCGTCGGCCACGCCAATCCGCGCGTCGTCGAGGCGCTGAGCGCGCAGGCGGCGGCGCTGAACACGCACACGCGCTACCTGCACGAAAACGTGCTCCACTACGCGGAGGACATCCTGTCGACGATGCCGGAGGAACTCGACCGGATCATGTTCCAGTGCACCGGTTCGGAAGCCAACGACCTGGCCGTGCGCGTCGCGCAGGCGTACACCGGCGGCACCGGCGTCATCGTCACCGCGGAAGCCTACCACGGCAACACCGACCTGACATCCGGCCTCTCCCCGGCGCTCGGCACGGCGCAGCCGGTGGGCCAGGCGATGCGCATGATCCCCACGCCCGACACCTACCGCCTCGTGCTGCCGGTCGCCGACACCGCCACGCCCGGGCCGAACGCCGGCCGCTGGTATTCCGAAGGCATCGACAAGGACCCGGCGTCGCTCGCCGCCATCGAAGCGGGGCTCGCGAACGGCACGATGATGCGCGCCGGCGACGCCACCGCCGAGCAGTTCGGCAACTGGATGGCCGGCGAAGTGCGCGCCGCCGTCGCCGACATGGAGCGCCACGGCACGAAGTTCGCCGCGCTGCTTGCCGACTCGATCTTCTCCTCGGACGGCGTCTACCCGGACCCGCGCGGGTTCCTCAAGCCCGTCATCGACACCGTGCACGAGCTCGGCGGCGTGTGGATCGCCGACGAAGTACAGCCCGGCTTCACGCGCACCGGCGACGCGTTCTGGGGCTTCGAACGCCAGGGCATCGTGCCGGACCTCGTCACGTCCGGCAAGCCGATGGCCAACGGGCTGCCGACGAGCCTGATGGCGGCGCGCCACGAAGTGCTTGAGCCGTTCGCCGGCTCCATTCCGTACTTCAACACGTTCGGCGGCAACCCGGTGTGCATGGCGGCGGCGCAGGCCACGCTCGACGTCATGCGCGACGACGACACGATGGGCAACGCGAAGCGCGTCGGCGCCGCGTTCAAGGCGGCGCTCGAGGCGATGCAGCCGGCGCACCCGGCCATCGGCGACGTGCGCGGCGCGGGCCTGTACATCGGCTGCGAAATCGTCAGGCCCGGCACGAAGGAACCGGACCAGGCCACCGCGCTCGACATCCTCGAAACGCTGCGCGCGCACAACATCCTCACGTCGGTGTGCGGCCGTTTCGGCAACATTCTGAAGCTGCGTCCGCCGCTGGTCTTCACCGAAGACGACGTCGCGTTCTTCATCGACGGGTTCGAGGCGACGCTCGCCGAACTCGGGTGCTGACATGCTCCGTCTTCCGGTCAGCGAAGTGGTCTACCGGCTGCGGGCGATGATCCGCAGCCGCGAAATGATGCCCGGCGAGAAGCTGGGCAGCGAGCGCGGCCTTGCCGCCGAGCTGGGCATCAGCCGCTCCGAACTGCGCATCGCGCTCGCCGAACTCGAGTCGAGCCACGAAATCATCCGCAAGATCGGCCGCGCCGGCGGCATCGTCGTCGCCGACGGCAAGCTGGAGCGCAATCTCAATACGCTCGAATCGCTGCCCGAGATTGCGCGGCGGCAAGGATGGACGCTCGAATCGCGCGTCGTTTCGGCGGCGATAGCGCCCGCCTCTCCTGCGGACGTGCGCCTGCTGCGGCTGGAAGGGGAGGCGCCGATGGTCATCGGCATCACGCGGCTGCGGTCGCTGGGCGGCCAGCCGCTGTCGCTGGAAACGACGAGCCTTCCCGGCGCGCTGTTTCCCGGGTTCCTCACGCGCGACCTGACGCGCTCGTTCTACGAAACGTTCGACCGCGACTACAACGTGCGCCCCAAGGCCGTCGACGAGACGGTGGAGTCGATTACCGCCGGCGAGCGGGAAGCGGCGATGCTGTCGGTCGCGCCCGGCACGGCGCTGCTGCGGCTGCACCGCGTGGCGTACGGGGAAGACGGCGTGCCGTGTGAACGCGCCACCGACGTCTACATCGCCGACCGGATCCGCTTCACGATGCACCACTCCGGCTACGTGCGGCTTTCCGCCACGCGGCGTTAGTAGGACGCAAGCCCCAGCCAGGCGGCGAGGAACAGCAGGCACAGGATGCTCAGCGTCGTGGCGACGATGACGACCCAGTGGCCCGGCAGCATGCGCATCGGCTCGTGTTCCGGTTCGTCGCGGAACCGGAAGCGCGTTTTGTTGACCAGAATGCGCGTCCACATCCACGCAAACAGCACGATGCCGATGATCAGCCCGATCTGCAGCAGCAGCCAGCCGGCGTGCAGGAACGTGCCGCTGTCCTTGAGCGCCATCGCCGAACTCGCCGTCACCGCGACGTAGCCGACGCTCGCCGCCGTCAACGCGAGCGACACCAGCAGATTCACCGCGATCAGCGCTCCCGTGCCGCCGGTAAAGCGGCGCGGCTTCGGCAGCCGGCTGATCGGGCCGCGCGCAGCGTCCCAGCGGCCCGCGGCGGCCTCGCGCTGGGCGCGGCGGATGCGGCGGGAGCGCGTGAAGTTCACGGCGACGAGCGCGACCGAACCGACGGCGGCGATCAGCCAGAAGAGCACGGCCAGCACCGCGACGACGATGATGACGTTGAGGTTCGTCACGAGCCCCGGCGTGATGTCGGTGGGCGCCGCGTACTCCTGGAACGGCTGCTCGCCGGCGATCATCGGCGTCGACCAGTCGTCGGCGTCCGCGCCGGCGGCGACGGCGTTGACCCAATCCTCCAGATTCACCGTATAGTGCTCCTCGAGCGGGAGCCCGGGCAGCGAAAGCGCCGAGCCGGTGCGCATCTGGTGGTTGGTGGGGTAGTAGCGGACGGTGACGTTGTCGTTGCCGACGGCCGCAGCGTCCTCGATGAGCATCTTCGCGCCCTGCTCCACCGGCATCGCCGGGTCGAGCGTGCCGTAGTTGACCAGCAGCGGCATCGTCAGCGAACTTAAGTACTTCGAGGCGTCGAAGTCGGCGTAGTTCAGCCCCACCCAGCCGAAGTCCATGCTGATGACCTTCGGCACGATCGACTCGACGCCTTCCGGCGCGCCGATGATGTTCAGGTAGGCGGTGGCGGCCATCGCCATCTGCGAGCGCGCGCCGACGACCGGCGGCGACGTCAGCACCGCGAACGCGACGTCCTTGTCCTGCCGGGCGACGACGGTGGCGATCCACGTGCCCTCCGATTCGGCGTACAGGCCCGCCTTCGAAGCGTCGACGCCGTCCCAGTGCCGCAGCGTGTCGAGGCCGGTTTCGTAGTCGACGGCGCTGGACAGGTAGTCGCGGCTCAGCCAGGTGTAGTTGTCGAGCCGCTTGTCCTGCACGAGCGTCGTGATGCCGGCGCTCGCCATCGCGCTGGCGAGGTCCTCGTACACTTCGCTCGCCTTGCCGGTGCCCGCGCCGTGGATGAACACGCACGCCGGGCGCCCCGACGGAGCCCCGACCGGCTCGCGCACGATGGCGTTGACCTTCTTGCCGCCGGAAACGGTCATCGTGATGTTCGTCGTCTTGACTTTGTAGGTGCCTTCCGCGGCTGTTTCGATGCCGTTGGCGGCGATGGCGGTATCCGGCGACGACACGCGCAGGTGCTCGCCGTACGTCTGCACCTTCCAGTCCGGCGACATCGCCGTCGCGAGGATCGCCGTCGTTCCCAGCAGGATCAGCGCGATGAAGAGGGTAAGCTCGATCCGTTTCCATACGTTGTGCGATTGCACCGACATCATTTCAAACCCAATCCTCAAGGAAAGCCGTCGCCCCGCGGGGCGTATTCACGATATTCAAGATATTCAAGCCAAGTCTAGGAATACCGGTAGTCGTCGGCTCCGGCGCGAGTGTTGTTGGCGGGCCATCCGGTACGCACGGGGGTGCGCGGGAAGCCTGGGCCGGCGGGGCCCGCTGGGACCAGGGACGGCTGGGCGGCCGCGGCGGGTGGGCAGGCGGTCGGCAGCGCTACTGCGCCGCTTCCGCTTCCTCCAGCGAGGCGAAGCCGGCGAGGCGGACGGTGTTGGCGACGGTAATCTCGGTCAGGTTCTCGCCGCGCTCCTCAAGATTCGCCACGAGCGTTTCGTACAGCGTGAACGTCGCGTCGGAATAGGTGCCCAGCTCGCCGCGCAGGTACGTTTCGAACGACGTCGCCTCGGCGGTGTCCTCGGCCGTCGTCAGCACGCGCATCCCGGCGCCGAGGCGCGGAAAGCGGCGCCGGAAATCTTGCGCCCAGGAAACCTGCGTCGCGATGACCGCTTCCTGGTGGCAGATTCTGCCGGCGTCGAGCGCGGGGATGAACGGGGCGATATTGCGGCGGAACTCGTCCGGCGCCGTCGACTCCATCATGCGGCCGTATTTTTCGGTGACGAGATTGCGGCCGGCCCTGTCCGCCGTTTCGAGGTCGCGCAGGTAGCTGCGCAGCAGGGGTTCCGGCCACGTGAGGAACTGGCTCAGCCGCATTTCGCGGAACATCGGCCAGTTGCCCTGGCAGGAGGCGCGGCCGCCTTCGTTCGTCGTGCGCTGGAACTGGCTCCATTCGGCGGCGATGATCGCGTCGATCAGCTGTTGCGTTTCGTTCACTTCGTTCGGCTCCTTCACAGGCTGTGCAGGCACGGTTCCTCGCTTTCGATCCGCTCTTCGACGTACGGGCGCTGCCATTCGAGGAACGTTTCGCCGCTGCCGGTCAGCCCGGCTGCCTTCAGCGCGGCGACCGTTTCGACGGCGATGTCCTCGATGGTCGCGCTGGCGTTGCGCTGCGCCGTTTCGTCGCCGCCGAAGCAGGCGGCGGACGAGATTTCCAGCAGCGTTTCCAGCTGCGCCGGCACCTGCGGCAGCGTCGTGCCCATGCGGCGCGCCAGGCGCCGCAGCGCCGCGAACCGCCACTTGTAGTACGGCAGGTAGCCGACCGACGCCGGGTTGTTGAGCAGGAACACCAGCGACGCCGTGGCGTCGACGAACTCGGCAATGCACGCCCACGCGGCCGCGCCGTCGTGCCGCGCGAAGCTGCGCGGAAGGTTCGCCTGGCCGGCCTGGCCCATCATGCCCAGCCGGCGCGAGATCAGCGCGACGCGCACGTCGTCGGGCATCAGCGCGAAGCCGCGGCGCGTTTTCGAGAACTCGCCGAGCGGGTCGGCGAAGACGCGGCCGTTCGTCGCCGCAGCGAGCGTCGCCTCCGGCAGCAGCAGCCATTCGTGCGGGCTCGTGGCGGCCGGCGCCTGCGCGTAGCCGGTGAGGTTTTCAAAGAAATCCGGAATGGCGAAGACTCCGGTGCGGCGTCCTTCGCCGCTTGCGCGCGCCGTTTCGCGGCGCGGCGCGAAGCCGGCGAACTCGCGCGGCAGCCGTTCGTAGGCGTCCTGCAGCGCGGGGCCGATCGCGGCGTAGTCGTTGGCGGTCAGCCACAGGCACACGCCGGGGCCGAAATCATGGTCGCGCGAGATCGCGTCGTCGAACCCGTAGCATTCCGAGCCGTGGCCGACGAGCCCCGCGGCGATGCGGCTTTCGTACGCCGGGAACTCGGCGCGCACCATCGGCCGCACGACCTCCTCCCAGTACGCGCGCGAGAGTTCAAGCCCGGACGAGATTACGCGCGGCGCCGGTTTTTGCGCGGTTGCGCCCGCGGATTCCGCTGGCTTTTCGCTGGATTTTGCCGGTTCGAAGGCTGACTTTTCGGCGGTCCGTTCGGCTTTTTCCTGCGGCGGGTTTGGGGTGGCTTTTTCCGCGGATTGCTGCGGGGTTTCCCGGGCGGCGCGCTCGCGTGCCTGTTCGAGATTCGCCGCGGTGATGCGGTAGTAGTCGGTGTCGGTGCCATAGCATTCTGCGATGACGCTCAGCGCTTCTTCATACAGCCGCGCCGCCTCGGCGTACGCTTCGGTAGCGAACGCGGCCTGCGCCGCCCCGGCCAGCGCCGACGCGTAGTGCGCGCTGCGTTCGAAATGTCCGCGGTGGTAGATTGCCACAGATTCGTTGGCGAACTGCACCGCCTGCTGCGTCTTCTCGCGCCGTTCGGTGGCCTTCGCCTCGTTTTCGGCGGCTTCGTCAATCTCGTTCGCTTCGCCAAGCAGCACGAGCGCGAGGTTCGTATAGGTCGACGCAATCTCCTGGTCCCTGCCGGCGTCCTTCGTCGTCTGCTTCAAGATCGCGAGCGCGGCGAGCAGCTCGCTGTGCGCGGCCGCGAAGTCGCCGGTGTCGCTGTAGAGCATCGAGAGGTTGTTGTGCAGCGCCGCAACGCGACGGTCCGCCGGGCCGAACGCGTCCTTCGCGGCGGCCAGCGCCTGGCGGTACAGGTCCGCAGACTGGTCGAACCGGCCGGCCGCGCGCATCGCCGTCGCCGCGTTGATCAGCGTCGTCGCCCACGCCTCGCCGCCGGAAACCGGCAGCCCCATGCGCATCGCCAGCTCCAGCGCGCGCTGGACGATCCACGCGTTCTCTTCGTGGCGACCTTGCGAACGGTAATAGCCCATCGTTTCGTTGAGCACGGTGAGCAGCCCGGCGTCGTCGCCGGCGTTCTCGGCGTCCGCCATCGCCTCCTCGAGATAGTCCGACGCCTCCGCCGGCCCCGCATGCCGCGCGAAGATGTCGTCCAGCCCCCGCAGGAACCCCTCCGCATCAAACGAAGCGGTTGTATGCGCGCCGGCAGATTGTCTGGCGCCCGCATTGGCGTTGCTGTTACTGGTTCCGACGTTGCCTTTGCTGTTGCTGCCTTGGCCATTGCCTGCGCCGTTGTCACCTTCGCCGCTGCCATTGCTGTTGCAGTTGTTGCCGTTGTCCTGCGAATCCGGAGCGTCCCCATACAGTGCCATCGGGTCGTTATGCGCAGCGAGCGCCGCCATCAGATCATCCTGCGAACCATCCATGCCAACACTCTACCGCCGCCCTGCTCCCGCCGCCGGTTCCGAACGCCCATGTTCGCCGTCCGAAACATATCCCGCCTTCTACTTTCCAGTCGCTGACGGCGCCTGAGCGACTGGAAAGTAGATTGGGAAAATACGTTCCAGTCGCTGGCGACGTACAGGCGACTGGAAAATAGGCTCCCCTCTACGTTCCAGTCGGTGACGGCGCCCCAGCGACTGGAACGTAGGGAAAACGGAACGAAACAGTCGGCGCGGCGAGCGGGGGAGGGGCTCAATCGGGTAGGGTGGAGGCATGAGTGAGAGCCAGATTCGCGTTGCGGTCGTCGACGACCATGAAATGTTCCGCGCCGGCGTCATCGCCACCCTGCAGCCTTCGTTCGACATCGTCGGGCAGGCCGGCGACGTCGAGTCCGCGGTCGCGATGATCGCGCAGACCAAGCCGGACGTCGTGCTTCTCGACGTGCACGTTCCCGGCGGCGCGGGCGGCGGTGGCGGCGAAATCCTGACGCGCTCGCTGCAGTATTCGCCGGCGACCCGCTTCCTCGCCGTGTCGGTGTCGGATTCGGCCGCCGACGTCGGCTCCGTCATCCGCGCCGGCGCGCTCGGCTACGTCACGAAAACGATCAGCGGCCACGACCTTGCCTCTTCGATCGAGCAGGTCGCCGACGGCTACGCCGTGTTCTCCCCGAAGCTCGCCGGTTTCGTGCTGTCGGCGTTCCGTGGCATGGGGCAGCCCGGCGCCGCCGAACCGGACGCTTCCGGCGGCGAAGTGCACGACGACGAACTCGACCGGCTCTCGAACCGCGAACAGGAAGTCATGCGCCTGATCGCCCGCGGCTACACCTACCGCGAAGTGGCCGGCGAACTGTTCATTTCGGTCAAGACCGTCGAAACGCACGTTTCCGCCGTGCTGCGCAAGCTCCAGCTATCGAACCGCACCGAACTCACGCGCTGGGCCGCCGACCGCCGCATCGTCTAAAACCGTTCCCGCTGGAATCTAGTCCCGTTCCGCTGGAATATCGCAAGATTCCTACGTTCCAGTCGCTAGGCCGCCGTCACCGACTGAAACGTATTTCCGGATCTACGTTCCAGTCGCTAAGGCGCCATCACCGACTGGAATGTAGTGAGATTGTCACGTTCCAGTCGCTGAGGGACCGTCAGCGACTGGAACGTAGAAAGACCGCTATAAACCAGTCGCCTGCGGGTTGTCAGCGACTGGAACGTAGAGAGAAAACTATAAAGAGGCGACGGGCATGGTGAGGTGGACTTCGGTGCCCCAGTTCGGGCGGCTGGTGATGACGGTGGTGCCGCCGCGGCGCTCCATGCGGCCGATGATCGATTCGCGGATGCCCAGGCGACCCTCGGGAATCGCATGGATATCGAATCCGGGGCCGTGGTCGCGTACGAACACCTCGACGACGCCGTCGCCGGCTTCGCAATACACCGAAATCGGCTCGGCCCCATGCGTCGCCGCGTTCACGAGCGCCTGCTGGGCGGCGCCGAGCAGCGCGTCGGTCTGCGCGCTCGGCTCGGCGTCGCCGACGGTGACGACGTCGATTGGCACGCCGAACGTCTGCTCGGTCTGCGCCGCCACTTCCTCGATGCCGGCCGCCACCGACCGGTCCGACGTGGTGCGCTCCTGGTAGAGCCAGCCGCGCAGCTCGCGTTCCTGCGACCGCGCCAGCGTGAACACCTGCTGCGGGTCGGCTGCGTTGAGCTGGATCAATGCCAGCGTTTGCAGCACGCCGTCGTGCAGGTGCGCAGCCATGTCGGCGCGCTCCTCCTCGCGCTCCTTCGATGCGCGCTCGGTGCCGATGCGCCGTACCAGCGCGGTAATCCACGGCACCAGCGCGAACCCGACGCATACGAGCAGTCCCAGGCCCGCGGCGACGCTTCGTCCCAGCGGCACCATGCCGTCGCTGATCGCGGCCTGCGCCATCAGCAGCGAGTAGGCGCCGAAGATCAGCGCCATGCCGGCGACCATCGCCCGCGCATGGCCGCGCTCGTCATGGTAGGGCAGCCACGCCACGCCGATGCCAACGATTGCAATCGCCAGCGGCGCCCACAGCCAGAAATCCACTCCCGAATACGCCGCGAGGAACGCGGCGCCCAGCAGCAGCGCCCCCGCCAGCGCGAACAGCGCCGGCTTCGGCGCGTTCTTCAGCGCCGCCAGCGCCTGTGCGGGCGCCGATTGTTCTTCTGCATCGCCCTGTGCCGGCGCCGCCTCGCGCGCCCCGTTCGCCGTGAACGGTTTCGGGGGTGCCGACGCTGCCTGCGTCGCGGCATAGGGCGACGGAGAGGAGGGAGATTTCGGTGCCCCTTGCGTTCGTTGGGTCCCCGCAGCGAACGGCGAGGGGACGGGGGAGGCGAGGGGAGCGGCCAGCGGCGCGTTGCCGACATGGCGCATCGCCTGCTGCCGCGCGGCCTCTTCATACGGGTCGCCGGCCGGCACGACGATCCACAGCAGGATGTACGCGATGGCTCCGGCGCCGTAGCAGATGCATGACAGGATGGTGATCAGCCGGATCCAGCCGACCCCGACGCCGATATGCAGGCTCACGCCCTTGCACACGCCCGCAAGCATCCGCCCCTTCTTCGGCCGCATCAGCGGCAGCCGTTCCGGCGTTGCGGCGGCTCCCCCCGGAGCGGCTGGCGCGGAACCCATCGGCTGGCTGCCCGTGGGCTGGCCGCCATACTGCATCGTCGGCTGCATGCCGGGTTGCGTCGGCGCCGACATGCCAGATTGCGCCGGCTGCGCGCCGTACGGCATCGCCGGCCGGGGACCTGGGTAACCGGAGGGTTGGTTCTGGGGAACGCTCATAGATTCCATTGTGGCAAACCCATCCTCAAGAAACCACCCTGACCAACCAGATTCAGGGTTGCGGTAACGGAACGTTAGGAGCTGCGCTAACCATTGCGTCAAGCCCGGCAGCCCCAGAAGAGTGGAGGCAGGGGACTCTGGGGGACCGGGGGGGATCTGCAGTCCATGTGAAGCCGAGCGTTCGTAAGGGTCCAGCGCCCTGAGAGGTAGGGGTTCCCGGCCGCTAATCAGGGGGCGAATCAGGGTGTTCCCCGACCCCCTCGAGCGTTCAGGAATGGTCAAATGGAACCATGAGCAACTTCAATGAAACACCGCAGGCCCCGCAGCCGGGTCAGCAGGGCGCCCAGCAGTCCGCCCCGCAGGCTGCATCGTCGCCGTACACGGGGTACACCGGTCAGTCCGCCCAGCAAGGAGGAGCCCAGCAGGGATCTTCTTCGCACGGACCGGCCCAAGGCGCGCCTCAAGGCCCCGCTCCCGCCGCAGCGTCGCGGCCGAGCGCGTCCGACAAGTTCTTCGGCTGGATCCGTTCCAGCCGCATCGTGCGCCCCAACGACCGGTGGATCGCCGGCGTATGCGGCGCCGTGGCGCGCCAGCTCGGCTGGAGCGTCACGCTGGTACGCGTGCTGATGATCGTCGCCACGCTGTTCTTCGGCTTCGGCGCCTACTTCTACGCCCTCGGCTGGCTGCTGCTTCCCGACGAAGCGACCGGCGAGATCCTCGCCGAGGACATGGTGCACGGCCATTGGGACTGGGGGATGCTTGGCGTCATCCTGTGCGCGCTCGTCGCCATCCTGACCGGCGGCGTCGGCTGGTGGAACTGGAGCCCGCTCGGCGTCAACGTCACGTCGCTGGTGCTGGCCGCGTTCCTGCTCTACCTGCTGATCGAGCACGGCGTACGCCGCGCCATCGCCTCATTCCAGCAGCCAGTCCAGCCAGGTCAGGCCCAGCCGGGAGCCCCGCGTCCGCAGGGCGCCTACCAGCCGGGTCCCTACGCGCAGCAGGCATACGGCCCCCAGCCGCAGCCGGGCACTCCGGGCGCGCAGCCCCAGCCGTCCCGCCCAGCCGGCGCCCAGCAGCCGCACCGTTCCGCCACTGCCCAGCAGGGTTCCGGCGCAGCCCAGCCGGGAGCCGCCAGCCAGCCGAACGCCCCGCGCAACCCCTACGCGCAGCCGGCGTCCAGCGTCCCGTACTACCAGACTTCGGGTGTCCCGCAGAACCCTGCTTCCCAGCCGTACCAGTACCAGCCTTACCAGCAGCCTGCCTACCCGCAGGGCCAGCCGGCAGCCGCCCCAGCCGCCCAGGCCGAGCGCGCCTACACGCCCCGCCGCAAGCCGGCCGGCCCGTTCATCGTGCTCACCGTGCTCGGCGCGCTGCTGATCGGCGCCGCCATCACGACGACGCTGATCGGCACCGACTACACGCTCAAAAGCTGGCTGGGCGACGTCCTGGTCGCCTGCGGCATCGCCTGCATCGCCATCGGCGCGCTGATCATCGTGCTCGGCTGCCGCGGCCGGCGCTCGGGCGGCCTGATCCCGATCACCTGGATCGCCATGCTGCTGACCTGCTCCATCGTCGCGCTGTTCTGCGTCTACTCGACGTTCTACGACAGGACGATCGTGGCCGGCGAGAACTTCGAAAGCGTCTACGTCGGCACGCCGACGACCGTCACGCCCAACGCCTACCAGCTCAAGGAGATGGCCAGCGGCATCGCCGTCGCCGGAAGCAACTACGACGACGCCCAGCTCAACCTCGACCTGACCGGCAAGCAGCTTGCCGGCGAGCATGATATCACGCTCAACGACGGCACGACCGCCACGTCGAACTGCCCGACGGGCACGATCAAGGCGAGCGTCGTCAACGCACAGCTGAGCGTCACGATCCCCGACGGCTGCTCGTTCAGCATCACCGGCGTCTCGTCCGCGGATGGCATGGAGTATGACGCCGCCAACGGTACAGCGATGCCAATCGGCTCGATTGGCGACCGTAACGTCATTGTCGGCTATGACGGCGAAATTGAGTTCTACCTCGGCCACGCATCCAACGATGATGGCTCCTCGTTCCACTTCGGCGTCACCGACCGCCGGTCCAGCATCGAGACCATTTCGACCGATTGCTCGGGAATCTACACGACTCCGGACGGCGAGACGGTCGTCGACAAGGACTTCGCTACCGCCCGCCAGCAGAATCTGATCAAGAACGGCAAGTACTGGCCGTGCGCCGTCGACGACAAGAAGGCGCCGAAGACGCCGGAACTGACCATCGAGGTCGAGGGGCTCGTTTCGGGCAGCGTCGACGTGCAGTACGCCTCGGAAGCGCCGTCGACGAAGGACTGGAAGAAGCTCGACTCGATCATGCTCGTCGACTGAACCGTCCGGCGGAACGCAACCGGCAGAAGAATCTTGGATATATAAAGGAGCAACGATGAACGAACGCAACGAGAATACGGAACCGCTGTCCAAAGCGGAGGAGGAGACCATTGAGATTGCCAGCGTGGAGTTTCCGGCCAGCGATGCCGAGACTGCGGAGCAAGAGAGCGTTGCGCAGACTGTGCGGATGGAGCCGGCTGACGTACCTGCGTCGCCGGTAGCGGCCGACGCCGGGCCGGACGCAGCGGAAACGCTCGCCGCGACCAAGGCGATTCCCGAAACCAAGGCGACGTCGGCAGCTCCGGCGGCCGCCGCGCCCGCAACGCCGCGTCCGGACGCCGGCGTCGCGCAGCCGGCTGGTCCCGCCGCTGGAACGATCGTCTTCGGCGCGCTCGCGCTCGTCGTCGGCGTCGTCGCGCTGCTGCTGGGCATCTTCCTTCCGCAGGACCTGTTCAGCTGGGTCGATCCGAACGACCTGTTCGCCGTGTTCGTCGGCGGACTGGGCGTGCTGCTGATCGCAATCGCCGTCATCTGGGCGGTGGCGAAGGGAGTTTCGTCGCGCTCCGAGAAACCACGAGGCAATTGACGCATTCCGCCGTGCGTTGCGTTACAGTGGAGGCATGGATGAACCCAGATTGAAGGAAGCGGCCGGGCAATCCCCGGCCGCTTCGCCGCATCTGTTCGAAGCGCGCGGCGTCAACGCCGCCGTCCCGGCGCCGGGAGGCGGCACGACGACGATTTTCTCCGACCTGTCGTTCCATATCGACGCCGGGCAGATCGTCGACCTGACCGGCGCGAGCGGCGCCGGCAAGTCGACGCTGCTCAAGGCGTTCGCGCGGCTCGACGTCAACACCGACGGCACGTTCCTCTTGCGCGGCAAGGATTCGTCGCAGTTCACGCCGCAGCAATGGCGCGTGCACGTATCGTACCTGCCGCAGGCGGCGACGCTGATCGGGGAGACGGTCGCCGACGCCATCCGGCTGCCGTTCACGCTGAAGGTGCGCATGCGCGAGACCGGCGAAAGCGCCCGCGAACTGCTGCCCGACGACAGGATCCGCGAATTCCTCGACTCGGTGGGCTGTGCCGACATCGACCTGGCGCGCAACCCGGCGGACCTGTCGGGCGGCCAGGCGGCGCGCGTTTCGCTCGCGCGGACGCTGCTGACCAAGCCCGACGTCATGCTCGCCGACGAAGTCGACGCGGGGCTCGACGCCGCCAATGCCGACAAGGTCGGGGAAATCCTCACGCAGGCGGCCGCGAACGGCATGGCGATCGTGCGCGTGCGGCACCGCGCCACCGACCACCGCGCCGCGCGCACGATGATCCTGCTCGACGGCCACCTGGAAACCCAGCAGGAAGCCGGCCACGCCGCAGCCGCCGCGTATGGCGACGCCGCTCCGACGAGCTGACCACTATGGTGGTTCCGGTTCCTCGACACGCCGCTGGCGGAGGAACCGGGTTCAGGTTTTCGGATTGGTTGTGGTTCCGGTTCCTCGACACGCCGCTGGCGGAGGAACCGGGTTCAGGTTTTCGGATTGGTTGTGGTTCCGGTTCCTCGACACGCCGCTGGCGGAGGAACCGGAACCGAAGAGGACACACAGCAGGGACGTCCATATTGCAGGAAGAGGGGTTATGGACAGTTATTTTTCGATTGACATATGGGGGATGCTCGTCGCCATCCTCATGGTGTGCATCGCGGCCGGCATTTCGGTGGCGATGAAGATGGGCGTCGCCAAGGGCCTGCTCTGGTCGACGGCGCGCTCGCTCATCCAGCTGCTCGTCATGGGCTACGTGCTCGCCTACGTCATCCGCGCCAACAACGGCTGGCTCGTCGTCGGGCTGATCTGCCTGATGACGCTCGCCGCCGCGCAGATCACGATGTCGCGCGCCTCGAACATCCCGAAAGGGCTGACCGGCACCGTGCTGCTCGCGCTCGTCGTCACGATGCTGCTGATGCTCTCGATCGTCGCCGAGGCAATCGTGCGGCCGCACCCGTGGTACGCGGCGCAGCTGGTCATCCCGATCACCGGCATGCTGCTGGGCAACACCGTATCGGCGATTTCGCTGGCGCTGACCCGCTTCTTCGACTCGATGCGCTCGCGTTCCGGCGAAGTGCAGACGCTGCTCGCGCTCGGGGCGACCAAGTGGGAGGCGGCGCGCCCGTCGATGGTCTCGTCGATCAAGATGGGCCTGCTGCCGTCGATCGCCATGCTCGCCTCCAGCGGCATCGTGACGATTCCGGGCATGATGTCCGGCCAGGTCATCGCCGGCAAGAGCCCGATCGACGCGGCGAAATACCAGTTCGTCATGCTCGCCGCGATCGGCGCGCTGACGCTGCTGGCCGACTCGATCATCGTCGCGCTCGTCTACAAGCGCTGCTTCGTGTCGTTCGACCGCTACTTCGTGCCGCCGCCGGCTCCCGAACACAAGCTGCGCGACATCCTCGTCGGCCGCCGCGCCGCCAAGGAAGCGAGCGGCAAATCGAAAAGCGCTTCCACCCGCTAAAGCCAGAGAAAAGAAGCCGGGAAAGAATCTCGGGAAAGGAAACGGAAGCCGTGGAAAAAGCGGCGGGGACGTCGTTAAAAAACCGCCCGCGCCGCGAACAAGCGGCATTGCAACGCGCTATAACCAGAACCGTCAACGCTGGGACTGAAGCGCAAAAACGTTGGAATTCCAGCGTTTCCGCGGCGAAATCTTGAACAGAAAACGCGCTGTATAAGATTTGCCTATGCCGCCGGCCGCGTGGCGCGCACCTCCTTCGGGCAGGATGGCTCCTGCAACCGCAACCAACCCGAGGAGGTGCAACATGACCCGGCTTGAAACCCAGCTGGTGCACGGCGCGGCGGCCAGCGAGCCGCACGGCGCGGTGAACCCGCCCATCTACGATTCGTCGACGTTCGCTTTCGAAACGGTCGGGTCGATGCCGCGCTACGACTACTCGCGTTCCGGCAACCCGACGCGCGCCGCGCTCGAAACGCAGCTGGCGGCGCTGGAAGCCGGCGACCGCGGCTTCGCGTTCGCGTCGGGGCTCGCCGCCATCCACGCGACGCTCTCGATTTTCCGTCCCGGCGACCGCATCGTCGTGGGCGACAACATCTACGGCGGCACCTACTCGCTGCTCCACGAGTATTTCGAAGAGCGCGGCATCTTGACGCAGGCCGTCGACACGACCGATCCGCTGGCGCTGCGCGCGGCGCTCGCCGGCGTCGGCAGCGGCGGCAAGCCGGCGGCGGCCGTCTATTTCGAAACGCTGACGAATCCGCTGCTCCGCGTCAACGACGTCGCCCAGATCGCCGCGCTCGCGCACGAAGCCGGCGCGCTGGCAATCGTCGACAACACGTTCGTCACTCCGTACCTGCAGCAGCCGCTGACGCTCGGCGCCGATATCGTCATCCATTCGGCGACGAAGTACCTGGGCGGCCATTCCGACGTCGTCGCCGGCGCAGTCGTCACCCGCACGCCGGAACTGTCCGAGCGGATCTATTTCGCGCAGAACCGGCTCGGCGGCGTGCTCGCGCCGGCCGAGTGCGACAAGGTGCGCCGCGGCATCCAGACGCTGGGGATCCGCATGGAGCGCCAGCAGGAGAACGCCGTCGCCATCGCGCAGTACCTGGCGGCGCATCCGCTGGTCGCGCACGTCAACTACCCGGGGCTGCCGGGGTCGGCCGGCGGCGCGCGGCTCGCCGCCAAGGGGCTGCGCGGCTTCGGCGCCGTGCTCAGCTTCGAAGTCGAGCGCGGCATCGACCCCGCCGACGTGCTCGACAATCTGAAATTGTTCACGCTCGCCGTGTCCCTCGGCGCCGTCGAAAGCCTCGCCGAACTGCCGGCGGTCATGACGCATTTCGAATTGCCGCGCGAAGAGCGGCTCAAAGCCGGCATCAGCGACGAACTCGTGCGGCTGTCCATCGGCATCGAGAACGTCGACGATCTGATCGACGACCTCGAGCAGGCGTTCGAGATTGCCCGGCAGCGTGCCTCGCTGCGTTCCGGCCGCGCGTTCGGTTCCGCCACCGCTTCGGCGTCGGTTCCGGCTTCGGCAAAGGAGGCCGTGCATGTCGCAGCCTGACTGTTTTTCGCTGGCGACGCAGGCCGTGCACGCTGGCTACGCAAGCGACGCCAGCCACCAGCATGCCATCGTGCCGCCGATCTACGCGGCCGCGGCGTTCGGCCTGGAAACGGCCGAGCGCGGCGAGCGGCTCTCGAGCGGCGAGGAGGACGGCTTTTCGTACTCGCGCGTCGCCAACCCGACCGTCGATTTGCTGGAGAGGCGCCTGGCTGCGCTCGAAGGCGGCGCGAACGCCGTCGCCGTCGGCTCCGGCATGGCCGCCGTCTCGCTCGCGCTGCTGTGCGCGGCGGAAGGCGGCGGTCGGATCATCGCGCCGACGAACCTGTACGGGGCGTCGGTGGACGCGCTCGCCACGTTCTTCCCGCAGTTCGGCGTGCATGCCGACTTCGTCGACGACATCAACGACATCGCGCAGGTCGAGGCGCTGATCGGCCCCGACACGCGGGCCGTCTTCGCCGAATCGGTCGCCAACCCGTCGACGCAGGTTACCGACATCGCCGCGCTCGCCGAGGCCGCGCACCGCCACGGCGTGCCGCTGATCATCGACAATACGGTGCCGACGCCGGTGCTGCTGCGGCCAATCGAGCACGGCGCCGACGTTGTCGTCCACTCGACGACGAAGGCGATCGGCGGCCACGGCAACTCGGTCGGCGGCGTCATCATCGACTCCGGCCGCTTCGACTGGGATTCGCCGCGCTTCGAGCACCTGCGCACGCCGGAGCTCGTCGTCAGCGACGAACGCGCCGGCCGGTGGGAATCGTTCTGTTCGAAGTATGGGCGTTACGATGCGTATATCCGCCGCGTGCGGATCAAGTACGTGCGCACGTTCGGCGCCGTCCTGAGTCCGTTCAACGCCTACCTGCAGCTTACCGGCGTCGAAACCCTCCCGCAGCGCATCCGCCAGCAGACATCGTCCGCCGCCAGGATCGCCCGCCATCTCCTGTCCGTCCCGCACGTCACCCGCGTCCACTACGCCTCCGTCCCCGGCGCCAGCCCGCTTGCCGGTGAAGATTCGCAGCTTGCACTGGCGGACCGCTACCTTCCTGACGGCATCGGCGGCATCCTGTCGTTTGAGGTGGACGGCGGCCGCGAGAACGTCGCCGCAATCCTTGACAGCGTGCGGCTGTTCTCCTATGTCGCGAACATCGGCGACACGCGTTCGCTGATCGTAGACCCAGCGCGGATCACGCACCGCGAGGTCCCCGCCGCCTACCGCGAAGCCGCCGGCGTCACCGACAACCTGATTCGCCTCTCCATAGGCCTCGAAGACCCCGCCGACCTCATCGCCGACCTAGACCAAGCCATCCGCGCCGCCTATTAGGTTGCACGCCAACCTCGCGCAACCTACTCACCCCCGCTGGCGCCCGCCGCTGAAATATGCAAACGCGAAAGCGTTTGCGGCCTTGTTCGGGGGTCGCTGAGAGCAAGCCGAAGGCGAAGCTCGAAGCGGGAGTGGTCAAGCGGACGCGAAGCGTTCGCCTCAGCCGGCCCGAGGGAGAGGGGCGGCGGAGGAAAGCGAAAACCCGCTGGAACCTTGTGGATTCCAGCGGGTTTTCTTTGGGTCGGGCTGGCGAGATTTGAACTCGCGGCCTCTTCGTCCCGAACGAAGCGCGCTACCAAGCTGCGCTACAGCCCGTTTTTGCAACGAGTGATATATTAAGCCGGCGTTCCTGAAAACGCAAAATCGGCGTGTCGCAGTTGCGGCGCGCGGGAATCGCAAGGCAAAGAGGAGGGCTGTAAGTAGACTGGAGCAGATTGCATGCCCAAAAGGAATCGTATAGACAAAGGAACGAACGTGGCGAACGAGCCCCAGGAACAGATTGAAGAAGCGGCGGCGAGCGTGGAAGTCGTCGAGGAACCCGATACGGCGGCCGAAGCCGAGGCGAACGGCCCGGTCATGACGACGGTCGAGCGCGCCGAAATGCTGCTCGCGCAGGACGCGGCGATCCGCGAGAAGATCGACGCGAACGCGACGCTCGAGGAAGCCGTCGACCCGTCCAACGAGCAGTTCGGGCCGCTCGCGCACCCCGAGCAGGTGCAGATGCGCGTCGCCAAGCGCGCGATGATGCTGCGCGACGGCGTCAACCCCTACCCGGTGACGCTGGACGTGACCGACACCATCGAAGCGGTGCGCAAGCGCTACGAAGACGACAACGGCGACCTGACGCTGGAAGCCGGCGCGGAGACCGAGGACGAAGTCGGCATCGCCGGGCGCGTGCTGTTCATCCGCAACGCGGGCGGCCTGTGCTTCGTGCAGCTGTCGGCCGGCGACGGCACGAAGATCCAGGGCATGATCTCGAAGAAGGTCGTCGGCGCCGACTCGCTCAAGCAGTTCAAGCAGCTCGTCGACCTCGGCGACCACCTGTACCTGCACGGCAAGGTCATCGCCTCGAAGACCGGCGAGCTCTCCGTCTTCGCCGACGACTGGAAGATCGCCGCCAAGTCGCTCCAGCCCCTGCCGGCGCTGCACAAGGAGCTCAACGAGGACACCCGCACCCGCAAGCCGTACATCGGCATGATCGCCGACGAACGCATCCGCGACATGGTGCGCAACCGCTCCAAGGCCGTCAGCTCCCTGCGCCATACGTTCGAGGACCACGACTTCATCGAGGTGGAGACGCCGATGCTGCAGACGGTGCACGGCGGCGCGGCCGCCCGCCCGTTCACGACGCACATGAACGCGTTCGACCTCGACCTCTACCTGCGCATCGCGCCGGAACTGTTCCTCAAGCGCTGCCTGGTCGGCGGCATCGACCGCGTGTTCGAAATCAACCGCGACTTCCGCAACGAAGGCGTCGATGCGACGCACGCCCCCGAATTCACGATGGTCGAGGCCTACCAGGCGTACGGCAACTACGACACGATCGGCGCGCTCGTCAAGGAGCTCGTGCAGAAGACGGCGATGGACGTCTACGGCACGACGAAGGTGACGCTGCTCGACGGCACCGAGTACGAGCTCGGCGGCGAATGGAAGACGATGAGCATGTACGAGTCGCTCTCCGAAGCGCTCGGCGAGGAAATCGTGCCGAACGGCGGCCCCGAGCATCCGGGCACGTCGGTCGAGCACCTGGGCGCCATCGCCGACAAGCTCGGCGTGGAGCGCGACGACGTCGAGAACCACGGCAAGCTCGTCGAGCATCTCTGGGAGCACTTCTACGAGGACAAGCTGTACGAGCCGACGTTCGTGCGCGACTTCCCGGTGGAAACCAGCCCGCTCGTCAAGGCGCACCGTTCCATCCCCGGCGTCGTCGAGAAGTGGGACCTGTACGTGCGCGGCTTCGAGCTGGCCACCGGCTATTCCGAGCTCAACGACCCGGTCGTGCAGCGCGAACGCTTCGTCGCGCAGGCCAAGGACGCGGCCGCCGGCGACGAGGAAGCCTGCGACATCGACGAGGACTTCCTCGAGGCGCTCGGCGTCGGCATGCCTCCGGCCGGCGGCATGGGCATGGGCATCGACCGCCTGCTGATCGCGCTGACCGGTGCGACGATCCGCGAAACGATCACGTTCCCGCTCGTCAAGCCGCTCATCGGCTAGGCGCGCGCATCGCGGCCGCAGGCGTTCCGCTCGGTTCGGAAAACGCCTGCGGCCGCGCTGTTTTTTCCGCGAGATTTTCAACGAGATTTTCCGCCGGCGTTTCCGCCGGCACCTGTCTTTCCGGGTTCTGTCAGGTTTTCCCGCCAAGATTTTTCCAATAGGGTTCAGTCAACATAAAGGAGAGCCATGGGTTCCGCCAATCCCAACCCGCAGCGCCCCGCCGGCATGCCAGTGCCGGATGGTGCCAGCGGGTACCAGCAGTCGCCCTACGCCGAGGGCGCGTACCAGCAGACGCCGTATGCAGAGGGCGCGTACCAGCAGACGCCGCCGCAGTCGCCGTACGCGCAGCCGCAGCCATCCCAGTCTCAGCAGTCTCAGCCGCAGCGGTTCCACTCGGCCCCGCAGTCCGGGCAGCGCCCGGCCGGCATGCCGCCGCAGGGCGCGCCGGTGCCGCCTGCCGCCAACGTTCCGCCTCGCGCCGCGAACGTGCCGCCGTCGGCATCCGTCCCGCCGCCCGCAGCGGTGCCCCCGGCCGCCAACGCCGCGGTGCCCGGCACCGTCGCCGTGCCGCCGATGAGCATCAAGATCGGCAAGCACTACTACAGCTACTTCGCCATCGCCTCGCTGCTCGGCGCCGTGCTGCTGATCGTCGCCTGCTTCGTGCCGTTCATGAAGATCTCGCTGTCGGGCGCGGGCCTGACGGCCGTCACCGGCGGCCTGACGTCCTCTCCCTTCTGCTACAACACGTTCTTCCAGGTCCTGATCATCTGTGCCACCATCGCCACCGTCGTGCTGGTGGTGCTGGCGAAGAACCTTGCGGCGGCCATCGTCGCGCTCGCCGACGCGCTCATCTCCATCTGCACGCTGTTCGCCACCTACAGCACCATCAAGAGCTCCGTTTCGCAGCTCAACTCCATGTACTCGGACTACAACAGCCAGGTCCAGGGCTATTCGGGCCTGGGCCTGTCGACGATGGACCGCGCCGCCAGCTATTCGTACGGCGCCGGCCTGTGGCTTGCGCTCATCGCCGTCATCCTGCTGCTGGCCGGCACGTTCGTGTCGTTCTTCACCGAGTTCAACGCCGTCAAGCTCAACAAGATGCGTACCGCCGCCGTCGCCGGCGATGCGCACGCCTACTTCGCCGCTTCCGTCGAGCCGAGCATGGGCATGGGCATGCAGCCCTTCGATGCCGAAGCCCGCGCCCGCATGCAGCGCTACGAGCAGCAGCAGGCAGCCCGCGCGGCGCAGCGCCCGCCCAGGCCCGGCGCTCCCGTCCAGCCCGGCGTGCCGGCAGGCATGCCGCCGCGTTCCGGCAGCGCCCCGCAGCCCGGCTACGGCTACCAGCAGCCGGCGCCCTATGCGCAGCCCGGCTACCAGCAGGCTCCCGCTCCGCAAGGCGCCGCCCAGCAGGACTACCGGCAGAACCCGTACGTCCAGGAGCCGGGCCAGCCGTACCAGCAGAACCCGTACCGGCAGCCGGCATATGCCCAGCCGGCAGCCGGCCAGCAGCCGCCGCAGCAGCCACCGCAGCCGTACCAGCCATACGGCCAGCCGGTCGCGCCGGAACCGGGCATGCAGCCGGTCTTCTCCACCGCCACGCCGGAGCCGGCGCCGCAAGCCGCCGCCGAGCCGGCCGCGCAGGCGACGGGTACCGCGCCGTCCGCCGGCATTCCGGTGCCGCCTGCCGCTCCCGTTGCGCAGGAGGAAGTCGTGATTGAGGAAACCGAGGAATCTTCGATTCCGACGCCGCCGGAAAACGGAGCCGGACAGCGGTAACGGCCGCGGGAAATCTTGCATAGATTGAAGGCGGCACAGGCCGGGGCGACGCAGCAGCGCGCCCCGGCCTGTTCGTTGTCGGAAAGTTTTCAGTCACCGCCCAGCTTGGCCGCCCTACACTGGTGCGTAACGACGGGGGTGCGCCCCCGGCAATGCTCGATTGACTGCGAGATTGAGTGAGACCGAACGCAAACGTTACCGAGGAGGGGACATGGACCAGCCCAAGGATCCGGCCCGCGAGCCGCAGCAGGCCGACCAAACCGTTACCGAAACCGTTGAGGAGGTGCGCGTCGCGCCCGACGCCGGCGTCTCCGACGAACCCGTCGTGCCGATGGGCCCGTTTGAAAACCAGACCGTGATCACGCCGATGGAGCCGCCGCTCGAAGCGTCCATCACCGTCGAGGAGAGCGCCGCGAACGCCGTGCCCGACGGCACGTTCGCCGGCGCCGCGCCGACCGGCTACGCGCCGACGCCGGTCAATGGCGCCCCGGCGACCGAGGGCGGCGTTCCGGCGAATGCCGCGCCGAACGCTGCGCCGGCTAACGCGGCTCCGAACGCGCCGCAGCAGGGCGCGCCGAACGCAGCCCCGCAGGGTGCACCGCGCCAGAGCGTGCCGAACGTTCCTCCGCAGGGTGCTCCGGCGCAGGGCGCGCCGCAGCAGCCGCAGCGCCCGGTCGCGCCGCCGCCGGCCGCCGGCAAGAAGGCGTCCAAGACTTCGCTGACCGTCGCCGGCCAGGAATTCGACTACGGCGCGCTGATTACCGTGATCGGCGCCGTCATCGGCGTCATCGGCGTGTTCGTGCCGTTCATCACCGCGAAGGCGACGATTGGCGGCGGCCTGTTCAGCCTGTCCGATTCGGTGACGCAGACGTTCAGCGCGTCGCTGATGGACGTCGAGGGCGCGCTTGGCTGGGTCATCTTCGTTGGCGTCATCGCCATCGCCGTCCTTGCGCTGCTGCGCCAGAACGTCTCCGCACTGACCGTCACGATTCTCGCCGACATCCTGATGGTCTACACCGTCGCCGAAGAGGGCGCCTACTACATGGGCGGCCACGCCAAGACCTCCGGTTCGAGCAGCATGGCGTCGTACTCGTTCAGCTTCAGCGCCGGCGCATGGCTGATCATCATCTCGGCCATTGTGCTGCTCATCGGCACGATCATTTCGCTGTATAACGAACGCCACGCCGCCGGCACCGCTGGCGCCGCTGCCGTCCGCGCCGGCGCCCCGGCCGCTCCCGCCAACCCGTACGCGGCGCAGCAGGCCGCGATGGCCGGCAACCCGATCGTCAACGGCAACACCGGCGTTCCGGCCGGCGTGTCCGACTACGGATTCCAGTACGCGAACGGCCAGTTCATGAACGGTCCGGACGGTTCGCCGACCGTGCCGCCGTCCCCGCAGGGCAACCAGCCCGGCTTCCAGTACGCCAATGGCCAGTTCATGCCGGACGGCTACGACAACGCCCAGGGTGTGCCGGCCGCGCAAGCGGCCCCGGCGCAGGATCCGCAGGGCGCAAGCCAAGGCAAGCCGCAGCAGAGCTGACAATCCTTGCTTGCCTAAGATTCAGGGCTCCTCCCTTTTGGGAGGGGCCCTTTCGTTTGCCATTTGATGCGGGTAATAAATTGTGGTTATATCTAAGAAAAAGTTATGGGATGGCGTGTTTTGGAAGCACTGCAATCTTTGATAGCGCGGTATAGAAAATAGATGGAAGAACACGCCGGTTTTTGGGTTGCGATTGCGTTTTTTCGTGTGTTTTACTGTTCCCACGACAGTCGTACGAAACCATCTCCTCCAGCGCAACGCCGCTGGAAACCTCCCGAAAGGAAGCAACCCATGACCAACCGCCGCGATCTGTTCCACGCCATCGTCAATGACTCCCGCAAGCAGCGTGCCGCCAAGGCGACCGCGGCTGCAGCCGGCTCCGACGCAGCCACGGAAACCGTCCTCGCGAACGCCGCCGTCCCCGCCGCAACGCAGCCTGCCGAAACCGCTGCGGAAATCTTGTCCGAAAACACCGCGCCGTACCTCGTCGCGGCGTGGCAGCACCTGGTCGGGCACGAATACGGCGCGCGGGAATTCGCCGACGCGTACGTCGAGTTCGTGCGCCGCTGGGACTGGGACTGGGTGAAGATCAACCCGCGCGCCGTCTACTATGCCGAAAGCTGGGGCAACGTCTACGACGAAAACGACTACGGCGGCTACGTCATCCCGCGCAAGGTGAGCTCCGTCATCGCCGAGCCGTCCGATATCGCGAAGATCGGGCGCCTCGACGCCTCCAAGAGCGCGCCTCTGGCCGAATCGTTCGAAGCGGCGAGGCTGATCCGCCGCGAACTGACGGACCGCGCCGTGCTGCAGTCGATCTTCTCCCCGCTGTCGGTGCTGCTGCAGATCGCCGACCTGCCGCTCTACCCGGGCGACGCGTACGCCGACCCGGCGGTCTCGCTCGCCGACTTCCTCTACGCGCAGCCCGAAGCCGCCAAGACGGCGCTGACGAACATCGCCGAAACGCTCGCCGACTACGCAGCCGCGCTCGTCAAGCCGGAAAGCGAAGGCGGCGCCGGCCTCGACGGCATCTTCTACGCCGTCACCGGCACCGTGTCGAACGGCTATTTCACGGCGGAACAGTACGCCGAGTTCGGCGAGCCGTTTGACCGGATCGTGCTCGACGCCATCCGCGCGGCCAATCCCGATGCCGCGATCCTGCTGCATACCTGCCGCGACCACGCGAACCCGGAGTGGTTCGACATCGCCGACGTCGACATCCTGCAGTGGGACGCGTTCGCCGACGGCAACCCGTCCGTCGCCGACGCCGGGTCGCTTTCGGCGGTGCCGGTGCTCGGCGCCAACTCGTTCGATTTCGCCGACGCCGCGAACGCCGCGCGCATCCGCGAGCAGCTCGAGGAAACGGTCCGTACGCAAGCCGGCCGCCCGTTCCTGCTCGCCCCGAGCTGCACGGTGCCGACGCCGGCCGCCGACGAAACGCTGCGCGAACTGGCTGCGCTGTCCGTTGCCGGCGAACGCTTCGGCGAGGTCGACTGAATCTAAAGGAAAAACCAAGATTTTTCAGCAAGGAAAGAGAGGAACCATGGCTGTGAGGAAGACCGGACGCCCGCATAGGGCGGCAACGGCGGCGGTGGCCGCCATCGGCGCGGCGGCGCTGGCGTTTTCGGCGGCAGGCTGCGGCCTGAACGGCGATGCGAGCGCCGAAGCGGAGGGGACCGGCGGCTCCACCGTATATATAGGAGTGCTGTACCCGAAGACCGGGCAGTATGCCGAGTACGGCAAGCTGTTCCAGCAGGGCTTGGACCTCGCCGTCGACGAAGTCAACGACAACGGCGGCGTGGGCGGCAAGACGCTGGCGCTCAAGTACTACGACACGCAGTCGGACGCCAAGCAGGACGCGTCGGTGGCGCCGAAGCTGGCGTCGGACCAGTCGGTCATCGCCGTCGTCGGCGACTATTCGTCGCCCGCGTCGGCCGCCGCGAGCCCGACGTTCCAGGAGGCGGGGCTCGTCCATTACGGGTTCAACAACTCCTCGCCGACGTTCACCGACACCGGCGACCATGTGTGGAGCCCGGCCATCGGCACCGATTCCTATGAGAAGGTATATGCCGACGCCATCGCGAAGAAGGCGAAGAAGATTTCGGTCGTGTACATCGAGAACGACTGGGGCAAGCAGGCGTACGAATACTTCAAGGAGGAGGCCGAGGCGCAGGGGCTCGAGATTGCCTACTCGTCGAGCTATCTGGCGGATTCGACCGATTTGTCGCCGATCCTGATCCCGGCGCGCGATGCCGAGCCGGACGCCATCGTCGACATCGGCTACGGGCCGGACGGCGCGCTCGTCGTCAACACGCTGCGCGACAAGCTCGGCTACACCGGGCCGTTCTATGGCGGCCAGGAAACCGACGAGTTCCTCGACCTGGCAGGCGACAACGCCGAAGGGGCCATCATCACCGGCTCGTTCAGCGCCACCGGCACCACGGACGAGAAGACGATTGAGTACGTCAAGAAGTTCAAGGAGACGTACGGCAACTATCCGGGCAACTTCGAGACGACGGCCTACCAGGCCATCATCGACCTCGCCTACGCGGCCAACAAGACGTCGCCGACGCGCGAAGGAATCCAGGAAGCGTTGCAGACCGTCGACGACTTCCCGCTGTACCAGGGCAAGGGCGGCACGTTCTCGTTCGACGTCTCCACCAGGCGCGCGCCGTCGATCGAGCCGATCCTGCTGCAGGTGCAGGACGGCGAGTTCACGGTCTACGAAGGCTAGGGGGTTGCCGTGGTCGATACGCTGTTCGCCGGCGTCATCCATGGCAGCGCCTATGCGCTCGTCGCCGTGGGCGTCGCGCTGATCTTCGGCGTCACGAACGTCGTCAACTTCGCGCAGGGGTCGATCGCCGCCGTCGGCATGATGGTGGCGTGGTATACGGGCAGCGTGCTGGGCTGGGGGATCGGGCCGACCGTGCTCGCCGTCGTCCTCGTGACCGGCGTGCTCGGCCTGCTCATCAACGCCGGCATCATCGCGCCGCTGGAAGGGCGCAAGCCCATCGCGGCGCTGCTGGCCACGCTCGGCGTCGGGCAGATCCTCGACAACGGGCTGCAGCTGGTGTTCGGCTCGAACACGAAGCCGTTCCCCAAGCTGCTCGCCACGAACAACCTGCAGCTGTTCGGCGTGCGGTTCGGCACGTCCGACATCGTCATGATCGTGTTCGCGCTGGTCTCCATGGCGGGGCTGTGGGCGTTCCTCAAGTTTGGCAAGTCCGGGCAGGCGATCCGCGCCACCGCGCAGGACGCGCAGGCCGCCGCGCAGATGGGCATCCCCGTCAAGCGGGTGCGCAACATCGCGTTCACGATTGGCGCCGTGCTGTCCGGCGTCGCCGGCATTTTCATCGGCTTGTTCAACGGCAACATCAACGCGATGAACGGCTCGACGATCGGCCTGACTGCGTTCGTCGCGGCTGCCATCGGGGGACTGGGCTCCATTCCGGGCGCCGTCGTCGGCGGGGTGCTGCTCGGCGTCGTCGAATCGCTCGGCGTGTTCTGGTTCGGCGACGGAGCGCATGACCTGATTACGTTCGGCGCGCTGCTGATCGTGCTCATCGTGCGGCCGCAGGGCATTTTCGGCGCGAAGATCGACGTGAAGTCCGAGCCTATGACGGGCACGTTCACCGGCGCGACGAAGCCGTTCGAGCTGCCGGCATGGGGCTACGCGGTGCTGGCGGCCGTGCTGCTGGCATTGCCGTTCACGCTGTCCGACTACGTCTCCGGCATCGCCACGCAGGTGGCGATCTACGCCATCGCCGCCATCGGCCTGACCTTGATTTCCGGGCTGACCGGGCAGACGGTGCTCGGACTGGCCGCCCCGTTCGCCGTCGGCGCGTACGCTTCCGCGATCCTCACGTCGCAGCAGGGCTGGCCGTTCCTGCTGGCGCTGCTGGCCGGCGGCGCCATCGCCGCGTTCCTGTCGAGCCTGCTGACGTTCCCGACCTGGAAGCTCGGCGGCCACTACGTGGCGATCTCCACGATCGGCGTCGGCATGGTGATGGTCGCGCTGATCCGCGTGGCCGAGCCGATCACCAACGGCTCGCTGGGCATCACCGGCATCCCGTTCCCGAAGGTGTTCGGCGCCACGCTCAACACGTCGCAGAAGCTCCTGCTGCTCGACGTCATCGTGCTGCTCGTCACGCTGTTCGTCGTCACGCGCATCCAGCATTCGCACCTGGGGCGCGTGTTCGCCGCCGTCGGCTCCGACCAGGACGCCGCCGAATCGCTCGGCATCCGCTCGGGCTCGTACAAGGCGCTCGCCTACATGATCGCCGCGTTCTTCGCCGGGCTCGCCGGCGCGCTGCTGGCCCACCAGTACACGTACATCGACCCGACGCTGTTCAACTCGAACATGAGCATGCTGTTCCTGACGATCATCGTGCTCGGCGGCCTCAACTCGCCGCTCGGCGCCATCGCCGGCTCGGTCGTGCTGATTGGCGCCCCGGAACTGCTGCGGCTGTTCCCCGACGCGCGCGTGCTGCTCTACGGGGCGCTGCTCGTAGCGGTCATCATGTTCCGCCCGCAAGGCCTCCTCGCCAAGAAGGCCTAGGGGTTCGAGGAAATCTTGTTCATTGCTTGATGGAAGGAAAGGAACCGGCATCATGGGACGGCACACGCAATCGCCGGAAACCGAAACGGCGCAATCTGAAACTGCGAAATCTCAAACGGGGGAACTCGAAACGCGAGGAACCGAAACCGCGGCGACGGGTCGCGAAACCGACGCCTACGTATTCGAGGCGGGGCAGGTGCGCGGGCCGGTCGCCGACGTCGATCCGTACAGCCGCGAACTGGAAGCGTTCGGCGGCGACCCGAAGGCATACGCCGAAGCGCACCGGCGCAAGGTGCTCGACAAGCCGGTCGTGCTGCGCGTGCGCGAGCTGCGCAAGTCGTTCGACGGGCTCAAGGCGGTCGACGGCGTGTCGTTCGACCTGCACCAGGGGGAGGTCATCGCGATCATCGGGCCGAACGGGTCCGGAAAATCGACGACGATCAATCTCATTTCCGGCTTCCTCAAGCCGGATTCGGGGCTCATCGACATCAACGAAGACTCCGTCGCCGGCGTCGACAGCCCCGGCGTGGCCGAACGGGGCCTGGGGCGCACGTTCCAGAACGGGCGCGTGTTCGGGGCCCTGAGCGTCGAGGAGAACATCGAGCTGGGCTACCACCGCAAGCTCGAAGCGCAGCGGCCGTTCAAGAACCTGCAGCGCTACGTCGGCCTGCGCTGGCTGCCGCTGCTCGCCGAGACCGCGGTGGCGCTGGTGCCTGGCCCCAAGGCGCGGCGCGAGCAGCGCGACGTCGAGGCGAGGGTGACCAGCGAAATCAACCGGTTCCGGGAGCGGCTCGGGCCGCGGCGGCACGACGCGTCGTATACGCTGTCGTACGCGAATCGGCGGCGTACCGAAATCGCGCGCGCCCATATCGCCGAGCCGTCGCTGCTGCTGCTCGACGAACCGACCGCCGGCATGAACCAGTCGGAGACCGCCGAAGTGCTCGAGCAGCTGCAGTACCTGAAGGCGCAGGGCCATACGATCCTGCTCGTCGAGCACAAGATCGAGCTCGTCACCGCCCTGTCGGACCGCGTGCTGGCGATGGACGGCGGCAAGGTCATCGCGCAGGGCGACCCCGACACGGTGCGCCGCGATCCGCGCGTCGTCGAAGCCTACCTCGGCAAGCGCCGGGAGCTCAACGGTTCCGTCGAAGCCCACCGCCAGCGCAACGTCCTGAGCCGCCAGAACGCGCTGCCTGTCGCCACGGTGCGGCAGGCGGAGGCGATCGTCGAGGGTGAGGAGGTGGAGCGCGGGGACGTGGCGCCGCTGCTCGCCATCGACAACGTCGACGTGTTCTACGGGCAAGTGCATGCGCTGCAGGGCGTCTCCCTGGACGTGCCGCGCGGGGCGATCGTGTCGCTGCTGGGCGGCAACGCTTCCGGCAAGTCGACGACGATGAAGACGATCCTGGGCCTGAACAGGCCCAAGCGCGGCGCGCTGCGCTACGACGGCGACGACATCACCGGCCTCGACACCCGCGCCCGCGTGCTGCGCGGCATCGCGTCGGTGCCGGAAGCGCGCCGCGTGTTCCCTCAGATGACGGTGCGCGAGAACCTGCTCGCCGGCGCCTACACCCGCCGCGACCGCGACGGCGTCGCCGAGGACCTCGAAGCGCAGTTCGAGCGCTTCCCGCGCCTGAAGGAACGTGCCAGCCAGCTTGCCGGCACGCTCAGCGGCGGTGAACAGCAGATGCTCGCGTTCGCCCGCGCCCTGATGAGCCGCCCGAAGCTCATCTGCATGGACGAGCCGACGATGGGCCTGTCGCCGCGTTTGGTGGAGGAGGTGCTGGAGCATATCGGACGCCTGCGCGACGAACTCGGCCTGTCGGTGCTGATGGTGGAGCAGCAGGCGCAGCTCGCGCTCTCGATTGCCGACTACGGCTACGTGCTGCAGAACGGCCGCATCCGCCTGCACGGCGCGGCCAGCGAACTGCTCGAGAATCCGGAAGTCCAGGAAGCCTACCTCGGCGGCGCCTGATGCCGCGCGCCTTCCCGTTGCCGCGCCTGTTGCCGCGGCATGGCACAATGGCAGCATGAAGATGAGGGACTTCGTCAACGGGCTGAGGGTGAGGACGCTGCCGGCCAGCATCGCGCCGGTAGCGGTGGGGGCCGCGGCGGCATGGTACGTGCTGACCGACCCGACCAACTGGGATTCGGTGTGCGTGCGGCAGTCCGGTTCGCCGGACCCCGTCTCGCACGACGGCACGCCGACGCGCTGCCTGCCGGTCTGGACTTCGGATTCCTCGCTCCTGTGGCGGTTCGCGCTCGCCGTCGCGCTGTGCGCGGTGGTTGCGGTCTGCTTCCAGATTGCCGTCAACTTCGCCAACGACTATTCCGACGGGCTGCGCGGCGCCGACGCCGGCCGCGCGGGCAGCGAATCTCAAACAGGACGCCCCCAGCGGCTTACGGAAGCCGGCGTGAACCCGAAAGCCGTGCTTGGCTGCGCGGCCGCGTTCGCGCTCGCCGGCTGCGCAGCCGGCGTCGCGGCGGCCGCGCTGAGCGGGCAATGGTGGATCGTCGCGCTGGGAGCGCTCTGCGTCATCGCCGGCTGGTTCTATACCGGCGGCAAGCATCCGTACGGCTACAGCGGGTGGGGAGAGGCCGCGGTCTTCGTGTTCTTCGGGCTCGTGGCGACCCTCGGCACCGAGTTCGTCGTCTGCCAGTCGTTCACCGGCTACGGCGTCGGGGAACGCTATACGTCCGATTTTTCGTTCAGCCGGCCAATGATCGCGCAGGAAGGGGCATGGCAGCAGGTTCTCGCCGGTCGCTACGGCGTCGACATCATCGGTTTCTGCGGCGCCGTCGCCGTCGGCTTCAACGCGGTGATGATCCTGATGGTCAACAACCTGCGCGACATCGACACCGACCCGCTGTGCGGCAAGCAGACGTTCGCCGTGCGGCTGGGGCCGAAGCGGGCGCAGGCGGCGCTGGGGGTCGTCGCCGTCGCGTCGTTCGCCGTGTCGATCATCGCCGGCATGTGCGCATGGATGCCGTGGGGCAACTCGCTGATGATGCTGCAGATCCCGACGCTGCTGGGGGTGATGGTCGCCGCCGACCGCAAACGCTACGGGCGTGCGTTGCGGTACGCGGGGCTGCAATCTCTGGTCTTCGCGGCGCTGATGGTGCTCAGCTGCGTTTTCGGCGCGATGTAGCGGCGACGAGACGGCGCGGCGCTTTGACTGCGGACGGCTGTAGACTGGGGGCCATGACGTACAAACTAGTATTGCTCCGGCATGGCCAGAGCGCATGGAATAAAACCAACCAGTTCACCGGCTGGGTCGATGTCCCGCTGACCGAGCAGGGCGTCGAGGAAGCCAAGAACGCCGGCCGCCTCCTCAAGGAGAAGAACATCCTTCCGGATATCGTCTTCACGTCGCTGCTGCGCCGTTCGATCAACACCGCGAACGTCGCCCTCGACGAAGCGGACCGCCTGTGGATTCCGGTCGAGCGCGACTGGCGCCTCAACGAACGCCACTACGGCGCGCTGCAGGGCAAGAACAAGTCGGAGATCCGCGAGGAGTACGGCGACGAGAAGTTCATGCTGTGGCGCCGTTCCTACGGCACCCCGCCGCCGGACATCGATCCGAACGACCAGTACGCCCAGAACGGCGACAAGCGCTATGAAGGCGACCCGGTGCCGGCAGCCGAATGCCTGGCCGACGTCGTCGAGCGCGTCGAGCCGTACTGGGAGTCGAACATCGTTCCGGAGCTCAAGAAGGGCAAGACCGTCATGATCGCCGCGCACGGCAACTCGCTGCGCGCCATCGTCAAGATGCTCGACGGCCTGACCGAGGACGAAATCGCCAAGGTCAACATCCCGACGGCCATGCCGCTGGTCTACGAGCTGGACGAGAACATGAAGCCGATCAAGAAGGGCGGCGAATACCTCGATCCTGAAGCCGCTGCCGCCGGCGCCGCCGCCGTCGCAGCCCAGGGCCAGAAGTGATTGTGATCTGCTGAAGACTTTTCCGCTCGAAAGGGCCCGGTTTCGCAAGAACCCGGGCCCTTTTCGTTTAGGCTTCGTCGGAAACCGTCCGGTGAACGCTCCGGGCTTAGGACGTTGCTCAAGCCTGAAAGGTTTGCTGTTACGAGCGAAGGCAGTTGCTTTTCGCGTCGCTTTCGTACAGTTTGATAATCCGCCCCTTCTTCAGGTTCAGCAGGAACAGCCGCTGGAGCTCCCGTTCGTACGGATCGGTTTTCGGGATGCGGATATAGCTTTCGCGAACGAGGTCGACGTCGCGGCCGAGTGCGTCGCTCGCCTCGCGCCGGAACTCGCGTACCGAACGGCGCGTCGTTTCGTCGTCGATTTCGTTATGAAGCGTTCCGTAGATCAAATCGACGTCGGATTCCGGCACCGCATCCCCGCGGGCCATCGACCCGAACAGATACAGGCTCGTCAGCCCATGCTTTCGCGCAATCGGTATGACGATGTCCGCAATCTCCTGCGGCGTAGGAATGCGGGCGCCGCCGGCCTGCGCCTTCGCGGGATTCGCCTCCACTGCAGTCATCGCCGTCTCCTTCCGCCAGATACCTCCACGTTACCAAAGAACCATTTGCGTTGGTTGGAATATGAAAACTGATGAAATCTCTGAACGAATGTGAAAATTGGTGAAAACTACTGAAGAATGTGAACGAGTGTGAATATGGGTGAAAACTGCTGAAGGATGTGAACGAGTGTGAATATAGGTGAAAATTGCTGAAAACTATGAACAGATATGAATATGTGTGAAAATCACTGAAAAGTGTGAACGGGGGTGAATATGGGTGAAAAAGCGAAGATACCATGAATCTGAGTGCATTGGGGGTTACAACGGGATGCTGAGAGGCAAGGAGAAGACGTCTCATGACGGTATATGCAGACACCCACAAGTTCGTTGTGCTCGTGAATAAAAAGCTCGAGGCTGGCAGGGCGATGAACGCTGTCGGGCATTGCTGCGCGGGACTGGTCGGCGCCGCGCCGGAGGCGTTGCGGGAGAAAATGAGCTTCATCGATTTCACCGATGGCGACGATGCCATCCACCGCAGCATTTCCGGCCTGTCGCTGATCGTGCTGCGCGGTACGAATGGCGAGCTGAAGAAGGCGCGCAGGAAATTCATGGACAACGATGTCCTTTTCACTGATTTCACCGAGACCATGACGGGCGGCACCTATGTGGAGCAGCTCGAGAAGACGGTGAACGTTTCGAGCGAGGACATGGAATATTTCTGCGTAGCCGCCTTTGGCGAGAAAGCCGTTATCGACCCGATCACCAAGCGTTTTTCGCTGTGGCGATAGAGAAGATGGTTCCTGAAAACCATAATCCTCCATGCGGGGAGTAGGAATTTCGCCGGTGGGCTTAGGCGAGCGAATCGTTTCACAATGGGAGTGACAATCATCGTGGGCGAATCGAGCAGGAGGGGACCCATGTATTATTCCGCAGGCAACTATGAAGCATTCGCGCACCCGAAGAAGCCGGAGGGGATGGAAGGCAAGACGGCGCACATCATCGGCACCGGCATCGCGGCGCTCGCCGCCGCGTTCTTCCTCGTGCGCGACGCGCAGATGCCAGGCAAGAACATCAACGTCTATGAAAAGGACTCGCTGCCGGGCGGCGCGCTCGACGGCGCCTACATTCCCGGCAAGGGCTACGTCATGCGCGGCGGCCGCGAAATGGACAACCATTTCGAAGTGATGTGGGACGTGTACCGCGACGTGCCGAGCATCATGGACCCGAGCCATTCGATGCTCGACGAATACTACTGGCTCAACAAGGAGGACCCGAACTATTCGCTGTGCCGCGCCACCTACGCCCGCGGCAAGGACGCGCACACCGACGACAAGTTCGGCCTGTCCGACAAGGCCTGCGAGGAAATCCTGAAGCTCTACCTCGCCACCCCTGAGGAAACCTACGACAAGAAGATCACCGACTATTTCGACGACGAGGTCTTCGATTCGAACTTCTGGCTCTACTGGCGCACGATGTTCGCGTTCGAGAACTGGCATTCCGCCACCGAAATGCGCCGCTACCTGCACCGCTTCATCCACCATATCGGCGGCCTGCCGAACTTCTCGGCCCTGCGGTTCACGCGCTACAACCAGTACGAGTCGATGGTACTGCCGCTCGTCAAGTACCTCGAAAAGCGCGGCGTCAAGTTCCACTACAACACGAAGGTCGACGACGTCACGTTCAAGATTGGCGGCAAGGGCCCGGTGCGCCCCACTACCGGCGTCGGCGAGGACGAAGTGCAGCGCGCCCAGGCGCAGAACGACGCGTTCCCGCGCAACCCGTACAGCACGCCGACCCGCAAGGTCGCCGACAAGTTCATCTTCACCGGTCCCGACGGCAAGCAGCAGACGATTCAGCTAACCGACAACGATTTCGTGTTCATCACCAACGGCGGCTGCGTGGAGAACACCACCGAAGGCGACCAGCATACGCCGGCCGGCTTCGACGACCAGATCCACCCCGGCAACGGCTGGGACATGTGGCGCCGCATCGCCAAGGTCGACCCGAGCTTCGGCCACCCCAACAAGTTCATCTACGACCCGCAGCTGACGAAATGGATGAGCGCCACCGCCACCTGCCTTGACGGCGAGATTCCGCAGTACATCGAGAAGATCTGCCATCGCGACCCGTACTCGGGCCACACCGTCACCGGCGGCATCGTCACCGTCAAGGACTCCAACTGGCTGCTGAGCTGGACCGTCAACCGCCAGCAGCAGTTCCGCGACCAGCCCAAGGACCAGATTTCCGCATGGCTGTACGGCCTGTTCCCGGACAAGCCGGGCAACTACGTGCGCAAGCCGATGCAGGAATGCACCGGCGAGGAGATCTGCGAGGAATGGCTCTACCACATGGGCGTTCCGGAAAGCCAGATCCACGAGCTCGCCTCGAAGCACTGCAACACGGTGCCGGTCATGCTGCCGTTCATCGATGCGTTCTTCATGCCGCGCGAGCTGGGCGACCGCCCCGACGTCGTGCCGGACGGCGCCGTCAACTTCGCCTTCCTCGGCGAATTCGCCGAAACGCCGCGCGACACGATCTTCACGACCGAATACTCGATGCGCACCGGCATGGAGGCGGTGTATACGCTGTGCAACGTCGACCGCGGCGTGCCGGAAGTGTTCAACTCCGAATACGACATCCGAGACATGATGAACGCGGCCGTCAAGCTGCGCGACGGCAAGCCGATCACCGACATGGAGATGAACCCGCTCGCCAAGGTGGCGCTCAAGGGCGCCCTCAAGGCCGCCGACAAAACCTACCTGGGCCAGATGATGAAGGTATTTGGCATCCAGGAGGAGTAGCTTGAAGGCAAGAAGCATGCAGGAAAGAAGGAAATCTCGAATATGAAGGCCTATGTCGTTCCCAATGCCGACGTGACGACGCTGGAAGGCGTCAAGCTGGCCGACGTTCCCAAGCCGTCCGCCGCGCCCGGCGAAGTCCTCGTCAAGGTCAAGGCCGTTGGCCTCAACCCCGTCGACTGGAAGCTGGTAGCCGGCCACAACCCGGCATGGACGTATCCGCACGTCCTCGGCCTCGACCTGGCCGGGCAGATCGAAGCGGTCGGCGACGGCGTGGAGAACTGGAAGGCCGGTATGCGGGTAGCCGGGCACCTGAATCTCGAAAAGAACGGCTGCTTCGCCGAATACGTGAGCGTGCCGACGTACGAACTCGCCGAGATCCCGCAGCCGCTGAGCTATGCCGACGCGGCGGCGTTGCTGTGCGGGGCGCTGACGGCATACCAGTCAATCAACCGCAAGCCGAACCTCAACAACGTCTCGACGGTGCTCGTGCAGGCCGGTTCCGGCTCGGTCGGCTCGCTGGCCATCCAGTTCGCGCACCTGCACGGCCTGAAGGTGTTCACCACCGCGTCCGGCCGCAAGAAGGAGTTCGTCGAGAAAACGCACCCCGAAGCCTTCATCGACTACAAAGCGGAAGACGTCGCCGCGCGCGTCGCCGAACTGACCGGCGGCCACGGCGTCGACCTGATCGTCGACCCCGTCGGCGCGGCCGAGTGCGAGAAGGATTTCTCGATGCTCGCCTATAACGGCCAGCTCGTCGCCATCGTCGGCGTGCCGGACATCGATCCGGGAACGCTGTGGAGCAACGGCTGGAGCGTCGAAGCGGTCAATCTCGGCGGCGCGCACGCCAGCGGCGACCCGGAGCAGAAGAAGGACCTCGGCGTCATGGCCACCGAAGTCCTTCAGCTGGCCGCGCAGGGCGAAATCGACCCGCTGATTGGCCAGGTGCTGCCATTCGGCGAGCTGGTCGAGGGGCTTGAAGCGATCCAGCGCGACGCAACCATCGGCAAAACGGTGGTCACGCTGGATTAGGCGTCCAGAGTTTTCCGCCGGCCGCGCCACTGGACACAAGCGGCCGGCAGCTCTCAACCCTGAAAGCCTCAAAAGGGCCATTTTCCAAGGATTTGGAAACAAGGCGCAATCGTCCATCTGTCCAGTGAGGCGTCACCCGGAAAAGTCTGGACGGCTCTGGTGCGTCAGTCGATGTCGGTGCCTTCGTCGCGCGCCGGCTCCTTGCTCGGGTCGAAGCCGGAGACGATGTAGACGACACGGCGCGACGCCGACACCGCGTGGTCGCCGAGGCGCTCCATGAATCGGCCGATCAGCACGACGTCGATGAGCTGCTGGTTCGTGCCGCTCCAGTCGTCCGACTGGGCGAGCGCGAACGTCTGGCGGTGGATGTCGTCGAGCTTGTCATCGTCGCGGATGATCTGCTCGGCCGTGTCGGTGTCGCGGTCGGCGAGCATCGTCACGAGGCGGTCGGCCGTCAGGTCGAGGAAGTCCTGCATTTCGTTGAACAGCGGCTGCGCCTCGGCTGGCAGCGGCGATTCGGGGTAGGTGCGGCGCGCGGCTTCGGCGATATGGCGCGCCAGGTCGCCCATGCGCTCGAACGTCGCCGCCAGCCGCAGCGTCGCCACGACGACGCGCAGGTCGGTGGCGACCGGGTTCTGCCGGCTCAGCAGCGTGACGCACTGGTCGATGACGCTGCTGGCCAGCGCGTCGGTTTCCGCATCGTTGTCGATGACGGTCTGCGCCGCGTCGAGATCCTGCTTGGTCAGCGCCGCTCCGGCGCCGTGGATGGCGTCGCGCACGTTGCGGGCCATGTGGTCGAGGTCGTCGGCCACCGCTTTCATCTCTTCGTTGAAAATAACGCGCATGGTTTCCTTTCGTCGTGCCGGTCCGCGCCGGCGATGGCAGTCTGCTTCCAGACTACTTGGTTTGACCGGCCCCGGGAACCGTTTCGCTGCGTGTCGAACCGTTGTTTGCCCACTGTTCACCCGCCGTACGCTTTGCGGTTGCCGTGCGCACGCGGTAAACAGGCCGTGCAAGAATTGGCCGTATGGTGCCGTTCAATGCCTCGACGCTGATTTTCGCCGCGTTCTTCCTGCTGGCCATCGCCGCAGTGATTGCGCTGCTCGTGTTGGTATTCGGATGGCTTGCGCCGCTCGTGAGCCGCCTGACCGGCGGCGTTTCGCTGCGCGACGCGGTCTCGTCGCCGTTCCATCGCCGCAAGCGCAAGCGCGACGGCGACGAAGACGATGATGACGACGATCTCGACGACTCCACCGCAACGCTTCTGTCGATGCTGCCCGGAGCGGCGGTCGTCGTCGGCGCCGACGGCGACGTCGTGCGCGCCAACCCCGCCGCGTACCGGCTGGGCGTCGTGTCCGACGACCGGCTCGCCGTGCCGGAGATTTCGCAGGCCGTCGCGAAGGTGCGCGCTTCGGGCGGCCGGATCACGCTCGACGTCACGACGGCGATGCCGCAGTGGTACGCGCAGGCAGGTGACGACGGCAGCGTGCAGCGCGTCGCCGGCGAGGAGCGCTCCGGCACCGTCAGCCGGCCCAACTGGCTGCACGTCACCGTCGGGCGCATCGACGAGCGGTTCGTCGTCGTCATGCTTGACGACGTGAGCGAAACGATCCGCTTCCAGCAGACGCGCGACGACTTCATCGAGAACGTTTCGCAGCAGCTGATGAAGCCCGGCCGGCAGCTGCAGGACCTTGCGGATGCGCTGGAAGCGGGCAACCTGAGCGAGGAGCAGATCGCGCACGACGCGCGGCTCGTGCGGCGCTCCAGCCGGCACGTCGAGCATCTCGTCGCCGACCTGCTGATGCTGATCAAGGCGCAGGAACCGGTGGCGGCGACGCCGGCGAACCGCATCGCGCTCGCCGACCCGGTGCGCCGCGCCGTCGAGGGCGAACAGGCGGAGGCGAAGGAACGCGGCATCGAGATTACGTTCCGCGCCGACGGCGACGTTGCCGTCCACGGCGACGCCGCGCAATTGCAGGCCGCGGTGGCCAAGCTGGTCGCCAACGCCGTCGCGTATTCGCCGGACGGCGCGCGCGTCAGCGTCACCGTCGGCGCATCGAAGGACGGTTCCGACGCCGTCGTGCGCGTCCTCGACCGCGGCTGCGGCATCGATCCGGCGCAGCAGGACCGCATTTTCGAACGCTTCTTCCGCGGCTCGAACCAGAACGAACGCACCGGCGACGGCGTCGGCCTCGGCCTGGCCATCGTCAAGCACGTCGCGCTGACGCACCACGGCAGTGTTTCGGTATGGAGCCGCCCCGGCCAGGGAACGACATTCACGCTGCTGCTGCCTCGTGCGTAAGGGGGCGTTTTTCCCCGCTGCCGTTGGCTTTATCCAAGATTTCGGTGCTCTGCCCCCCTATGTTGCCTGCAAAAAGCGCCCCGATTTTCCCAGCCGATTCTCCTAGCCGGTTGCGAAGGCGGCTTTTGAGCAACGCACGGCTTAAGCGCGGCCTGAGTGCGGCTTTAGAACGGGGTGGACGCGATGACGAAGGAACCGTGGGGTTCGGCGGAGCCGTCGGTGACCGGGTCGACGGTGCTCCAGCCGTCGCTGGCGGGAACGAACGCCGCCTCGCCCTGGCGCAGCACGCGCCGGTCCTGTTCGGTGACGCAGTCGACGGCGCCCTGCGTGCACAGCACGACGCGGGGCCCAAGATGGGGAAGTACCACCCGGCCGGAAACCTGCTGGACGAGCGTGTCGTACTGCATCGCCAGCGCGTTCATCACCGGCCACGGCTTCTGCGCGGCGTCGACGTGCCCGTAGACGAGCATGAATTCGCTGACGCCGGGCTTGTAGAACACCATGTCGCGCATCAGCAGCGTGCCGATCTTCGAATTGGACGGGTCGACGGGACTGCCCGAACGGCAGTCGAGGCACTGCAGCAGATGCGGGATGTCCTTGTGCTTGACGGTCATGCCGGCGCGCAGCACGTTGTCGGAATTCGTCATGATCTCGGCGCCGGTGCCGTGGATGTAGGCGTGCGGGGAGCCGGTGGGGATGAACACCGATTCGCCCTCCTTGAGGCTCAGCGGGTTCATCATCAGCAGCGCCAGCGCGCTCAGGTCGCCGGGGAACGAGCGCGCGGCGCGCAGCGCGAAGTCGAACGCCATGTCGCTGCGGGCGCCCCCGCGCATGGAGGGACGCGAGGCGGCGTTGGCGGCGCGCGCATCCTCGAGCGCGGCGACCAGCGTATCGGGATCGTCGGCGCCGGCGGTGACCGCCGCGTGGAACGCGCGGAAGGTGCGCTTGCGGGCGGCAGGCCACACGCTCGCCGAAATCGGCATCATGCTGTCGGCCTGCGCGAAGCCCGGCGTCGGTTCGTCGGCGTGGGCGATCCTGGCGACGCGGCGCGAAGGAGCCGACAGCGCCGACGCCATCGCGGCCGCCACCGGGTGGTCGACCAGCGAAAGATTGTGCAGGGCGAACGAACGGCTCGCGAACCCGACCGACGCAAGGAACGGCTCGAGCGCCACGACCATTTCGCTCTTGGCATTCGTGTCCTTGAAGGAACGGCGCGGGTCGTCGAGGGGAAGGCCGGCCGCGTTCTCCTCGTTGAAGCCGGCGCGGGCCTGGAAGCCGACCGGGTGCACCTGCAGCGACAGCGGCTCGTCGGCCGAAATGACCTTGAACAGGAACGGCAGCACCGGGCCGAACTCCTCCGACCCGCGCTTGCCGACCATCGCCTCCGGTTCCTCGACGATGGCCTGCGGCACGTCGACGGCGCCGCGGCCCGGCACGTCCATCGTGCTGGGGGAGGAGGCGTGCCCGGAGAACCACATTTCCGCCAGCGGTCCGTCCCATTCGGAACCGTCGAGCTGGAACATCGACTGCAGGCGGCTGCGCGACCCCCAGGCATAGCGCTTGGGCACCGGACGAATCGGGTACACGACGCTCTCCTTTCCCGGCTGGCCCCGCCCCGCGGCGGATAAACCAATTCCACTACAATACCCGAAGAACCCGCCCAACGTCACCCCTTCTACCCGATTTTGCGTTGGCTTTTTCCAGTTAACCGGACGCTTTGTGCGCGGAAAACGATGCCGCTGCTGGAAGAATCTTGCGAAAAGGGTGGGCGTCGCGTTACGCTGGTGGGCATGAAAATCGCCCCGATCTATGACCCCAGCGCACGGCGGGAATCGCCGAAGCCGGTACAAGTGGATCTGCGCAAAACGTTCCTCGGAGGCACGGTACTCTGGGCAATCGCGCTGGCGGTGTTTCTCGTGTTGCTCGCCTGCGGCAAACAGCATGTGCTGAGCTATGTCATCGTGTGCGCGGCCGGAACCGTCATCGGCATCGCGCTGCTGATCTGGGAGCATTTCGACCGCTGGGACTACCGCCGCCTCGGCGCCTGAGCTCGCCCGTTTCCGTAATCAATCCGTATCGAAAAAAGTTCGCGCCGCCACGGCCGCCCCGTAGCAGAGCAGACGGGGGCGTGGCGGCGCGAATCGAACGCGGGCGGCAAGCGGCTAGAGCCGCTCCACCACGTAGTCGATGCAGTGGGTGAGCGCTTCGACGTCGGCGGTATCGACGGACGGGAACACGCCGATGCGCAGCTGGTTGCGCCCCAGCTTGCGGTAGCCGTTCACGTCGACGATGCCGTTGTCGCGCAGCGCCGCGACGACGTCGCTGTCCTTGACTTCCGGCTTGAGGTCGACCGTCACCACCGACGTGGAGCGCGCCGCCGGATCCTTGACGAACGGCTCGGCATAGTCGCTGGCCTCGGCCCAGCGGTACACGACGTCGGCGGAGGCGGCGCAGTGCGCGGCGCTCGCCTTGAGGCCGCCGTTCGCGTTGAGGAAGGCCACCTGGTTCGCCAGCAGGATCAGCGTGCTGATGGCCGGCGTATTGAGGGTCTGGTTCTTGCGCGAGTTCTCGATGGCGCTCGGCAGCGACAGGAACGGCGGAATCCAGCGCACGGAGCGTCCGCCGGCGATGTCCGGCGCGCCGTTCTTTCCGGTTGCGCCAGTCGCAGCGGCGCAGTCTTCAGCCCCGTCCATCGCTACGGCGACGCCGGCGCGTTCCTTCATCGCCATCGCCTTGTCGATGGCGGCCGGCGACAGCAGCGCGACCCACAGGCCGCCTTCCGCGCCGAACGCCTTCTGCGGCGAGAAATAATAGGCGTCGGTCTGCGCGACGTCGACGTCGATGGCGCCGGCGGCGCTCGTCGCGTCGATCAGCGTCAGCGCGCCCGCTTCGGCGCTGCCTGCCACGCGCGTCACCGGCGCGGCCACGCCGGTCGACGTTTCGTTCTGCGCCCAGCAGTAGGCGTCGGCGCCTTCGGTGAACTCCGGCAGCCGGTACGTGCCGACGTCGCCGGCGAACACGGCCGGTTCGTCGAGGAACGGGGCGGCCTGCGCCGACGCCGCCATCTTCTTCGAGAACGAGCCGTAGGTGCCGATCGCGGCGCGCCGTTCAATGAGATTCGCGCATGCGATGTCCCAGAACGCGCTCGCGCCGCCGTTGCCGAGCACGACTTCGTACCCGTCCGGCAGCTGGAAGAATTCGGCGAGCCCCTCGCGGATATCCTTCACGAGATTCTTGACCGGCGCCTGCCGGTGCGAGGTGCCCAGCAGCGTTGCGCCCGCTTCGGCGAGGGCCTCGACCTGCGCGGCGCGGATTTTCGTCGGCCCCGAGCCGAAGCGTCCGTCGGCCGGGAGCATTGCGCTAGGAATAGTGATCTGTGCCATGTGGGCAAGGATACCCCGCCGACGTTGCGCCGCGCGCCGCCGCGCTTGCCCAGTGGGATTGGCGGGAGATTCCGCCGGGGATTTCCGCAAGATTTCCCGTCCGCCCCGCCCTCCGGCTTTCCTCCGTCCATTCGGCACGTTCCGGCGTGCCGGTGCAGGGCGAAGCCGCCTTGCGAAGCCTGCAAAACGTGAAGAAACGGTGTGGATACGCCTTTCTGGCAAGAAGGTTCCGAAATGCTGGGAACACGCTTGGGATTGCGACGCCGAGCGGTGAAATACAACCGTTTCTCAGGTGAAGAGATTATAAATGCGCTGGATTTGTGACCGGCTGTTGTTGTAATCTGCCTTTCTGTGACCATCTGTACCTTGGCCGCAGTGCGTCCGCAGCCCGGAAAACCGGGGCGGAAACGCGCAGCCGGGGTGCGTGAAGGAACCAAGCAGTTTGAGGAGTGATCGACGTATGAGGCATGCAGCCCACAAAAGCCCGAAGGGCAATGGCGCTTCGAGCCCGGCGAAGTCTCTGTTTTCCGCGAGTTATCCATCCCGTATCCAGGGAGCGGCGCACGTCGCGCCGATGAGCATGCAGCATGCGGCCAGCGTCGGCGCGCACGCCGCGGCCCCCTCCCGCCCCGCACGTTCCGCGGCCCGTCCGGCAGGCCGCCATGCCGCGGTCGCCGCGACCAACGGCGTCGCCACGCTCGACGCGGCCGTTCTTGAGAAGATCAACGAAGTCGCCCCGATGACGCGCCGCGCGATGCGCGAGTCGGCCCGCGCGGCCCAGCGCCGCAACACGATCCTGACGTCGGCTTCGCTCGCGGCGCTGGTCGGCACCGCCGCCACCGCCGTTGCGTTCGCCAACACCCGCGACGACTCGATGCTGACGCTCGGCGCCGGCGAAACCACGACGACGGCGACGATCGAGCGCGCCGGCGACGACGGGGCCGCCTCCCGTTCGGATTCGCGCGCCGCGCTCACCACCGACAACGTGCAGGCGACCAGCAACGAAGGCGGCTGGAATCTAGGCGATTCCAACGCCGTCTCCGACACGAACGCCGTGAGCAAGTCCATCGCCGACAACGAGAACGTCGCCAAGCTGATGGCGGCCGACGCCGACGCGCTGCCGGCCAGCTTCGACCCGAACCACGCCACCGGCGACAAGGGCAGCACCTACCCGTACGGCCAGTGCACCTGGTGGGCCTACACGCGCCGCGTCCAGCTTGGGCTGCCCGCCGGCTCCTATTTCGGCGACGCGCGCAGCTGGGGCGCTTCAGCTTCCGCCCTGGGCTACTGGGTGGACAGCACGCCGCGCCACGTCGGCGACGTCGTCGTCTTCGCGCCCGGCCAGGCCGGCGCCTCGACGTACTACGGCCATGTCGCCGTCGTCGAAGCGGTGGGCGAGGACGGCTCGATCAAGATTTCCGAATCGAACGTCGAAGGCCTTGGCGTCATTTCGAACCGCGAGTTCACCGCCGCCGAAGCCTCCCAGTTCACGTACATCCACTACTGATTTCCCAGAACCGATCCGCTGCCGGTTGCGGAAAAACCGGACCGCAGCCGCGCTTCCTGCCAGCGTGTCGCCAGTAAGCGCAATGTGAAAAGGCTGCGGAAGATGCCGGGGTGCCTAATGACGGGTTCGCCCGGCCGTGCTACGGTAAGCAATGATGAAGAACACGAAACTCACTACGCTTATTACCGCTGCGGTTGCCGCGGCTGCATTGGCAGCCGGCACCGTGCCCGCGGCGTTCGCTGACAATAGTGCTTCGGATTCAGCGTCGGCCATCGTAGCCGAACGTTCCTTCCCGAAAGTCAACACGGTGAAGGCGAACCTGTACGCGGAAGCCACGTCGACGGACGTCGACGACGATTCGAACTGGGGCGGCGTCGAGTCGCTCGACGTTCCGCACACCAAGTCGACCGCCGAAAAGGAAGCGGAAGCCGCCGCGCAGGCCGCCGCCGAAGAGGCCGCCCGGCAGGCCCAGGAAGAAGCCGCCGCCGCGAGCCGCTCGCAGTCGCGCGAATCCATCAGCGATTCCTCTTCCGAATCTTCCTCCAACGAGACTTCTTCCGGCTCCTCTAATGCCGGCACCGCTGCGGCGGCAACCGTCGCGGCAGGCAGCGCGACGGCGGCGAACATCGCCGCGTTCGCGCAGAACTACGTCGGCTATCCGTACGTTTCCGGCGGCAATACGCCGGCCGGCTGGGACTGCTCCGGCTTCGTGCAGTGGGTGTTCTCCCAGTTCGGCATTTCGCTGCCGCGCACGTCCGGCGCCCAGGCCGCCGTCGGCACCGCGGTCCCGTCGCTGGCGGCCGCGCAGCCTGGCGACATCATCGCGAACTCCGGCCACGCCGCGATCTACATCGGCAACGGCCTGTGCATCAACGCGCTGAACCCGGCGCAGGGAACCCAGATTACCGCCGTCAACGCGGTCTCCAGCTTCGCGGGCGGCTACAATATCCGCCGCGTCATCTGACGTTCCGCAACGCCGTATATAGCAAACTTTTCCCCGCCAGGCTGGCGGGGATTTTTCATAGGAAAAAATGGAAGAAAAGGCGTTCCTCGCCGCAGTGAGTTGGTAAGGTAATCAAGTACAAACGTCAATGAAGCGTTAGTACTTCACTTGAAGGAGGTTCTCATGGTTGACGACAAGACTATTCTTGTTGGCGTGGACGGCTCGCACGCGAGCTACAAGGCAACATGGTGGGCTGCCAACTACGCAAAGCATATGGGGATGTCGCTGCAGATCGTCTGCGCGTACTCGCTGCCGAGCTACGCCGCCGTATCGTTTGACGCTACCTACACCGCGCTGGGGGACGACAACGCGGCGCACAGCGACGCGCAGGAAATCCTGTCGAAGGCCAAGGCCATCGCCGACGAGCAGGGCGTGACGGCCCAGACGCTGATCGTCACCGGCGACCCGTCGTCGGTATTCGTCGAACTGAGCCGCAACTACAACCTGATCGTCATCGGCAACCGCGGCAAGGGCGGCCTGGCCGAGCGCCTGCTGGGCACGACCAGCTCGAGCCTGCCGGCGTACGCGTACTGCCCGATCGTCGTGGTGCCGTACACCGACGACGACGGCAACCTGATGCACCTGAACAACGTCATCACGAAGGTGGCGGTCGGCTCCGACGACACGAAGTGGGGGCTCAAGGCGCTCGAGATCGCCGCGCAGTTCGCCGACAACTGGGGTGCCGAGCTCGACGTCATCACCGCTGTGCCGGCGAACGCGAGCACCGGCGACCAGTCCGCGCTCAAGAAGTACATGGACGATCAGGACGCGCGCATCGCGCCAATCGAGAAGCGCTTCCCGGACCTGAAGATCCGCCGTTCGCTGATTCCGGGCTCGCCGGTGGAGGCGCTGACGAAGGCCAGCCACGACCACGACATCGTCGTCGTCGGCTCCTGCGGCCGCGGCGGCCTTGCGGGCATCCTGTTCAACTCCACCAGCCAGGGGCTGCTGCAGCATTCGGTCTCCCCGGTCTACGTCGTGCCGCGCAAGTACGTCGAGGCCGAGGCCGCGCGTGCCGAAGCCCAGCCGGCCGACAAGGAGCAGCTCAAGGTCGTTTCGCTCGACGAGCTCGTGCGCGAAGTCCCGGTCGAAAAGGCCACCGACGAGGTGGTCCACGACATCGAGGTCAAGATCGACCCCGACCACCCCGACCACGACTGATTTTCTCCGAGGGCCCCGCTAGGGGCCCTTTCTCATCACAGGGCCGCGTAGGATGGAAGGAAAACCGACGCCTACCATCCGCCCGGATGAGCAAAGGAGACAACATGGGCAAGCGCATATGGGTTGAGCGCAACAAGGACGGTTCCTGGGACGCCTTCAGCGAGGACGGCGCCCACATCAAGTTCGGCAAGGGTCGTGGGCAGTTCACGCCCGGCGACCTCATGCGCGTAGCGCTGGCCGGCTGCGCCGCGCTCTCCAGCCAGTTCGCCGTCGAGACGGCGCTCGGCGAGGGCAACGGCGCGCGCGTCGTCGTCGACGGCAACTACGACCCCGAAACCGATGCGTACAACGCGTTCGACGAGCACATCGTCGTGGACGCCGTGGATGCCGACATGGACGAAGCGGGCGCGGAGAAGCTCGCCAAGCGCATCGAAGCGCACGTCAAGAAGGGCTGCACGGTCATGCATACGTATGAGCAGGAGACTCCGGTCCGGATGGATATCACTATCCGGCACTGAGATTCGGTTTCCGCCGATGCGAATGCTCATGGAGGGCCTTCGGGCCCTCCATTCGCATTCGCGCAAACCGGCGAAAATCTCAACGCTGGTTCATATACTGAACTGCATGGCGCTTACTGAAGAAGAACTCGCTGAAATCCGCGCGAACGTTCCGGCGCGGCCGCATTCCGACATCCCCACCCCTTACGAAGACCTGCTGCGCAAGATCCTGATGGAGGGAAATCTCAAGTCCGACCGTACCGGCACCGGCACGATCTCGCTCTTCGGGCAGCAGATGCGCTTCGATCTCGCTGACGGCTTCCCGCTGCTGACGACGAAGCGCGTGTTCTTCAAGGGCATCGCGTACGAGCTGCTCTGGTTCCTCAAGGGCTCGAACAACATCAAGTACCTGACCGACCACAACGTGCACATCTGGGACGAATGGGCCGACGAAAACGGCGACCTCGGCCCCGTGTACGGCGTGCAGTGGCGCAGCTGGCCCGCGCCGACGGCCGACGACCCGAACCGCACGATCGACCAGATCGCCAACGTCCTCGACCTGATCAAGAACCAGCCCGACTCCCGCCGCATGGTCGTCAGCGCCTGGAACCCGGCGGAAGTGGAATACATGGCGCTGCCGCCATGCCACGCGCTCTTCCAGTTCTACGTCGCCGGCGGCAAGCTCAGCTGCCAGCTCTACCAGCGCTCGTGCGACATGTTCCTCGGCGTGCCGTTCAACATCGCCTCCTATTCGCTGCTGACGATGATGATGGCGCAGCAGGCCGGCCTCGAGCCGGGCGAATTCGTCTGGACCGGCGGCGACTGCCACATCTACGACAACCACGTCGAACAGGTGCTCGAGCAGCTGTCCCGCGAGCCGTACCCGTACCCGACGATGACGATCCGCAAGGCCGACTCGATCTTCGACTACGACTACGAGGACTTCACCATCGAGAACTACCGCTACCATCCCACGATCAAGGCCCCGATCGCCGTCTGACCGCCGGGTGCGCACCGCTACCGTCCCCCCGTCAAACCCACTGAATAGACTGAAGTCCCGTCTGACGTATGCAAGGAGTGGTGACGAATGGAGCACGATAGTAGCCGCAGCGGCTATCACGAACCCGAGCCCGGAGAAGCCGGGCGCGAAGACTTTCTGGAGGACGACTGGGGCGACGATTTCCCCAAGACGTTCTCCATCAATCTCATCTGGGCGCAAGCGGACGGCAGTGACGGCCGCGAAGGCGCCATCGGGTTCCGTGGCGCCATGCCGTGGAAGCTGCCGGAGGACATGAAGCGCTTCAAGGAGCTTACCGTGTCCCACCCCGTCATCATGGGGCGCAAGACGTGGGAATCGCTCAACCCCCGGTTCCGTCCGTTGCCGAACCGCGACAATATCGTGGTTTCCGGCAACCGCGACTACGAAGCGGTGGGTGCCGTCGTCGTCGACAGCGTGCAGGACGCGCTGGATCTGGCGCGGCAGGAAGCGATTCCGGACGACGGGCTCGACCGCAGCGAAATCTGGGTCATCGGCGGCGCGCAGCTGTTCGAGGAGACGCTTCCGTACGCTTCGAAGGTGTACGTTACGCAGATTGACGCGACGGTGGATGCCGACACGTACGCGCCGTCGCTTTCCGGCCTGCTGGAGAGCGGCGAGTGGGAGATAGCCGAACAGACGGGCTGGAAAACGCCCGCGGAAGGGGCTTCCGTCGAGCGGTTCCGTTTCGTAACGCTGGAACGCAACGGCGCGCCGGAAGAAGATTGATTGGGAAGTGACTATGAGCGAGAACCGTCCGTATACGGTCATGACAGTATGCACCGGCAACATCTGCCGTTCCCCGATGGGGGAGATCGTGCTGCGCAACGAATTCGAACGCCGCGGCCTTGGCGATAAGGTGCGCGTTGCGTCGTGCGGCGTCAGCGACGAGGAATACGGCAATCCGATTGACCGGCGCGCCGTCAAGGTCCTCGCCGAACGCGGATACAAGATTCCCGAGAGCCACTTCGCGCACCGCATTACGCGCGAGGAGATCGAGTCGACCGACCTGTTCCTGCCGATGACGGCGTCGCATATGCAGTCGCTGCTGCGGCAGCTGCCGCCGTCGCGCCGCGGCGACGTGCGCATGTACCGCAGCTTCGACCCGTCGCTGCCGACGCCCGCGCCGGGCCACGAAAGCGACATCGACCTGGTCGACCCGTGGTACGGCGGCATGCGCGACTTCGAAATCGCCATCGACCAGATCGAAGAGGTAGCCCCCGCCATAGCCGACTGGGTCGAGTCCCAGCTCTAGCAAGCCAAAACAGAAGCCCTCTCCCGTACGCAAACGGAAGAGGGCTGAATCTTATATAAATAAAAGGAATGAAGGCGAGACTACGCCTGCTTCCAGTTCTCCACGTCGATATGGTGCTCCGGATTCGCCTGCCACGCTTCCCAAGCGGACTCGACGATGTCTTCGACATCGTACTTGGCGTGCCAGCCCATCTCGGTATTGATGCGCTCGGGCGAGCCGATCAGCTGGGCCGGGTCGCCGGGGCGGCGCGCCTGCACGACTTCCTCGAACGGAAGGCCGGTGACCTTCTTGAGCTCGTCGACGATCTGGCGCACCGAGGTGCCCTTGCCGGTGCCGACGTTGAACACGTCGTATTTGCGTTCGTCGCGGTCGAGGTACTCCAGCGCGGCGACGTGCGCATCGGCGAGGTCGGAAACGTGGATGTAGTCGCGGATGCAGGTGCCGTCCGGCGTGGGGTAGTCGTCGCCGAAGATGGCCGGCGCCTTGCCCTGCTTGAGGCGGTCGAGCAGCATCGGGATGAGGTTGAGGATGGCCGGGTCTTCGAGTTCGACCGGGCCGCAGCCGGCGACGTTGAAGTAGCGCAGGCCGCAGAAGCGGATGCCGTACGGTTCCTCGCAGGCGCGGGCCATCCACTCGCCGAACAGCTTGGTCTGGCCGTACGGGTTGATCGGGTTCATCTGCACGTCTTCGGGGACGACCTCGACCGGCGGCTCGCCGTAGGTGGCGGCGGAGGAGGAGAAGACGAGCTTCTTGACGTCGGCGGCCTTCATCGCCTCGAGGACGTTGAGCATGCCGTTGATGTTCTGCTGGTAGTACCACAGCGGCTTTTCGACCGATTCGCCGACCTGCTTGCGTGCGGCGAAGTGGATGACTGCGTCGACGTCTTCGTCGCGCATGATGTTGGCCACGCGCTCGGCGGAACCCGGCTGGGAGATGTCCATGCCGTACAGGCGCGCCCCTTCGATGCGCGTGGGCTTGCCGTAGGAGAGATCGTCGACGACGACGACGTTTTCGCCGGCTTCGTGCAGTGCGTGGACGACGTGGGCTCCGATGTAGCCGCAGCCGCCGGTAACGAGAACAGTCATGTTCTGCCTTTCTTCCCGGGCGTCTCACGGCCCGGTTCGGTTGGAAAACTTACGATGTCACTATGCGTTCCAGTGTGCCCGCAATGCTCGACGGCGAGCAGCTGGACGTTTAATTGTGTTAACCAATGTTCAATTATGTTCGTTTCTTACTCTATATCGTGCGTTCCCGTGCGTCAATTCGGGCCTGTCGTGGGCAACCTTCCTGTCTTCCTTTTCTTTCTCCTGGGTGCCTTTTCGTCTGTCCTCTCTTTTTCTTCTTCCTTCTCCTTTTCGCGGGTCGTGTCCTGTTCGACCGGATAATTGACAGCTGTGTCAGCGGATGGTTGACAGTGGTCCGAGGGGATGGTTGACATTTTTCAGGCCGTTGCCGTGGTTGTGATTGGTATGGTCAATAGCAAACACAACCAAGGCAACGACAATCACAAGACTACCCGTGAGGTCGATCCGTCCGCTTTGAGCCGGCAGGCGCGTTCCCTCTACGAGCGCAACGTGCGCATCATCGAGGCCCTCGCCGAAGGCGAGGCGGTCGCCAGGGTGGCCGCCCGCTATGGCGTGAGCAGGCAATGGGTCTACCAGCTCGAGCGCCGCTACCGCCAGGACGGCGAGGCGGCGCTGGTGCCGGCCAGCCGCGCGGCGCGCCGGGTCGCCAACCGCACCGACGCAGACACGCGCCGGCGGGTGGCGCAGCTTCGCCGCGAGCTGCGCGACGGCGGCATGGACGCAGGAGCCAGGTCGATCCGCACGCTGATGCTGCGCCGTGACGGCGCGGCGCCGGCGGCGTCGACGATCCACCGCATCCTGGTGGACGAGGGGCTGGTGACCCCGGAGCCTGCCAAGCGGCCGCGCGCCAGCGTGCAGCGCTTCGAGGCGGAGCTGCCCAACGAGACCTGGCAGTCGGATTTCACGCACTGGGTCCTCGCGGACGGCACCGACGCGCAGGTGCTGACCTGGTTCGACGACCACTCCCGGTTCGTGCTCGCCTCGCGCGCCTACGACCCGGTCAGGGTCGACGACGTGGCCGCCCTGTTCCTCGAGGCGTGCGGGGAGCACGGCATCCCCGCCAGCACGCTGACCGACAACGGCAAGGTATTCAGGAGCCTGCCGGGATCCGGCCAGCGCCACCGGCTCGAGGGGCTGCTGGACTCGCACGGCGTGCGGCAGAAGCACGGACGGCCCTACCATCCCCAGACCCAGGGCAAGATCGAGCGCTGGCACCAGACGCTCAAGCAATGGCTCGACGCGCGCCCCCTGGCCGCGAACCTGGACGAATTCAACGCCCAGCTGGCCGAGTTCGTCAGCTACTACAACCATGAACGCCCCCACAGCGCGCTGGCAGGGCGCACGCCATGGGAAGCCTACACGGAGCGCGCCAAGGCCACGCCCGACGGCGAACTGGCGGAAGCGGTCGCCATGCGCCCCGCCGCGGGCGAACCCGACGCGGCGCATGGCGACTACCGGCGCTACCGGCCGGCATGGGACCCCGTCCGCCAGCAATGCCCCGAAGCGGGACCCGTGACGGTCACCGTGCGCGCCAACGGCACGGTGAAGACGCCCAATCTCGGCAGGCACACGCTGCGCCTGGGCGTCGGCTGCGCGCATGCCGGACAGCAAGCCGAGCTGCGCATCCACCAGGGCGTCGCCACCGTCACGCGCCTGGACACCGGCGAAGTCGTCTTCGACCAGCCACTCGAACCCGCCCCGCCCTACCAAGGCAGGCGCCGCGCCCAATGAGAAAGCCCGGGGCCAACCGGCCCCGGCCCCCTGTCAACTATCCGCCGGGACATGTGTCAAGCATGCGCTGAGACATGTGTCAACTATCCGCCGAGACAGGACATACCAGCGGGGCGAAGCCGTGCCCGTCTTCGGATCATCTCCGCGTGTGCGGAGCAGACAGCCTGCCGTCGTTGCGTTCGCGCAGCTTTTCCGGATCATCTCCGCGTGTGCGGAGCAGACTTCCCGTGCGCGCCATCAGTCCACGCGCCGTCCGGATCATCTCCGCGTGTGCGGAGCAGACGTTGATTTCATGCCTCATCCGCATCAGGTCGCCCGGATCATCTCCGCGTGTGCGGAGCAGACGTGCGGTGCGGGTCCGCTGCCTTGCGCCGCTGCGGATCATCTCCGCGTGTGCGGAGCAGACCAGCGGATTCGAGGTTTTCGTGATGGTGTTGCCGGATCATCTCCGCGTGTGCGGAGCAGACCCCACCGGCCCGGCGCCCCGCCGGTGCGTTCCCGGATCATCTCCGCGTGTGCGGAGCAGACGCTCGCCCAGACCGGGGAGGCCCTGTTCGAGCCGGATCATCTCCGCGTGTGCGGAGCAGACCTGCAATCGCCGGCCACCAGCCCCCTGGGCGCCGGATCATCTCCGCGTGTGCGGAGCAGACGGATACGTCGAGGAACAGGATCGTCCCGTCGTCGGATCATCTCCGCGTGTGCGGAGCAGACGGAAGTCCCGGCAATGCGATGAGGTATCCCCACGGATCATCTCCGCGTGTGCGGAGCAGACGTCCTCTGGTGATGCGCTCATCCGCGTCTCCGGATCATCTCCGCGTGTGCGGAGCAGACTGGTCGAACTGCCCGGCACTGGCGGCACCGGCAGGATCATCTCCGCGTGTGCGGAGCAGACAGTCTGCGATTATGCGGAAAATCGGTTGTCAATCTTATTGAAAAATTGGATTTGCACAACCGTCTCTCTACTCTCGGATACTTGCATCATAGACCTCAAATCTTGGCCTTCGAAGACATAGCTTACTGCATTATCTTGGAAACGATACATTCGACTCGTCAATTTTTCCGGCGGAAAATATCCGTCGATTTCTCCTGGATAACAGCGTCGCAAGAGTCGGGTGGAGCAACTTCTGTCCAGCGATTATCCAGTTCCATTAAAAAGCGAACAGAGAGCCTCCGTCATACCGATTCAGCATCCTTGGAATTAATCCTTCTCCTGAATAAACATCATTCGTTCAGGAATTCGGGCGAAAGAGGTTGGAATCGTCGCAAAACATGACGGATAGCGGGCAGCGGCATAGATTGGCCGTATCGGCTTTGATCGCCACGCAAGGAGGCGGGTCGCTATGGACAGGGAATTCTGGAAGACGACGATCAGGCAAGCGCTACTGTGCACGGCGATTTGCGCCCTGATGTCATTGGCGGAAGTCGGGCCGGAGCATTTCCTGGAGTGGAAGACCCTCGCATCCATTATTACCGGGACGCTCGTGGTCACCGCAGCCCTTGGCTTCGAACGCTATTCACGGTCAATGCCGCCTAACGCAACGCCCGAAGCACGCGACGATCATGAGGAGGATCCGCAGGAAAAGGCTTCGGACCGGCTAGATTGACGCCGCCCGACAACGCGCCAGCCCTTCCCTAGGGCGATTATGCGTCCAGAGTTTGCAGGCTCCTTTGTCACTGGACATCGGGCCGTGTGAGCCCTGAATCAGAATCATTGGAATTACGCCCTTTTGAAGCGCTATCCACGCCTGGCAAACCGTTGCCTACGTCCAGTGACTGTCAGCCCGCTGAAAGTCTGGACAGCATTCATGCATATGGGCAGCCGATGAAGCTGCCCATATAGCCAATTATTCGCAGGCGACGCCGTCGCCGTCACGGTCGAGCTGGCTACGATAGCCAGGGTCGCCGCGGTAGATCGGGGCGGCGCCGGCTTCACGGGCAGCCGTGCAGTTCTTGTAGTACACGGAGCCGGACGGATCGGCAGGCGTCGAATCCACCGACGACGAACCGGAGCCGGAAGTCGTGCCCGAAGACGAGGAGCCAGAGGATCCGGAGGACTCGGAGGAACCGGAAGACGATCCGGAGGAGCTCGAGGAACTAGAAGAGGAACCCGCGGTTCCGGTGACGTTCGCTGGGTCCACTACCCCGTCATCCGCCGGCACCGTCTGCGCCGGGCATGAGGCGAGGATATCGCCCATCATCTGCGATTCGGCGCTTGTCACCCACAGCCGGTACTTCGCCTTGACGCCGATCTGGCGCGCCACGTATTCGCAGCGGAACGCCTTGTTCGACGGCAGCCAGGACGCCGCGTCTGAATCCGACTTCTGCTGGTTGGCGGAACCGGAAACGGCGAGGAGGTTGTACGGGTCGTTGGCGAGCGCGAGCCGTTCGCCGGCGCCCAGCTGCTGGGCGCCCTTCTGCCACGCGTCGGACAGTGCGACGACATGGTCGATCTGCACTTCGGAGGACGTGTCGACGCCGCGCACGAAATCGATGGTCGTGTTCGTATACGGGTCCTTGAGGGTGCCGGTCGCGATCAGGCAGCCGGTTTTGTACGTGATGTTCGTCAGGTCGCGCTTGAGGATGTCGTTGCGGGTATCGCAGCCGTTGCCGTCCACGTCGGACCATGCATCGCCGAACCGGTCGCGCGAATAGCCGGTCTTCGGCGCACGGCCCTTGACTGCGAGCGTCGCGAGGACCGTCGTGGCCAGTTCGCCTTCGACGGCGGTCGCCGTGGCGGATGAATCGCCAGCGGAATCCCCCTCCACGGTTTCCTGGGCCGTTTCCTCCGGCTCGGGTTCTGCCGTTTCAGTCGGTTCAGGGGTGGATTCCTCCGTCTGTTCGGGTTCCGGTTCGACCGTTTCGGCGATCTGCGCGGGCTCGTCGTCAGCGGATGTCGCGGTTGCCGGAGCGCTCATGGTACCCACCCACATCACGGCGAGGGCGACGCCGGCGGCGACCAGACGCTTGCCGGCGCCGGGAGCCTTGCGCAGCAGGAGAAGCAGGGCGTGGGCGACCGCCCATACCATCGCGATGAACGCGAGGAGTATGCCGAAATTGGCCGTGCCCTTGAACAGTGAAAAGAGCAATGCGAATGCGATCAGGGCCGTGTTCAGGACGACGGATTTATGTTCCTGCTTGGCCCACCATAATTTCAAAGTATTCATACCTCTCCCTCAACCATGTTTTTCGCCATTGAATTCCATGTCGAGCAGACTTCTCTCCCGCTTTTTCTGAAGTAACATATTTCATTACCGGACATTTAATCAACGCACATAAGGAGGTAACGCCATGCGCTCCAGGTGGCTTTCCGGACTTCCCATAGCCTTGTTCGCTGTCTTCGCCATTATTGCTGCAAATACAGGGCAATCCGCATTGACCGTCGGATGCTTTGTCTTCTGCGCGGTAGCCGACACACTGATCCTCATCCTGCGGAAAACGAAATGACGGTCCGCCGTTAAGGTTTAGTCGTCGTCGGCAGCGCCGTTATGTTCGTAGGGTTCCTGGTCGGCGGGATGCTCGCGGAGAATGTAGTCTTCCATGCCTGGGACGGTAAACGAAACCTTGCCGTACTCTGGCTGGAAAATCAGGCCATGCTCGATGAGCTGTTCCTTGAGCGCGGAGATCCTGGCACCGGACACGGCGAGCGCCTCTTCCAGCGCCTTTTGCGGAACATCCTGCTGGCCGCTGGATGCCATCGCGCGCATGAACCGTTTCTGAGCGACGGTAGCGCGCTGCCAGCGGCTGCGGTACAGGCATCCATCAAGGATGTCGAGCGCCGCAGCCCTGGCGTTGTCGACGTCCCGGACAGTCATCGGCGTGGATTCGGCGCCATTCCATACGGCGTTGCCATATACCTGGATGAAGAACGGATAGCCGTCCGTTTCCTGCGCCAGCCGCTCGAGCGCGTCGTCGGTAAAGGAACGGCCGTCGACGCGGGCCGTGTCCTGGAACGCCTTGCGCGTCTGCTCCGGGGTAAGGCTGTCAAGGGCGACCGGAAGGAACAGCCGTTCGGCATAGGAGCGTACGCCGGTAATGACCCCTGGAAGATTGGGCAGCCCGGCAATGACCAGGTAGAACGGCAAGTGCGATGTCACCATCCGCTGCTGAAGCGACAGCAACCAGCCGATCATCGCCGCATCGGCTTCCTGGAATTCGTCGATGAACAACAGCACTCCCCGCTTGCGGTCCTTCGCGGCATTGATGAGCGGCATGAGATTTTCCAGGATCCGCTCGCGCACATCCTTGGTTTCATCATGGCTGACCGTCACCGCACCGAATGGGGTGGTGACGGATTCGATATGGGAGACGGCGTTCTTCGCCGCGGCAATGGCGGAAGACCGTTCGGCGACGCGTTGTTCCAGTTCCCCCATGTCGTCTTTGTAGACGCCGGTCGTCTCGATGCGCAGCGTGGTGAATCCAGTCTCTTCCGCCTGCTCCTGCCACGTCACGAGGAGGCTGGTCTTGCCGACGCCCCGCATGCCATACACCATGAGGCCGATGGAGTCGCGGCCGAAAGCGATCTGCCCCAGCATCGAGCTGAATCTGGCGGTCTGCGCGTCGCGCCCCACCATCTCCACCGGAACGACGCCAGCCCCTGGCATGAACGGATTGACCGAAAACGACATGGCCGCCATCGCATCCGCCTTTCTTCCTCTATTCTGCTGCGCGAACAAGGGCGGCTGATTCCTTATCATCCGCCCTCGCGCTCTTCTGGTTTTAACCTATCTTAACACTTCTTAACCCCCGTTAACACTTCTTAACACCTCTTAACACCCGTTAATACTTCTTAACTATTCGAGCTGGATTGACGGGATCTTGAAAGAAGCGGATATGGAAAAGGATTGGCGTTGGCTTCCATCGATAGCCGTATTGAGCTGTGCAATTGGAAGCAAACGCCAATCCCGAAAATGCTTTGCGGATACCCGCTGGAATCCGCCACGGTTCCGCGGCGCTGCTGGCAGGGCGGTTGCCGGAGGCTTCGCAACGCCTGCGGACCGCAGCGGCGCTGGGGCGTCAGCGGGAGGAAGGCGAGGAGGGAATCTTGGATGAACCTTCGGAGGAGGAAGAGGAAGTGGCGGGGGCGCTGGAAGCGTGGTCCTCCTCCGTTTCTTCCTCCGCCTCTTCGGCCTTTTCCTCGCGGTACTCTTCGACGCGGTGGTGGACCTTGCGTTCGATGATCTTGCTCGGCAGGTGCGCCTGCGTGCGGTGCATCGCCCCCGGAACCTTCCAGTCGAACTTCACCGACGCAAGCCGCAGCAGGATGACGAGGATGACGATCGCGACGTCCAGCACGAACTCCTGCTGGAACGTAATGCGCTTCGCCTCCTCCCAGCGCCATACCACCACCGTCAGCACGCAGCCGACGACCGCCGGGATGATGTACCAATGCTGGTCGCGGATGACCTGCGGGACCTCGTTGAGCAGGATGTCGCGGATCATGCCGCCGCCGATGGCGGTAAACGTGCCGAGGAACACGGCGGTCACGCCGGTCGTGCTGTACATGAGCGCCTTCGACGTGCCGTTGACGGCGAACAGCGCCAGGGCGAGCGCGTCGATCGTCAGCATCGACCATTTGAGCTTCTCGACTTCCGGATGGATGACGGCGACGATGAGGCCGGCTGCGAATGCGGTGGCGATGTAGCCGATGTTCGTCACGCCGACCGGAGGCAGCGCGCCGAGGAACGTGTCGCGGATCAGGCCGCCGCCCAGCGCCGTCAGCCAGCCGGTGATGACGATGGTCAGCAGATCGTAGTTCTTCTTGATGGCGGCCATGCCGCCGCTGATGCCGCAGAAAAACACCGCCAGGTATTCAATGGCCTGGAAGAACGGGCTGGTCTGCAGGGCGATAGCCATCTTCTTCTCCTCCTCCGGGTGCGGGTCAAACCAACTGTTCGCCAACATACCAGACAGGGACGGCCCCGTCGTACCGGCGCGGCGGGGGCTGCGCCGCCGGCAAAAAAGCGTGCGCGGGGCGACGGCCCCGAAGGCCGCGCGCCCCGCGCACGCAGAATACAGAGGAAAATACAGTGGGAAAGGAAGCCTCACGCCGCGAACGCAGGCTTCACGCGCGAACGGAAGCCCGACGCGTCAACGCAAAACCTGCGCATCAACGCAAGTCTACGCATCAGCGCAGGCGGAAGGAATCTCAGCAGACCTTCCACATCCAGTTGTGCGGATCCTCGATCTCGCCCAGCTGGATGCCAAGCAGCTCGTTGCGCAGCTCCATCGTCAGTTCGCCGGTCTTGCCGCCGTTGACTTCGACGTCGAACGTTTCCGACTTGAAGCGTCCAATCGGCGTGATGATGGCGGCGGTGCCGCAGGCGAACACCTCGGTGACCTCGCCGGACTTGATGTCCTCGAGCAGCTTGTCGAGCACGATCATCGTCTCGACGACGTCGCGGCCCTTGTCGGAAAGCAGCTGGATGATCGAGCGGCGCGTGACGCCCGGCAGGATGTTGCCGGTCAGGCTCGGGGTCTCCACGTGGCCGTCCTTGTAGACGACCATCATGTTCATGCCGCCGAGCTCCTCGAGGTAGGTCTTGGTGGCGGCGTCGACGAAGCACACCTGCTCGCAGCCCTGCTCGATGCCGCGGTATTCGCCGAGCAGCGACGCCGCGTAGTTGCCGCCGCACTTGGCGAAGCCGGTGCCGCCGGGGCCGGTGCGGAAGAACTTGTCTTCCACCCAGATGCTCACCGGCTTGACGCCGCCCGGGAAGTACGGGCCGGAAGGCGACGCGATGACGCAGTAGTCCACCTCTTCCGGAGCGCGCACGCCGAGGAACGGTTCGGACGCGAACATGAACGGGCGCATGTAGAGCGTGTATTCGCGGCGGGACGGCACCCAGTTCACGTCCTGCTTGATGAGCGCGGCGACCGATCCGAGGAAGTCGTCGACGGACAGCTGCGGCAGGTAGAGGCGCTCGGCCGAATTCTGGAAGCGCTCGGCGTTCGCGTCGGGGCGGAACAGCCAGGTGGAGCCGTCGGCGTGGCGGTAGGCCTTCAGGCCTTCGAAGATCTCCTGCGCATAGTGCAGCACCGAAGCGCCCGGGTCCAGCTTGAGCGGCGCATACGGCTCGATGCGGCGGTCAGACCAGCCCTCGCCCTTCGTCCACGTCATGTGGGCCATGCTGTCGGAGAAGACCTGTCCGAACGCCGGCTTGTCGATCAGCTCGTTGCGCTTCGCTTCGGACGCGGGGTTGTCGTTCGGCAGGACGGTGAACTTCGCCGCCAGCTCGTCGAGTTCCTTCGGATCGTGATGCGACTGGAAATCTGTCATCGTAACTCTTCTTTGCTTCGGTAGTCGGGTGGGTTGCCGTGCGGCACTGGCCGCCGGCTTGGCTCCCTACTCTTACACACGTTGGTTACGGAATGAAACCGGCGGTTCACATCTTGACACCCCCGACGGTTTCCAGCCGGCTTTCGAACGGCTTTCAGGAAGATTCCCTGGCATCGGTTGCCACGGCCAGATTTTCCGATTTTCCAATGCAGGAGGTGAGCGACATGGGCAGCCCTACCCCAAACCCGAACGAACGCCCCGAAGACGCCAACGGTTCCGGCGGCTCCGGCTTCAGCGTGCGGAACGCGTCCGACTGGCAGCCGGACTACGGCACCCCTTCTCCCCCTCCCCCATATCAGACGCCGGCGTATCAGGTTCCTCTCACGGCGGCCGGTCCCACCCCGGCAATCCGCACCGACCGCGGCGGCGTGTCGGGGAACCGGAACCAAGGAGACGCCGGAAGGGCGGTTCCGGTTCCTCTGGTTATGGCGTGTCGGGGAACCGGAACCAAGGAGACGCCGGAAGGGTGGGTCCGGTTCCTCTGATTGCGGCGTGTCGGGGGAACCGGAATGGAAAGAAACGAAAGCGCCCTCCCGTTTGCGTAACGGGAGGGCGCTTCGCTAAGCGTGCTGGAACGCGGAATCTAGATTAGATCCGGCGCGTTTCCGGCGACCGGCTCACTCGGCGTTTTCAGCCGGGCCTTCAGCGGTCGCTTCCGGAGCGGCGGCTTCGAAGTCGGGGGCGGCGGCCTCGTCCGGCACCTCGACGGTGACGACGGACTCGTCCATGTTCTCGACGTCGAGCTCGACGCCTTCCGGCATTTCGAGATCCTTGGCGTAGACCTTGGTGCCGTCGGTCAGGCCGTCGACGTTCACGACGATCTTCTCGGGCAGGTTGGCGACATCGGCGCGGACCTTGAGCTCCTGGATGTCGACGAACGCCTTCGCGGCGCCCTTCGGGGTGCCTTCGACGAACACCGGCACCTCGACCTCGATCTTCTCGCCGGCGCGCACTTCGTAGAAGTCGACGTGCTCGACGGTGCGCTTGACCGGGTTCTTCTGGACTTCCTTGGCGACGGCGAGCTTGGACTGGCCGTCGAAATTGATGGTGAACAGGGCGTTCGTCAGGCGCAGGGCCAGCGTCGTTTCCTTCTGCGGCAGCTTGATGTAGACCGGCTGCTCGCCGCCGGCGTAGATCGTCGCCGGGATTTCCTTGGCCACGCGCATGCGGCGGGCGGGGCCCTTGCCGAATTCGGTGCGCAGGGAGCCTTCAAGCACGATGGTGTTGTTTGCCATGTCGTTTTCCTTTCGTATCTGTCGCGTTTCGGCGCATCTTCGAACCAACGCGCGCCCTCGCCGAAAGGAAAGGGGCGTCAAGCCGAGTCGATCACGGAAGCCGGGCCGCGTTCCGCGCCCGCTTCCCTCGCCAAAGCAACCGTTTCAATCTATCCGACCCCGCGGACGACGCCTGCCCCTCTTGGTTCCGGTTCCTCAACACGCCGGCCCGAGAGGAACCGGAGCGGGGATGATTCCGATTTTCACGGCCCGGTTCCTCAACACGCCGCGTTGGGAGGAACCGGAGCCAGCGATTCTGGGCTTTTCTGGGTCCGGTTCCCCGACACGCCGGAGCGGGAGGAACCGGAGGCGGCAGGTTCAGGTCTTCGCTGTTCCGGTTCCTGGGCGGGTTTTCCGGGCAGCGAAGAAACCAGTGAACACGGAGCCGGAATTGGACAATGGAGGCAGGGGCATCGAACGATATTCAGGAGAGGAGCCCATTATGTCGTCAAGCAAGAAGCCTGCACTCACCAAGGAAACCGCCAGCACGGTCAACGCCGCCCGGAGAACCGGAGCTCGCCGTGGCGGCTGCTGCGGCTGCACCGCGGGAAAGGTCGCGAAGAAGGCCGTGAAGGGGGCCGCGATCGGAGCCGGCATCTACGCGCTCGCGTCGGCGATCGCGTTCGAGTTCACCGTCGACACGAAGTCGCCGGTGTCGGTATTCGCGATGAAGGCCAGCGGCAAGTTCAAGAAGAAGATGGCGACGCCGAGCGATTTCACCGCCGAAGCGGCGGCCTGGTTCCAGCGCGAGAAGCAGGAGATCTTCACCACGGCCGCCCGCGACGGCGCCCGGCTGCACGCCTGGAAGTTCGAGCCGTTCGACAGCGAGCCGCGGCCGCACCAGGTGGTGCTGTGCGTGCACGGCTACATGGGCGACCCGACCGAAATGCAGCCGTGGGCCTACCACTTCGCGCAGCGCGGCTTCACGGTCGTCGTGCCGTCGCTGCGCGGCGACGCGCTCGACGATGGCCGCTTCACCGGCATGGGCTACACCGAAAGCCTCGACGTGCACGACTGGGTCGAGGCGATCGTCAAGGAGGATCCGGATGCCGAGATCCTGCTCGACGGCACGTCGATGGGCGGCACGACGGTGCTGCTGGCGGCCGGCGACACCGAGATGCCGGACAACGTCAAGGCCATCCTCGCCGACAGCGCCTTCGACTCCTCGTTCGAGGAGATGGTCGATTCGACGATCACCAACACGCATCTGCCGCGGCCGCTCGCCCGCGCGCTGGTCAACGGGGTCGACGTCATCAACCGCTTCGTGCAGGGCTTCTCGTTCAAGGACGTGTCGGTGCAGGACGCCGTCACGCACATCACGCTGCCGGTGCTGTTCCTGCAGGGTTCCGACGACACCGTCGTGCCGCCCGACTCGATCGACGTGCTCTACGACGCGTGCGCGTCCGACGACAAGCACAAGCTGATGATCGACGGCGCGAAGCACACGTTCGAGGTGCTCACCGAACCGGAACTGTACTGGGACACCGTCGACGGCTTCGTCGACCGGATCTTCCCGCGCAAATAGTCCGCGCAGAGGGCTGTAACGGAGCGTCTCAATCGGAAAGGGGCCGGATTGATTTTGGCCACGCAAGGAACAAGGCAGCCGTGACGCACAAGGCTCCAATTACACTGGAAGCATGACGAAACCCACAGATTCCCGCAGCGGTTCCGGACGACGCGAGGGCGGCGGCGCGGCGCGGCATTCCGCGGATGCGCCGCGGCATTCCGGCGCTGCAGCCGGCAGATTCCTGCGCCGGGCGGCGCTTGCGATGGGCGCCGGCGCGGCGGCCATCGCCACGGCCGGCGCCGCCGTCTATGCCATCGCGCTGGATACCCGCTCCCCCGTTTCGCTGTTCCGGCTCAAGCGCGCCGGCAAGCTCGCGTCGTGGGACGAGACGGTGGCGAATCTCGACCCGGCTTCGCGCCGCTGGTTCGAGGACACGAAGCAGCCGATACGCATGGCCGGCCCCGCGGGCACGCGCCTGCACGCATGGAAATTCGACCCGGACACCGCCACGCCGCTGCCGCACCGCTACGCGATCTGCGTGCATGGCTATACCGGCGAGCCGCTCGAAATGGCGCCATGGGCCTACCATTACGCGCGGCTCGGCTTCACCGTGCTCGTTCCGGCGCAGCGCGGCCACGAGCTCAGCGGCGGCCGCTATGTGGGCCTCGGCTACGAGGAGGCGAAGGACGTGCTGGCATGGACGGACGCCGTCGTCGCCGCGGATAGCGAAGCGGAGATCCTGCTCGACGGCAATTCGATGGGCGCCGCGACGGTGCTCGCAGCCGCGGGCTCGCCCGAAGCGCCTGAGAACATCAGGGGCGTCGTCGCCGACAGCGCCTACTGCGACGCGTACGGCCAGCTGGTTCGCTCGACCGCCCAGACGCTGCATGTGCCGCGGCGGCTCGCCACATGGATCGTAGACGCCGCGGATATCGTCAACCGGCTTGTGCTCAAGCGCCCCTTCACCGCCGGGGCGGCGATTACGGCAATCGGGGGCATCAAGGCGCCGGTGCTGCTCGTGCAGGGTTCGGCGGACGACGTCGTCGACCCGCAGGCGCTCTCCACGCTTTACCTGCGCGCCAGCGAGACGGGCAGGCACGTGCAGAAGCTGCAGATTGCGGGCGCGGCGCACACGGCAAGCGTGCGGCGGGATCCGGCGCTCTACTGGAGCACGGTCGACGGCTTCCTGCGCCGTTGCGGGCTGATTGAGTAGCCATTGCGGTCCACTCGTTGCTTTCCCTCAAAAGGCTGCACACAAATTACAGAGGCCCCGCACGAATGTTTTCGTGCGAGGCCTCTTTTTGCTGGACGCTGCTACATCCGGATGCTACTGGAGGAGCTCCTTGACGGCGGCGATGACGGCCTGCAGGCTCGCCTTGGCGTCGCCGAACAGCATCTGGGTGTTGGGCTCGAAGTAGAGCTCGTTCTCGATGCCGGCGTAGCCCTTGCCGCGGCCGCGCTTCATGACGACGACGTTCTGGCTCTTGTCGACGTCGAGGATCGGCATGCCGGACACCGGGGTGCCGGGCTTGCGGGCGGCCGGGTTCGTGACGTCGTTCGCGCCGACGACCAGCGAGACGTTGGCCGACGGGAACTGCGGGTTGACGTCGTCGAGGTCGATGAGCTCGTCGTAGGGCACGTTCGCCTCGGCGAGCAGCACGTTCATGTGGCCAGGCATGCGGCCGGCCACCGGGTGGATGGCGTACTCGACCTCGACGCCGTGCTCCTTGAGCAGCTCGCCCAGGTCGGCGAGCTCGCGCTGGGCCTGCGCCTGCGCGAGGCCGAAGCCCGGCACGAAGATGACCTTGTCGGCGTAGACGAGCTGGACGGCCAGATCGTCGGCCGACGTTTCCTTCATCGTGCCTTCCGGACCGTCGCCCGCGGCGCCGCCGGAGGCAGCGCCGCCGCCGAAGCCGCCGGCGAGGACGGACATGAGCGGGCGGTTCATGGCCTTGGACATGAGCACCGAGAGCGTGACGCCGGCCGCGCCGACGAGGGCGCCGGCCACGATCAGCGCGACGTTGTCGATCGCCAGGCCGGACATGGCCACGGCGGTGCCGGTGCAGGCGTTAAGCACGGAGATGACGACCGGCATGTCGGCGCCGCCGATCGGGATGACGAAGACGAGGCCGTAGCACAGCGCGAAGACGGTGGTCAGGATCGAGAACAGCAGGCGCTGCTCGGGGAACACGCACAGCAGCACGAGGGAGGCGACGGTCAGGACGATGAACAGGATGTTCCAGAAGCCCTTGCCCGCCAGGCGCAGGTTCTTCACCCACTTGATGCCCTGCAGCTTGCCGGCGGCGATCAGCGAGCCGGTGAACGTCACCGAGCCGATCATGACGCCCAGGCCGGCCGTGATGAGCACGACGAGCGACGGGGTGCCTTCGGAGGCGAGGATGTCGTTCAGGGCGACCAGCGCGGCAGCGCCGCCGCCGACGGTGTTGAACACCGACACCAGCTGCGGCATGTCGGTCATCTTCACCTTCTTGGCGGAGACGACGCCGGCCACCGCGCCGACGGCGATGCCGGCGATCAGCAGGCCGACGGCGATCCACGACACGAAGCCCTGCGCGAACAGCTTGATGAACGCCATGGCGACGGCGATGACCATGCCGACGGCGGAGATCGTGTTGCCGCGGCGCGCCGTCTTCGGGGAATTCATGAAGTGCAGGCCCATGACGAAGAGGACCGCGGACAGCAGGTAGACGAACCAGGAAACGATGTCGAGCGAGCTCGTCCCGGCCTCGACCTGGGAGGCGTTTGCGATGAGTTCCATAGCTTTTACTTACCGTCCTTCTTGGTCGGTTCCTTCGACTTGTCGCTCTTGAACATCTCGAGCATGCGGTCCGTCACCACGTAGCCGCCGACGACGTTCATCGTGCCCAGCACGGCGGCCAGGAAGATGAACACGTAGCTCAGGGGCGAGTTCGCTTCGGCCGCCACGATGACGACGCCGACGATGACGATGCCGTGGATCGAGTTGGCGCCCGACATCAGCGGCGTATGCAGCGTGGCCGGGACCTTGCCGATGACCTCGATGCCGATGAGCAGCGCGAGGATGAACAGCGTAATGGAAACTACAAGATCAGGCATCGTCACTCCCCTTTCGTGCCGTCAGTTGCCACGACCATCGCCTGGTCGATTTCGTCGGACAAGTCCACGGCGAGCTTGCCGTCGTGGATGAAGTGGACGAGGATGTCGGCCACGTTGCGCGCCAGCAGGTTCGAGGCGGTCGTTGCCACGTCGCTGGCCAGGTACGGGGCGCCGATGATCGTCACGCCGCGGTCGGTGACCTGTTCGCCGACCTTCGAGCCCTCGACGTTGCCGCCCAGGTCCGAAGCCGCGCAGTCCACGATGACGGCGCCGCGGTGCAGCCCGTCCACGCCTGCGCGGGTCAGCAGGACCGGGGGCTTGCGGCCCGGCACCTTCGCCGTCGTGATGATGATGTCGAAGCCGGCTGCCTTCTCGTCGACGGCCGCCTGCTGGGCGGCCTGCTCTTCCGGCGTCAGCGCGCGGGCGTAGCCGCCCTCGCCCTGGCCCTTCGAGAAGTCGAGGCCAAGATCGAGGAACTTCGCGCCGAGCGATTCGACTTCCTGCTGCGAGGCGGGGCGCACGTCGTACGCGGTGACGACGGCGCCGAGGCGCTTGGCCGTGCCGATGGCCTGCAGGCCGGCGATGCCGGCGCCCAGCACGAGGACCTTGGCCGGGCGGATGGTGCCGGCGGCCGTGGTCATCATCGGCAGGAAGGAGCCGTAGGCGTTGGCGGCCACGAGGGCGGCCTTGTAGCCCATCACCGAATTCTGCGACGTCATTTCGTCCATCGACTGCGCGGAGGACAGCTGGCGCGGCAGGCGCTCGATGGCGACGGCCGTGAGCTTGTCCTTGGCGAGCGCGTCGACGTAGTCGGCGTCGGTGAACGAGCCGAGCATGCCGATGACCCAGGTGCCCGGCTTCATCGAGGCGGCCAGCTCCAGCGACGGCCTGTCCACGAAGCCGAGCGCGTCGGCGTCGGCCAGGATGCGCTTGCGGTCGGCGATCTGGGCGCCGGCCTTGGCGTAGTCGTCGTCAACGTAGCCCGCGCGTTCGCCGGCCCCGGCTTCCACCAGGCAGCGCACGCCGGACTTCTTCAGGCGCGTCACGATGTCGGGCGTCAACGCCACGCGGGATTCGTGCTCCCCCGTTTCGTTGAACACGCCGAACGTCACGGCGCCTTCTGTCAGTTCAGTCATGTGAACCCTTTCTTGCTATTGGCGGCCCGGCCCGCTGGCCTTTCAACGGTGCCGGACATACAGCGCAACAGTCTAGCCAAACCCCCGTAGCCGCGCCGCGATGTTCCATCTTTCGATGCGCTTTCGGCTCACTTTTTTCACCCGCGCGCCGCGGAAAGGGGCCGCAAACGGCGGAATCCCAAGGAAAGCTACGGAAACGTAAGGTGACGAAAGGCAACTGCCGGACTACGATGCTTTAGGTAGCAAGCAACGGTTAGACGTTGGAATCAAGCACTTTGGAGGAACCGCCGTGTCCGTTTTCGATACGCTCAAGGGACATGCGTCGCGCACGACGCAGAAGATCCTGAATCTCAAGGACGACTTCACCCATCCGGTGACCGACGATACGCCCGACGAGCCCGACTACCTGAACGCCGGCGACACGGTGCAGCACCACAACTACGCGGACCTCCCGCACGTGGACTACTGGGGGCCGGACCGGCCGACGACGACGTTCATCGACGCCGACTCGAAGTACCTGACGGCCAGCACCGAGGGCAACCCGCCGCTGCCGGACGACTACACCGTGTACGACCTGTACGCCGACCGCGCGCGCAGGATGGGCGACGAGCCGCTCTATACGTTCCAGGAGGGCACCGCCTGGGTGACCAAGACGGCGAACGAGACGCTCGCCGACATCCGCGCCGTCGCCAAGGGCCTGCTGCACCTGGGGATCAAGCGCGGCGACGGCGTGGCGTTCATGTGCCACACCAGCTACGACTGGAACGTGTTCGACGGCGCGGTGCTCGCCATCGGCGGCGTGCTGGCGACGATCTACGACACCGATTCCGCCGAGCAGATCCGCAACATCGTGCTCAACTCGGACGCCAGGCTCCTGGCCGTCGAGACGAAGGGCATGAAGGACGAGACCGACCTGGCCAAGGCCGAATGCAAGACGCTCGAGCACGTCGTGTGCTTCGAGACCGGCGGCCTCGACGAGCTCAAGGCGTACGGCGCCGTCATTTCCGACGACGAGCTCGACAAGCGCATCGCCGAGGTGCGCATCGACGACCTGTGCTCGATCGTGTACACGTCCGGCTCCACGGCGGCGCCGAAGGGCGTCGAGATGACGCACAAGGACTACTGCACGACCGCCGTCAACCTGCCGCCGTACATGCCGGAGCTGCTGGAGAACAAGAAGCACCGCGTGCTGCTGTTCCTGCCGCAGGCGCACACGTTCGCCCGCGCCATCAACTACATCTGCGTCGCTTCCGAAATCCACATCTACATCGCCCGCGGCATCAAGACGCTCACCTCCGACCTGCAGGTGGCGCGCCCGCATACGACGATCGTCGTGCCGCGCGTGCTGGAGAAGATCTACAACGCCGCTTCCCAGAAGGCCGGCAACGGCCCCAAGGGCGTCGTGTTCGCCGCTTCCGTCGTGGCCGCGCAGAAGTACATGCAGGAGATTTCCGAGAAGGGCAAGGCGTCGGCGTTCGTCAAGGCGCGCCGCAACGCGTTCGACCCGCTCGTCTATTCGTCGATCCGCGAGGTGCTCGGCGGCCACGCGCAGTGGATCGTCACCGGCGGCGCCCCGCTCGACCCGGAGCTGATGAGCTTCTTCCGCGGCGCCGGCATTCCGGTATACGAAGGCTACGGCCTGACCGAAACGACCGCGCCGTGCGCGTTCAACCCGCTGACGGTGCCGTACCATGCCGGCTCGGTCGGCATTCCGTTCCCGGGCTTCCAGGTGCGCATCGGCGAAGGCGACGAAATCGAGGTCAAGGGCGAGTCGGTGTTCAAGCGCTACCACAAGAACGAGGAGGCCACGAAGGAGTCGTTCACCGAGGACGGCTGGTACATCACCGGCGACCTGGGGCGCCTGGACGACGACGGCTTCCTCTACATCATCGGGCGCAAGAAGGACCTGATCATCACCGCAGGCGGCAAGAACGTGTCCCCCGGCCCGATCGAGGAGGTCATCGAGCGCTGCCCGATCGTCTCGCAGGCCCTCGTGCTCGGCGACAAGCGCCCGTTCATTTCGGCGCTGATCACGCTCGACGAGGAGTCGCTGCGCCCGTGGCTGATGAGCAAGGGCCTCAACGGCGACATGACGATGCAGGAGGCGGCCGACAACGCCGCCGTGCGCGCCGAGGTGCAGAAGTACGTCGACCAGGCCAACGAAGGCGTCTCGCGCGCCGAATCGGTGCGCAAGTTCATCATCCTGCCCGAGGACTTCACGCAGGAAAACGGCCTGCTGACCGCCTCGATGAAGGTGATCCGCCCGAAGGTCATCAAGCGCTACATGAACCTGCTCAACACGCAGATGTACACGAAGCGCACCGCCCCGAAGGATTCCTCCAAGTAGCAGGCAGCCCGGCGGCCACGCCGCACCGGGCGCAATGCACAAGCAGCAAGCGGCCCCTCCCGAATGCAAAATCGGGAGGGGCCGCTTTTCGAATCTAGAAGCCGAGCTTTTCGAGCTTCTTGGTGTCGGTCTGCCAGTTCTTGGCGACCTTGACGTGCATGTCGAGCTGCGCCTTCTGGCCGACGATGCGGTTGACGGCGGTGCGCAGCTTTTTCTTGACGGCGACGAGGTGCTCGGCCTTGCGGCCGATGATGATCGGCTTCTGCGAGTCGCGCTCGACGTAGATCGACACCATGACGCGCGCCTTGCCGTTGTACGCCTCGCCCGTCTCGGCGTCCGTGGGGTACTCGATCGAGTCGACGACGACGGCGAGCGAATGCGGCAGCTCGTCGTCGAGCTCCTCGAGGAACGCGCCGCGCACGAGCTCGGCGATCGTTTCCTCCGGCCGCTCCTCGCTGACCATTTCCGCCGGGTACATCTGCGGGCCTTCCGGCAAGTTCTCGATGAGCACCTTGCGCACTTCGTCGAGGTTGTCGTGCTCGAGCGCCGACACCGGCACGATGTCGGTGAAGTCGGCGAACGTATCGACCTCGATGAGCTTCTTGACGAGCCCTTCGCGGCCCAGCTTGTCGATCTTCGTGACGATGGCGATCAGCGGCACCTTCCACTGCCACGAGCCGTCCGGGGACTTGACGGCGAAGTCGGAACGCAGCCGCGAGAGGATGCGCTTGTCGCCTGGGCCGATCTCCTGGTCGCCGGGCAGCAGGAACGCCACCGCATCGCAGTCCGAGAGCGATTCGTCGACGATGTCGTTGAGCCGCTGGCCCAGCAGCGTGCGCGGCCGGTGGATGCCGGGCGTGTCGACGAGGACGATCTGGGCGCTGTCGGTCGTCAGGATGCCGCGGATGGCCTTGCGCGTCGTTTCGGGGCGCGACGAAGCGATGGCGATCTGCGTGCCGACCAGCCCGTTGATCAGCGTCGACTTGCCGACGTTCGGACGCCCTACGACGGCGACGAAGCCGGAACGGTAGCCGTCCGGGCGCGCCGGCGCCACCGCCGCATCATGCGGCGCGCTTTGCGCGGCCTGCATGGCCTCGCCGCCCTGCGCGGCCCCGCCTTCCTGCATGGGTTCGGCGTCCCGTTCGCGTTCGGTGCCCTGCTTCGTGTCGCTCATTGCCGCTCCTCGCTGTCGCCGGCGCCCCCGGCGCCATCCGTTTCGTCTTTCGTGGTTTCAGTTTCGCCGCCGCTCTCGACGCGGTTCGGCTCGACGACGATCGTCGAGACCTTCTTGCGCCGCCCGGCCGAATCGACCGCCTTGAGCCGCAGCCCGTGGGTGACGGCGCTGGCGCCGACGATCGGCACGCGCCCCAGCAGCTTGGTCAGCAGGCCGTAGACGGTGTCGACGTCGCTTTCGTCGAGGTCAATCTGGAAGATCTCCTCGAGGTCGGCGATCGGCGTGCGCGCCGGCATGCTCCATTCGTCGGGGCCGATCTGCTGCGGCTGCGCATGCTGCGTGCGGTCGTGCTCGTCGGCCAGCTCGCCGACGATCTCCTCGATGGCGTCCTCCACGGTGACCAGGCCCGCCACCCCGCCGTATTCGTCGACGACGACGGCGACATGGTGCCGCGTCTGCTGCATTTCATGGAACAGGTCGTCGACCGGCTTCGATTCGGGCACGAGCATCGGCGCGCGCACGATCGAGCTGACGGCGCGCGAATCGGCGGCCGCGTTGAAGGCGGTGGCGCGCACGGCGTCCTTGAGGTAGGCGATGCCGATCAGGTCGTCGACGTCGGTGCCGATGACCGGGATGCGCGAGAAGCCCGAGCGCGAGCACAGCCGCAGGAAGTCCTCGAGCGTTTCGTCGCGCTCGATGGTGATCATGTCGGTGCGCGGCACCATGATCTCGCGCGTCAGCGTATCGGACAGCCGCAGCACGTTGCGCAGCATTTCCGAGACTTCCGGGTCCAGCCGGTTCGTTTCGATGAGCCGGTCGACGGCGGCGCGGCCCTGCTCGAGCTGCAGCTTCTCGCGTTCCTCGTCGTCGGACAGCTCGCCGTGGCTTTCGGCGGCGTCGCGCCGGCCCAGCGGCGCGCAGTTGAGCGCGAACGTCGCCAGCGAGGCGTGGCGCAGCACGACGTGCAGCGGATCCGAGCTGCCGGCGTTCTTCGGCCGCATCAGCAGCGAGATGAACGCCACCACGCAGGCGACGACGGCGCCGGCCACCAGCACGCCCCACAGCGGCGCGTCCAGCAGCCACGCCACGCAGGCGACGAGCACGCCGACCAGCACGCTGCACAGCACGCGGTAGAACGCGCAGCCGCCGCCGGAGGCGCGACGGTTGGCGAGGATGCGCTGCACCTTCGCCACCTTCGTCATCGCCTTGCGCCGCGTGAACTGCGTCATTTCGGCGTCGGTCTGGATTTCGATCGTGTAGTTGTTCAGGTTCGCCCGCGTCACGCGTCCGATGGCGCTTTCCAGCGCCGCCATCAGCATCGAGGCCCACGTCAGGGCCGCGGCGACGACGGCCAGCACGATTACCGCCACCAGCGTCGTTTGATCGATCATAAGGCGCGTTCGACTTCCTTTCAGTGCATCAGCTGGCGGCCGGCGCCGTGTTCGGCATCCCAGATTTCCAGCTCGTTCGGCACGCCCTGCGGCAGGCTCACCAGCCAGTTGGAGCCCTGCCGCGCCGCGAAGAACGTCAGCAGCAGCTGGCGTTGCAGCCCGAACATCTGCCGTTCCTGTTCGGGGGTGCCATGGTCGTAGCCGAGCAGATGCAGGATGCCGTGGATCGTCAGCAGCAGCATTTCCGCCATCGTCGAATGGCCGGCCGCCAGCGCCTGCTGCTCGGCCACCCACGGGCAGATGACGATGTCGCCCAGGATTCCCTCGACCGGCGTCTTGCCGTCGCCGGGACGCAGCTCGTCCATCGGGAAGCTCATGACGTCGGTCGGCCCCTCGAGGTTCATCCAGCGCATGTGCAGCTGGGCGATCGGATCCGGGTCGACGAACATGATCGTCAGGTCGGACTGGGTGCTCACCTGCATCTGGTCCATGACCCATACGCCGAGATCCGAAAACACCTTCGGATCGATGATCCACTGCGTTTCATTGGTCACTTCAACGCTCATCGCGCTTGCGTTCCTTTCTTCCGGTCGCCGCCCGCCGCTTCCTGCGCGGCCTGCGTGCCCTGTGCGTGAAGCGCCCTGTCGCGGCGCGCCAGTTCGCGGCGTTCGTCCTCCCTGCCGTAGGCGTCGACGATGCGCCCGACGAGGGCGTGGCGCACGACGTCGCCGGCGCCCAGATGCACGAACGCGATGCCGTCGATGCCTCCCAGGATCCGCTCGATCGACTTGAGGCCCGAATGCGGCACCTCGAGATCGACCTGCGTGCTGTCGCCGGTAACGACCATCGTCGTGTTGAACCCCAGGCGCGTCAGGAACATCTTCATCTGCTGCTCGGTGGTGTTCTGCGCCTCGTCGAGGATGACGAACGCGTCGTTGAGCGTGCGGCCGCGCATGTAGGCCAGCGGCGCCACCTCGATCGTGCCGTCGTCGAGCAGCCGGCGCATCTGCTCGGCGCCGAGCATGTCGCCGAGCGCGTCGTACAGCGGGCGCAGGTACGGGTCGACCTTGTCGTTGAGCGTGCCGGGCAGGAAGCCGAGCCGCTCGCCGGCCTCCACGGCCGGGCGGGTGAGGATGATACGGCGCACTTCGCCGTCCTGGTACGCGCGCACCGCCTTCGCCACGGCCAGATAGGTCTTGCCGGTGCCGGCCGGCCCGATGCCGAAGGTGATGGTATTGGCGTCGATGGCGGCGACGTACTGCGCCTGGCCGCCCGTTTTCGGGCGCACCGGCTCGCCGTTGGCGAACGTGATCAGCCCCGGCATGCTGGGCCTGCGGCGCGCGACGCCATGCGTTGCATGGCGGCCGGCCTGCGCCGCCTGCTGCGTGGCGCGGCGCAGCCGTTCGACGGTCGCCCCATGCCCCGGCACCTGCGCGCGCACCGCGTTCGCCAGCACCTGCTGGTCGAGCATGCGCGAGACCATGTCGGCGTCCATCGGCGTCGTGTGCGCCGCCTCGATGATGGCGTGCAGCGCGTCCTCGGCCTGCGCCGCCTGCGACTCGCCTTCGCGGTCGGCCGCCCTGATCGTGATTTCGTTGCCGCGCACGTGCAGCGTGATGGCCGGGAAATGCTCCTCCACCGTGCGCACCGTTTCGTCGTACGGGCCGTACACGGCCAGCGGTTCCAGCGAATCGGGAACTTTCACCGTTCGTATAGTGCTTGCCAAATCCCCTCGGTTTCCTTGCTTGTCCCTGCTATGCGCCGATGCCTACTCGTCGAGCTTCTCGCCGGTGAGCACGTGCGCATGGACGTGGAAGACCGTCTGCCCGGCCTCTTCGCCGGTGTTGAACACGAGCCGGTAGGCGCCGTCGTATTCGCGGTCGGCGATGGACTGCGCCACCTCGACCATGTGCGCCAGCTGGCCCGGCGCCTTCGCGGCGAGCTCGGCGACGTTCGCGTAGTGGTCGCGCGGCACGATGAGCACGTGGACCTTCGCCTGGGGGTGGATGTCGCGGAACGCGTACGTCGTGGCGTCTTCATACACCTTTTCGCTCGGGACCTCGCAGTCCACGATCTTGCAGAACAGGCAGTTGTCGTCCTTCATGTTCCCTCCTACCGGAATGAGTGCGTTGTTCCTGTCGATACGCGACATTCTACAGTATCGCCGCGCGCGCTCAGCGGATGCGGCCGACGGTGCGCGACAGCAGCGAGAGCGCGACCGGGCCGGCCGTGGCCGCGCGCAGGATGTTCGAGCCCAGCAGCGCCACCTCGGCGCCGGCATCGCGGAACATCGCGATCTCCTGGTCCGAGATCCCGCCTTCCGGGCCGACGGCGACCCATACGGTGCGCGGCTTGCCGTCGGCTTCGGCCGAGGCGGCGATGGACAGCACGCGCCCCTCGACGTCCTCCCAGGTGCCGGTGGCGTCCTGATGGAGCACGACGACGAGCCCGGAGCGCACGTTGGCGCGCCGTATTTCGGCGACGACGTCCTTCGACGAATGCACTTCGAAGAGCTCGGGCATCCACGCGCGGCGCGACTGTTCGGTGGCCGCGGCGAGCGTCGAGGCCCACTTGCGGTCCGTCTTGCCGTCCTTCCAGCGTGCGATCGAGCGCTGCGCCTGCCACGGGATGACGGCGTCGACGCCGATCTGCGTGGCCATGTCGATGGCCTGCTCGTCGTGGCCCGTCTTGGCCAGCGCCTGGATCAGCCCGAGGCGCACGAGGGGCGCCGGCTCCTTTTCGAACGACCGTACCTCGACGACGCCCTCGGCGGCATCGCGCACGGCGGCGTTGATCTTCAGCCCCCGCCCGTCGGACAGCTGCAGCGGGTCCCCGTCCTGCAGGCGCATCGAGCCGATGGCATGGCGCCTGACCTGCGCGGGCAGCGCCAGCTTCCAGCCTTCATGGATTTCGTCGGCGTTGATCGGCACGTCGTCCTTCGCGCTGTCCAACAGGAAAAGAGGATCTGTCATAGCTCCGAATCTTAAACCAACGCCGGAAAAACCGGGCTTCCGGCGCCAATCCCCCCGTTTCGACACGCCGACGCTTGCGCGAACCAGAGCGAACGCATATAGTTTCATTTCGTTGCCCAGCGCAACGGACACCTGTCCGGGTGGCGGAATGGTAGACGCGCTAGCTTGAGGTGCTAGTGCCTATTTTAAACGGGCGTGCGGGTTCAAGTCCCGCTCCGGACACAAGCAAGACCGTGAACCGAAAGGTTCACGGTCTTTTCGTTTTCCCTCTCCCAACGAAACGAGGCGCACGATGCAGTTCATCCCCATCGATTCGGTAGACGACCCGCGGGTCGCGGCCTATACGAATCTCACCGAGCTGCAGCTGCGCAACCGGCTGGAACCGGAGCGGGGAATCTTCATCGCCGAATCGCCGAAGGTCATCGAGCGGGCGCTGGCAGCCGGCCGCGAGCCGCTCTCGCTGCTCGTCGAGGAGCCGTGGATCGAGTCGATGGCGCAGCAGTTCGCCGCCATCGACCGGCAGTGGGGCCCCGACGTGCCGGTGTACGTCGCCTCCCCCGAGCAGCTCAAGTCGCTGACCGGATACCGGCTGCACCGCGGCGCGATCGCGGCGATGCGGCGCTGGCCGCTGCCGACGGTCGCCGAGCTGTGCCGGGACGCGACGCGCGTCGCCGTGCTCGAGAACATCGTCGACCATACGAACGTCGGCGCGATCATGCGTTCGGCGGCGGCCCTGCAGGTCGACGCGGTGCTCGCGACGCCCTCGTGCGCCGATCCGCTCTACCGTCGCGCCGCGCGCGTATCGATGGGCACGGTGTTCCAGGTGCCGTGGACGCGCATCGGCGGCGACGACAAGCGTTACTGGCCGCGCAAAGGGCTCGAGGAGCTGCACGGACTGGGGTTCACGACGGTCGCGATGGCGCTGAGCGACGATTCCATATCGCTCGATGAACTGGCGCGCCGGCTGCGGCTGCCGCAGGACGCGCCGGAGCATATCGGCAAGGTCGCGCTGATCTTCGGCACCGAAGGCGACGGGCTGAGCCGGCATACGATCGCCGGGGCCGACCTGACGGTGAAGATCCCGATGAGCAACGGCGTCGACTCGCTCAACGTGGCCGCTTCCAGCGCCGTCGCGTTCTACGCGACGCGTCCGCAGGCGCCGCTGCAGTGACCGGCGGAGGAAACGCCGGCGAAGGAAATCTAGATTCGTAAAAAAGTTGCAGAAATCGACGCATTATTCCCCCTCGCGCTCCTCAAGCGGTAAAGTGTTGCCCGTAGGCAAACTCAGAGCAGAGAAGGCAACCAAAGAAGGAGCTCGCCATGGCCAAGAATCCGAAGATCCTGTCCATAGTCCTCGCGGGGGGCGAGGGAACGCGGCTGATGCCGCTGACGCGCGACCGCGCCAAGCCGGCCGTTCCGTTCGGTGGCGTCTACCGCCTCATCGACTTCCCGCTGAGCAACCTGGTCAATTCCGGCTACCGGCAGTGCATCGTCCTCACCCAGTACAAGTCCCATTCGCTGGACCGCCACATTTCGCAGACGTGGCGCTTCTCGCAGCTGCTGGGCAACTACGTCTCCCCCGTGCCCGCGCAGCAGCGGCTCGGCAAGCACTGGTACCTGGGGTCGGCGGACGCCATCTACCAGACGATCAACATCATCGAGGACGTGCGGCCGGACATCGTCGTCATCGTCGGCGCCGACCACGTCTACCGCATGGATTTCCAGCAGATGGTCCAGCAGCATATCGAGTCGGGGGCCGAGTTCACCGTCGCCGGCATCCGCCAGCCAATCGAGCAGTCGAACCAGTTCGGCGTCATCGAGGTGGACCCGGAGCATCCGGACATGATCAAGAGCTTCCAGGAGAAGCCGAAGGAGACGACCGGCCTGCCGGACTCCCCCGGCGAGATCCTCGCGTCGATGGGCAACTACGTGGCCAATACCGACGCGCTGTTCGAGGCGCTGGCGCTCGATTCGACGGCCGACAACACGCGGCACGACATGGGCGGCGACATCGCGCCGTATTTCGCGGCGCGCCACGAGGCCGGCGTCTACGACTTCTCGAAGAACGAGGTGCCGGGGGCGACGCCGACCGACCACGCCTACTGGCGCGACGTGGGCACGATCAAGCAGTTCTACGACGCGCACATGGACCTGATCTCCTTCGAGCCGGAATTCAACCTCTACAACGAGGACTGGCCGATCTACACGTACGCGAACAACCTGCCGCCGGCCAAGTTCGTGCATGCCGGCCAGGGGCGCGTGGGCCACGCGACCGATTCGATCGTCTCGCCCGGCGTGATCATCTCCGGCGGCGAGATCCACCACTCGATCATCTCGCCGAAGGTGCACGTGCATTCGTGGAGCCAGGTCGTCGACTCGATCCTGTTCGACAACGTCGTCATCAACCGCCGTGCGCGCGTCTACAAGGCGATCCTCGACAAAAACGTCGTCATCACCGAGAACTCCACCGTCGGCATCGACACCGAGCTCGACCTGTCGCGCGGCTTCACGGTGACGCCGGACGGCATCACCGTCGTGCCGAAGGGCACCGTCGTCGACGACTGACGTCGGCGGCCATACACGACAGGCCCCGGCGGCCGTCGTCCTACCCCAGGGTTGGGGAGGGGCGGCGGCCACCGGGGCCGCGTCATGCTGCGCGGGTCAGTAGCGCGGCAGCGCGTCGAGGTTGAAGCCCAGGGCGGCGAGCTGCTCGCGGCCCTCCGGGGTGATCTTGTCGACGGTCCAGCGCGGGTTCCACGTCCAGTCGATGCGGAATTCCTCGACGAGGCCGGCCAGCGTCGAGGCGCATTCGTCCTCGATCAGGTCGGTCAGCGGGCATGCCGGCGTCGTCAGCGTCATCGTGATGATCGCGCGGCCCAGCTCGTCGATCTCGATGCCGTAGACGAGCCCCAGGTCGATGACGTCGATGCCCAGCTCCGGGTCGATGACCTGGTGCAGCGCTTCCTTGACGTCCTGCGCAGTGGCGCGGCCGATGTCGCTGTACGACTTGAGCGCGATGTCGTCGACGACCTCCTCGTTGCCGTGCTTGCAGCCGCACGGGCCGTCGCCGTGGCCGTCGCCATGGCCGTGGCCTTCGCCGCCGCAGCATTCCTGGCCGGAAGCGGCGGCGCTTTCCTGGGGCTGCCCGAGCGTTGCAGCCAGCGCCGGGTTGGCCATGACGGCGGCCGCCGTATCCTCGTCGCCGACGGCCGCTGCAACGGCGTCGAACACGGTGCTCTTGGGTTCGGGAACCAGATTGTCGCTCATCGTATGCTGTCCTCTCCTCAGACGGTTCCGTTTGCTTGCTGCGCGAGCGCGCGGGCGGCCGCGTCCTTCATGCCTTCCCAGCCTAGCAGCGCGCACTTGATTCGCATAGGGTATTTCGAGACGCCCTGGAACACGACGGCGTCGCCCAGCTCGTCTTCCAGCGCCTCGTCGTCCAGGCCGGCGCCGCGCGACTCCATCAGCTTGCGAAACGCGGCGTACAGCTCCATTGCCTCGTCGAGCGTCTTGCCTTCGACGAGGTCGACCATGATCGACAGGCTGGCCTGGGAAATGGAGCAGCCCTGGCCGTCCCATACGATCCGCTCGATGCGGTGCGGCTCGCCCTGCGACAGCTCGACGTGCACGCTCGCCTCGTCGCCGCATGTCGGGTTGAACTGGTGGGAGCGGGCCGCCGAACACGCTTCGTGCTGCGCCGTCACCGTCGCCTCTCCCCCGGCGTTCGTGCCGTCGAGGAAGTCGCCGGCGAAGCGTTCGCGGCCGTGCGGATGCTTCGACGCCTCCAGAATGACCTCCTGGTACATCTGCTCCAAATCGTCGCCCATCGGCGTGGTTCCTTTCCTTCAACAAGATTGTGCCGCAGCCGCTGCGTACGCACGGGCCGCGGCGCGGGAATGCCCGTTTTCCATGTTCCGCCGTGCGTTCCCGGCGCCCCGCGTGCCTGCGGCGCGGCGGGAACGGCGGGTCAGCGGCGGAAGAACGGCCCTACGTTGCGCACGGCCTCGACGAAGCGCTGCGCGTCCTCGGGGGTGTTGTAGACGCCGCTGGACGCGCGGTTGGACGCGTAGACGCCGAAATGCCGGTGCACGGGCTGCGCGCAATGGTGGCCGACGCGGATGGCGACGCCCTGCGCGTCGAGGAACTGGCCCACGTCGTGCGGGTGCACGCCCTCCACTTCGAACGCGACGGTGCCGATGCGGCCGCGGTTGTCGCGCGGGCCCAGGATGCGCACGCCGTCGATGTCGCCGATGGCTAGCAGCCCTTGGGCGATGGCATGCTCGTGCGCCGCGACGTTCTCCATGCCGATGTCCATGAGCCACTGCGCCGCCACGCCGGCGCCGACGACCTGCGCCACCGGCTGCGTGCCGGCTTCGAAGCGGGCCGGAGGCGCCATGTACTGGGCGGGGCGGTCCATGAACGCGAGCTCCACCATCGAGCCGCCGAAGCTGGCCGGCGGCAGCGCCTCGAGCAGTTCGCGCCTGCCGTACAGGAAGCCGACGCCGGTCGGCCCGTACATCTTGTGCGCGGAGAAGGCGGCGAAATCCACGCCGAGCGCATGGAAGTCCACCGGGATGTGCGGCACGGACTGGCATGCGTCGAGCACGAACAGCGCGCCGACCTCGTGGGCGCGGCGCACCAGCGGCGCCACGTCGGTGATGACGCCGGTCGTGTTGCCCACATGCGTCAGCGCGACGATCTTCGTGCGCTCGGTGATGACGTCGTCCGCCATGTCGGTGCGGATGCGCCCTTCGTCGTCGAGGTCGAGCCACTTGAACGTGGCGCCGGTGCGGGCGGCGAGCTCCTGGAACGGCAGCAGCACCGAATGGTGCTCGGCCTTCGACACGACGATCTCGTCGCCGGGCTTCAGCGCGAAGCGCTGCGCGTCGGCTCCCCCGCGCCCCAGGGACGCGTTGCCGATGGCGGTGGCGAGCAGGTTGAGCGCGCCGGTGGCGCCGGAGGTGACGACGAGCTCCTCTTCGCCTTCCTTCCAGCCGGCCCCGACGAGGCGCGCCACCGAAGCGCGCGCGCCTTCGAAGTCGTCGGTCGCCCGCGACGCCAGCTCATGGGCGCCGCGGTGCACGCCGGCGTTGTCCGTTTCGTAGAAGCGCCGTTCCGCGTCGATGACCGCCTGCGGCTTCTGGGCCGTGGCGCCGGAGTCGAGGTAGACGAGCGGGTGGCCGTGGATCTGCTGGTCCAGGATCGGGAACTGCCCGCGGATCTTCGCGAAGTCAGCCATGCCGAGCCCCTTACGCCAGCGCCGATTCGGAGGCGCCTTCGGGCATGTAGGCGTCGTAGCCGTTCTCCTCGAGCTCGTCGGCAAGCTCCGGGCCGCCGGTCTTGACGAAGTGGCCGTCGGCGAACACGTGCACGATGTCGGGCTTGATGTACTTGAGGATGCGCGTGTAGTGCGTGACCATCAGGATGCCGAAGTCGTTGGCCGCCTTGGCGCGGTTGACGCCTTCGGAGACGATGCGCAGCGCGTCGACGTCGAGGCCCGAGTCGGTTTCGTCGAGGATGGCGAACTTGGGCTTGAGCAGCTCGAGCTGGAGCACTTCGGCGCGCTTCTTCTCGCCGCCCGAGAAGCCCTCGTTGACCGAGCGCGTGGCGAACTTGGGGTCCATCTTGAGCTGCTTCATCGCTTCGGCCAGCTCCTTCGTCCACGTGCGGATTGCCGGCGCCTTGCCGTCGATCTCCGTCTTCGCGGTGCGCAGGAAGTTCGTCATCGACACGCCCGGCACCTCCACCGGGTACTGCATCGCCAGGAACAGGCCGGCCTTGGCGCGCTCGTCGGGCGTCATCGTCAGGATGTCGACGCCGTCGAGGAGCACCTGGCCGGAATCGACCTCGTACTTCGGGTGGCCGGCCAGCGTGTAGGCCAGCGTCGACTTGCCGGAGCCGTTGGGGCCCATGATGGCGTGCGTTTCGCCGGAGTTGACGGTCAGGTTGACGCCCTTGAGGATTTCCTTGCGGCCTTCCTTCGTCTCTACCGACGCGCACAGGTCCTTGATTTCGAGAGTGGACATTGTTTCCTCCAAAAAGTTCAGTTGGTCAGCGGACAGCGGCGCCGGTCAGCGGTCGGCCTGCTCGAGGCGGCGGTCGACGGCGGCCATCAGGTGGCCGGCGATCTCGTCGATGCCGATTTCCTGGATGAGCTCGCCGAAGAAGCCGCGCACGACGAGCTTGCGCGCCTCGTGCTCGGGGATGCCGCGCGACTGCAGGTAGAACAGCTCCTCGTCGTCGAACCGGCCGCAGGAGCTGGCATGGCCGGCGCCGACGATGTTGCCGTTCTCGATCTCGAGGTTCGGCTCCGAGTCGGCGATGGCGCCCGGCGTGAGCACGAGGTTGCGGTTGAGCTCGTAGGAATCGGTGCCGGGGGCGGTCGGCTCGATCAGCGCGTTGCCCACCCACGTCGAGTGCGCGCCCTTGCCTTCGAGCGCGCCCTTGTAGACGACGCGGGAACGGCATTCCGGCTCGTTGTGCACGACCATCGTGCGGTGCTCGATGTGCTGGCCCGGGTCGACGAAGTAGATGCCGAGCATGTTGATGTCGCCGTGTTCGCCGGCGAAGTCCTGGTCCATGCGGATGCGCACGACGTCGCCGCCGATCGTGACGACGGCATGGCGCAGCGACGCCTCGCGGCCCACGCGGATGCGGTGCGAGCCGACGTGCTTCGAATCGGCCGACCATTCCTGGATGAACGTCGTGGAGACGTGGGAATGGGCGCCGGTGACGATCTCGACGCCCTCGGCCAGGCGCGCCTGCCCGGCGTGCTCGACGACGACGTCGGCGTGCACGCCCTCGCCGGCCGCGATGACCAGATGCAGCGCGTCGGGATCAAGCGAGCCGCCGTCAATCTTGATCAATACCGGACGCTGCGGGTCGCGCAGGATCTCGACGACGGTAGCCGACGGCGCGACGTTCCATTCGATCGCCGAAACGCGGTCGTTCGGCTTGGAAACGGTGCCGGAAAGGTCCTCCCCCATCCGGCAGGTGCGCACGGCGACGCAGGACGGGTCGATCTCGTTGCCGTCGATGTCGGTGACTTCCAGCAGGCACGAACCGCTCGGCTCGAACGGATCGAAGAACTCGGCGAGCCGGTCCACCGGCGTATAGCGCCAGTCTTCCTGCTTGCGGGTCGGCACCGCGAAGTCGGCGGCGTCGAACGAACGGGGCGCGTTGTCGGCGCTCGACGGCATCGCCGCCGGCACCGCGTACGGATCGGACGGATCCGCGACGGGTATCGTGATCTCTTTTTCGGTTGCCATGCTGTTCAGCCCACCGATCCTTCCATCTGCAGTTCCACCAGGCGGTTCAGTTCCAGCGCGTACTCCATCGGCAGCTCGCGGCTGATCGGCTCGACGAAGCCGCGCACGATCATCGCCATCGCCTCCTTCTCCTCGATGCCGCGGCTCATCAGGTAGAAGAGCTGGTCCTCGGAGACCTTCGAGACGGTCGCTTCGTGCGCCATCGACACGTCGTCCTCACGCACGTCGACATGCGGGTACGTGTCGGAACGGGAGAAGTCGTCGACGAGCAGCGCGTCGCACACGACGTTCGAGCTGGAGCCCTCGGCGCCGTCGACGATCTTGACCAGGCCGCGGTAGGCCGAGCGGCCGCCGCCGCGCGAAATGGACTTCGCGACGATCGTGGAGCTCGTGTGCGGCGCCAGGTGGATCATCTTCGCGCCGGTGTCCTGGTACTGGCCCTTGCCGGCGAAGCCCAGCGACATCGTGCTCGCGTTCGCGTACGGCTCGGCGAGGATGCAGGCCGGGTACTTCATCGTCGCCTTCGAGCCGATGTTGCCGTCGACCCATTCCATCGTGCCGCCTTCGCGCACGTAGGCGCGCTGCGTGACGAGGTTGTAGACGTTGTTCGACCAGTTCTGCACCGTCGTGTAGCGCACGCGGGCGTTCTTCTCGACGATGATCTCGACGATGGCCGCATGCAGCGAATCGGTGGAGTAGATCGGGGCCGTGCAGCCTTCGACGTAGTGCACGTAGCTGCCTTCGTCGGCGATGATCAGCGTGCGCTCGAACTGGCCCATGTTCGGGGTGTTGATGCGGAAGTAGGCCTGCAGCGGGATGTCGACGTGGACGCCCTTGGGCACGTAGACGAAGCTGCCGCCCGACCACGCGGCCGTGTTGAGCGCGCCGAACTTGTTGTCCTCCGGCGGCACGATCGTGCCGAAGTACTTGCGCACCAGGTCCGGGTACTCGCGCACGGCGGTGTCGGTGTCCACGAAGATGACGCCCTGCTTGGCGAGGTCCTCCTGGATGGAGTTGTAGATGACCTCGGACTCGTACTGCGCGGCGACGCCGGAGACCAGACGGCTCTTCTCCGCCTCCGGGATGCCGAGGCGGTCGTAGGTGGTGCGGATGTCGTCCGGCAGGTCCTCCCACGTGGCGGCCTGCTTGCCCACCGGCTTGACGTAGTACTTGAAGTCGTCGGCGTCGAAGCCGCTCAGGTCGACGCCCCATTGCGGCATCGGCTTGTCGACGAACGCCCGGTAGCCGCGCAGGCGCATGTCGAGCATCCATTCGGGCTCGCCCTTGTCGGCGGAGATCTCGCGCACGACCTGCTCGTCGATGCCCTTCTTGGCGGCCTGGCCGGCCGCGTCCGAATCGTGCCAGCCGTAGGTGTAGTCGCCGAACTGGCCGATGATCTCGTCGTCGGCCTTGAGCTTGTCCTCGTTGACGCCGCCGCGGGCCGCGACGTACTGGTTCATTTCGACGTCGCCATGGCCCTGCGGCGACGCGGCGCTGGTTTCGCTGGTTTCGCTCACCGTACCTCCCCTGCTTTGCAAAGTTCCACAAGCAAACCTAACAGATGGGGCGCCACTTTTTCCAGCGCTTGAGGCTGGATGGATGTGGGATTCCTCTCATTGGCGGCGTTTCGGATTAGCCGCTCCAAAATGGATTAGCATGCGGTTCGGCCCCGGCGCATGCGGCTCGGTTCTGGACCGCAGGCGGATCGGCCGGACCGTCCGGTCATTCCTGCACGGTGACGCTGGTGCCCATCAGCATGAAGTCGTAGAACCATTCGGCGACGTCCCAGCCGATGCCGATGCAGCCGTGCGACGTGTTCTTGCCCATCGCCGCGATCTGCGCGTCGCTCATCGCCGTGTCGGTGGCGATGCGGTGGATCGCGCAGCCGGACTTCGAGAAGTAGTTGACGTAGTGGACGCCCTTGACGTCCCAGGTTTCGGTGGAGCCGTCCGACAGCGTCAGCGTGCCGCTCATGTCCTGCTCGGGGTACTTGAGCCAGACTTCGAAATTGCCTTCCGGCGTGCACATGTCGCCGTTCTTGCACTTGCCGGTCGCGTAGTCGTTGCCCTGGCCGGCGGTGATGTGCACGGTCTTGACGGCCTTGCCGTCGACGTACGCGGTCAGCGTATGGTCGGACAGGTCGGCAACGAGATTGCGCGTTTCCTTCGTCGTCTTCATCGCGGTGACGCTGCCGTCGATCGAGACGGCGTCGGCGTCGCCGGCGATGACCTTCAGCGCGTCCGTTCCGACGTTCGAGTCGCCGCCGTCGGCGACGGTGACGCCGTCGTGGCCCTGTACGGTGACCTCAAGGACCCGGCCGTTCGCGTTGACAATCTCGCTTTGGTCCTTCGCGTCCGGCTGGAAGGAAGCCTTGATGTCCTTGTCGTAGGAATCCTGCAGCCTGGAGGCGCTGAAGATGACGTCGCCCTTCTTGACCTCGCCGTCGCCGGCGGTGCCGCTGGGGGCGATCGTGGCGGCGTCGAGCAGTTCCTGCGCGCTGAACGAGGCGACTTCGTGGCCGTCAATCTCGATCTTCACCGGGTTCTCTACCAAAGATTCGAGCGTTTCCTTCGCGTTCTGCGCGGCTTGCGTGGTGACTGCCGGCTCAATCTGGGTCAGCGACAGCGTTACCGTCTGCGGCTGCGTCGTTCCCAGGGATTCGACGGCGGCGACGGCCTGTTCGGCGACCGGCTTCGCGTCGACGCCGGTGCCTTCGGACGCTTCGGAAACCTCGAACTCGCCGTCGTCGTTGAGCGTGACGGACGCGTCGACGGCGCCGTCGGTCGTGATGCCGAGCTTCTTGTTGAGCGTCGCCGGGTCGGCGCCGGACGCGTCGATCGACGGCGCAACGTCGGCGGAAACCCACGGCAGGTAGCGCTCGTACCACGGCAGCGAGCGCTTCGCATCGAACGCCTGCCGGGCAATGGCATTGGCGTCGACGGAAACGCCGAGGTCATCGAGCGTGACCGACGTTTCGGTGCCGTCGTACGAAACCGTCACGGCGGTCGTGTCCGCGGCGTGCGCAACGGATTCCTCGATCTTGGACAGGCTTTCCCCGGCGACGCTGTGCCCCCACAGCGTGACCCCCGGCAGCGCGTGGGACTGGAAGTACCATACGGCGCCGCCGCAGGCCGCGGCGAGCAGCAGGACGATGCCGGCGACGATGGCGATCCACAGATGGCGCTTGCCACGCGGCTTCGCCGCATGCTCGCCGGCGGAACCGGCCGCCCACGCTCCGGGAGCGCCCAGAGCCTCGTTCTGGGTGAAATCCTCCAGCTGGTAGCTGTCGTCGAACTGCGGGTTGCCATTCGCCATATCCGTCCCCTGCCGCTTCGTGTGCCCTACGCAAACCAAACGGTTCAATTATGCAACAAGGCCACGCACAACCCAATGCGCGTGGCCTTCTTGCGGCAAATCCCTACAGGAAATCCTAAACTGCGGCGGTTCCTTTATTCGCCGGCCTCGGCCAGGCGTTCCGCCTTGTGGTCGATGGCGGCCTTGACGAGGCCCTCGAAGAGCGGATGCGGCTTGGTCGGGCGGCTCTTGAACTCCGGGTGCGCCTGCGTGGCGATGTAGAACGGGTGCACCTCGCGCGGCAGCTCGACGAACTCGGTGAGCTCGCCGTCGGGGCTCTGGCCGGAAATGACCAGGCCGCCGTCGCGCAGCTGGTCCTTGTAGGCGACGTTCACCTCGTAGCGGTGGCGGTGGCGTTCGGTGACGTCGGTCGTGCCGTACAGGTCGGCCGCCAGCGAGCCTTCGAGCAGCTTGGCCGGGTAGGACCCCAGGCGCATCGTGTGGCCCATGTCGCCGTTGCCGGCGACGATGTCCTTCTGCTCCTCCATCGTCGCGATGACCGGATGCTCGCAGTCGGGCTCGAACTCGGTGGAGTTGGCGTCGGCGATGCCCAGCACGTTGCGGGCGTACTCGATGACCATCGACTGCAGGCCGAGGCACAGGCCGAGCGCCGGGAGCTTGTTTTCGCGGGCGAACTTGAGCGCGCCGATCTTGCCGTCGATGCCGCGGATGCCGAAGCCGCCGGGGATGACGATGCCGTCGACCTGGTCGAGCGCGGCGGCGGCGCCTTCCTCGGTTTCGCACAGGTCGGCCGCGACCCACTTGACGTTGACCTTCGCGAAGTTGCCGAAGCCGCCGGCCTTGATCGCCTCGGTGACGGACAGGTAGGCGTCGGGCAGGTCGATGTACTTGCCGACGATGGCGACGTTCACCTCGTGCTTGGGGTGGTGGACGCGTTCGAGCAGGTCGTCCCACTCGTCCCAGTCGACGTCGTGGAACGGGAAGCCCAGCTCGCGCACGACGTAGGCGTCGAGGCCCTCGTCGAACAGGATCTTCGGCACGTCGTAGATCGAGCGGGCGTCGACGCAGTTGACGACGCCTTCGGCGTTGACGTCGCACATCAGCGAGATCTTGTCCTTGATCGACTGGGTCAGCGGGCGGTCCGAGCGCAGCACGAGCGCGTCCGGCGTGATGCCCAGCTGGCGCAGCATCATGACGGAATGCTGGGTCGGCTTCGTCTTGAGCTCGTGGGCGGCGGCGATGTACGGCACGAGGGAGACGTGCACGAACATGCAGTTCTCCGGGCCCAGCTCGCGGCGCACCTCGCGGGCGGCCTCGAGGAACGGCTGCGACTCGATGTCGCCGACGGTGCCGCCGATTTCGGTGATGATGACGTCGACGTCGTCGGCCGCCTGCGCGCGCATGCGCGACTTGATTTCATTGGTGATGTGCGGGATGACCTGCACGCACTGGCCGAGGTATTCGCCGGCGCGTTCCTTGCGCAGCACCTCCTGGTAGATCTGGCCGGTGGTGACGTTCGCCTTCTGCGTCAGCGGCACGTCGAGGAAGCGCTCGTAGTGGCCGATGTCGAGATCGGTTTCGGCGCCGTCTTCCGTGACGTAGACCTCGCCGTGCTGGAACGGGTTCATCGTGCCCGGGTCGACGTTGATATAGGGGTCGAGTTTCTGCTGAAGTACCTTGATGCCGCGGCTGCGCAGAAGACGGCCGAGGGAGGACGCCGTCAAGCCCTTTCCGAGGGAGGAAACCACGCCGCCGGTGACGAAAATATGCTTGGTGACGTGTTCTTGGGAATTGCCATGTTGTCTTCTAGCCATGGGACTTCAGTATATGCCGCGTGCGGGACGCCGCCAGACGAACCGGCCCCTTCAGTCTAGGCCCCTTTCCGCGGCCTCGGAGGGGAACCGGAATCCAGTCTTTTCCGTCCTCGCTGGGCCCGGTTCCTCCCCGGGCGGCGTGTCGGGGAACCGGGGCCAAGATTCCCGGCTCCCGCTGGGTCCGGTTCCTCCCGAACCGGCGAGTCGAGGAACCGGAAGCAAGAAGTCTTGGCTTTTGCTTGCTCCGGTTCCTCCTGGCGCCGCATATTGAGGAACCCGTGCCGGGAATCTTCCCCTTCCAACCATGCTGGTTCCTCCCAAGGCAGCATGCCGAGGAACCGGAACCAGGATTTCCGGCTTCCGCTGGGTCCGGTTCCTCCCGCGGCGGCGTGCCTAGGAACCGGAACCGAGATTTTCCGCTTCCGCTGGGTCCGGTTCCTCCCGAACCGGCGTGCCTAGGAACCGGAACCGAGATTTTCCGCTTCCGCTGGGTCCGGTTCCTCCCGAACCGGCGAGTCGAGGAACCGAAGCTGGCAAAGATTCTTCGCTGCGGAATCTGGTTCCCTTTCAATCGGCGGGTAAACAGGGGTTCAATCAGCAGAAAGACCGGGCTCGATTGGCAGAAGGACGAAAGACCGGACGGCAAGAGCGGGAATACAGCGGGAATCTCCGTCCCCTTGGCGCATTCCAATGCCGGCGAGGCGCGAGCGGTGTGGACGACACACCCTGCCATCCACATGCCCCGCGCAAAGTCGCCCCGAGCGGCACGATGCGCTTACCGTGGAGCGCATGAAAGAACATCCTCAACTGGCAGCAACGCTCGCGCGGGCGGAAAGGGAAGGCCGGTGCGCCGTCTGGACGACGAAAGCCGGAAAGGAAGCCGTCTGGAAACGTGTCCAATGCGGCGAACTGGTCTCGCCCTACCCCCATCTGTTTCTCAGCAGCGGCCGCTGGGAAACGCTGGACGCCGCCGCCCAGACGCTGCATGTCATCCGCGGGCTGGCGGCCTATGCCGACGACATCGTGTTCTGCGGGCCGACGGCAGCGGTGGCGTACGGACTGCAGGCAGTGAACGAAACGCTTAATCTGGGGATTTACATTGCGAAAGTCTCCCCGAAATCCATACGCCGCGTACTGGTACGGCACGTCAGGAGACCCACCGATACGCCGCCGGCACCGCGCCGTGCACAGTGGATGGGAGCGAGTGCCGCGCAGCTGGAAGGCGTGCAATGCAGCAACGGGGTCAGCGTGCTCGATATCGCCGTGGTCCTGACGCAGTGCGCGATGCTGCTGCCGTTCGCCCAGGCGCTCGCCATATTCGATTCGGCGTTCGCCCTTCCGACTGCGGACGCCGAACGCGTACGGGCTGCCGCACGAACGCTGGAAGCGCAGGAGGCGGTCTCGCGGCTGCTGCGGTTTCGCGAGCCGGAGAGCGCCAACGGCGGCGAATCGTTTGCACGCGGCGTCATGATCGAAGAGGGATTCCCGGCGCCGCGGGTGCAGGAACGGTTTTTCCCGGCAACGGGAGGCGTGCGCAAAACGGATTACAGCTGGCATCTGGGCAACGGCGACATCATCGTCGGGGAACTTGATGGCAAGGCGAAATACGGCGACCCCGAGATGACACAGGGAAGAAGCCCCGAAGAAATCGCGCATGCGCAGGTCATGCGTGAGCAGGAACTGCTGGCGTGCGGCGTCAGCCGCATCGTCCGGTTCACCTTCGATGAAGCCAGGGAGCGAGGCCCCCTGATCGCCAAACTCGTCGCGGCCGGGGTGCCGCGGTTCGGTCATGCGTTCGCCGGCGCGCTGACCAGTGAAACGATCTCGCTCGGAACGCTTGAGCTCGGAACGGCGAATTAGGGATTCCCAGACTGGGCGCTTTTCTTTCCGCGTTTTCCGCGTTCCGCATTCCATAGGGTTCCGGGGTGCGTCTCCCCTTTCGGGGACGTCGCAGGAGACTTCATCATCACAGGACCTTCTTGCGCGGTGCGTCTCCTCTCTTGGGGACGTCGCGCCCGGAACCGGAAACCGGAAATTCCCCCTCCCGTCGTTCCGGTTCCTCCCGGGACGGCATCCCGGGGAACCCGAACCAAGACTTCCCGCGCCTGCGCGCGTCCGGTTCCTTCTGCCGGTGCAGATTGAAGAACCCGACCCCGTAAATCTTCCCCGCTAGCCGTTCCGGTTCCTCCCAGTCCGGCGCGTTGAGGAACCGGACCTAGGATTCCCGGTTCTCGTTGGATTGGGTTCCTCCGTTTGCGGCATGTTGAGGAACCGGACCCACGATTCCCGGTTCTCGTTGGATTGGGTTCCTCCGTTTGCGGCATGTTGAGGAACCGGACCTAGGATTCCCCGCCCTTGCTGGGTCCGGTTCCTCCCCGGGCGGCGTGTCGGGGAACCGGGGCCAAGATTCACGGCTTCCGTTGGGTCCGGTTCCTCCGGATGCGGCGTGTTGAGGAACCGGGCCAAGGATTCCCTTCCCATGGGGAATCCGGTTCCTCGCAATGCGAAAAGGCGGCCGATGACGCTGGTCATCGGCCGCCTAAGGGGTGTTCAGTTATCGGTTATTCGGTTATTCAGATTGCGCTCAGCGGCGGTGGCGGCCGCACTGGCGGCGTGCGGACAGCGCGACCAGGCCGAAGGCGAGCGCGAGGGCGCAGGCCACGGCGAGCGCGGTGACGGAAGCGCCGGTCGAGGCGAGCTCGGCGTTGGCGGCGCCGTCGGCTTCGGCTGCCGCGCCGTCCGTCTCATCGCCGGTGACGGCGGCGGCCGGGTCGACGACGTCGGCATCGCCGGAATCGGAACCGGAACCGCCGGCCGGCTCGAAGACGGCCTCGACGTAGACGGTTTCGCCCGGCATCGTGAACGTGCCGTCCTCGGCGATCTCGATATCGCCCTTCGAGACGTTCCAGCCGGCGAAGCGGTAGCCGTCGTCCGGCTGCGCGGTCAGCGTGACGGTGGCGCCGGGCGCCACGTCGGACTCGGCGTCGGCCCAGGCGGAACCGCCTTCGGTCGCGCTGACGCGGACCTTGAACAGCGTGTCAGCGACGCGCCACAGCTGCGTGCCGTAGAACGGGTTCGCCGTGCCGATCAGCATGTAGTCGTCGGTGTCGCAGAAGATGCGCAGGCCGTGGTTGAACGGGTCGCCGAAGCCGTCGTCGCTGACCGTCTCCACGGTCACGCCGTCGCCGGTGTCGGTGATCTCGAACAGGTTGAAGCCGCGCTTGGACTGCGCCAGGTACGGCAGCGCCTTGAAGTAGGCCTGCAGATTGCGCTTCGACGTGAGCTTGACGATCGTGTCGTAGAGCCTCTTCATGCTGTCCGGGACGTCGGGGAGCTTGCACAGCGCCTCGATGTCGGCGAGGACGGCGGAATAGCCCTCGAGGAATTCTTCGGAGGCTTCATCGTCGATCTGCGTTTCCAGCTCGGTGAGCTTGTCGTTGATCGCCTCGATGGCGTCGGCGGTCGAGGCGTCCTCGATGCTGCCGGGGACGACGGAGCCGTCCTCGACGGCCTCGATGAGCTCGTCGCGGTCTTCGTCGACGAGCTCGACCTCGCCGTCGGCGATGTCGGCGACGTCGCCGGACGCGAGCGCCTCGTTCGCGTCCTCGACGGCCTGGTCGACGAGCGCCTCGGCGTCCTGTTCCTGGACGGCGGCGCCATCGGCCGCATCGGCGGCGGCGTCCGCGTCGATGGACGCCAGGCCGCCGCCCCCGTTGGAGGTGAAGAGCAGCGCGAGGAACGTGCGCAGGTAGGAAACGGTGGCCTTCCACTCGTCGCGGCTCATGTGCAGGATGTCCCCGTTGGTGAACTGGGCGGCCGGCTCGAGCAGCGTCGTCGTGTTCATCGTCGACAGGTACATCTTGCCTTCATGCACGGTGGTCTGCCAGGTGTACTGGTTCATGTTGTTGCCGAAGCCCGCGCCCAGGCCGGTCGAGCCGCCTTCGGGGAACGTGGCGTTCGGCTCGCCGACGAGCATCTCGACGTTTTCGTCGGCGTCCATGCGGTAGAGGTTGATGGACTGCTCGAGGTTCGTGGCCTGGGTCACGAAGTCCGAGTTCAGCACGAAGCCCTGCAGCGCGCTGGACACGTCGTTGTAGTCGCCGATGTACAGGTAGTCGCCGTAGACCTGCAGCGTGCAGGCGCCGGCGGAGACGCGGCTTTCGTCGAGGCCGTAGTAGTAGCGGGCGCCGAGTTCCGGGTCGCCTGCCAGCGGATGCCAGCTCCAGTCGGACTTCTCGGTCGGGTCGCCGTCGTTCTCGCCCACGTAGATGGCGAAGGAGCGGTTCGTGCCGGTTTCCTCGTCGCGCGTCTCGACGCTGCCGGTGCACACGACGACGTAGAGCTTGCCGTTGAATTCCTGCACCTGGTAGATGCCGCCACCGCCGTTGACGTCGGAGCGGTGGATGGCCGGCAGCCCGTCGAAGCTGTCCATGTCGGCGATGACCTTGTAGGAGCCGGGGACCGACGGGGTGTCGGAGGCGACGAGGAACGCCGCGCCCTGGCCGTCGTCGGTGGGCTTCAGGTCGCCGGCGATCAGCGTGTCGCCGAACGAGCCGATGGCGCGCGTGGACGTGAACACGTTCTGCGCCACGAGCTCGCGGAAGCCGGCAGTGTCGACGCTGTCGTAGACGCGCGTGAGCTTGTCGCCGTTATCGGGGTCGACTTCGTAGATGCACGGGAAGCCGTTCTGCATGGCGATGGCCATCGCCAGTTCGCGCTGCGTGAGCTTGGAGGCGTCCTCGCCGGTGGGGTCGACGTTGGCGGTATCCATCACCATGCCCTCGAAGTACAGCTTGCCGTTCATCTTGAACGCGCTGCGGAACGTCGGGATGACGCCCTGGCCGCCTTCGATGCCGGCGCTCTTGGACATGAGGATCTTCGTTTCGCCGGTCTTGACGTTGAACTTGAACAGCATGCCGCCGGCGCTCTCGCCGTCCGGCTCGCCGGTATACATGTGCCCGGCGTACATCGTCTGGATCAGCGCTTTGGCCTGGTCGGTGGTCATGCCCGTGTTCACCGCGAAGCCGCTCTGCAGGATCGCCTGCACGCCCAGGCCGCCGTACATCGTGCCGACGTACACCCAGTCGCCCACCGATTCGGCGGCGTAGCTGTACGACTGGCCGCGGTCGCCCTGGCCTTCGTCGGCTTCGGTAATCGCGCCGCCGCCGATGTAGTCGACGACGCCGTCGGCTGCCTGCAGCCCGGTTTCCGGATGGCTCACCTTCTCGAAGAGCATGCCGTTGCCGTTCTGCGACGAATACACGGTAGTGATGCGTTCGTCGAGCGAAGCGGTTTCGTTGGCGACCGCCAGCGCCGCGCTGCCGCTGGCCAGCATGGCGCAGGCGGCTACGGCGCTGATTGCGCCGCGTAGCGTTTTCTTCACAATATTCTCCTTATGCATTGAGATTGGGTGCGGCGTGCCGGCTACCCCTCAGTCCCGCGCATCGGCGCGGGTGCGGCACGGCTGCATCTCCTCCTGAATTGTAACTGAAAATTCGACTGGAAAATACTGTTTGTCTTGTTTCTTTCCACATGCCGAACAATGCAAAATCTTGGTGAAGACTGCGTTTTTTCAGTAAAACGCAACGTTCCCTGCGTTTTCCTGCCGGGAAACACAAGATTCGCCTCGAGAAAAATCCGTTGCGTGAAGCAACGCCGGCGCAGCCTACGCCGATGCGCTACCGTAGGAGCAGCAAGGAGGCGACCATGGGGAACTACGAAACCGGCAACGCGCTGCGCGCCATCGCGCGCCAGCTTGCCGAAACGCTGGGAAGGGCGCCGGACGCCATCGATCTTGCGGTAACGACGCTGGCAGCCGGCGGCGACCTGCTGCTGGAGGACGTCCCCGGCGTGGGCAAGACGCTGCTGGCGAAGGCGCTGGCGCGGTCGATCGGCGGCGACGTGCGGCGCATCCAGTTCACTCCGGATATGCTGCCGGGCGACCTGACGGGGCTGGACGTGTATTCGCCGCAGTCGCAGCGCTTCGACTTCCACCCCGGGCCGCTGTTCGCCAACGTCGTCATCGCCGACGAAATCAACCGCGCGAACCCCAAGACGCAGGCGGCGATGCTCGAGGCGATGGGCGAACGGCAGGTGAGCGTGGACGGCGTGACGTATGCGCTGCCGGAGCCGTTCTTCGTCATCGCCACCCAGAACCCGATCGAGATGGAGGGCACCTACCCGCTGCCCGAAGCGCAGCTCGACCGGTTCATGGCGCGCGCGAGCCTGGGGTATCCGGACCGGCAGGCGCAGGTGGCGATGCTGCTGGGCGCTGAACGCGACCCGCTCGACGGCGTGCGGCAGATCGTCTCCGGCGAACGGATGCGGCGCATCCAGGACGACGTGGCGGCCATTGCGCTGTCGGCGCCGGTGGCCGACTACGCCGCGCGGATCGTGGAGGGCACGCGCACGGCGCCGGGCGTACGCTACGGCGCCTCTCCCCGCGCGGCGCTGCACCTGGCCGCGCTCGCCCGCGGCCGCGCGGCGTTCGACGGGCGCGATTTCGTCATGCCCGACGACATACGCGAGCTGGCGGTGCCGGCGCTCGCCCACCGCCTGGTGATGGACGCTCCGTACGGCGCGCAGGACGCGGCGCAGGCGGTGCAGGACGTCGTCGCCGGCATCGCGCCGCCGCGGGCCGCGGACGGCGGGAAGCGGCCATGACGCGGCGTGCGGGCCGCCAAGGCGACGGCCTCTCCTGGCCTGGGCGGTTGCGACGGTTCCCGCAGCTGCGCAAGCAGGGCGCCGGCGAGGCGAAAGGCGCCGGCCGGCGGCATGGGACGGCGGTTCCCTACGCGCGGCCGACGGTGCGCGGCTGGGCGTTCCTCGCGCTCACGGCGGCCGCATGGGCGCTGTCGATGGCGCTCGACGACGCCGTTGCTTCCTCGGTGGCCGCCGGGCTCACGGCAATGCTGGCCACGGCTGCGCTGCTGGCGGCGGGACAGCGCGCGGCGTTGCGGCATCCGGATTGCCGGTGGCTGCGACCGCTGCTCCCGGCGGCCTCGTACGCGCCCCAATGGGAGCGGGTGGACGCCGACGGGACGGTGCTGGAACGCGGCTGCGATCCGGCCGACGAACGCCGCGCGCTGCTGCGATGCGAATCCTGCGCCGCGTCCTGGCGCTCGCCGTTGGGGCTGCTGGCGCTGCGCTGCCGCCTGCCGCGGCGGCTGGAGCAGGCCATCGTGCCGCAAGGCCGCCGGTCCGCGCAGGCTGCGCACGGCCCGCGCGGCAGGCTTCCCGGGCAGCAGCCCTCGCCGATGGTGCGCCAGTACGCCCCGGACGATCCGATGCGGCTGATCGCGTGGCGCCATTCCGCGCGCCACGGCGAGCTGATGACGCGGTGCGTCGAGGAAGACGGCACGCATGCGACCGTCATCGTGCTCGATACGGCGAACGGCGAGGCAGCGCTCGACGCCTCCGCAGCCGCGGCCGTGCGGCTGCTGTCGGGGGCGGCAGGATGGACCGGGGCCCTCAGCGCCGCGAAGACGCTGGGGCGGCTGCGTTCCGCGGATCATTGGACCGGCACGCAGCGGTTTATCGTCTGCGCTGGCGGCCATGCCGCCGACGATCCGCAAGGATGCCTGCGGCTGCTCGCCGCAGCCACCGCGCAGGCCGATTCCACGGCCCCGGATTCCACAGCCCCTGATTCCGCGGCGCACGCAGCACAGGCGCAGCCCGATTCGGTGCGGACGGCCGCGCAAACCGCAGCGCAGGCAGTGGCACGGCAAACCGGGCCGGTCTCGGTGGTTGCGTTCACCGTGCCCGGCAGCCCGCTCGCCGGCGCGCTGCGCGGCGCCAGGCTCGGCGCTCCGTTGCGCATCGTCGCGCCGGCTACGCCGGCATCGCCCTCCGGCGGCGCTCTCTCCAGAACTTCCCGCGGACTGTCCGCCCAGACGGCTGGCGCACCGCCATCAGCGGACGCAGCCGCGCGCGACGCCGCCATCGCCGACGGCAAGACCGCCGCCAATGAATCTGGATTTCTCCGCATGATGCTGGAGGGCTGCGTTGCGCAATCCTCGCCGGCGCTTCCCCGGCCTTCTGCGCAGCCTGCGCGGCGACGCTTCCGGCGCGCCGTCGCCTGCCTGTGCTTCGCGCTGGCGTGCGTGCTCGCCGCGCCGGCGGTGCGCGCGCTGATGCACGGCGGCAGCTGGGGATGGTTCGCGGCGCCCGGCATCGCCGTCGTATGCGCCGCGAACATGCCGCGGCTGTCGGCGCGTGGCGACGACGTGCGCGCGCTGGCGCTGACGGTCGCCATTGCGGCCGCAGCGCTGTGGCTGATCGGCGCCTCCTTGCGCAATGCCAACGGCCATTGGCCGCTGCCGTGGACTGAAATCGCCGTCGACGCGGCCAGTCCGGACGGGGGCGCCGAAGCCGCCGCGCTGACGCAACGGCTGGGGTGGGCCGGCGCCGCAGGCGAAATCTGGGATGCGATACGCTCCGGCTTCGGCCAGCTCATCGCGCAATGGGCGCCTGTCTCGGTCGCCAGCGCGCAGTCGGACGCGGCGATGGACGTCGTCGCCGCCTTCGCGCTCGTCCTGGTCGCGTGGCTGCTGGCGCTGTCGGGACGCTGCGCCGCGTGGCTGACGCTGGCGACGGGCGCGGCGTTCGAACTGGCGGCGCTGTTCGGGCTGTATGCGGCGCCGGCGTGGCACGTCGCCTGCTGGGCTGCGCTGGGGGCGCTGGCGCTATGGGCCACGCAGGAACCGCATCCGCACCGCAGCAGGATTCCCGGCGCCGGTTCCCCAACACGCCGCGGGCAGAGGAACCGGACCCGGCACGAGTCGCCGAATCCGGGCTCGGTTCCCCAACACGCCGGAACCGGAGGAACCGGCCCCGGGGAGGGAACAGGGATTCCCGGTCCGGTTCCCCTGCACGCCGTGAATGGAGGAACCGGAGCGGTAGCCGCTGCCGCGCGCCGGATGTCGGTTCCCCTGGCGGCGGCCATCGCGACGGCGGCGCTGACGTTGGCGGGAACCCCCGCGGCGCTGAACGCGGCCCGGCGCGTCGACCTGTCGACGGCCGGAACCGGCACCCCCGGCCTGCTGTCGTCCAGCAGCGTCGATCCGCTCGTCGACCTGCGCCGCACGATCGCGTCGGGCTCGACGCAGACGGCGCTGACCTACCAGGCGAACCGTCCGCTCTACCTGCGCATGGCGACGCTCTCCGACTTCAACGGCGACGTCTGGAGCTTCGAACGCTCGCTCACGGACGACGCGGCGCTGTTCGGTTCCTCCGCCGCACCGCACGGCAACGACGGCGCCGACGCGGCCGACAGCGCGGCTGGCGACGCAAGCGGCGACTCCAGCGGCTCCGCCACGGCGCAGACAGGCACGCTCAAACCGGACCTGAGCGTCAATCCGATGTCGCTGTATGCGCGCCTGTTCGCCGGCTCCGAGCGGCTGCCGGTATCGTGGTGGGCGACCGTCAACTTCCCGTTTTCGCAATCAGACCTCGGATGGGTGGACCGGTACTGGGACAGCTTCGACGCGATGATCGTGTCCGCCACCGTTACGGTAGGCTCGCTGTCCTCCCGGTTCCTGCCCGTCGCCGGCATTCCGCTGGACGTGCGCACCGACGGCGACGGCTGGGCCACGCACACCGACGGCACCGTCTACAACCGCGACGCGACGACGGCGGCCGGCATGACCTATACGTCGCAAGGCATCTATCTGGAGCCGGTGACGTCGGGCGCCGGATTCGGCGACGTCGAGATGCTGCAGGACACCTACGAACGGCTCTATGCCGCCGGCGACACGGGCGACGGCACCGCCGACTTCTACTGGGAGAATCTTGAACGCTCGCAGGCGGCGATCCACGACGCGTACGGCACGCTCGACGCCGCCCTGCCGGCGTCGCTGCAGGCCGTCGTCGACGGCGCGGCCGCCAGCGGCGTCGACGTTTCCGGCTCCGATACGGACGCCCAGATCGCCGCGATGCGCTACCTCGTATCGTTCTTCACCGAGGCCGCCAACGGCTTCTCGTACGCGCTGGACGTGCCCGACGGCAACGGCCGCGGCAATCTCGCGGCGCTCGGCGACTTCATGGAGCGCCGCAGCGGCTACTGCACGCACTATGCGGCCGCGCTGGCCGTGCTGGGGCGCGCGCTGGGCGTCCCGACGCGGATGGTGATGGGCTACATGGCGTCCGGCAACGGGCACGAACCGGGCCCGTACGACGTGGCCGCCAACCAGCTGCACGCGTGGACCGAAGCGTATATCGACGGCATCGGCTGGGTGCCGTTCGACGTCACGCCGGCAAGCGGCGCGGACAGCGCGTCGCCATCGGCGCAGGCGACCGGCGACGCCTCCGCTTCCGCCACGCCGGAGGATGACGCCAACGACTCCTCCAGCGCTTCCGAGGAAACCCAAGATTCCGCAGCCGGCAGCGACGCCGCTTCCAGCGACGCGCACGGCGGCGAGGGAGGATTCGCCGGGTGGATGGCCGGCCATCGCTGGGCGGCGCCGGCGCTGTGGCTGCTGGGCGCCGGATCGCTCGCGGCGGCGGTCTGGGCCGTCGCCTGCCTGCGCTGGCGCCGCTGGACACGACGGCGGCTTGCATGCATCGACACGGCCATGGCTGCCGGCGACGGGGCGACGCAAGACGAGCTGCGCACGGCGTGGGGCGCCGCGTGGGAGCTGCTGGCGCGCAAGGCCGCACGCGGCACATGGCGCAGCAGCGATCCGGCGGCAGAGTGCGGGGACGGTTCGCCGAGCGACCGCCCGCACCGGCATCACCCGCATCGCCGTCACCACTGCCGCGCCCGCTGGGAGCGCACGGCCAGCGACGCCGACATCGCCGAAGCGATCATCCGCTCCGGCGCATGCCCGGACGTCGCCGACGACGCGATCCGCATGGTGGCCCGCAATGCCGCGGCCGCGGCGTTCGGCGGCACCTGCGAGCCGCTGGGCGGTTCCGCAACGCCGCCGGCCGCCAACGGTTCCTTAGGCGGCCATGAAGGCGAGCGTGGCGCTGAGCGGCGCGACGCGTAGCGCGCCGTCGGCGACGTCGGCCGCCGGAGCCGCCTCCAGCGCAGCAGGCGCCAGCGAGGCGACGTGCACGACGCCGTCCGAGACCAGCGCCTTCCACTCCCCCGCGGACTTGGACGAATCATCGTGGGCGCCGTCCGCAGCCGGGCTCTCCCCCGCGCCTTCGACGACGCCGGAACCAGCCGTTCCGGCAGCAGCCGTCCCGGCAGCAGCCGCCCCGCCAATCTTGGACAAATCGACAGCCGCCGCCGCGTCTTCGGAAGCGTTCAGCGCGACGACATAGGTGCCCGCGGCGTCGCGCACGGCATACGCCACGACGCCATCGGCGGCCACCAGCGGCGTAGCGTTCGCGGCAATCTCCTCATACGTGCCGTACCGCAGCGCCGGAATCGCGCGCCGCAGCGCGATCAGGCCGCGCACGAACGCCACCGACGCCGCGAACGCCGGCTCGTCCTGCCGGTTCCAGTCAAGCGCGTTGACCGAGTCGCCGGACCGGTAGCTGTTCTCGTCGCCGCCCTTCGTGCGCAGGAACTCCTGGCCGAGCTGCATTTCGGCGACGCCCTGCGACAGGAAAACGGCGGCGTCGGCCAACAGCGCGCGCCGCAGCCGCACGTCGTCGGCATCGTCGGGACGCGAGGCCGCGAGCTTGTCCCACAGCGTGAAGTTGTCGTGGATTTCCGCATACTGGACCACCTGACCGGGGTGCGCGTACGCGGCCTCGGAATCGCCCGCGGACCCGAGCCCCGCGTCGTCGCCTGGGCCGAAGCCGAGCATGTTGTGCAGGATCAGCGGCTCGAGGCCCTCCTTGCCGGACACGTAGCCGGTCTCCTGGGCCTCGAAGACGTGCCCCTTGAGCCCGTCGCGGATCGAATCGTTGAAGAAGGCGACGTCGCACTGCCGTCCGGTGAGCTCCTCGGCGTTGCGCTGGATCGCCGTTTCGGTGTTCGGCAGCGTCGTCGCCATGTCCCAGCCCTCGCCGACGATGACGATGGACGGGTCGATGTCGTCGAGCGCCTCGCGCACCGCCTGCATCGTGTCGATGTCGTGCAGCCCCATCAGGTCGAATCGGAAGCCGTCCACCTTGTATTCGTTCGCCCAGAACCTCACCGAATCGACGATGTACTTGCGCATCATGCGGCGTTCGGAGGCGGTGTCGTTGCCGCATTCGGAATCGTTGGTCGGGTTGCCGTCGGCGTCGGCGCGGAAATAGTAGCCCGGCACCGCCAGCGAGAACGGGTGCGTCGCGGCGTCGTTGACATGGTTGTACACCACGTCCATCACGACGCGCAGCCCCGCGTCGTGCAGCCCCTTGACCATCATCTTCGCTTCGCGCACGCGCACGGCCGGGTCGGCGGCGTCGGTGGCGTAGGAACCTTCCGGCACGTTGTAGTTGAGCGGGTCGTAGCCCCAGTTGTAGTTCGCGTCGTCGAGCGGCGCCGTTTCGTCGACGCTTTCGAAATCGAACATCGGCTGGATCTGCAGATGGGTGATGCCGAGCCGGCGGATATAGTCGAGTCCGGTCGGCGACCCGGCGGCGTTGGCGGTGCCCGGCTGGATGACGCCGAGGAAGCGGCCGCGCATGTCCCCGTCCGCTCCGCTGGAAGCGTCCTTCGTCAGGTCGCGCACGTGCGTTTCGGCGATGACGGCGTCCGTCGGCGCGGAAAACGGCGCCATGCGTTCGAATGCGCCGATGGAGCGCTGGGAGGGCGACAACAGCACCGAGCGCCGGCCGTTGGCCACCGCCGCCGTCGCGTACGGATCGGGGGCGTCGTTGACGGTGCCGTCGGCGAAATGCACGCGGTATATATAGGAGATTCCCGCCGCGTCGCCGTCCAGCTGCGCCCGCCACGTTCCCTTGGAGGACGGCACCATCGGCAGCGCGCGGCTTTCGGGGGCGTCGGGCGCGTCATCGGCGAACGTCACGAGCTCCACGGCGCTCGCCGTCGGCGCCCACAGCACGAAGGAGGAAGATTCGGGCCCCCACGTCGCGCCCAGATCGTCGCCGCCGTAGAAATATTCGGCGTCGATGTTCATCGCCTGTTCCGGCGTCATCGTCGGGAAAGTCTGCTGGTCGACCACACGCGTTCCTTTCATCAGGCCGGCTGGACGCCGGCGCACCGTTCCATCATACGGTGGCTGGGGCGGCAACGCTCGCCGAAAGAATAAAGATTGGGCAAGGAAAAACCAGGTCCGGAAGGAAAAACGTCCCGGGATCGAGGAAAAGAACGCCTCGCCGTCCGAGGAAAAGCAAGCGGCCGCATCCGCAAAAGAGCGCAACGGGACCAGCGAAAAGAACAGGGCCCCGCCGGATTGGCCGGAGGGGCCCTAGAGACTACTTCACGGTGCGGTTGCCGTCACCGTGAAGCGGGAGCAATCACCTGTCCGAATGCCGTCCTTGAGAGCGGCGGGAGACGCCGAGCATCAGCGCGCCGACGGCGACCAGCGCGGCCATGACCGCGATGACCAGGCCAATCGAGCTGCCGGTGCTCGCCAGCTGCGTGATGCCGGTCGGCACCTTGGCGGCGTCGGCGCCGGCGGAAGCGCTGGCGGACGCATTGCCGGAGGTCGAACCGCTGGCGTTCGAACCAGCGGCGTTCGACCCATTGGAATCCGATCCATTGCCAGCCGAACCAGCGGCGTTGTCGGCATCGCCGGTGTTGTCATCACCAGTGTCGTCACCGTCAGCATCACCAGTGTTGTCGTCGCCAGTGTTGTCGCCGGTGTTGTCGTCGCCGGTGTCGGCCGGGTTGTACAGCACGGTGGCGGACAGGGCCGGGACCGTGTAGGAGCCGCCATCGTCGATGGAGACGGTGGAGGCTTCCTTCTGGGCCGTGGCGGACACGTCCGCCGAGCCTTCGAAGAACACGGCCGAGCTCAGCGCGGCTTCGTCGGTGGCGGCGGATGCGGAAGCCGACGACGTCGCCTTCGAGTACACCTCGCCGTCCTCGACGAGCACCTGGTAGTCGCCGCCCTGGGCCTGCGGAACCTCGACGGCCTCGTCGTTGGCGTTGAGCATGACGACGTAGGTGCCGGATTCGTCGGCGATCTGGTAGGCCACGACGCCGTCGGCGGCCTGCAGCACCTTGCTGTTGGCGTTGATGGTGTCGTAGTTGGACGTGCGGAACGCGGCGGTGTCCTTGCGCAGGGCGATCAGGCCCTTGACGTAGTCGGCCGACGCGCCGTAGGTGCCGTCGTCGAGGCGGTCCCAGTCGATCGCGTTGACCGAGTCGCCGGACTTGTAGCTGTTCTCGTCGCCGCCCTTCGTGCGCAGGAACTCCTGGCCAATCTGGAACTCCGAGATGCCGTTGGCCAGGAAGATGGCCGAGTCGGCGAGTTCGGCGCGCTTGACCGTCGTCTCCTCGCTGTCGTCGCCGTTCGAGGCGCGCAGCTTGTCGTACAGCGTGAGGTTGTCGTGGATCTCGACGTACTGCACCACCTGCGAGGCGTTCGCGTACTTGGCGTCCGCGTTGCCGTTGTTGCAGGTCGCGCCCGCATACTCCTCGCCGTTCTGGCAGCCGAGCATGTTGTTGACAATCAGCTTCTCGGTGCCTTCCTTGCCCGACACGAAGCCGGTGTCCTCGGCGGAGAACACGGAGCCCTTGAGGCCGTCGCGGATCGAGTCGTTGAAGAACGACACGGTCGACTCGTCGCCGTTGAGCTCGTAGGCGTTCGGCTGGATCGACATCTCGGACTTGTCCATCGTCGTGTTCATATCCCAGCCCTCGCCGATGATCAGGATCGACGGGTCGATCTCGTCGAGCGCGTCGCGCACGGCCTGCATCGTCTCGAGGTCCTCGAGGCCCATGAGGTCGAAGCGGAAGCCGTCGACGTTGTACTCGCTCGCCCAGTACTTCACCGAGTTGACGATGTAGTTGCGCATCATCGTGCGCTCCGATGCGGTGTCGTTGCCGCAGCCGGAGTTGTTCACGAGGTTGCCGTTGTCGTCGTAGCGGAAGTAGTAGCCGGGCACCGTGAGGTTGAACGCGCTCGAGGACTGGTCGGCGACGTGGTTGTACACGACGTCCATGACGACGCGGATGCCGTTGTCATGCAGCCCCTGCACCATTTCCTTCGTCTCGACGATGCGGGTCGACGGATCGGTGGCGTCGGAGGAGTACGAGCCTTCCGGCACGTTGTAGTTCTCCGGGTCGTAGCCCCAGTTGTAGTTCGAGTCGTCGAGGTCGGCGGTTTCGTCGACCGAGGCGTAGTCGAAGAACGGCTGGATCTGCAGGTGCGTGATGCCCAGGTCCTTGAGGTAGTCGACGCCGGTCGACGTGCCGTTGGAGTTCACCGTGCCTTCCTCGACCATGCCGAGGTACTTGCCGCGGTTGGCTTCGGAAACGCCCGAGTTCTCGTTCTTCGTCAGGTCGCGGATGTGCGTTTCGGCGACGACGGCGTCGGACGGGTCGGAGAAGCTCTCCATGCGCTCGAAGCCGTCGACGTCCGTCTGGTCGTCGGCGAGGACGACGGAACGGCCGCCGTTGACGACGGCTGCCGTCGCGTACGGATCGCGCGAATCGTTGACGGTGCCGTCGGCGAACGTCAGGCGGTAGATGTAGGCGGTGTCGGCGAGGTCGCCCTTCACCGTCACGGCCCACACGCCATCGTCCTGCGCCTCCATCGCGACGGCCTCCTTCTCGGCGGCGTCGGCGGTGGTGTCGTTCTCGAACGTCACGAGCTTGACGTCGGTGGCGGTCGGCGCCCACACCTTGAAGGTGGTGGAGTCGGCAGACCACGTCGCGCCGAGGTCGTCGCCGTCGTAGGCGTACTCGTCGTCGAAGGCGTCGGTGCGCACAACTGCGCCGGCGACGGCCTTGGCCACGCCGTAGCTGCCGCAGTCGACGGTGTAGACGCCCTTGACGTCGAGGTCACCGTCCGTCGTGACCGTCAGCTTCGTGCCGTCGACGGCGACGTCGGTCACCGCGACCTTGTTGCCGTCGCCGTCGGTGACGGTGACGTCGTCGGCCGTCAGGTCGGCATTGTTGCTGAACTTGCCGGTGATGGTGTTCATCGTGGCGATTTCAGCCGACGTAATCGACGAGGCCTGGTTCGGCTGCGCGGTGTAGACGGTGGCGTCGTCCTGCTTGAGCCAGATTTCCGCCTTCGCGGTTCCGATTTCGGCGTCGTAGACGATGGCGTCGGCCGGAATCTTGTAGTCGTTGCCGTCCGGATCCTTCGCAGCCCAGCTGTCGGTGCCGTAGCGGCGGATCAGGCCGAAGTCGGACAGGCCGCTGTCGGAAATGGAAGCGGTGTAGTTCTTGAACGTGGCGGTGGCGATTTCGCCGAAGCCGTCATGCTTGGTGAACTTGGAGGAGAAGCCGTTCGTATTGCTGTTCCACAGCCACATGTCCCACTGCGGGACCTTGACGGAATCGTCGGAGGCGTTGTAGTACAGGCCGTCGGAACGGTAGTAGTGGACGGTGAGGTCGACGGAGCTGGCCTTGCAGGCGTAGTCGGACGGGGCCGTCGTCTGCGTTTCCGGGCCGGTGGCAGCGTCGACGTAGTTCGTGCCGTCGATCCACACTTCCGCGGTGCCGTCGGCGCCGACGGAAACGATGCGGTCGTTGTTGCCGACCTTGCTTCCCCAGTCGCTCGTCGCGATGATCAGGCCGAAGGAATCATACTGGCCGTCGAACGTGTATTCGGCGACCTGTCCCCAGCAGTCGGTTCCGGTGAACGAACGGAACTGGCTCGGCAGGTCGTCGCCGTTGCCGGCGTCCTTCCAAATCCACAGCGAACGTTCCGGATCGTTCTCCGGAGCCTTGTAGTGGACGACGAGACGCGTCTGCTGCGCTTCCGGATACGGATCGTCGTAGTTGATCGCGCCGACGCCGGTAACGGTGGCCTTCGTCACGCCCTTGGCAATGACGTAGTTGGCGCCGTTGTTGTTGTCCCAGTTGCTGCCGCCGTCGTTGAAGCAGATCTGCGCGGACTTGCCGCCGGTCTTGATGTCGTACGACCAGTAGCCGTCGCCAAGATCGGTCATCGGGATGTTCGTCGCGGCGGACCAGTCGTCGCCGACGCCGTAGTAGATGTTCGGCTGCTCGTAGCCGTTGGGGTTCTTGTAGTAGATCGTCATCGTCGTGTCGCTCGGCAGCGTCTCGTCGGCGACCACGGTCAGGTCCGGATCGGACGGATCGGTGGCGACGTCGGAATCGAGATGGCTGTCTTCGGTGGCGGCGACGTGGATCGCGATGGCCGAGCCGGCCGGGATCGTCGTCGTGACCTTGCCGTCCTTGACGGTGACGGTGGCGGAGCAGTCCATCGAGCCGTACACGTTGCAGTACGTGCCGTCGGGGACGGTCGTCGTGTAGTCGGCGTCGTAGTCTTCGTCGGAGTTGTTGATGGCGATGAAGCCGGCCTCGCCGCGGGAGAACGCGATGTTGTTCGCGCCGTCGTCCTGCCAGTCGGTGACTTCGGTGCCGTCGACGACGTTGTGGAAGCCGATCATGCCGCGCGTGGAGGTCCAGCGCTCCTGGCAGTTCCAGTCGCCGCCGTTGGTCGAGCAAGCCTCATCCATGTCGACGTCCGGGACCGAATCTTCGGTAGCACCGGGGGCGCCGTCGTCCGCATCGTCCCACTTATAGTCGGAGATCAGGCGCGGCGTGCCGTAGTCGTAGGCCAGCATGAACGCGTTGGCGAGCTGGTAGGTGGCGCCGTCCTTATAGGTGATCGTGCCTTCGTTGCGTTCGGTGTCCCAGTTGGTGACGAACACGTTCGCCAGGTCGCTCGGGATGGCGAACTTGTTCGAGCTCTGGTCGCCGATGCGCGTCGACAGGTCCTTCAGGTCGGCGATCGAGCTGCGGAACTTCTGGTTCAGGTCGCTCTTGTAGTCGAACTGCGTGACGGTGCCGGTATCGAAATAGTTGTACGGCTGGATGCCCGCGGCTTCGCTCGAGTTGCCGATGACTTCCTGGATCCAGTAGATGTCGTCGGCGTCGACGCCCACCTTCTGCGCCATCTGGTCCTTGATGGCGGCGATGGAGTCGGCGTTGATGTGCTTGACGGCGTCCATGCGGAAGCCTTCGACGCCGAGGTTGTAGAGGTAGGCCAGGTAGTCGGACTGGATGTCCTGCACCTTCTCCGACTCCGAATTGAAGTCCCACATCGAGCTCAGGCGGCCTTCCTGGACTTCCTGCTGGTTCGTGTAGTCGGAGATGTTCTTGTAGTTCTCGTAGTCGTGGAAGTCGTCGATGGTCACGCCGTCCGGATACTGGTTATCGGTGCCGGTGAACCCGGGGTACGTGGCCGTCTCGCCGTTGTATTCGGTGCCGCCGGTGCCGTACTGCGTTTCGTCGGCGACGTCGGAGCCGGTCGTCTGGTTGAGCACGACGTCGGCGATGATGCCCACGCCAGCAGCCTTACACTGCTGGATCATGTTGACGAACTCTTCTTCGGTGCCCAGCTTCGAGTCGAGCTTGTAGCTGACCGGCTGGTAGCTCGTCCACCACTCGGTGCCCTGGATGCTTTCCTGCGGCGGGGAGACCTCGACATAGGCGACGCCTTCCGGGCCGTAGGTGCTGGTGCACTCGTCGGCGATGGTGTTCCAGTTCTGCTGGAACGCGATGACCTGGACATCGGTTGCGGTGGTGGCCTTCGCAGGATCCACCGGATCGACGGTTGCCTGGGCGGTTCCTGGCTGCGCCATCGCAACGGCCCCTGCAAACATCGTGGCCGCGGCGATCACGAGACCCGTGACGCGTTTGGCCCCTTGAGGTATGGCTTTACCCATCCTTCCTCCATTTCTCGTGCGGAAACGCTCGCGTCCAAGAAGAACGTCGACATCGACGAACGCGAGATTCGGCTCCGCTCCTATCTGCTTGTCTTGTCCCATTGATGACAAGGTATGCATCCCCCTGCCGCTGCAACTTCGGCGACTTTTCAGGGGCTTCTCCTTCAAAGCGATGCATACGTTTTCAGAAAAGTCACGGCCCATTATACGCGTTACGCAATCTTCACAACCCCGCGGGTCCCCACTGTGATACGCCCGTCCAGAGGAACCCGACCCAACGAAAGCAGGAAATCTTGGCCCCGGTTCCCCAACACGCCGCAGACAGAGGAACCCGACCCAACAATCCGGCAAATCCCCGGCCCCGGTTCCCCAACACGCCGCAGACAGAGGAACCCGACCCAACAATCCCACGAATCTCCCGGCCCGGTTCCCCCACACGCCGCTGCCAGAGGAACCCGACCCAACAATCCCACGAATCTCCCGCCCCGGTTCCCCAACACGCCGCAAACGGAGGAACCGGAACGGGATCGGCACAGCGGAAGAACGTGCCGGCACAACGAAAGAAGCGCTGCGGAACGACCGGTGGCTCCGGCCTTCCACAGCGCTGTTCGGGAACCCCGAATCTTAATGCAAACGCTGGCAACGAGAGCCAAAAGAAACTGCAGTTCCGGTGAAAGCCTGCACCCCGTTACGGCTTTCCTTGCCAAGCCGCGAGTCCCCCAACCAGAACCCACGGTCCGCAATCCCCTCGGCTTTCGCCTACCTGTCCGGCGCCCTTCCCGCCAGGCGGGCCGGGCATCGTGCCGGACGCTAATCCGTGCGTACGTTCCCTCCGGAAACGCACAACGGCAATTCTACCGCCCGGAAGCGAACAAACGGCGGCCCGGATACCCCCGTAGTCACAATATCCACGCAGCTTGAAGCGCCGCGCACGGCCCGGTTTCCAGCGGTTTTGCAAAAGTCGGCGCGTCCCGATACGCACGGGCATAAGGAAAGACGGGCTCCCGAAGGACGCCCGGCCGGCAGCGTTTGGCAAAAGTGCCGCACCCGCGCGACGGCGCAGGCGGCGGCGAATCTATTGCGAAATCTCCATAATATTGGCGATCGCCTCGAGCGCGAGCCGGTAGCCGAAGAAGCCGAGGCCGGTGATTGTGCCGGTCGCGACCGGCGAAATGACGGAACGCTTGCGGAATTCGTCGCGCGCGCTCGGATTGGAGATATGCACCTCCATCAGCGGCAGCCCGGCGTCGCCGACCATGTGCGCCGCGTCCGCCAGCCCGTACGAATAGTGGGTGAACGCGGCCGGGTTCATCACGACCGGCGTGCCGCGGTCGGCGGCTTCGTGCATCCAGCCGATGATCTCGGCTTCGTCGTCGGTCTGCCGCACCTCGACGCCGTCGAAGCCGAGTTGTGCCCCCCAGCCTTCGCACAGCCGCGTCAGTTCGGCGAGGTCCTGCTTGCCGTACACGTCCGGCTGGCGCACGCCCAGCCTTCCCAGATTCGGCCCGTTGACCACCAGTACGTTCGTCATCGCTCTCCTTCCAGCGCCGTTTTCGGCCGCTTTCCTATTCAAGATTCTTCCCGGTCCCGTCGCGCCCCGCCGCGCCGAAGGCTCCCGTTGCGGACGGGGCCGGAGCCGCGCCCGCTACCGCTGGATGCGGCGGAACGCTTCGGCCACCGCGTCGGCCGGCGGGTCGTCGAGATGCACCGGCTTGCCGATGCCGTCGAGCACGACGAAGCGCAGCGTGTTGCCGCGCGCCTTCTTGTCGCGGTGCATCAGCGCGAGCACCTCGTCGAGCGTGCCGTTGTTCCAGCTGGTCGGCAGCCCCAGCGACGACAGCAGCGTGCGGTGGTAGTCGACGAGCTCGCCGTCGATGTGCCCGGTCAGCCGGCCCAGTTCGGCCGCGTAGACGCACCCGACGGCGACGGCGTTGCCGTGCCGCCAGCGGAAGTGCTCGAGCTTCTCGATGGCATGGCCCATCGTGTGGCCGTAATTGAGGAACTCGCGCAGCCCGGCCTCGCGCAGGTCGTTGCTGACGTGGTAGGCCTTGACGCTCACCGTGCGCTCGATCAGCTCCGCGACGACGTCCTCGAGCGGCGAGCCGAGGAACGCGGCGCCGTCGAAGCCGCGCAGCGCCTCGGCGTTCGCCTCGAGGATCTTGAGGATTTCGGGGTCGCGGATGAAGCCGCTCTTGGCGACCTCGCCGAGCCCTTCGATGAAGATGTCGTTCGGCAGCGTCGTCAGCGTCGTCAGGTCGGCGAGCACGCCTGCCGGCGTATAGAACGAGCCGACGAGGTTCTTGCCGGCCGACGTGTTGATGCCGGTCTTGCCGCCGGTCGACGCATCGACCATGGCGAGCAGCGACGTCGGGCAGTTGACGTAGCGGATGCCGCGCATCCACGTCGCGGCGACGAAGCCGGCCAGGTCGGTGCACGCTCCCCCGCCCAGCCCCACGATTGCGTCGGAGCGGGTGAAGCCGGCCTCGCCGAGCCGGTCCCACAGCCCCGAGGCGACGGCAATCGTCTTGCCTGCCTCGGCGTCGGGGATGGACAGGTCGAGCACGTCGTAGCCGGCCTGCCGCAGGATCGTGCGCGCCCGGTCGGAATGCCTGCGCACCGACTGCGTATGGATCAGCGCGACGCGCGCCACCCCTTCGCCGAGCACGACGGGCAGCTGCGAAAGCGTGCCCTCGCCGATCTGCACGTCGTACGGCTCGATGCCCGCGCCTGAAACGTGGACGATGCGTTCATTGGCCATGTCGACCATCCTCCTTGCCGCGGCCTGCGGCGTCATGCCATGGGTGCGTACGGTGACGTCGGCGAGCGAGCGGTACACCGGGTCGCGCTGTTCGTACAGCGCCTTCCACCGCGCGTTCGCGTTGCCGTTGAGCATCGGCCGGCCGCCGCCGCGGCTGGCGCGCTCCATCGCTTCGCGCGGGTCGGCCATCAGGTAGACGACCTTGCCGCCGCGCGCCGAATACGCCCCCAGCGCCTGCTGGACTTCCGGCGTCATCGGGGCGCCCCCGCCCAGCGCGAAGACCCCGTCGAAGCTTTCCAGCATGTCGTCGATGAGCTGCCGCTCCATTTCGCGGAACGACGGCTCGCCGTAGCGCTCGAAGTACGTGGGGATGGGCATGCCGACGCGCCGCTCGATTTCCACGTCGGCGTCGGCGAACGGCAGGCCCATCATCTGCGCCATTTCGCGGCCCACGCGCGTTTTCCCGGCGCCCATCATGCCGATGATCACGGCTTTCGGCTGCATCGCCGCTCCTTTCCTTGCGGCCGCCCGGCTTTCCTGCGGCGGCCCGCTATTCCAAGATTCCCGGTTCCCGGCTTTCCGGTTCCGCAGCCTGTGGTTTCCCGGTTGTTCCGGCTGTTTTCCCCGGCTGCGCTGCCTGGTAGCGCCAAGCGGTTCAGCGCATGTGCTCCGGCCAGCTGTCCAGATACGACTCGATGTTGCGCCGCGTTTCGTCGACGCTGTCGCCGCCGAACTTCTCGAGCAGCTGCTGCGCGAGCGTCAGGCGCACCATCGCCTCGACGACGACGGCCGCAGCCGGCACCGCGGTGGAGTCGGAACGCTGGTTGATGGCCTGCGCCGCCTCGCCGCTGGACGTATCGACTGTCTTGAGCGCGCGCGGAATCGAGGGAATCGGCTTCATCGCCGCGCGCACGACGATCGGCTGGCCGTTCGACATGCCGCCTTCGATGCCGCCGGCCCGGTTCGTCAGCCGCTCGATGCGCCCGTCGTCGCCCGGCGCCATTTCGTCGTGCGCCTGGGAGCCGGGCACCATCGCCTCGTTGAACCCGTCGCCGATTTCCACGCCCTTGATCGCCTGCACGCCCATGACGGCGCCGGCCAGCGCCGCGTCGAGCCGCCGGTCGGATTCCACGTAAGTGCCCACGCCAGCCGGCATGCCGTACGCGACGACCTCCACGACGCCGCCGAGCGTGTCGGCGTTCGCCTTCGCCTCGTCGATGCGCGCCACCATCGCCGCTTCGGCTTCGGCGTCCAGCGTGCGCACCGGGGAGGCGTCGAGCCGCTCGACGTCTTCGGGCACCGGCAGCGCGTGATGCAGCGGGTCGGCCACGCCGGCGCCGCCGATGGACAGCACATGCGAGACGGTGCGGATGCCCCACACCTGCTCGAGGAAGCGCGCGGCCACTTCGCCGAGCGCCACGCGCGACGCCGTTTCGCGGGCGCTGGACCGTTCCAGCACCGGCCGGGCGTCGTCGAAGCCGTACTTGCGCATGCCGGTCAGGTCGGCGTGCCCGGGGCGCGGCCGGCTCAGCGGCGCGTTGCGCCCTTCGCGGGCGAGCTCGTGGTCGAGCGGGTCCGCGCTCATCACCTCGGTCCACTTGGGCCATTCGGTGTTGCCGATCTCAATCGCCACCGGCGAGCCGAGCGTGCTGCCGAAGCGCACGCCGGTCAGCAGGCGCACCTTGTCCTGCTCGAAGTTCATGCGGGCGCCGCGCCCATAGCCCAGACGGCGCCGTCCCAGCGCCTTGGCAACGTCGCCGGACGTGACCTGCACGCCCGCCGGAAGCCCCTCGATCATCGCCACGAGGGCCTCGCCATGCGACTCCCCTGCCGTCTGCCAACGCAACATGCCAACTCCTTGCCGGTATCGGGTGAATGGTTCCGTAGGCTATCTTAGCGGTATGGCGAATCTTGTTGCGGCGGCGAGCTTGCTGTGTGGGACGGCGCTGGCGGCATCGGACTGCCGCCGGCGCACCGTCCCGCGCCGCTGGGCGGCCGCCGGCATCGCCGTGCAGCTGTGCTGCTGGGCCGCCTACGGCTTCGCTATCCAAGATTTCCGGCCGTTTTGTTCCGCCGCGCTCTTCGCCGCGGCGGCCGCGGCGATCCAGCTGGCGCTGGCGCTCATCCGTCCCGGCGCGCTGGGCCTGGGCGACGTGACGGCGGCGGCCGTGCTCGCCAGCGGCATCGTGACGCTGGAAGGCTTCCTGTGCTGGTGGCTGGCCACCGGCGTCTTCGGGCTGGCGTGGCTGGCCGCGTGGCCGCCTATCGCGCGGCGGGCAAAGCCGGCGCACGCCAAGGCCCCGTTCGTCCCGCCGATGCTGGCGGCTGCGCTGGCCGTGCAGCTGCTGTAGGCGCCCAGGGGCGCCCCGTCAGTTGCCTTCGGGGTTGTTGGTCTTGTACTCCTGCACGTACTGCTGGAATTCGGCGTCCGAATCGGTGAACTTCGTTTCGCCGGTCTGCAGGTTGACGGTCACGAAGTACAGCCAGTTGCCTTCCGGCGGGTTGATCGCCGCCTCGAGCGCCGAGTCGCCGGGGTTGGAGATCGGCGTAGGCGGCAGCCCGTGGTTGACGCGCGTGTTGTACGGGTTGGACGCGTCCGCGAGCTGGTCGTTGGTCAGCTCGTTGGCGGAGATGCCCAGGCCGTAGGCCACGGTCGTGTCCATGCCGAGCGTCATGCCGTCGGCCAGGCGGTTCTCGATGACGCGCACGACCTTGCCGTAGTATTCGGTGGAATTGACCTCGGCTTCGGCGATCGACGCCATCGTCAGAATCCTCTCGCGGTCGGCCGCCGCCACCCCCAGGTCGTCGAGCTTGGCGACGCGGGCGTCGACCATCTGCTTGAGGATGGCCGAGGGGTCGGTTTCGTCGGCGACGTCGTAGGAGCCGGGTTCGAGCCAGCCTTCAAAGCTGCCGGACGCTTCGGCCGGCAGGATTCCCTCGCCCTTCGCGTCGATGACCTGCTGGAAGCCGTCGGCGCTGATGCCGGTGATCTCCTCGGCGGCGGCGAGCACGTCGGAAACGGTTTCGCCGGGCCTGACCTCGAGGAAGCCGTGCGCGTTGCCCTGGTCGGACAGGATCGCGGCGGCCGCGGACGCCTTCATCTGGTACTTCATGTCGTAGGTGCCCGGGTAGAGCGTCAGCTGGTTGGCGCTGACCGTCGACGTGAACGCGTCCGCCGACTTGACGATGTCGGCTTCGGCCAGGCCCTGCGCAATCTGCTCGACGCTTTCGCCGGACTTCACGGTGAACTGCACGCTGCCATGCCCGCCCGTGTCGTAGTCCTCTATGGAAGATTGCGACGAGGTGAGCGAGCCGACCCACGAGCCGATCTTGCGTGCGCCGGCGGCGACGCCGACGCCGAGCAGCGCGATGACGGCGACGCATACGACGGCGGCTACGATGCGCCGCGTGCGCTTCTTCCTGCGTTGCTCGCGCTGGGCGCGCAGGTCGCGCCGGGAACGCGGCGGCCGGGGCGGCTCGGCGCCGTCCCCCTGCGGCGCGTCCGCATAGGAAGGCTCGGCGTCGGGGTCGTTGCTGGTCGTCCATCCGGCGTGCTGGTCGAAAAAGTCGTTGAAATCCTCGGACACGTCACTCTCCTCGGTGTTGGCGCGCTTCGTCGAGCGCCGCCTGGAGGATGACGGCGGCGGATTGCTGGTCGATCATCGCGCGGTGGTTGCGCGTGGCGACGTTCGCGTCGCGCAGCATGCGGTGGGAATCGACGGTCGTCAGGCGCTCGTCCTCGAGCGTCACGTCGGGCATCGCGTCGATGCCCGAGCCTTCATAGGCCACTTCCTGCACCAGCGCGTGGATGAGGCTGGATGCCCAGCGGCGCGCCTTGGCTGCGCTGGGCCCTTCGGTGCCGTCGAGCTGCAGCGGCAGCCCGATGACGACATGGTCGACGTGCTCGTCCTCGATGACGTTGAGCACGTCGTCAATGGCATGGGTATAGTCCCCGTGCGCTTCGATGGTGCCGGCGGGATGCGCCAGCGACAGTTCGGGGTCGCTCAATGCGAGGCCGATCCTCGCATTGCCCAGGTCGATGCCGAGCCAGACCATAAGCTCCTTCGTTGAAACGGACGGGACGCCCCGGCTGCGCTACGCCGGGCCGGGGCGTCCCCTGGAGGGCCGGACGGCCCTATGCCTTCATCGCCTGGTCGACGATGCCGGCAAGCGCCTGGTCGACCTTCGAGGCGTCGGGGCCGCCGCCCTGCGCGAAGTCCGGCTTGCCGCCGCCACCGCCGCCGAGCATCTTCGAGGCGCCGGACACGAGCGGGCCGGCCTTGATGCCTTCCTTGCGGGCGGCTTCGTTCGTGGCGACGACGACCTGCGGCTTGTCGTCGTCGTTCAGGCCGATCAGCGCGACGACAACGGGCGCGTCGTCGCCCAGGCGGCTGCGCACGTCGAGGGCCGTCTTGCGCAGCGCGTCGAACGAGCCGAAGTGGCCGACGTTCTTGGCCGCCACCTTGACCGGCGCGTTGCTGGCGTTGGCCTGCTCGATCATGGCGGGAACGGCCGCGGCAAGCTGCTTCTCGTACATCGCGTTGATGCGCTGCTCCTGCTCCTTGAGGCGCCCCAGCAGCGTGTTGACGCGGTCGGCCAGCTCGTCGGGGCGGGCGTTGAGCTTGTCGGACAGCTGGGAGACGAGCGCGTGCTCGCGCGCGCCGTACTCGTAGGCGTTCTGGCCGACGAGCGCGTCGACGCGGCGCACGCCCGAGCCGATGGACGATTCGGACAGGATCGTCACCGAGCCGATGGAGCCGGCGGTGTCGACATGCGTGCCGCCGCACAGCTCGCGGCTCCAGCCGTCGTCGCCGATCGTCACGACGCGCACGACGTCGCCGTACTTCTCGCCGAACAGGTGCATGGCGCCCAGGGCGATCGCGTCGTCGAACTTCATTTCCTGCGTGGAGACGCGCAGGTTGTCGCGGATGCGGTCGTTGACGCGCGCCTCCACCGAGCTCATCAGCTCCTTGGTCGGCGCGTTGGACCACTGGAAGTCGAAGCGCAGGCGGTTGGGGGCGTCCTCCGAGCCGCGCTGGGTGGCCTGCGGACCGAGCTCCTCGCGCAGCGCCTTGTGGACGATGTGGGTGGAGGTGTGCGCGCGGGCGATGGCGCCGCGGCGCTCGAGGTCGATGGACGCCGTCACTTCGGCGCCGACGACGAGCGTGCCCTCCTCGAGGCGGCACTGGTGCACGATGAGGTCCTTGACGGGCTTCTGCACGTCGTCGACCTGGAGCACGGCGCCGTCGTCGGAGACGATTTCGCCCTGGTCGGCCAGCTGGCCGCCGGATTCGGCGTAGAACGGCGTGCGGTCGAGGATGACCTCGACGGTCGCCGGGGCGCTCACCGCCGGCACTGAGCCCTTGCCTTCCACCATGATGCCGAGCACGCGCGAACGCGTGGACACCTCGGTGTAGCCCTCGAACTCGATCGGCGCGGCGAGCTTCTTCTTGAAGTCGTCGTATTCGGACAGGTCCACGTTGTGGCGCTTCTTGAGCGCGTCCTGGCGGGCGCGGTTCTTCTGCTCGGCCATCAGCTCGCGGAACTTGGCCTCGTCGACCTTGACGCCCTGCTCGGACGCCATCTCCAGCGTCAGCTCGATCGGGAAGCCGTAGGTGTCGTGCAGCGAGAACGCCGCGTCGCCGGGGAACACCACGTCCTCGTCGCCCTTGGCGCCTTCCTTGGCCTTGTCGATGGCCATGTCGAAGATCTCCAGGCCCTTCTCGAGGGTGCGGCGGAACGCGTCCTCCTCGCCGACGGCCGCTTCGTAGACGTCGTGGAACGTGTCCTTGAGCTCCGGGTAGTTCGGCTCCATCGCGGCTTCGGACACCGGCAGCAGCTCGGGGATGACGGGGTCGTTGACGCCGATCTTCTTCATCGCCTCGGCCGTGCGGCGGATCAGGCGGCGCAGCACGTAGCCGCGGCCGGAGTTCGACGGGCGCACGCCGTCGGACATGATCATCAGCGCCGAGCGCACATGGTCGGCGACGACGCGCATCTGCACGTCGGCGGCCGCGTCCTCGCCGTACTTGATGCCCGAGAGGCGTTCGGCCGCCTCGATGACCGGAAACACCTCGTCGGTCTCGTAGATGTTGTTCTTGCCCTGCAGCAGGTAGGCGACGCGCTCGAGGCCGGCGCCGGTATCGATGTTCTTGTGGTCGAGCTCGCCGACGATGTGCAGGTTCGTCTTGGACTGCACGTTGTCGACGTAGAAGTTCTCGAACACGAGGTCCCAGATCTCGATGTAGCGGTTCTCGTCGGCCACCGGGCCGCCTTCGCGGCCGAACGCCGGGCCGCGGTCGACGTAGATCTCCGAGCAGGGGCCGCCGGGGCCGGGGCCGCCGGTCGTCCAGAAGTTGTCCTCCATGCCGAGGATCTGGATGTGCTCGGGGTCGACGCCCTCGTTCTTCCACATCGAGCGCGCCTCGTCGTCGTCGGTGAACGTCGTCATCCACAGCTTCTCCTTGTCGAAGCCGTAGCCGCCTTCCTCGACCGGCTTGGTCAGCAGGTCGTAGGCGTAGTGGATCGCCTCTTCCTTGAAGTAGTCGCCGAACGAGAAGTTGCCGAGCATCTGGAAGAACGTGCCGTGACGGGTGGTCTTGCCGACCTCCTCGATGTCCAGCGTGCGCACGCACTTCTGGTTCGAGGCCATGCGGTGCTTCGGCGGCGTCTTCTCGCCCATCAGGTACGGGATGAACGGCACCATGCCTGCGATCGTGAACAGCGTCGTCGGATTCGGCGAGATCAGCGATGCCGACGGCGCCACCAGATGGTCTTGCTGTTCGAAATAGTTCAAGAACCGCTTCGCGATTTCAGCAGTGCGCATGTGCGATTGACTCCTTCATGCCCTCGTGCGTCTTTAGGTCGCATCGCGCTGCCAGCCGCCCGCTTGATGCACATCGGCACCACTATACAGCATCCACCGGTCCGTGCGGCATGCCGCCATATGCGAAGGCCCCGGCGCCGCCGCAGCGGCACCGGGGTCCTGGAACGTTCCGGCAATGCCTTGGAATAAGGGCGCGTCAGCCCTTGAGCTCGCCGCCGAACTTCGCGTTGAGCTCGGCTTCGCGTTCGCGCTGCGCCTCCTTGAAGTCGCTCACGAGGCCCGACAGCGTGCGCATCGCCACGTTGTCCTGGTCGGGGCCGAGCACGAACTGGCGCGCCTTGTCGGGGGTGTTGGCGCGCACGTAGGCCTGCGCCTTGCTGACGGCGAGGACGCCGGCGACGACGCCGAGGCCGACCCAGAATACCCGTTTGAACATCGCTTACTCCCCCTTGGCTTCGACGGTGGCGTCCTTCTTGTCCTTGCCGTGCATGAAGCCGGCGGCCGTGGTCTTGACGGCATAGAAGACCGACGCGAGCTTGATGACCGGCTTGCCCAGGAACGACGCATACAGGTTCGTCAGCGCGCCGACGTTCGAGGCGGTCGCGGAGGCGGCCTCGGAAATGCGGTTGACGTCCGCCAGCGACTTGTTGACTTCCTGCACCGTCGTCACGCCCTCGTCAAGCGCCGGGATGGCATGGTCGCCGGCGTCCTTGACGGTCTGGGAAATCTGGTCGAGCAGCTTGCCCAGGCGGATCAGCGGATAGATGAGGAACCCTGCGAGCACGGCGAACGCAATCGCTGCGATCAGTCCGGCAATCTCTCCAACGCCCATCTTGTACCTCTTCCTTCCCTGCGCGTGCCGCGCAGCTCGTTACCCGCCCAGCGTAACGAATCGCCCAGACGGGGCCCGCGTTCATTTTTCGTTGTAGCGCACGACGGTGACGGCTTCGTCCAGCGGGCGCCCTGTTTCGAAATCTAGTACGGTCAGCGAGCCGTTGCGCGGCCTTTCACTCAGGTCGTAACCGGCAGGCGCGAACCGCTGCATGAGGCTCAGCATCGTATTGCCGTGGGAAATGACCAGCACGTTGTCGCCGTCCCTGAGCGTTTCGTTGGCGGCGATCAGCGCGAAGCCGCCTTCGACGCGGCTCCAGTATTCGCCGTCCGATTCGGCGTCGTGGAACGGGTCCGCTTCCTTGAGCCAGTCGCGCGTGGCCGCAAGCCCTCCCTTTTCCACGATGGCGTTGTAGGTCGGCGCGCCGTGGGGGCCTCCGGCGGCGAGCCATGCCGCGCCCATGTCCTGGCCTTCGAAGTAGCCGTAGAACTGCTCGCGGAAATGCGGGCTGACGGTCAGCTCCGGGCGCGGGTTGCCGGCGGCTTCGTTGGCGTCGAGGATGCGGCGCGCCGTCGTTTCGGCGCGGGTGGTGTCCGAGCAGTAGGCGGCGGCGAAGCGGATGCCCCTGAGCCGTTCGCCGGCCTCGTCGGCGTCGCGCAGGCCGGCTTCGGTCAGCGGCGAGTTGCTCCAGCCCTGCAGCCGGTTGTATCGGTTGAAGAACGTCTGTCCGTGGCGGACCAGATGCAGATGCAATTCCATACCCGCCATCCTACCGCCTCGTCGCTGGCGCCGAACCCTGTACGCACATTCCCGCCATACGCGTAGGCGGGCCGTCATCCCCGTACGCGGCGTGCCCGCAAGCGCACTGCGGCGATGGGGGCGGCCAACCGGCCCGATACGACAGAAGCCCCGTCGCAAGACGGGGCTCCATGCCGGTATGTATGTCCTAAAATGGTTGTTCCTGTGGAAAGGATGCCCGGATCAGCGGGCGTAGAATTCGACCACGTACTGGATGTTGACCTGAACCGGGATCTCCTCGGCTTCGGGCTTGCGGGTCAGCGTGGCCTTCAGGGAGGCGAGGTTCACGTCCAGGTAGCCCGGGACCGGCGGCAGCACGTCGCGGTGCACGCCTTCGGCGGCGATCTGGAACGGCACCATCGTCTGGCTCTTCGGCTTGACCTGGATGGTCTGGCCCGGCTTGACGCGGTAGGACGGGATGTCCACTACGTTGCCGTCGACGAGGATGTGGCGGTGGGACACGAACTGGCGGGCCTGGGCGGTGGTGCGGGCGATGCCGGCACGCAGGACCAGGTTGTCCAGGCGGGTCTCGAGGTCGACCAGCATGGCGTTGCCGGTCTGGCCCTTGGTGTGGGTGCCCTTTTCATAGGCGGCGCGAAGCTGCTTCTCCGACACGCCGTACTGGGCGCGCAGACGCTGCTTCTCGCGCAGACGCACCGCGTAATCGGATTCGGTGCGGCGGCGGGTGCGGCCGTGTTCGCCCGGAGCATACGGGCGCTTTTCGAAGATGCGCTGAGCCTTCGGGGTCAGTGCGATGCCGAGGGCGCGCGAAAGGCGCACCTGGCGGCGAGAACGCTGAACGTTCGTCATATTGGATATTCCTTTGTCTGTCGTTGTCTGAACGAAAAACGCCGGCGCTTTGCGCGCCAACGTCGAGCCGGCCTCTCCAGCGCTTCACCATGCAAGGCATGAACGGCACGGACGCGTTGCGCCCACGCCGCCGACCCGCTGACGGGCTAAGGCTCCAGAGGGCATGCGCTTGCACGCACACCAATCGACTATGCTACAACGACCCGCGGAACTCGTGTGCCGCAGCTCCCCGAACCGGGTAGCCCGGAGCGGCCTTATGCCTGCGTGCCGGGGATTCCGGCGCGGGCATGCCGGAAAGCCGGACCCTGCCGGACCTAGAGCTTCTCGATCGGCGCGAGGCGCAGCATGAGCCGCTTGACGCCGCCGGTGCCGAAATCGACGGTGATGACCGAATTGCGCCCCTTGTCCTGCAGGTCGACGACCTTGCCCATGCCGAACTTGTCGTGCGTGACGCGGTCGCCGACGGCGAAGTCCGCGATATCGAGGTTGTTGTCGGCGCTCGTGGCGGAGGCCGGCTTGAGCGTCGGGGAACCGCCCCTGGGCTCGGCGTGGCGCGTCGTGACCTTGCCGGACTTGCCGTGGCCCTGGCCGTAGGTCCCCGAGCGCGGCGAGGCCAGATCGCTGCCGTAGCGGCGCTGCCAGGAGTGGCCCGAGCCCCTGCGCGAGGAGCCGGAGCGCGCGCCCGAACCGTAGGAGGACGATCCGGAGCCATACGACGAGGAGCCATACGAGGAACCGGAACCGTACGACGAGCCGTAGGAGCGCGACGCCTTCCGCGGCGCGGCCGAACCGAACGTCGAGCCGCCGAACGTGAAGCCGGGCTCGTCGTCCTCGCCCCAGCCGCCGAACTCGTCGTCGTCGCTCCAGCTGGAGCGCATGCGCTCCATGCCGGTCTGGCGGCGCTTCCAGTCGATGAGCTCGTCGGGAATCTCGTCGAGGAACTGGCTGGGCAGCATCTCCGCCGCCTGCCCCCACTGGGCGCGCACGGCGGCGCGCGTGACGTACAGGTGCTTCTTGGCGCGCGTGATGCCCACGTAGGCCAGGCGCCGCTCCTCGCCGAGCTCCTTGTCGTCCTCCATCGCGCGCGAGTGCGGGAACGTGCCCTGCTCCATGCCGGTGAGGAACACCACCGGGTATTCCAGGCCCTTGGCCGTATGCAGCGTCATCAGCGTGACCTTGCCGCTGTCCTCGCCTTCGCCGGGCAGCTGGTCGGAGTCGGCCACCAGCGCCGTCGTCTCGAGGAAGCCGGCAAGCGTGGCGTCCGGCGTGTTCTGCTCGTATTCGGCGGCCACCGACTGCAGCTGCGAGAGGTTCTCCACGCGCGAGGCGTCCTGCGGGTCCTCGGAATTGCGCAGCTCGGCGAGCAGCCCCGATTCCTCGAGCACCTGGGCGACGATCTTCGAGGGCTCGTGGTCGTGTTCGGCGGCGAAGGCGCGCAGCGAGCGCACCAGGTCGCGGAACTTGCCCAGCGGGTTGGCGGTGCGCGCGCTCATCCCCTCGATCTGCTCGAGGTGCTCGATGGCGTCCCAGAACGTCGTGCCATGCGCGTCGGCGGCCATCGCGACCATCGATTCGGCACGCGCCCCCAGCCCGCGCTTGGGCACGTTGAGGATGCGGCGCATGTTGACGCTGTCGGCGGGATTGACGATGGCCTGCAGGTAGGCGATGGCGTCCTTGACTTCCCTGCGTTCGTAGAAGCGCGTGCCGCCGACGAGCTGGTAGGGTACGGACTGGCGGATCAGCGCCTCCTCGAGCGAGCGGGACTGCGCGTTGGCGCGGTACATGATGGCGATGTCGGAGAACCGCACGCCTTCCTCGGCGTTGAGCCGCTGGATTTCCCCGGCGATCCACTGCGCCTCGAGCTGCGCGTTGTCGGCGGCGTAGCCGGTGATCTTCTCCCCCTCGCCCATCGCCGTCCACAGCTTCTTGGGCTTGCGGCCCTCGTTGTGGGCGATGACGGCGTTGGCGGCGTCGAGGATCGTCTGCGTGGAGCGGTAGTTCTGCTCGAGCATGATCGTGCGCGCGTTCGGGAAGTCGCTTTCGAAGTCCTGGATGTTGCGGATGTCGGCGCCGCGGAACGCGTAGATGGACTGGTCGGAGTCGCCGACGACGGTCACCGATGCCGGCGGCCTGCCGCCCTCGTGGTCGTCGACGCCGGCCAGCTCGCGCACGAGCGCGTACTGCGCGTGGTTGGTGTCCTGGTATTCGTCGACGAGGATGAAGCGGAACTTGCCGCGGTAGTAGTCGGCGGTGGCCTTGTCGGTGCGCAGCAGCTCGACGGTGCGCATGATCAGGTCGTCGAAGTCGACGGCGTTGGCGAGCGCCAGCCGGTGCTGGTATTCGGCGTAGAACACCGCGTAGAGCTCCTCGACGTTGCCGACGCGGCCGAACTGGTAGCCGCGCGCGCCGGGCTTGTAGTCGGGCGCGTAGGTGGCCAGCTGCGTTTGCCAGCCGGCCAGCGAGTTCTTGTAGTCGGAGATGCGCGCCAGGATCGAGCGCGGCGTGTATTTCTTCACGTCGACGTTGAGGTCGGCGGCGATGAGCTTGACAAGGCGTTCGCAGTCGGCGGTGTCGTAGATCGAGAAGCCGCTGGACAGGCCGATCTTCTCGCCGTCGCGCCGCAGGATGCGCACGCAGGCGGAATGGAACGTCGAGACCCACATGCGCTGGGCCGCCGGCCCGATCAGCGCGCCGAGGCGCTCGCGCATTTCGGCGGCCGCCTTGTTCGTGAACGTGATGGCGAGGATCTGGCTGGGCCATGCGCCGAACTGGCTCAGGATCCAGGCGATGCGCCGGGTGAGCACGCGCGTCTTGCCCGAGCCCGCGCCGGCGCCGATGAGCAGCGCCGGCCCCTGGTATTGCACGGCCTGGGCCTGCTGTTCGTTCAGGTCGCCGATGAGTTCTTCGGGGGCTCGGACGATGATTTCGCGATCAGGCTGCACGGGGTCGACCTTTCCTGGATGGATTCAAACCGTCCTTATCATAGCCGCGTCCCCTCCCACCGCGGCCCGTGGCCGGCGATGGCGACGCGGCGGGTGCCGTCGCAGGTCAGCGCGCCGCCCGACGCCCCGCGCTCGATGCGGACATCGAGCCGTTCGTCGGCGAGCGCGGCCGCCATCTGCTCGCCCCATTCCATCAGCACGACGGTGCCTTCGCCGGGGTCTTCGAGCGCTTCGTCGAGCCCGAGCGATTCGAGTTCGTCCAGGAGCCGGCCGACGGCGTCCTGCCCGGGTTCGTAGGCGGTGCTGCCCAGCCGGTAGGCGTCGACGTGGATGAGCCGGACCGGCGTCCCGTCGGCGAACGTGCCGGCCAGTTCGCGGGCGATCGTGAAGGTGGGCGACACGATTGGCTCGCCGATGCCCAGCCCCCGGCCGAAGCCCTGGGCGAACGTCGTCTTGCCGGCGCCCAGCGGCCCCGACAGCAGGATGACGTCGCCGCCGCGCACGGCGCGGGCGACCTGTGCCCCGAGATTGCGCATGTCCCCGTCGGTGGGGACGTCCAGCTGCGCTGGCAACGAGATTTCGTTCATGGTTGCGGCTTTCGTGATTGCTTCAATGGTTTCTTCAGCGGTCTTTTCGGCCTTGCGTTGCACTGCCGCCTTTCAGCGGCCGATGCCCTTGGCGGCGATGAGCGTCACGCACCGTTCGAGCGCGTAGGCGGGGTCGGCCCCGTTGGTCTTGCATTGCTCGTCGGCCCAGGCGAGCGTCTGGATGCAGGCGGACAGGCCCTGCGAGGTCCAGCCGGGCAGCTGGCGCTGGGCGTTCTTGAGCACCCATGGGTTCGTCCTGGCTTCCGCCTGGCTAATCTGGCCGCCCCGCACGGCGGCGGCCTTGGCGAGGGTGCGCATCTTCAGCGCCAGCGCCCCGATGAGCGCTATCGGCTCGACGCCCTGCTCGAGCGCGTCGCGCAGGGCGACGACGGCATGGCCGGCGTGCCCGGCGAGCGCCGCGTCGGCGACCTGGAAGCCGGTTACCTGCGGGTTGGAGGACAGGTACTGGTTGACGCGGCCGATGCCGATGACCGGGTCGTCGAAGTCGAAGCACAGCTGGCCGATCATGGCGGTCAGCTCGCCGATGTCGTCGCCGAGCACGCCGGCGAGCTGCTGGGCGGCTTCGGGCTCGACGCGCCGGCCGCGCGCCTCGAACTGCTGGAACACGTAGTTGAGCCTGGCCTGCGGCTTGGCCAGGTCGGGCACGTCGATGCGCTCGGCGCCGGCCTTGAACAGCATGTCGAGCAGGCGCTTGCCCTTGGGCCCTCCCCCGTGGCTGACGATGACGCGGCTGGCCTGCGGGTCGCCGGACGCTTCGCGCAGCCATGCGGCGATGGCCTCGCCCAGGTCGTCGGGGGCGTTTTCATAGCCGGTGACGACGACGGTGGCGGCATCGGACAGCAGCGTGGGGCTCGTGGCCTGGATGAAGTCGAAGCCGGTGGCGCCGGCCGCGTCGAGCTCGATCGTCTCGCGCTCGGGATGGGCAAGCTGCGCTTCGGCGCGCAGCGACTTGACGTGCTGCGCGTTGACGTAGCGGTCGCCGCCGAGGACGACGCTGCAGGGGCTTGCTACTCGTGATGCCATGGTTTCAATCTCTCCGCATCGGTGGACATCGCGCCTGCGTGGCCATGGCGGCGGCCATGACGGCGATCCCGGCGCTTCCATTCGAGCCCGTCGAGCAGTTCGAGGGTACGCCGCCACCATTGGCGTGTGCGTACGGCGGGCGTGGCCGCGAACCGCTGCCCGGGCAGCGACGGGTCGGGCTGGATCCACAGCCGCCGCGCCCGCGCGCACAGCTTCGCGATGGCGATGCCGCACGCTTCGGCAAGCGCCATCGCCGCGGCGCCCCATGCCCCGTCGAGCCATGGCAGCGCGTGGCCCAGCGTCGAGCCGAAGAACCCGGCGACGGCCTCGACGATGGCGGTGGCGCAGCTGGCGCACCAGGCGAACGCGAACCCCACGGCCGGGCTCGCCCATGCGCTCAGCAGCGACAGCAGCCCGCAGACGGTGGCCGCGGCGGTCACCGGCGTCACCAGCAGGTTGGCGGCCAGCGTCCACAGCGGCACCTGCCCGCACATCATCGCCTGAATCGGCAGCGTCGCGAGCGTGGCGGCCACCGTCATCGCCAGCGCGTCGGCCACGGCCCGCGGCATCAGCTCCGCCAGCGCGCGCGACATAGGCCGCGCGGCGAGCGCCAGGCCCAGCACGGCGGCGCACGAGAGCGCATACCCGTAGCTTGCCGCCATGCGCGGGCACGCCACCAGCGTGCCCAGCGCCGTCCAGCACAGCGCGCTGGCCGTCTGCCGGCGCCGCCCCAGCGCCACGTACCCCTGCGCGAAGACGCCCATCGCCACCGCGCGCATCACCGAATGCGACGGGTAGAGCAGCGCGGCCAGGCACAGCTGCACGGATGCGACGGCCGCGGCGCGCACCCGCCGCGGGGCCAGCAGCCTGCGGCACAGCGCGTCGGCGCACGAAGCGACGAGCGCGAAGTGCCCTCCGGACACGGCCATCAGGTGGATGATGCCGGCGGCCGTGCAGGCATCCTCCACCGAGTCCGCGTATGAAGCGTCGACGCCGTACTCCCGGGTGCCGGCGTGGCCGGCCACGACGATGTCCTGGCCGAGCACGCCGACCGTCATGCCCGGCACCAGCACGCGGCCCTGCTGCGAGAGGCCCGAACAGGCGTCGATGAAGGCGTCCTGCATGGCGTTGACGGCGTTCCACGGCCAGCCGGGTTCCCCGTCCACGCGCACGGCCTGCGTATCGTCGGCCATCAGCCAGAGCCGTTCGGTGCCGTAGGCGGCCTGTTCGGCGTCCGCGTCCACGATGACATCCGCGCCGCGCCGCAGCGCCTGGCATTGGGCGCCCGACGCGTACAGGCGCGCCGACGCGTTCGATGGCTGCGCGACGCCGGAGGACCGCAGCGAGCGCACCCGCACGTCAGCGCGGCAATCGTAGCCACGGCGTTCGGATGCGACGGGCGGCGACGAGACGCGCACGTCGAACGCGGCGCGGCTTGAGCGGGCATCCAGCAGCCCGTATGCCGCGTCGTGGCCGTCGCGCGCCATCGCGCCGGCCGCGGCCGCGCCGCACGCCAGCATCGCCGCGCAGGCGACCGCCAGTGCCGCCAGCGCATCCGGCGCATGGGGTCCCGACGGCTTGCGGCGCAGCCGGGTTGCAAGCCCTGTCATCGCGGCCACGGCGACGAACAGCGCCACCGGCAGCCAGGCGGCCAGCATCGCCGCCCGCGCACCCCCGGGCCCGCACGACTGCACGGCGAGGCTGGCCGCCCATCCCAGCGCCGCGCACGGCACGAGCCGCAGGTCCCGCCCGCCGTGTTCGCGCCCGCTGCGCTTTCCCATGCCGCCCGCCATCCTGGTCATACGGTGACGTACGGGCGGATCTTCTCGAGCGTCTTGTTGCCGATGCCCGAAACGTTGAGCAGCTCGTCGACGCTGCCGATGACGCCGACGCTGTCGCGGTAGGCGATGATCCTGGCCGACATGACCGGGCCGATCCCGCTGATCGTCTCGAGTTCGGCGGCGCTGGCCGTATTGAGGTTGATGAGCCCGTCATCGGCCGCCGGCGCCGTGCCCGTCGGCTGCGGCGACGCGGAAGGCTCCCCTGCCGTTGCGCTGTCCGAAGTGCCGGACGGTTCCGCGGACGCGGAGGCTTGCGGAGATTGCGCGGAGCCGTCCTCCTGCGAAGGTTCGGGGGAGGAAGAAGATTGCGCATCCTGCGATGGCTGCGCACTGGAGGAAGCGCCGTCGGAAACGCCGCCGGAAGCCCCGGAAGCGGCGCCGGAAGACGCCTGCAATCCCGACGTTGCGGCGGACGCCGAGCCGGATGCCGACGTCGCGGTGGCGGCCGACGAGGCCGCCTGCACGAGCAAGGTCAGGCTCATGGCGAGCGCCGCCACGAGGATGAGGATGATGGCGATGGCATGCGACGGCTCGATGCGCAGCCGCGGGCCGCTGCGCCGCTGCCCGGCTTCGTGCTCCGGCTCGCCTTGCGCGGCCGCCTGCATCGAAGAGCGCGCCCCCGATGCCAGTTCTTCAAATGAAACGCCCATGCCCCCACTGTGCGGCGGGCATGGGCGTGGCGTCCATCACCGGGCGCCATGGTGGATGGAGGGGCGTGTCGTCCACAGCCGTCCACCATGGCCTGGCGGCGGCGTTATTCGCCGGGAACGATCGACACGATCTTCGGGGCCTTGACGATGACCTTGCGCGGTTCCTTGCCGCCAAGTCGGTCGGCCACCGCCTCGAGGGCCATGCGTTCCAGCTCGGCCGGATCAATGTCGGGGCTGACCTCGAGCTTGGCGCGCACCTTGCCCTTGATCTGCACGACGGCGGTGACCATGTCGGCGCCGACGTAGCGTTCGTCGGCCACCGGCCACGGATGGTGCGCCAGCGACTCGTCGTGGCCCAGGCGGCTCCACAGTTCCTCGGCGATATGCGGCGCGATCGGCGAGACCGTGAGCACGAGCGGCTCGATGGCGGCGCGCGGCACCCGCTCGAAGCCCGTCAGGTGGTTGTTGAGCACGATGAGCTTGGCGATGGCGGTGTTGGGGCGCATGGCCTCCATCTCCACCGTCACGTCGGCGATCGTATTGTTGAGCAGCTTGAGCGTCTTGTCGTCGAGCGGCTCGTCGGACACGGTCGTCTCGCCGGTGTTCTCGTCGACGACGTTGCGCCACAGGCGCTGCAGGAAGCGCATGCCGCCGACGACGTTGCGCGTGTTCCAGGGGCGCGACTCGTCGAGCGGGCCCATGCTCATTTCATACAGGCGGAACGTGTCGGCGCCGTAGTTCTCGTACATGTAGTCCGGCGTGACGATGTTCTTCAGGCTCTTGCCCATCTTGCCGAACTCGCGGTTGACCCGCTGGCCGTTCCAGAAGTATTCCGGCTCGCCGGTTTCCGGGTTCGGCTTCTCCTCCACCTCGTCGGCCGGCACGTACTGGCCGCGGTCGTCGGTGTAGGCGTACGCCTGGATCATGCCCTGGTTGAACAGCTTGTGGAACGGCTCCGACGAGTCGACGTAGCCCAGGTCGAACAGCACCTTGTGCCAGAAGCGCGAGTAGAGCAGGTGCAGCACCGCGTGCTCGACGCCGCCGATGTACAGGTCCACGCCACCGGACTTGCCGGCCGCCTTGTCGCCTTCGGGCCCCATCCAGTAGTCGTATTCGTCCTGCTCGACCATGTGCGCCTCGTCATGCGGGTCGAGGTAGCGCATGTAGTACCAGCAGGAGCCGGCCCAGTTCGGCATCGTATTCGTGTCGCGATAGTAGGTCTTCTCGCCGTCGCCCAGGTCGAGCGTCACCTTGACCCAGTCCTCGTTGCGGCTCAGCGGCGCCTCCGGGTTGCTTTCGGCGTCGTCCGGGTCGAACGTGCGCGGCGAATAGTCGGGCACCTCCGGCAGCTCGATCGGCAGCATCGAATCCGGCAGCAGGTGCGGCACGCCGTCCTCGCCGTAGACGATCGGGAACGGCTCGCCCCAGTAGCGCTGGCGGGAGAACAGCCAGTCGCGCAGGCGGTAGCTGGTCGTGCCCTTGCCGACGCCGGCTTCCTCGAGCCACAGGTTGACCTTCGCGATGGCGTCGTCGACGCGCAGCCCGTCGAGGCTCAGCGCGTCGCCCGCTGCCTCGGTGCAGTCGACGGACGAGTTGATGACGATGCCGTCGTGCGACACGAACGGCGCCTTGCCTTCGTAGTTGGCGAGGCTGTCGCCGGAATCCGGCAGCGGCTCCACCGTATAGATGACGGGCAGTCCGAACTTGACGGCGAAGTCGTAGTCGCGCTGGTCGCCGCCCGGCACGGCCATGATCGCGCCGGTGCCGTAGTCCATCAGCACGTAGTCGGCGGTGAACAGCGGCAGCTTCGCGCCGGTGATCGGGTTGATGGCGTACAGGCCGGTGAACAGGCCGGTCTTCTCCCCCGCCTCGTTGACGCGGTCGGCGGCCGTCTTCGCTTCGGCGGCCTTGCGGTAGGCGGCCACGGCTTCCTTCGGCGTGGCATAGCCGCCGGTCCAGCTTTCGGGGACGCCTTCAGGCCACGCGCCGGGCACGTGCGCAAGCAGCGGATGCTCCGGGGAGACGACGGCGAACGTCGTGCCGAACAGCGTGTCGGGACGGGTCGTGTAGATCTCCATGTCCTCGACGCCGTCGGCGGTCGGCACGCGGAAGTGCACGGAGGCGCCGTGCGATTCGCCGATCCAGTTGCGCTGCATCAGCTTGACCTTCTCCGGCCAGTCGATCGTGTCGAGGTCCTCGATCAGGCGGTGGCCGTAGGCGGTGATGCGCATCGACCACTGGCGCAGCTCGCGCTGGAACACCGGGAAGTTGCCGCGTTCGGACTTGCCTTCCGCCGTCACCTCTTCGTTGGCGAGCACCGTGCCCAGGCCCGGGCACCAGTTGACCGGGGATTTGGAGATGAATGCCAGGCGGAACTCGTTGAGCACGTCGCTGCGTTCGGCCTCGCTCAGCGCATCCCACGCCTCGCCTTCATGGCCGGGGATGGCGCGCTCGCCGGTACGGAACTGCTCCTCGAGCTCGGCGATCGGCCGCGCGCAGCCCATCGAGCCGCTCGGGTTCTTCTGGTCGGGGTCGTACCACGCGTCGTAGATGCGCGAGAAGATCCACTGCGTCCAGCGCACGTAGCCCGGCTCGATCGTCGCGAACGAGCGGCGGTCGTCGAAGCTCAGGCCCATGCGGTGCAGCTGGCGGCGCATGTTGGCGATGTTCGCCTCTGTGGTGATGCGCGGGTGCTGGCCGGTCTGCACGGCGTACTGCTCGGCCGGCAGGCCGAAAGCGTCGTAGCCCATCGCGTGCAGCACGTTCTCGCCCTTCATGCGGTGGTAGCGCGACACCACGTCGGTGGCCAGGTAGCCGAGAGGATGGCCTACGTGCAGCCCCTTGCCGGAAGGGTACGGGAACATGTCCATGGCGAAGAAGGGCTTGCGGCCGTCCGCATGGCGCCCCTCGCCGTCGGTCAGCTCGCCGGAGACGTTGGCGGCCCAGAAGGTGCCCTCTTCATCCCAGACGTTCTGCCATTTTTCCTCAATGCGCTGCGCCAGCGCCGCGTTGTAGCGGAAGGCGGGTTCATCGGTCTCGTTCCCCGCGCCGGCTGCGCTCCTCTCGATATCACTCATAGCGCACGATTATCGCGATTTAGGTGGACACGCGCCTTCTGCCGCGGTCACCTGTTGGACGGGGGCATCGCCGGCGGCATTTCAGATTCCTTCGGGAGGGTTGATCGCCATGTCGACTTCGTAGCCGCAGGCGTCCCTGAGCGAGTCGGCGGCCTGCTGCCACGAACCGTCGGCCACCATGGCTTCGAGGGCGCCCTTGATCTGCCCGGCCAGCTCGTCCTGCCCCTTGGGCACCGCGATGCCGTACGTTTCGGTGCCGTACGGCTCGTCGAGCACCGATACGTATTCAGTGCCGGACTGTTCGGCCAGCCCGTAGACGACCGGGGCGCCGGCGGCGATGGCGGCCGACTTGCCGGTCAGCAGCGACGACACGCACTGGGCGTACCCGCTTTGCGTTTCGATCCGCACGCCGGGGACCTTCTTCTTGAGATTCTTCCCCGCCGGCGATCCGTCGACGACGCAGACGGCCTTGCCGTCGAGGCCGGAGAGCGACGAGACCGTTTCGCTGTCCTCGGCGCCGTTGGCGGCGCGCGTGAGCACGATCTCGTTGACGGCCAGGTAGGGCGCCGCGAACGTGACGTCCCGTTCGGTTTCCTCCGTGCGCGGATAGGCCGCGACGACGAAGGAGACGTCGCCGTCGTTCAGCTTCTGCCCCGCGTCGGCGAGCGTCACCGGCACGTACGACACCTGCTTGCCGCCGTAGCCGAGCACCTTGGCGACGTACTTGGCGACGTCGACGTCGAACCCCTGGTTCGTGCCGTTGTGGATCCAGCCGAGCGCCGGCTCGTCGGTGGCGACGCCGACCGCCAGCACGGGCCCTTCCGGCTGGCCCTGCGTCGTCACCGAAATGGACGTGTCGCAGGCTGCGGCGCCCAATGCCAGGGCAATGCAGCCCGCGGCTGCTGCGCATCGGGAAATGAGGCGGCGCATAGCCCTCCCTTCGCTTCGACGTTGCTGTGTGGACGTTACTTGAAAAGCTTCGAGCGCGTCAGGAACCAGGTGACGACCGCCGAGAGCGCAAGCGCAATCAGGATGATGATGATGAACCCGTATTTCGAGTTCGACAGCGGCATGCCGAGCATGCCGTCCTGGAAGTTCATGCCGTACATCGAGAAGATCAGCGTCGGGATCGACAGCGTGATCGAGATGATCGTGAAGATGCGCATGACGTTGCTCAGGTTGTTCGACACGATCGAGGCGAACGCGTCGGTCATGTTCGCAAGGACCCCGCTGTAGATGTTCGCCATCTCGATGGCCTGCTTGTTTTCGGTGATGACGTCCTCGAGCAGCTCCTCGTCCTCCGGGTACTGCTTGATGCGCGAAAGCGTCATCAGCTTCTCCATGACGATTTCGTTCGACTTGAGCGACGTCGTGAAATAGACGAGCGTCTTGCTCAGCTCGAGGAGCATCAGGATCTCCTTGTTCTGCATCGCGTGGCGCAGCCGAAGCTCGAGCTTGTCGGTCTCGCGGTCGATGATGCGCAGGTAGCGCAGGTACATCGTGGCGTTGCGGTACAGGATCTGCAGGATGAAGCGCGAACGCATGAACGTGTTGAACCCGCGGATCGTGCCCTCCATGAACGGGTGGAGCACCGGGGTGTCCTGCATGCACACGGTGATGATCATGTCCTGCGTGAGGATGATCGACAGCGGGATCGTTTCGTACCAGTCGCGCCCCGAACGCTGTTCGACGGTGGGGATGTCGACGATGATCATCGTGTAGTCGTCCTCGACGTCGACGCGCGAACGTTCCTCGTCGTCGAGCGGGGCGCGCAGGTCGGCCAGGTCGACGCCGGTTTCCTGCGCGACGGTGGCGAGCTCGACGTCGGTGGGGTCCGCCAGCGAGAGCCACGAGCCGTTTTCCGGTTTGCTGATCTGCTCTACCTGACCATTGACCGTACTGAACATGCGCAGCATGACTTTTCACCCGCCTCTCGCCGTCTTCCTGAATCCAAGGGCCGGGCGAGCCGCAGACTTGCGGGTCCATCCTGCGCGTTCACACGCAAACGCAGGATGCGCAGCTTCGTCCAAGCCAACGGGTCATTATAGCCGCTGGGCGTGGACGCCTGCCGCGCATCCTGCGTTGCGCCGCGTTCAGTCCTTCGCGATGGCGGTGCCGGCCTTCGGGCCGGACGCCAGGTCGTCGATTTCGGTGATTTCCAGCACCGGCACGGCCGCCGGGATCTTCGTGCCGTTGGCTTCGGCGACCTTCACCTGCTCCTCGTAGATCGGGCCGTCCTCGTGCACGACGACGTTGCCGCGGAAGCGGTACCCCTTCTTTTCCGGCAGGTTGGCGTAGGCGACGACGAGCGGGCTGCCGGCCTTGAGGTTCCTGTAGTGCTGGCCGGCCGTGCGCTCGTGGTAGGCCAGGTGGTTGTCGTCAAGTACGAACATGCTCATCTTCGGGCCCAGGTCGAGTTCGCCGTCCGGGCTGACCGTCGTGATCCATGCGAGGTTTTCGCCGATGAATTCCTTCATTTCAGGGGTGAGGGTTGCCATATCCGGCTCCTTTCTTCACGCGGCTTCTTCGTTCCGCGCGTTCCGGCGACCGTCGCCGGTTGGTGTTCCTTCCACCCTACGCCATCGCGCCCGCGCGCCTCGCGCCAACAGCGCAAACGTGACGGATTCCACACCGTCGCCGCCAACCCCCTACAGTAGTGGCTCCGCTCATCCGCGCTGCTCTCGCTCTTCGGCATCGGCGCTGATCTCGTACCGTATTGAACCCGGTCCCTTAGGCGCGACATGCTGCATCAAGGCAGAGACACCGGAGGCAAGGAAGCCGGGAACGCAAAAGGCCTCCCGCTTGTGCGGAAGGCCTTCGTTTCGGTGGAGCTAAGGAGATTCGAACTCCTGACCCTCTCCATGCCATGGAGATGCGCTACCAGCTGCGCCATAGCCCCGTATTGAATTTTCCCCTGCCATCAGCCAAGCCGAAAAGCAAGGGTGCAAGAAAGCTTCCGTGAGAAGAAACCTTCCGCACCGTGGAGCTAAGGAGATTCGAACTCCTGACCCTCTCCATGCCATGGAGATGCGCTACCAGCTGCGCCATAGCCCCGTATTGAATTATCGCTAACTCAGTCAGCCCGTCAGCCTCAAGGAGGCGTTCCGTGCAGACCTGAGTTAGCTTATAACAACCATGTAATTCGCGCAAGCCGAGCCGCCATCACGGCGTGTCGCCAGCGTTCGCAAGGCTTTTCGCACTGCCACCCGTCGTGTCGGACGTCGAGGACGACCCGCTCTTCGCGTTCGACGAGCCGTCGGCGGACGATGCCGTGCCGCTGTCGGATGAGTCAGCGCCGCCCGTGCCGGAGCCGTCCGCGGAGGCTCCCCCGTCGTCCGTCGTGCCGCCCGTGCCGGCGCCGGCATCGGCGGACGGCGACGGCGTGGAGGAGCCGGAGGACGACGCCGACGGCGATGGCGACGAAGATGCGCTGGCGTCGGCGGACGGCGAGGAGGAAGGCTGCGTGGACGTCGAGGACGAGGACGGGGACGGCGAGGAGGACGCGCTGGGGCTGGACGACGTCGAGCTGGAGGACGGCTCGGTCTGTTCGCCGCCGTTTCCGGAGGAGCCGGTGCCGGAATCCTCGGGGACGAGTGTCGGGGTCTGGCTTGGCCTGACGATGTCGCGCACAACGGTATCGGTGCCTTCGCCGTCGGTCACCGCCAGGATGATCGCGGCCGTGATGCCGACGGCCACCAGCGCGCTGGCGACGGCGACGATGATGGCGACGCGCTTGCTGCGCTTCGACTGCGGCCGTGAGCCCTGCGTCCCGGAAGCGTGCGCAGCCGCAGAGGCGCCGTCCGCATCCTCCGGCGCCGCAGCCTCGTTCTCTCCATCCGAATCTATAGCGCCGTCCGCAGCATCGGAGCCGCTGCCGGCATCAGCGGAACCGTCGCCCTGGCCGGCTCCGGGAATCGGGAACGGCGCGGCGGCCTGGATCTTCTTGCCGGATTCCTCCAGCACGTTCTTGTAGATCGTCGAGGCGGACGCCGATACGATCGATCCGACGGCGGCGCCGATGACGGAACCGGCGATGCCGATCTTCGCCGACAGCAGGAACGACGTCACCGCGGCCATGGCGCCGGCGAACAGCTGCGAGAACGACAGCCCCTTGAAGAAGTTCTTGATGTGCTTCACCGCTCCATCCCCCATTGCGGGGTGTCGGCAAGCGCCGGCCCGTGGTTGTAGTCGATGAGCGTGAAGCGTCCGTCCTCGCCGCTGGCGGCCGGCTGCAGCCGCGCCCAGTGGGCGTTGCGCATCGACGGCAGCGCTTCCATCGCCGGGTCGTCGACATGCAGCAATACCTGCACGAGATTGCAGATCAGCGCGCCGTGGGAGAACACGAACAGGTCGCCGTCGGTGCGGGAGGCCCAGTCAAGCAGCCCGTCGACGCCGCGCCGGCCGCACGCCTGGCGCGTTTCCGCCCCATGGTTGAGCTCGCCGCCGGCATGGCGCTCCCACAGCGCGTAGTCCTCCGGGTAGCGTTCGCGCAGCTCCTGCATTGACAGGCCTTCCCATTCGCCGAAATGGCGTTCGCGGAACCGCTCGTCGCAGGAAACGGCAAGCCCCAGCGGCGCGGCGAACGCCTGCGCCGTTTCGTGAGCGCGCCCCAGGTCGGACGATACGACGAGCGGCTGCGGGCCGTCGGCGAACGGGCCGTACAGCTGCGCCAGCGCGTCGCCGGTCTGGACGGCCTGCCAGCGGCCGGTGGCGTCCAGCGGGATGTCGACCCAGCCCTGGATGCGGCTGGCCGCGTTGTAGGCGGTCCGGCCGTGGCGGACGAGCGTTATCGAACGTGCCATGTTGAACCTCCGTGCAGTCGTACGGTACAGGGACGTCAGGCGGCGATGGCTTGCGGCAGCTCCAGGTCGATGGCCGGGCAGTCGCGCCACAGGCGTTCGAGGTTGTAGAACTGGCGCGCCTCGTCGTGCATGACGTGGACGATCAGGTCGCCGTAGTCGAGCAGGATCCACTGGCCCTGGTCGACGCCTTCGCGGCCCTGCGGCTTGATGTGGCCGGCCTCGAGGTAGAGCTGCTTCTCGATTTCCTCGGCGATGGCGAGGACCTGCCGCTCGTTGGATGCGGACGCCAGCAGCATGACGCCGGCGATGCCGAGCGTGTTGCTCACGTCGTAGGCCACGATGTCGTCGGCCTTCATGGCGTCGGCGGCCTTGGCCGCCACGCGCGCGGCATCGATGGATGTTTGGAATGCTGTCATGGTTATCAACGCTCCCAGGCTGGTTTCCAGTGTTCGACGACGTGCTGGGTGTTTTCCGAATAGACCATCGCGTCGTCCGGCACGTCATGGCGGACGACGGAGCCTGCGCCGGTCGTGACGTTGTCGCCAACGCTCACCGGCGCAACGAACAGGTTACCAGCGCCCACATGCACGCCGGAACCGATCGACGTGTGGTGTTTGTGCACGCCGTCGTAGTTGGCGGTGATCGTGCCGCCGCCGATATTGGTATGCTCCCCGAGGTCGGCGTCGCCGACGTAGCTCAGGTGCGGCACCTTCGTGCCGTTGCCGATGTGCGCCTTCTTCATCTCCACGAAGGCGCCGGCCTTCGACCCCTCGCCCAGCTCGTTGCCGGGGCGCAGGTAGGTCCACGGGCCGATCGTGGCATGCGCGCCGATGGCGCTGGACTGGACGCGGGAACGCTCGACGGTGGCCCCTTCGCCGACCACGGCGTCGATCAGCGTCGTGTCGGGGCCGATGACGGCGTCGCGCGCCACCGTGCTCGAGCCCTTGAGGTAGGAGCCGGGCAGCACCGTCACGTCCGGGTCGAGCGCCACGCCGTCCTCGATCCACGTCGTCGCCGGGTCGAGGATCGTCACGCCGGCGCGCATCCAGCCTTCGCACACGCGCAGGTTGTGCGCCTTGGCGAGCGCGGCCAGCTGGACGCGGTCGTTGACGCCTTCGACGCTCAACGGATCCGGCGCGGTGAAGGCGCCGACCTTGCCGCTGGCGCGGGCCGCCTTGAGGGCGTCGGTCAGGTAGAACTCGCGCTGCGCGTTGTCGGCGTCGAGGCCGGCGATGGCCGCTTCGAGGACCTTCGCGTCGAAGGCGTAGACGGACGTGTTCACCTCGTCGACGGCCAGCTCGCTGGAGTTGGCGTCCTTCTGCTCGACGATCTTGAGGACGTCGCCGTGGCTGTCGCGGATGATGCGCCCGTAGCCGGTCGGATCGTCGAGCACCGTCGTCAGCACGGTGGCGACGTCGCCGCTGCGCTCGTGGTAGTCGAGGAACGCCCCGAGCGTGGCCGCGTCGAGCAGCGGCATGTCGGAGGCGGCGATGAGCACCGGGCCTTCCAGCGAGCCGTCGGCGTCCAGCTGGGCCATCGCGCACTGCACGGCGCGGCCGGTGCCCGGAATCTCGTCCTGCTCGACGATGACGGCCTGCGGATCGTAGGCATGGGCGGCCTGCGCGACGCGCTCGCCCTGGTAGCGCACGACCACCGCGAGCGTTTCCGGATCCAGCGCGCCGACGGCGCCCATGACGCGTTCGAGGAACGTGCGCCCCGCGAATTCGTGGAGCACCTTCGGCTTCGTGGACTTCATGCGCGTGCCTTCGCCTGCTGCAAGCACGATTGCCGCGGTCAATGTCATAGTGAAATGCCTTCCCTGCCGGAACCCGTGGCCCGGCCTTGTGCGATGCCTATGCAATCGGGCATGGCCTGCGCGCAGGCCATGCCGTCCTCCAGCCGAGGGTACACCACGAAGCCGAACAGGGCCGCCCATGGCCCGCCGCGCGCCGCCTCAGGAACGCACGGCGCCCAGTTCGGCGTCGATGCGCTCCAGCACCGCGCTGGCCGCCTGCGGGTCGTTGACGAAGTCGAAGCGGTCGCCGTCGATGCGCAGCTTGGGGCTCTTCGAGTAGCTTTCGTACCAGGCCGGGTATTCGGCGTGCACCTGCTTGTAGTAGCCGTAGAGCGACGGGTCGTTCTCGATCTGCTCGAAGGAGCGGCCGCGCGCCTTGATGCGCTTGAGCATCGTGTCGAAGGACACGTCGATGTAGACGAGCAGGTCAGGAGCCTTCTTGGGCATGCCCTCGAGCTCCTCCATCATGTTGTCGAGCAGCTCGTGGTAGATGCGCTGCTCGGTGGGCGTGACGTTGCCGTTGCGCACGTTGAGGTCGAGGAACAGCGCGTCCTCGAAGATGGAGCGGTCGAGGACGTTGTTGTCCTGCCGGTAGGCTTTCTTGATCGACTCGAACCGCTTGTTGAGGAAATGGATCTGCAGGAGGAACGCGTACTTCTTCGGATCCTTGTAATACAGGTCAAGCACGGGGTTGTCGTCGACCGATTCGTAGAACACGTCGGTCCCGTAATGCTCTCCGACGAGGCCGGCCAGGGAGGATTTGCCGGCGCCAATGGTTCCCGCGAGTACTATCAACAGTTGAACGCTCCTTGTATCGTAATCGCGCGCGTGCGCACAATATGTAGTGTTGCTTGGTTTGGGAAAACCTACATCTAGTCACTGTAGCGCGGCTGCCGCATTGCGCCGCCGGCGATTCGCGGCCGGTTGTGTAATCCTGCTCACATTCTCCCCGTCGCCCGGGAGAAACGAGAGAGGCTGCAGGGACATGCCCTGCAGCCTCGCATGCTGCTCCCCCACCTGGACTCGAACCAAGACAAAGGGTTCCAAAGACCCGTGTGCTGCCATTACACCATGGGGGAACGGCGGGCCGGAACCCGCCAAGTGTTTATTATGCCATACGCGCGGACGTTTCGGTGCGCGCGCCGTGCGGATCGTTGCACAACCGGCACATCGCGCGGCTGGCGCCCCGGCCGTCCGCCGCGTCAGGCGAACAGGAAGCCCTGCCCGTGGTGCTCGGGATAGGTGTCGAACAGCTCGGCGACCGAGCCGTCCTCGAACACCGCCTTCATCGCGCTGGCCAGCAGCGGGGCGATGGACAGCACCGTCAGGCCGTCCCAGCGCTTCTCGTCGGGAATCGGCACCGTATCGGTCAGCACCACCTCGCGCGCGCCGCACGACTTGAGCCGGTCGACGGCCGGCCCCGAGAGCACGCCATGGGTGGCCACGACGGTGACGGACTTGGCGCCGGCCTCGCGCAGCACCTGGCATGCGCCGACGATCGTGCCGGCGGTATCGATGAGGTCGTCGACGAGCACGCAGTCCTTGCCGGCGACGTCGCCGACGACGCGGTTGGCGACGGCCTGGTTGGGGCGCGTGATGTCGCGGGTCTTGTGCACGAAGGCGAGCGGGCCTCCCCCGAGGCGCGCGGCCCACTGCTCGGCCACGCGGATGCGGCCTGCATCCGGGGAGACGACGGTGACGTTGTCGAGCTTGCCCTCGAAGCGGTCGCGGATGTAGTCGACGAGCACCGGCATCGCGATGAGGTGGTCGACCGGGCCGTCGAAGAAGCCCTGGGACTGGGAGGCGTGCAGGTCGACGCTCATGATGCGGTCGGCGCCGGCCGTCTTGAGCAGGTCGAACACCAGGCGGCACGAAATGGGCTCGCGGCCGCGGTGCTTCTTGTCCTGCCGCGAATAGCCCAGCAGCGGGCAGACGGCGGTGATGGAACGGGCCGACGCGCGCTTCAATGCGTCGATCATGATCAGCTGTTCCATGATGGCCTGATTGACGGGGTTGCTATGGCTCTGCAGGACGAATACGTCGGCGCCACGTACCGATTCGGTATACCGCACGTACATCTCGCCGTTGGCGAAGTCGTACGCGGTGGTTTCCAGCACGTCGATCCCGAGCTGTTCGGCGACGTCAGTCGCGAGCTTGGGGTGTGCCCGGCCAGTGACGAGAATGAGGTTTTTGTCCGGCTTTCCTTCGAGGATTGCGCTCACCGTATCTCCAAACGTTCCAAGTACGTTTACCAGACAACCATCCTAATGGCGCGAGCCGACCATGCGCGCCGCGGCTCTCCTCTCCCGCGAAGCGCCCGGCGTGCCCGGCGCGCCGCTAGCCGGCATGGCCGTACAGGCCATGCTTGCCGATGTACTGCACGACGCCATCCGGCACGAGGTACCATACCGGCTCGCCGTTGCGGGCGCGGTTGCGCACGTCGGTCGAGGAAATGGCCAGCGCCGGGATCTCGAGCACGTCGACCTTGCCTTCGGGCAGCGCCCCGGGAGATGCCGAATAGCCAGGGCGCGTGACGGCGACGAAATGCGCCAGCTCGAACATGCCCTCGACGTCCTTCCACTGCATGATCTCGGCGATGGCGTCGGCGCCGGTGATGAAGAAGAGCTCGGCGTCCGGATACAGCGCCTTCAGGTCGCGCAGCGTATCGACGGTGTAGGTGACGCCCGGACGGTCGATGTCGACGCGCGAGACGGTGAACTTCGGGTTGGAGGCCGTGGCGATGACCGTCATCAGGTAGCGGTCCTCCTCGTTCGTCACGTCCTTGTCGAGCTTGAAGACGGGCCGGCCGGTCGGCACGAAGATGACCTCGTCGAGGTCGTAGACCCACGAGACTTCCGAGGCGGCCACGAGATGCCCGTTATGGATCGGGTCGAACGTGCCGCCCATGATGCCGATGCGCGGCCGGGTATGCCAGTTGCCGCGGGCCGAACGGCGCCCGTGCGCGGTGAAGGCGTGCGCCCCGTCGCCGCGGGCCGACAGGTCGGCCATGCGCCGCGCCGGCTCGCCCTCCTGGCGTTCACGAGGCTGCACTGCCGTCCCCTTCCCCGGGCCGCGGCCCGTCGGCGGCGTCTCCTTCGGCCTGGGCCAGCGTCTCCTGCTGCATGCGCGCGCTCGAGGGGCCGGAGGCATCGGGGTCGATCTTGCCCATGTCCTCGTCCCACTCGGCCTGCACGACGCGGCGGATCTCCGCGAAGGTGGGCAGCAGGAAGCCCGGCTGGAACTGCCGGCGCACTTCGGCGACGCGTTCGGTGATGCGGATGAGCGTATCGGTCATGCCGTCGACGTCGCCCTTCGCCTCCATCGCGCGGAACCTGCCGATGTAGTCCTCCATCTCCTGCATCTGGTGCGCCACGATGCGCCGCTGCTCGTCGGTGATGTCGACGACCTGCGGCGAATCGGCGTCAGGCCAGCCGATGAGCACGGCGTCGGCATATTCCAGCGACGCGCGCTGCGGCGCCGTGGCGATGCCGTCCTCGATCTGCACCAGGTACACGTAGCGCACGATGCTGAGCCGCTCCGCCGCGATCTGCAGCTGCAGCTTGGGGTCGTCCAGGTCCATGTGCCACGGGTTGAGCTCGCAGCTCTCGCCGGTTTCCCCGGCTTCGATGGCGCTCATGGCCGCACCTGGCCCGTGCCGTAGCCGATCCACTTCGTCGTCGTCATCTCCTCGAGGCCCATCGGGCCGCGCGCATGCATCTTCTGCGTGGAGATGCCCAGCTCGGCGCCGAAGCCGAAGACGCCGCCGTCGGTGAAGCGCGTGGAGGCGTTGACCATCACGACCGCCGAGTCGATGTCCTTCGTGAACCGCTCCACGGCGCCGTAGTCCTCGGCGATGATCGATTCGGTGTGGCCGGTGGAGTGGCGGTTGATGTGCTCGATCGCCTCGTCGATCGAGTCGACGACGCGCACGCCGATCTTCAGGGCGAGGTATTCGGTGTCCCAGTCCTCGTCGGTGGCGCGCGTGATCTGGATGGAGCGGATGTGCGCCTCGTCGATGATGTCGTACGACGCGGCGTCCGCATGGATCTCGACCTCGGCGTTGGCCAGCGCCTGCGCGATGACGGGCAGGAACGATTCGGCCACGTCGCGGTGGATGACGAGCTTCTCGGCGGCGTTGCACACGCCGATGCGCTGCGTCTTGGCGTTGAGGATGATCGGCACCGCCTTGGACAGGTCGGCGGACCGGTCGACGTAGATATGCACGTTGCCGGCGCCCGTTTCGATGACCGGCACCCGGGAGTTGCGCACGACCGACTGGATCAGCCCGGCGCCGCCGCGCGGCACCAGCACGTCGATGTGGCCGCGGGCCTGCATCATCGCGTTCGCGCCTTCGCGGCCGTACTGGTCGACCGTGGCGACCAGGGCCGGGTCGAACGCCATGTCCTCGAGCACGTCGTGCACGATGTGCAACGTGGCGGCGTTCGTGCGCTCGGCGGCATGGCCGCCGCGCAGGATGGCCGCGTTGCCCGACTTGATGCACAGCGACACGACGTCGACGGTGACGTTGGGCCGCGCCTCGTAGATCATGCCGATGACGCCGATCGGCACGCGCACCTGCTGCAGGCGGATGCCGTTCGCCAGCGTATAGCCGCGCACGACCTCGCCCACCGGGTCGGTCAGCGACGCCACGTGGCGCACGCCCGCGGCGGCCGCGGCCACGCGCGGCACGTCGAACTTGAGCCGGTCGAGCTTGCCGGCGTCCATGCCCTCGGCGAACGCCTGCTGCATGTCGAGCTCGTTCGCCCCGGCGATTTCGTCGGCGCGCGCGTCGAGCGCGTCGGCGATGGCCAGCAGCAGCCCGTTCTTCTCATCGGCGGTCATTTTGGCAAGGCGGCGCTGCGCGCGCGCCGCGTCGTCGGCCAGGGCGCACACCGCTTCGAACGTTTCGCCGCCCTGGGGCGCCTGCGTGGTTTCGCTATTCGTCATATCTCGAGGGTAGCGCGAGCGCGCCACCGGCGCGTCGTCGCGTTTCGGCACGCGGAAGGCAGCGCTTCCCTGCGCGCGCAACGTAACCCGCTCCCCGCCCTCCTTCCGGAACCCCGGAGCCGCCCACCCACGGGAAGGATCGGGCCGCCTGCGGCCTTCCGGGGACGGCGGCCGTTTCGGCACGCGGAAGGCAGCGCGCCAATCGCCGCACCGTCCTATAGACTGTGGAAGCGAGAAAACCATCCAGCCAGTTTTGCGGAGGCATACACCGTGACAACGTTCCACAGCACGCGCAGCAGCGCAGATTCCCTGACTTCCAAGCAGGCGATCCGCAAGGGCATCGCCGCTGACGGCGGCCTGTTCGTCGCCGACGATCTGGGCCGCACGAAGATCGACGTGGCGTCCCTGACCGGCAAGACGTACCAGGAGATCGCCTACGCCGTGCTCTCCGTGCTGCTGCCGGACTTCTCCGAGGCCGAGCTCAAGGACTGCATCGCCAAGGCGTACGGCGACCAGTGGTCGGACAGCCGCATCACGCCGGTCAAGCCGCTGGGCGACGACTACGTCATGGAGCTGTTCAACGGCCCCACCTGCGCGTTCAAGGACGTCGCGCTGCAGATCCTGCCGCGTTTCATGAGCTGCGCCGTCAAGGACTCGGGCTCCGACGAGAAGATCATGATCGTGACGGCGACCTCGGGCGACACCGGCAAGGCGGCCCTGGCCGGCTTCGCCGGCGCCGAAGGCACCGGCATCACCGTGTTCTACCCGGAGGGGCGCGTCAGCCGCGTCCAGCAGCTGCAGATGACCACGCAGCAGGGCGACAACGTCGGCGTATGCGCGGTGCGCGGCAACTTCGACGACGCGCAGAGCCAGGTCAAGGAGATCTTCGGCGACGCCGCGTTCAACGAGAAGCTCGAGCGCGAGGACCACGTCGTGCTCTCCTCGGCCAACTCGATCAACGTGGGGCGCCTCGTGCCGCAGGTCGTCTACTACTTCTCCGCCTACAGCCAGCTCGTCGAGGCCGGCCGCATCAAGGTGGGAGAGCCGGTGGAGTTCGTCGTCCCCACCGGCAATTTCGGCAACGTGCTCGCCGGCTACTACGCCAAGATGCTCGGCCTGCCGGTGCGCGACCTGGTCGTCGCCTCCGACAAGAACAACGTGCTGTTCGACTTCCTGACCACCGGTACCTACAACAAGCGCCGCCCGTTCTACGAAACGACGTCGCCGTCGATGGACATCCTCGTGTCCTCCAACCTCGAGCGCATGCTCTACTACATGGCCGACCGCGACCCGCGCCTGATCCAGATGCTGATGACCGACCTGAACAAGTGGGGCGCCTACGAGGTCCCCGACGAGCTGCTGGCGCGCATCCGCACCGTGTTCAACACCGGCTGGGCCGACGAGGACCAGGTGCGCGCGATGATCGCCGACTGCTGGGAGAAGAACCATTACGTCATCGACCCGCACACGGCCTGCGGCTACTTCCTGCTGCACGAAATGCCGCGCGACGAGTCGGTGCCGCGCGTGCTGCTGGCCACCGCCAGCCCCTACAAGTTCCCGCGCGTCGTCAACGAGGCCCTCGGCTTCGACGCCTCCGGCTCCGATTTCGAGTGCATGGACGTGCTGTCGAAGAACACCGGCACCGACATCCCGCCGATGCTGCGCACGCTGGAAACCGCGCCAGTCCGCTTCGACGAGACCGTCGACATCGACGGCATGGAAGGCTTCATCGCCAAGACGGCCAGCGAAATCTGATTTCCCGCGAGGATACCCCCTCTTTTCCAGCCCCGTTCGCGTTCCATTGCGCGAACGGGGCTTCGTTTTTCCCGTACGGCGAAGCGCTTTTTCAACCCACTCCCCCGACATTTTCCCCACAGAATAATTCCGAACGAAAATACGGCGATTTTTCCGGCTTTTCCCGGCAATCCCACTGCGGAAAAACAAGATTTTTCTTGAGCGCTTAAGCCAGCCTCTTCACTGAGCTTTCCGACGGCCCCGGCCGCGCGGCACCGGACGTTGGAAACGTTCGCAGCCGGTTTGTCAAATCGCTCCCGGCGCCATCTGGAAAAAGTACGATTGCACTGTTGCCAACGATTGCAGAGAGGTCATTGCAACACCGAGGAAGCTTGCCGGCGCAACAGATCGGGGCGGCAATCTTCCACGCCATGACGGCGACCTAAGGAGGAGTGACGCCTGCCGTCGCGAGCAATGCCGCCCGCTGTTTTCCCACCTGTCCTTTTTCCGGGGCGAACGGCGAAGCGGCCGGAAAGAAAGAACACAAACCTTTGCAGCCAATGGAGGATGCACCACGCCTTCGGGCGCCCCGACAACGCCGCCGGCGGAAGCAAAGGAAGAGAAAGGAAGCGTAGTGTATTCGGATTCCTTCGACGAGCCCGGCTATGGGGCTTGGAACACTACAACGCAGCAGGCCGGGCGCTCCGGCCATCGCAAGGGCGCGCGCCTGGGCAGGAGGATGGCGGCGTTCGTGCTGTCCATCGCCACGCTCGGCGCCTGCGCGATCGGGGCCGGCGCCTCGACGTCGCCGGCCAGCGCCGATACGCTGACGACCAGCGAACAGAACACGCTGGGCAACTCCACGTTCGAGGCGCCCCGCGAGAAGTACGGGCTGGCCAAGGACATGAAGGACGGCACGATCCTGCATGCCTGGATGTGGTCGTTCGACACGATCAAGGACAACATGGCCGACATCGCCGCAGCCGGCTACACGTCGATCCAGACGGAGCCGATGAGCGCCGTCAAGACGGTGGCGTCCAACGGCAAGAAGTTCACCGACAACTGGTACTACGTCTACCAGCCGACCGACACGACGATCGGCAACTTCGTCGTCGGCAGCGAGGACGACCTCAAGGCCATGACGGCCGAGGCCCACAAGTACGGCGTGCGCATCATCGTCGACGTCGTCGCCAACCACTTCACCTCCGACTGGAACGCCATCGCCTCGGACTGGAAGGACACCAGCCTGTTCCATAGCCGCTCCAACTGCTCGGGCACGAACGGCGACAACATCGACTATTCGAACCGCTGGCAGGTGACGCAGTGCCATCTGCTGGGCCTGTGGGACATCAACACGCAGAACCAGACGGCGGCCGACAAGATGCAGTCGTTCCTCAAGGAGGCCGTCGCGGACGGCGTCGACGGCTTCCGCTTCGACGCGGCCAAGCACGTCGAGCTGCCCAACGAGTTCAGCACCTATTCGACCTACTGGAACACGATCCTCAACAACGGGGCGCAGTACCAGTACGGCGAAGTGCTGCAGGGCGACTCGAACCTGCCGTACTCCGACTACGCGAACCTGTTCAACTCCGCCTCGTCCAACGGCGGCGGCGTGACGGCCTCGTCGTACGGCTACACGGTGCGCTCGGCCATCTCCAGCAAGAACCTGGCGGCCGGCAACATCTCGAGCTTCAGCTCGCAGGGCGTCTCCTCCGACAAGCTCGTCACCTGGGTCGAATCGCATGACAACTACGCCAACGGCGACAAGGTCTCCACGGGCCTCAACGACTGGCAGCTCAAGATGGGCTGGGTGCTCGTGGCCGCGCGCGACGGCGGCACCCCGCTCTACTTCAACCGCCCGAAGGGCTCCGGCGGCTCGAACGCGCAGTTCGCCGAAGTCTCCCAGCTCGGCGACGCCGGCGACGACATGTGGAAGGACCCGTCCGTCGTGGCCGTCAACCACTTCCACAACCAGATGGACGGCAACGCCGAATACCTGCGCAACTGCCAGGGCAACGATTCGTGCCTGATGGTCGAGCGCTACAAGACGGACTCCAGCTCCGCCGACGATGGCGTGGCCATCGCCAACATGTCCGACAGCGCGATCGACCTGTCCGGTTCGGCCACGACGCTTGACGACGGCACCTACACCGACCAGGTCAACGGCGGCACGATCACCGTCTCCGGCGGCAAGATCACGTCCGGCACCGCCACCGCGGACGCCGTCAGCGTGTACTACAACCCGTCCGGCACCGTGACCGAACCGGTCGACCCGGTCACCACGACCAGCGACACGACGATCTACTACCCGTCGAGCAAGTTCGGCGCCGACTCGACGTACCTGTACTACCGCGTCAACGGCGGCTCGTGGACCAGCGGCAACGGCGTGAAGATGGAGGCCGCCTGCGACGGCTACGTCAAGTACACGATCGCCAACACCAACGGCAAGACCGTCGACTTCGTGTTCAACAACGGCTCCGGCACGTGGGACAACAAGAACAACACGAGCGGCCAGAACTATTCGGGTTCCGGCACGACGCTCGTGTGGACCAGCCAGGACGGCACCTTGAGCTCCACCGCCCCGTGCGCCGCCAGCGACACGGACGAGGACAACGACGATACCGACGATGATGCGGCCAGCACGACGATCTACTACCCGTCGAGCAAGTTCGGCGCCGATTCGACGTACCTGTACTACAAGGTCGGCGACGGCGACTGGACGAGCGGCAACGGCGTGAAGATGACCGCGGCGTGCGACGGCTACGTCAAGTACACGATTCCCGACACCAACGGGGAAACGGTCACGTTCGTGTTCAACAACGGCTCCGGCAGCTGGGACAACAAGAACAACACGTCGGGCCAGAACTATTCCGGCTCGGGCAGCGTGCTGGTATGGACCAGCCAGGACGGCACGCTGAGCGCGACCGCCCCGTGCACCGCCAGCTGAGCCTTGTCCGGCCAGCGCTGACATAGGCGCATAACGGACAGCGAAGGGCCCCTCCCGTTCAAGGAGGGGCCCTTCTGCGGTTGCCGGGCTGATGACGCCCCACTGGCGGTCCCTCCCGTTCAAGGAGGGGCCCTTCGCCTATTCGCGCGCCTGCCCCGTTTTCCCCACCAGGCCAGACGCGCCAGCAGACGTCCGGCCCTGCGCAACGCCGGGAGGCCGCGCACGGCCAGCGCGCCAGCTGCGTCGCAGAATGTTAGAGCAGCCCGGTGAAGTCGTTCAGCGTGCCGTCGGCTTCGCGTTCGATGGCGCCCCAGTCGGACCGCGAGGAGGCGTCGAGGACGCCCCACGGATGCATGCCGGCCTGCCTGGCGCTGCGGATGGCCGGCAGGATGTCCTCGAACACGAGGCATGATTCAGGCTCGACGCCGAGCTTCGAGGCGGCCAGCAGGTAGATGTCCGGCCTGGATTTGCCGGCGCCGGCCATGTCGACGTCGACGATGGCGTCGAACAGCGGCAAAAGGCCCAGGTGCTCCAGCGCCGGTTCGCGCAGCCCCGGCAGCAGCGTCGTCGCGACGGCGAGCCGGATGCCGCGCGCCTTGAGCGCCTCGAGGAAGCGCCTGGCGCCGGGCTTGGCTTCGACCTCATGGCCGTAGGCGTAGGCCGCCAGCCGCGTCCATTCGTCCATCAGCGCTTCGGGGGTGTCGTCGAGCCCGAAGCGCTCGATCGTGTAGTCGGCGATTTCACGGAACTGCATCGACGCAATCGTCGGCATGTAGTCGTCAGGTACCGCGAAGCCCCGCTCCCCTAGGAACTTGCGGTCCACGTCGGCCCATACGTCCATTGAATCCAGCAACGTGCCGTCCAGGTCGAAGATCGCCCCTTCGATGCCGTCAAGCATTCCCTCGCCCATGCCTTGTGCTCCTTCAGCGCCATGCGGCGCACCCGCGCCGCAGCCATTCAGCCATGCATGCCCCATGCATTTGCCCATTGCACGGTAGCACGCGGCCCGGGAAAGGACGACGCCGCCTGGCGCCCCGCCTCCGGGATATGCCCGAAAAAACCGTGACGGAAGCCGCGGCGTGCGGCGCGGTTTCCGTGGCCCGGGCGCGCCGGGAACTATGCCACGGGGACGGGGTCGAGGGTGGACTGGGTCAGCAGCTCGCTGGCGTGGCGCAGGGACGCCTGCGAGGCGGTGCCGGACAGCATGCGGGCGATTTCCCCGACGCGGTCGGCGCCATCGACCCGGTTCACCGTCGTCGACGTTTCCCCGCCGGCCTGCGTGCCCTTGGCGACGACGAACTGGGCGTCGGCCCACGATGCGACCTGCGGCAGGTGGGTGACGACGATGACCTGCGCCGTTTTGGCCAGCCGCGCCAGGCGCTTGCCAAGCTCTGCGGCCGCCTTGCCGCCGACGCCGGCGTCGATTTCGTCGAAGATGAACGTCATGCGTTCGCCCGGCGCCTCGGCCGTGCAGGCCCGCTCGGCCACGGCCAGTTCCATCGCCAGCATCAGGCGGCTCAGCTCGCCGCCGGACGCGCTCTTGCCCATCGGCAACGCCGGGGAGTCGGGGAACGGCGTAAACAGGAACTCGATGTCGTCGATGCCGTTGACGTCGAGCGCCTGCGCGCCGCAGCGCGCCGTCACGCGCACGTCCAGCGCGCTGGAGGCCATCGCCAGCTCCTTAAGCTCCTTGCCGACATGCCGCGACAGCTCCTTCGCGGCCTTCGCGCGCGCCGACGACAGGCGCCGGGCCGCCTTGAGGGCGTCGGCATAGGCGTTGTCCCTGGCCTCTTCCAGCTCGACGATCCGCTCGGGCGACGCGTCGAGGTCCTCGACGTCGAAGGCCGCCTGGTCGCGCCAGCGGATGACGTCGCCCAGCGTAGGACCCCAGCGCTTGACCAGGCCGCTCAGCTCGTGGATGCGGCCGTTGATGGCGTCCAGCGACGCCTCTTCACGGCCGTCCTGCGTGAAGGAGCCCAGCGCGTACATGGCGTCCGATACCGTTTCGCGCGCGGCATGGAGCGTGTCGAGCACCTTGGCGAACGCGTCGCCGCACCGGGCGCCGGCAAGCGCCTCGATGGCCGCGTCAAGCGCATCGCATGCGCCGGCGGCATCGCACCCGTACGAGGACGGGTCGAGCGCCATGAGCGCGTTCATCGCGCCGCTGGTGATGTCGGCGGCATGCTCCATGCGGTCGCGCTGCTCCTTGAGCTCCTCGAGTTCGCCCTCATGCGGCCCGATGCGGTCGATCGCCGCGATGGATTCGCGCAGGTAGTCGGCCTGCGCGCGCATCTGCGCCTGCTGGCGCTGCAGGCGCTCGAGCTTCCCGTCGGCCTCGACGTAGCGCTGCCAGCATTCCGCGTAGGCGCCGCGCACGGCATCATCGCCGGCATAGCGGTCGAGGAATTCGCGCTGCCTGGCGCCGGAGGCGATGCGCAGCTGTTCGGCCTGCCCGTGGATCGTCACCAGTTCCCCGGCGACCGACGCCAGCAGCGAACGCGGCACCGACTTGCCGCCCATGACGGCGCGGGAACGGCCCGACGACGGCATCGAACGCGACAGGAACAGCTCGCCGTCGTCGGCGCCGATGCCGGCATCCTGCGCCACGCGCAGCGCGGCGCTCCCGGGAGCAACCTCGAAGACGGCCTGCGCCCATGCCTTGGACGCGCCGGGCCGCACCCGCGAAGGGTCGGCCGCTCCCCCCGACACCATTTTCAGCGCGCTGAGCAGCATCGACTTGCCCGCGCCGGTCTCGCCGGTGATGGCCGTCATGCCCGCCGCAGGCCGGATGACGGCATGGCGGATGGGACCAAGGTCCTCGAGTTCAAGCTCTTCCAGCATGGGACGCTCCATTTCGTAACGGACGTTCGCAACGGATGCGGCCGGCGCCCTAAGCGAGGCGGTTGCCGGCCATTGCCCCCAAGTCTAGCAGAAAAATCGAACAGATGTTCTAATTGCGGATCGTGCCATGCATCGCCGCATCCGGGTCGGTAGGGCCGCCGTCACCGTCCAAACCGGCGTAATCATTGACTTCTTCGGCGCTTACCGCTTCGTCGAACGAATTCGAAATCTTGTTCGAATCTTGGTTTGCCCCGGCGTTTCCTTCCGGCCCGCGGTTCGGATCGTAATGGCGCTGTTCCCTCCAGCCGACGACGGGCAGGTCGAACTTGGTGACCAGGCGGCTCGTGAACGGCGCACCCGACAGCGACGCAAGCTTGAGCGAGCTCGACGACTGGCGAATCTCGATCCGCGAACCCTTCGGCAGCGCCCGCTGGCGGCGGCCGTCGCAGCAGATCCACCCATCCGACGTCGAATCGCGCGAAATGCGGAACGTGAACGTCGAATGCGAGCCGATGACCAGCGGACGCGCGAAGAGCGCATGCGCGGCGAGCGGCACCATCAGGATCGCCTGCACGTCCGGCCACACGATCGGCCCTCCGGCGGAGAACGCGTACGCCGTCGAGCCGGTCGGCGTCGAGACGACGACGCCGTCGCAGCCGAACGAGCTCATCTCCACGCCGTCGACGTCGACGGACAGCTCCACCATCTTGCCGCGGTCGGCGCGCTCGATCGTCACGTCGTTGAGCGCCCAGTCGCTGATCGGCTCGCTGGCGCCGGGCAGCCACACGTCGACGTGTTCGGTCAGGCGGCTTTCCACCGAATAGTCGCGCGTCGCCACGCGGCGGATCGCCTCCTTGAGCTGGAAGCTTTCGAATTCGGCGAGGAAGCCGACATGGCCCATGTTGATGCCCAGGATCGGCACTTCGGTGCAGTGCACGAGCTCGGCGGCGCGCAGGATCGTGCCGTCGCCGCCCAGCACGACGACGATTTCGGTGTCCGGGTCGACCGGCTGCGCCGTCTGGCCGAAATCGGGCGCGTCGACGTTGTCGATGATCGACACGTCGAACCCTTCCGCCTTGAGCTTGGCCACCGCCTCCTGCACGACGTTGCCGCCGCGGCGCAACCGCTCGTGGGTAACGACCACCACTTTCCTTGCCATATCGCCGCCTTCCTTGCCGCGCCACGTCCGCGGCTTCCTGCCTTCCTACCGTAGCGCAAGCGCACCCGCGCCGCCGCGCCGTTTTCGCATCCGGGGCGGCTGCATGGCGACAAAAGGCCACGCTGCTCCTACAATGGAGCCGTATTGCATAGGTAGATTGGTCGGGAGCTGCATGGCACACGAACGCAAGGGCAACGCCGTTTCCCCCTTCGACGAGGCGCAGGCGAACCAGGACGCCAGCGACGGCTTCTCGTGGTGGTTTTCAGGCGATTCGTTCGAACGGGAAGCGACCGACGAGCGGCGCGCCCGCAAGAATTCCTGGAACTACCGGCTCAACACGCACCCCGGACGCCTGACCACCATCTATTTCGTGCTGCTCATTTCGCTGGTCACCGGGCTGCTGCTGCTGCCGGTGGCGACGCAGGACGGCCAGCAGACGTCCTTCTCGACGGCGTTCTTCACGGCCGTCTCGGCATTGTCGACCTGCGGCATCGCCATGGTCAACACCACCGAGCACTGGACGATGTTCGGCCAGGGCGTGCTGATCTTCGCCGTGCAGCTCGGAGGCCTCGGCGTCATGACGTTCGCCTCGCTGATCGCGCTGGCCGTCAACCACCACCTGAAGGCCACGCAGCGGCTGCTGACGGCCTCGGAGCTGGGCACAAGCAAGCTTTCGGAAATCAAGGGCGTGCTGACCGTCGTGACGGCCACGGCGTTCGCCATCGAAACGATCACGTTCGTCGCGCTGTTCCCGGGGCTGCTGCACGTCAACGGCGGCAACGTCGGCAAGGCGCTGTGGGAGTCGCTGTTCTTCGCCGTCATGGCGTACAACAACGCCGGCTTCACGCCGGACGGCGCCGGCCTGTACGTGGACAACTGGGCCGTGGCGATGCCGATCGTGCTGTCGGCATTCTGCGGCACGCTGGGCTTCCCCGTCATCCTCAACATCCTGCGCACTGCCCGCAAGCACCAGAGCCCGCGGCGCTGGACGCTGCATACGAAGGTGACGCTGGTGACGACGTTCGCCATCGTCTTCGCGTCGCTGGCATGGTTCCTCATCGTCGAATGGAACAATACGGCGCTGTTCGCCGGCGACGACGTGGAGGCGCATCTGCGGCGAGCGGTCGTGGCCGCCGTCATGCCGCGCTCCTCCGGGTTCGACCTGTCGTGGGTGCCGCAGGTAGGCGATGCGACGAAGGTGTTCATGAGCGCCGTCATGTTCATCGGCGGCGGCTCCACGTCGACGGCCGGCGGCATCCGCGTCACGACGTTCGCCGTCATCCTGCTGGTATGCAAGGCCTCGTTCTCCGGGCACACCGACATCACGGCCTTCAAGCGCCGCATCCATACCAAGACGGTGATGACGGCCGTCAGCATCACGACCGCATGCCTGGGGCTCGTGTTCTTCGCGTCGCTGGCGATCATGCTCATTACCGGCTCGTCGTTCACGAACGCGCTGTTCGACTCGTGCTCGGCGTTCGGCCTGGGCGGCTATTCCATCGGCGTCTCCATCGACACGCACCCCTCGGTGCTCTACATCATGGCCGCCACTATGGTGGTGGGGCGCCTGGGGCCGATGACGCTGGCCTACGCCATTTCGCGCCCGCGCGCCATGGAGGTGGTGCGCTACCCCACCGACGAAATCGTGGTGGGCTAAGGTCCCCAAACCGGCTTGGGCGGCATTCCCGATGAAGCTGCCGCTTTCAGGCAGCCGGCCGGCCCCAAGCAGCTACCGGCGGAACCAGCAAGGCATGGCCGGCATGCTCCCGGAGGCACGGTACGCAGGACGCTATCCCTTGATGAAGTGGTCGATCTGGTCCTGCTTGCCGATGATGATGAGCTCGTCGTTGCGGTGCATGACCAGGTCCTTCGAGCCGTATTCGAATTCGTGGCCCGGCGACTTGATGCCGGCCACGGTGATGCCGTAGCGTTCCAGCACCTTCGCGTCGCCAATCGTGTAGCCGATCAGGTGCGCGGGCGTATGGATCTTGACGACGTTGTACGCGCCCTCGAGCTCGATGTAGTCCAGGTAGTTGCCGGACACGAGGTGGCCGACGCGGTTGCCGGCGTCCGTTTCGGCGTTGACGATGTGCCGCGCGCCGATGCGCTGCAGGATGCGCGCATGCTCCTTGGACACCGATTTGGCCCAGATGTCGGAAATGCCGGCGTCCAGCAGGTTGCCGGCGGTGATGACCGACGCCTCCACCGAATCGCCGATGGCGACGACGGCCACGTCGAAGTCGGAGGCGTTGAGCTGCTCGACGGCCAGCACGTCGGTCATGTCCGCCTGCACGGTCGGGATCTGCGAGGAGAAGCGGTTGACGAGCACCGGGTCCTTGTCGACGGCCAGGACGTCCTGCCCCATGTTGTCGAGCGTCGTCGCCACGGCGCTGCCAAACCGCCCCAGCCCCACTACCAGCACGCTTTTATTGTCGGCCATTGTTCGTCCAACCCTTTCGTGAATCCGCTATCCAATCATAAACGCCATCTTGGCCAACCTAGCGTCCCTGCTCCCAGCACCGGTACCTTGTGACGGCAGGAAGCCGCCTTCGCCCCCAGTCACGAATTTGCGGGCTTTTCGGCGAGCAGGAGGTATTCGGCGTTGCCGTGGGTGCCCTCGATCGGGCTCGGGGCGACGGCGAGGACCGTCAGGCCGTTCTCCTGCGCGCAGGAGGTGACCTTGCGCACGGCTTCCTGCCGCAGCGATTCGTCGGTGACGATGCCGTTCTTGCCCAGGTGTTCGCGGCCGACTTCGAACTGCGGCTTGACGAGCAGCACGAGCTGGGCGCCCGGCGCGGCGACGGCCGCGGCGACCGGCAGCACGTACGTCAGCGAAATGAACGACACGTCCGACACGATGAGTTCCGGCCGGAACGGCAGGTCCTCGGCGGTGACGTCGCGGATATTCGTACCGCTCATCTCCACGATCCGCCCGTCGCCGGCGATGCGCGGATCGAGCTGGCCATGGCCGACGTCCAGCGCGATGACGGCGGCAGCCCCGCGGCGCAGCAGCACGTCGCAGAAGCCGCCGGTCGACGCGCCGATATCGAGGCAATGCAGCCCCTGCGCCGGGCGCAGCGCGGACCCGAACGCCGCGAACGCGCCTTCCAGCTTCAGCGCGCCGCGCGAGACGTAGTCGTCGCCCTTGTCGACGGCAATCTCTTCAACGGCGACAAGATTGCCGGCTTCGTCCACGGCGACCGGCACCTTCGCGGACGGCTTCCTCTCCACGCGTCCATTCGTGCCGCCGACGCGCACCGCCCCGGCCTTGACAAGCGCCGCGGCCTTGGAACGGGATTCGACGAGCCCGAGCGCCACGAGCGCCACGTCGAGGCGCACCTGTTCCGGCGCCGGCAGCGGGCCCAAGGAACCAGATTCAGGGCCGGTCACGACGCCAGCATCCGTTCGGCGTCGAACGCCGGCGCGGCGAAGGAAACGCCGCCATCGGCCAGCGTCCAGCACAGCTGGCATGCGGCGCGCAGCGCGTCCACGCTCGCCGGATCGGACACCGTCACGGCGCCATCGACATAGGAAGCCGTCTGCGTGCCGCAGCGGAACGACTGGCCATCCAGCTGCTCGACGGCCGGCGCCGCTTCGTTCAGGCCCCGCAGGTCGGCGGCGATGTACGTGGGCCGCAGATGCTCCGGCGCTTTAAGCAGCATCGCCGGGTCGGTGACGCCCGTGAGGACGCACAGCGAATCGTAGCCGCCGCGGTTGCCGGCTTCGATATCGGTATCGAGACGGTCGCCGATGGCCAGGCATGCCTCTTTCGGCACGAGCGTTTCGCCGTCGCCGGCGGCCAGCTCGCGCGCTTCGTCGTACATCGCCGGCTCAGGCTTGCCGGCCGAGGCGACCGGCTCGACGCCGGTGGCGTTGACGACGGCCTGGATCATCGAGCCACAGCCGGGGGCGATGCCGAATTCGCGCGGGATCGTCAGGTCGCGGTTCGTCACGTAGTACCGGGCGCCGGCTTCTACGCAGAACGCGATGGTGGCCATCTGCTGCCAGGTCATCGCCGGATACCATCCCTGCACGGCCGCGACGGGTCCGTCCTCGGGGTATTCGACGATTTCCAGCCCGGCCTTCGCGATTTCCTCGCGCAGGTGGTCGGCGCCCAGCACCGCCACCTTCGCGCCCTTGCCGACGGCCTTGGCGACCATGCGCGCCGCCACGACGGAGGACGTGATGACCTGGCGCGGCTCGACGTCCAGGCCGAACCCGCGCAGCTGGTCGGCCACGACGGCCTGCATGCGCGACGAATTGTTCGTCGTGTACTCGATCGCCATGCCGCGCGATTCGGCGTCGCGGATGCTTTCGGACGCGTGGCCGATCGGCAGCTTGCCCTTGTAGACGACGCCGTCCAGGTCGAGCAGCGCCAGCGAGTAGCGCTGCGCCAGCGGCGCGTCGGTTCCCTTCAGCATGGGTGTTCCTCCTGTCCTTTCCGGTTCCCTGCGGACATGGCAAGGCGCCCCGTCGATGGCGGGGCGCCTGCCGCATGCAAACCCGTTACTCGAGCTCGCTCTTGATCTGCTCCTCCACGTCGCCCACTTCCGGCTCCTGGCGGATGTCGTCGGCCTCGGAGAGGTCGGGGTTGCCCATCGTCCCCTCCTCGTCCATGCGCTCGTTCTCCTCCATCATCTGCGCCGGCTCCTGGTCGAGCTCGGCGCCGGCGCGCTGCTCCTCTTCGGGAACGCGCGTCTCGTCGTCCATGTTGACGCCGGATTCGTCGTCCAGCGGCGCGTACTGCGCGTCGTCGGGCGTGACGCCGAGCTTGGCCTGCAGGTCTTCGGGCAGGTCCTGCACGTCGTAGTCGACGACGAACGTGTCGTCGTTCTCGTCCACGTCGACGTCGGCATACCGTTCCTCGAAGCGGTCGATGACCTCGTCGAGCGCCACCGCCTCGTCGCTGCGGCCGGCCTCCTCGAGGAAGTACTGCTGGGCCTGCAGCGCGCGCATGCGGTATTCGCCGGGCAGCCCCTTGGAATGCGCCACCGTGCCGACGATCTCAATGGCCTGGTTCCACATGCCCAGGTCGGCCAGCGCGCCGGCATAGACGAGGAACATCTCGGCCTTGGCGTCGCCCTGCAGCTTCTTCGCGTCGTCGGACTGCGCCAGCTCGATCGCCTTCTTCGGCTCGCCCAGGCCGCGTTCGCAGTCGGCCATGAACGGCAGGTAGTCGAGGTAGCCGTTCATGCGGAACGCCGTCTTGAACTCGCGCAGCGCCAGGCGGTAGTCGCCCTGGCGGTAGGCCACGAGCGCCAGCGTTTCGCGCGCGAAGTCGACGCGCGAGGCCTGCTTGGCGGCCCACTGCGCATGCTGCATGGCCCACGCCGGGTCGCTTTCCTCGAGGCTGAACGCGGCGAGGATGTGCAGGCCGATGTTCTCGGCGTGCTCCTTCGACAGGCCGCGCAGGCGTTCGCGCTCGTCCTTGGTCAGCATGCTCCATTCGAGGCCCGCGGGCATCTTCGGCTCGCCCGGACGGCGGTCGGTGTACGGGTTCTGCGAGGGGAAGCTCACCGTGCCGTCGGAGTTGCGATGCGACCTGGACATGTATTCATGGCGCTTCTGCTCGCGGTACTGCGCCTTCTCTTCCGGCGTGAACTCGCGGCGCTGGCCGCCGCGTTCATCGCGGGAACCGTGGTTGTTGTGCCCGCGCGGGCCACCATGGCGTTCGTCGCGGCGGTCGTCGCGGCCGAAGCGGCGCCCTTCGCCGCGCTTGCCTTCGTAGGAGCGGCCGTCGCGGTCCGACGAATAGTGGCGGTTGCCGTACGGGCGCCCGCTCTCCTCCTCGTCGCCGCGGCGCGAGGATTCACGGCGCTGGCCGTTGCCGCGCTTGAAGCCGCCGTGGCCCTGTCCGCCATGCCCCTGGCCGCCGCGGCCGGAACGCTCGCCGTCGCGCTTGCCGCCGTACGGCTTGCCGTCCTTGCCGCCGAAGCCCTTGCCGCCGCGCGGCTTGAAGCCCTTGCCGCCCCGGTTGCCGCCGTGGCCTCCCTTGCCGGGCCCCGAGCCAAACGATTTGCGGCCGCCCTGCCGGTTGCCGTGAGATCCGCGTTCCTCTGCCATGTTCGTTGTTCCTCGCAATCTGGTGTTTTTCTTGCCAGTTTACCGGCAAGCAATGCGGCGGCACGGTTTTGCGCGCTGAAGCAAAAACCGTGCCGCCTTTCGAAAGATTCGGGCCTATTCGCCCAGTTCCACGACGCCGAGCGCCTTCTTGCCGCGGCGTACGAGCGCGAACCGGCCGTGCAGGAAGTCCTGCTCGCCGAGCGTGCCGTCGACGTCCTCGACGCGTTCGTTGTTCAGGTACACGCCGCCGGACTTGATCGTCTTGCGCGCCTCGGACAGCGACTTGAACAGGCCGGCCTTGACGCCGGCCTCGGCGATCCGCTCCCCCGCCGCGGCCGGAGCGAACGAGCGCGAGCCGTCGTCGCCCTCGATCTTGAGCCCGTCGAGCGCGGCTTCGAGCGTCGCCTCGTCGATGGAGCCAAGGTCGCCGCGGCCGAACAGCGCCTGCGACGCCTCGATGGCCTGCCGGGTCGCCTCCTCGCCGTGCACGAGGCTCGTCACTTCCCATGCCAGCGCCTTCTGCGCCTCCCTGGCGCCCGGGTTCGTGCGGCTCTCCTCTACGAGCCGCTCGATCTCGGCCTTCGGCAGGAACGTGAACACCTTGAGCAGGTTCTCCATTTCGGCGTCGGGGCGGTTGAACCAGAACTGGTAGAAGCGGTACGGGCTGAGCATCTCGCCATCGAGCCACACGGCGTTGCCTTCGGACTTGCCGAACTTCTTGCCGGTCGCGTCGGTGATGATCGGGCTCGTGAAGACGTTGACGTTCTCGCCACGCACCTTGCGGATCAGGTCGAGGCCGCTGGTGAGGTTGCCCCACTGGTCGGAGCCGCCGATTTCCAGCGTCACGCCGTATTCGTCGTACAGGTGCAGGTAGTCGTTGCCCTGCAGCACCTGGTAGGAGAACTCGGTGAACGACAGGCCCTCTTCGGAGTTGACGCGGCGGGCGACGATGTCCTTCGCCAGCATCGTGCCGACGCGGAAGTTCTTGCCGACGTCGCGCAGGAAGTCGATGACGTTCATCGAGGCGGTCCAGTCGTAGTTCGATACGAACCGCACCGGGTTGTCGCCTTCGGTTTCCAGAATGCCGCCGATCTGGCCCTTGAGCCGCTCGGCCCAGCCGGCGACGGTCTCCTTGTCGTTGAGCGTGCGTTCGCCGGACTGGCGCGGGTCGCCGATCAGGCCGGTGGCGCCGCCGACGAGCGCAATCGGATGGTGGCCGGCAGCCTGCAGATGCCGCATGTTGATCAGCGCGACGAGATTGCCGATGTGCAGCGACGGCGCCGTCGGATCGAAGCCGCAATAATAGGTAATCGGCTCTCCGTCCAGCGCCTGCGCAAGCTGCTCCCGGTCGGTGGATTGGGAAAGCAGCCCGCGCCATTCCAGTTCATCAAGCACGGAGTCGAATCCGGCTTCCTTGAAGTCGATGACGTGAGCCATGGGTTACCTCTTATAAGATTTTCCAGGTGATTTCGTTCGCAAAACGGTTGCGGGAACGCCCGGTTCCCGCAACCGCCAGTCAACCAGCCACCGCCGACACCGCCGCCCGGGCCGTTATTTCAGCGACGCGGGGCTCTTGTACGCGCTGCCGTCGCTCGACGACTTGGCGAACGAACGCAGCTCCTCCACCCGCGTCTGCGCGGCCGCGATCTGCTCGCGCACGCGCAGCGGCGACGTGCCGCCCTTGCCGTTGCGCGCCGACACGGAGCCTTCCGTCGAAAGCACCGCGCGCACGCCGGGGGCGACGCTGGGGTCGAGGAAGCCGGCGAAGATGCGCTCGAAGTCGGCGTCGTCGAGGTCCCACAGCTCCACGCCGCGCGATTCCGCTTCCTTGACGCACGCGCCGGACAGTTCGTGCGCGTGGCGGAAGGGCACGCCGTTCTTGACGAGCCATTCGGCGATGTCGGTGGCCAGCGCGAAGCCGGTGGGCGCCTGCTCCTCGAGGCGCGCGCCGTCGAACTTCATCGTGCGCACCATGCCGGTGAAGGCCGGCAGCAGCACCTCGAGCGTGTCGACCTGGTCGAACACCGCTTCCTTGTCCTCCTGCAGGTCGCGCGCGTAGGCGGTCGGCAGGCCCTTGAGCGTGGCGAGCAGGCCGGTCAGGTCGCCGATGAGGCGGCCGGCCTTGCCGCGGGCGAGCTCGGCGATGTCCGGGTTCTTCTTCTGCGGCATGATCGACGAGCCGGTCGAATAGGCGTCGTCGAGCGTGACGAACGCGAATTCCTGCGTATTCCAGATGATGATCTCCTCGGCAAGCCGCGAGATGTCGACGCCGGCCATGGCGGCGACGAACGAGAATTCGGCGACGAGGTCGCGCGCGGCGGTGCCGTCGATCGAGTTGGCGGTCACTTCGGCGAAGCCCAGTTCGCGGGCGACGGCGACCGGGTCGAGGCCCAGCGTGTTGCCGGCGAGGGCGCCGGAGCCGTACGGGGACGCGTTGACGCGCTTGTCCCAGTCGACGAGGCGTTCGACGTCGCGCAGCAAGGGCCAGACGTGCGCCATGAGCTGGTGGGCCAGCAGCACCGGCTGCGCGTGCTGCATGTGGGTGCGGCCCGGCATCACCGTCTTGCCGGCGGCCTTGGCCTGCGCAATCAGGGCGTCGGCGAGGTCGAGCAGCTGGCCGGCCACGACGCGGCTCTGGCGGCGCAGCCACATGCGGATCAGGCAGGCGATCTGGTCGTTGCGCGAGCGGCCGGCGCGCAGCTTGCCGCCGAGCTCGTCGCCCGCGATGGCGATCAGGCCGCGCTCCAGCGCGGTCGCCTCGTCCTCGTCGTCCTCAATCGGCGCGAAGGCGCCGGAATCGACCTGGCGCTGCAGCTCGTCGAGCGCGTCCTCCATGCGCTGCAGCTCTTCGGCGCTCAGGTGGCCGGCGCGGCCCAGCGCGCGGGCGTGGGCGCGCGAGCCCGCGATGTCGTCGTCGGCCAGGCGCCAGTCGAACTGCGTCGATTTGCTCAGCGCGGCCAGCTCCGGCGACGGGCCGGACGAGAACCGCCCTCCCCACAGCGCCATGTGCTCGGTGTTTGCAGCTTCTTCGGCCATCCCCGTTCCTCCTGAAAGGTCGTCATCCGTCGTTGTTTTCCAAGGGAAAAGCCTAGCATTGCGCTGTGCCAACCGGGATGGTCGCTAGTCGTCCTCGAATCCGAACTGAGCGAACCCGAGCTTGCGGCTGCCATCCTCCACCTGCTTTTGCGTCGCATCCGAGAACCCTTGCGCATCCTTCGCGCTGGATTCTATTTCCAGCGTCAGCCGCACGGAACCGTTGCCGAACCTCAGCTGGTCGAGGACCTGTTCGTTGATTTTGTTGAGCAGCTTGTTGTCGATGCCGTCGCCGAGGTCCACGGTAGCGAAATACCGAATCGGCGCCGGGGCTTGCGGTTCCGCTGCCGGAGGCTGCGTTCCACAGTCGCCGGCGTTTTCCGCTTGGGATTCTCCGGAGTCATTGCCCGAAGGGTTCTCAGGCGTCTTGCGTTTGGCTTCCTCCTGCGCCTGCCTGTCCGCTTCCACCTGCGCCATTGCCGCATCCCATTGCACCAGCAGCGTCCCGTCGGTGATGGCCATCGTTGCGGTAGGCACGTCGGTCTCGCCCGGCACCGCAAGCTGGCGGAAGCGTCCCGTGGCATCGTCGCGTCCCGCCGCCAACGCGAACCGTTCATCGGCGGTAGGCACGCTGTCCTCGAGCCCATGCAGCGAATCCTCCAGCACCGCGCGGCTAACCAGCCGCGGCATGTATGGGAAGCGCGCGATGGCGTCCCACACCGCGCCGGCGGAAATGGCGCCATGCGAGAACGCCGACGCAAGATTGCCGCACACGTCCAGCCACAGCATTCCCGAATCGATGTTTTCGATGAGCAGTTCCGATGCACGCAGCTTCGTGCTGGCCCGCTGCGCCATCGATGCATCGCCGCCGCCTTCGCCGATACGTTCGGCTTCCAGCGTCACGACGCTGCCCGGCTGCTGTACCGGCACCAGGCAGGTGCCATAGGCTTTGGCGAGCCGCTCCTCCAGCGACCGTTCGTGGCGCTGCGCATTGGCTTTCGCCTGCTCGACCTGCTGTGCTGTCAGGTTCAGTTCCATCTGCTGGTCGACGATGCGCTGCCACGCCAGGTATTGGCGCGCCGCCGACTGCACGCTTTCCATCGCCGTCGTTTCGGCAGCGAGAAACAGGAGCATATTGCGGTTGACCCGCTGCGCCGTGCCGCGCGTCTGTATCGCTTCCTGCGCCCAGGCCATGCCGGCGGAATCCGCCAGCCCCCTGCGCTCCACGGTGTATCGCGGGTGCATGATGACCAGCGTGGCTTCATCGGCATCGGCCACGTCGCTTGACTGTTCGGGAGCTATCGTGACGCGCCGGAACAGGCCGGAACGCCCGCGCTGGCTTTCACGCTGCAGCCGGTCGACGATTTCACGGTCGACCCGTGCAGGGTCGTCGCGCAGGCGGTCCGCATAGTCCTTCGCCGTTTTCTGCAGCGACGGCTGCAGGCTGTAGCGGAAGCGGCCATCCTCGTTGAGGAAATACGTCGACTTCTCCTTCAGCGCCTCAAGCGCCGGAATGAAGTTGCCCGGAATGTCGGCCGGCATCGCCGTGCCCAGCCACGTGGACTTGCCGTCCACGCCCTTCGTCGCCAGCCCGGTCAGCGGCGCCGAATCGAGGAATATCGTCCGCGCGACGCGCTGCGCAAGGTGGCGGCTGCCGAACGCCGGCTTGGCGAGGTCGACGAGCGCGGCCGACGAATCCGGACCGGCGACGTCGGCCTCGATGACCGGCTTCCAGCCATCGGCCAGATACTGCGTGAACTGCGAGTTGACTTCGGCCGTTTCCAGCGGCACGTTGCCCGGCAGGATCAGCGGGTTGGCGTCGTTCGATTTCCAGAGCGCCCGGATCAGCGCGGAAACGAGCGTCAGCACGCCGCGCGTGCGCTGGAAGTTCTCCAGCGTCGACCAGTCTTCATACAGCCGGTCCAGCAGTTCGGGGTGCAGCGGATACGAGCTTCGGATGCGCTGGGCATATTCCTCCTTGCCGGCGTCGGTGGGGAACGCGCCCGGCGCCTTGCGGTACATGGCGAGGAACTGCGCCGCCGTTACGGCAATGGATTTGAGATTCTCGGCGTCCGGTTCCTCGAACAGCCGCTTGCGCACGATTTCAAAGGATTCGTCACGCGAGCTCGGGCGCCATTGGTCCGCCGTGCGCCCGACCACCTTCTGCAGCCGTTCGATGGCGATGCGCCCGTTGTCGCCGCCGGTTTCGCTGTCATGCGCCTTGCCGCTTTCCCCGGCCGGCACCGACACGACGAGCATCGAGTGGGGCGACGCGGATACGGCTTCGGTGAGCGTCTGTGCGAACGCGAATTGGTTTTCGAACGTCCCGGCCGGCAGGTCGTCGCGGCCGACGAGCTGCTGCGCATAGGCAGCCCATTCGTCGATGAGAATGAGCGCCGGACCGTACTTGGCAAGCAGGTCGCGCACGATGTAGCCGGGGTTCGTGCCGTCCAGATCGTTGGCGCGCACCATCTCATAGGCTTCGGCGCCGCCGAGCTGCCATGCCAGCTCGCCCCAGATCGTATGCACCTGCGTGCCGTCGGGCTTGACGACCGGCTTGCTGGCGTTCAATGCCGTACCGACCAAGGCGACCCTGGCCACGTCGCCCGGATGCCATTGCGGCGCCTCGACCTGCTTGACCAGTTCCTGCACCTCTCCGGACAGGTACCTGAGTTCCAGGTCGCCGAACAGGTGGTAGAGCGCGAGCAGCGAATGCGTTTTGCCGCCGCCGAAATTCGTCTGCAGGTTCACGACCGGCGAGCCTCCGCCATCGCCTACGATGCGGCGCACGGCGCGGGACAGCAGGTCCTTGAGCCCTTCGGTCAGGTAGGTGCGGTCGAAGAACATGCGCGGATCGCCATAGTCGTTGCCGGGCTTGGCAGCCTCCTTCGATACGGCGACGTCGTAGAGGTTCGCGGCGAATTGGGATGCCGCGAGCGTGCCGTTGAGCACTTCCTTATGCGGCTTGATGACCTCGCGCCAGGGTTTCAGACCCTGTTCGGGGCCGAGCTGGAACGCCTTCGTGGACTGTGCGGCACGGACTTCGCCGCTGTCGACGGTCCTGCGCAGCGTCTCCCAAAGCTTCCTGACTTCGCCGGCATGCTCGTCATCGCCGAGCGCCTTGAGCAGCAGCTCCATCGTGTTGAGCGCGCGCAGCGCATCGTCGGACGACATCGTCGTGCTGTGCGCCCACTGGTTGCGCGTTTCGCGCAGCTCGGAGGCATAGGCCTGCTGCGGCCGGGTGAGGATGCCATTGAACAGCTTGCCGAAGTCGGTGATGGCGCGCAGCATGACGGCCACGTCGTCCTTGCCGATCTGCAGCGTGCTGCCATTGCGCATGAACTGCTCGCGCTGCCATGCCTTGTCCCAGTCAGGCGTGCCGAATTTCGCGCTCATGACCTTGTCGACGGGCCCTCGCAGCCCTTCGGCCAGCACGTCGAGCCCCTTGCCGACACGTTCCTTGTTGGTCATCGCCATAATCCGCTCCCCTCGGTTTACAGGCCCAGTTCGCCCTGCGTATCCTCCAGCCCGCTGGCGTCGCGCTGCATCGCCATGTCAGCCAGATCGTCCCAGCTTTGCATCAGGTTGTTGAGCGCCAGAGCGCCTTCGACATCCCCGGCCTTGTCGGCTTCGTGGTACATGCGGAACCCGAGCATATGGACCTGGTCGAGCGACACCCGGTTGTCCAGCGCAGCCATCGCGTCGATGACGGCGTCGCCACCCTGCTTTTCGAAGATGCCGGCCAGCCGCATCAGCGCTTCCCATAGGCTGATCTGCGGATCGTGGTGCACGTCCCACTGCTCCCCGAGTTCCTTGGGAGGCAGCAGGCGCGCGTATCCGCCAGCGGTATCGAGAATGCCGCCGCGGCGCAGGCTGGCCAAGGTCGTGCCGCAACTCAGCGACAGCTGGTCGACGATGCCGGAGTCCTCCTTGCCCCAGCCGTATTGCTGGTACCAGCGGACGGCGAAGCGCGTGTCCGCGTCGTAGTCGACGTCGTCATCGCCAAGCACTTCATCCAGCGTGGCGTTGATGAGTTCCAGCGCCTTCTTGACACCCATCGCTTCCCCGTTCGCTTCGCGCACTTTCGAGAAGCGCGAATAGACGCTGATGCCCGGGCCGATGGCGGCCTGGTTCATGTCCACCGGATCGATGCCGGATGCGAGCAGCGTGGTGATGGCCGCCGACAGTTCTTGCTTGAGCAGCATGCTGAATGCACGCAGCGTCGTGGTTGGCGCATCCACAGGACGTGGACGGCAGGCAAGCACAATGGAGGAAGCCAATGAATTGGTGCCTATGCCAATCAGACGGCCGTTGCGCTCACTCCGTACAGGCCATGTAGCGGTTACTTCCCAACCGGCATTGATGAGTCCCTCGAGCAACGTGTACCAACCGCTTGAAGTTCCGTCCTTGGAATCCTTCTGCTTATAGGCGTAGTACACAGTCATCGGGATGTCGGTATTGGCGTCTTCACGCACCTTGGCAAAGACTTCGCCGAATCCCTCTTCAAAGAATTTCGCGGCTCCCTCCTTGCCGTCATGCCGGTAGGGATTGGCAACGAGTTCTTGCGCTTTCGGCGTCAGCGAGGTGCGTACCAATGACGGCACAATCGGCTCGAGCATCTTCCGGAGCCACACATAGAAGTAGTCGGACAAATCGGAATAGCCGATATTGTCATAGTATGGCGGATCGGTGGAAACAACGACGCCTGCATACGACCGAGTCATCGCATCCGCCTGCTCGACGTAGCCTCGCGGCTGTGCAGGTAGCGTCTCTACCGCACCTGAAACCCATCCGATTTGGCTCATGAAATTTCCCGCCTTGGATGAGAAGGGGTTCACCTCCGCAAAATCCCAAGCCATGGGTATGGCTTGGCGACCGAAAACATTGCGAACCAAATCTCGCGCGCTATTCCAAGTACAGATGCTTGATTCATAATCGGTTTGACGACTCACAGCGAGCGCCAAATAGACGCTGACAGCATCGGCGTAGGCTTGCGCGCCACTGCCGCCGTCATCCAGACGCTCCCCTTCCGGCATGCCGGCTGCGAGCGCGTCGGCCAGCACTTCCTCACGAATCCGCGGAATCAGATCCGCCAACGTCGTCAACGCCGTCAACTGCCGGGGCGAGAAGAGATCCTTCCACTGCTTATGCCCGTATTCCTGGACACGGAACGACAAGGCCTTTAGCGGCAAATCCTCCTGAGGAGCATCTGTTGGTTCCTTTACAGCTGCTATTTCTGCCTGATTCGAAGAAGGACTCAGGTATAAACGGCCTCCGTTCCCTTCCGCTACGATAGCAATCAGAGAGAACCCAATACGTCCTTCTTTGCCTTCCTGGCGTATGTACTTGAAATCTATCGGGGTTCCATCGATGATTGATTTCGCGCCTCGGCGATTGACCGTTCCCTCATCGTCGCCTTTCGGCCCGTTGGCATCATGGCGCACGACATAGGTAATCTCATTGCCGTTGATGACCGGTTCAATCCAAGCTTCCTTGCCTTTCTTCTTGCTCAGCCACCATGAGCGGACGAGCGGCACCTGCACCGGGTTCGCAGGGTTCGGGTTCGTTACGGTCCGTGCCCAGATCCACGCGATGACGGTGCGTTCCTGCCCTTCATCGTCGGTCACCGTGGGATAGAGATGGCCGATCTTCTCATATGCCGCATCACGCAGGCGCTGGCCATAATAGCGAATGTCGTCGGCCAAGCCGGTGCCCTTGTTGCAGGCACGGGCGCCTTCGGTCGGATGCACCGACGGCTGGTTGCAGAAACGGGAAGGAAAATCGATTTCGGCCTTATTGAGAATGACCGACAGCGGATTGAGGTCAGAGGCTACCGCATGCAGCCCAAGCCGCTGCGCTTCCAGCGGGATAGCACCCCCCCCCCGCGAACGGATCGAGGACCTTGACGTTGTCACCGCATGAGTCTGCTATCGCTTCATGCGCCTCGCGGTAGAGCCCGGCATCGTGGATGTTCTCCCACACGGCCAGCCGCTCCATGATGTCCCACAGACGCTGGCGTTCCCTGTCCTGCGCCTCCTGCGTCGGGAACCTGTCCGGATGGGCCGACGGGTCGTCGACGAGCTGTGCGAATAGCACCGACCGCGTCGTTGCCAGAGGTCGGCGCGCCCAATACAAGTGGAGCGTAGAGGGATGGCCGTGGCGAATCGACTTCTCGCGGGCCGATTCCTTGTTGATGGCCTGCAGCGGCAATCCGGTTTCGATGAGTTTCTTTACCCGGCCATCGCCGCCCATAGTCCACGCTCCCGTTGGTTGTCCTTACGCGGCGCCAATGTAACCATCCTCGTTTATTGGCGTCGCGTTTAACTTATCACGGCGCTGGAACCTGGCACCTCTCCTCGCTCCCAGAACGGCTTGAACTTTGGCGTCGCCTTGAGGAAGTCCTCGCCGAGAACGTCCCCCGCGCCAAACGGGCGCCGCACATAGCGCAGCTCATCCGCCTGGGGACCATCCGGGCTGACCTTCACCAGCGCCAGGCGGTATTGGCCGCCCATGTCGACGGCCATGCGCATCTCGGTGCGCGTAATGACGAAGTCCTGCGGTTCAGGCTCGGCAATACGGCCCTTCACCTCGATGAACAGCACATTGCCATCGGCATCCTCGGAGCGGATATCATACCCTGGGTTGTTGTGCGGCATCTCCACCGGCGCGCGGCCGGCCGCGCGTTCGGCAGCCATGACGGCAGCCACCGCGCGCTCGTCGACGAGCTGCACGTCCTTGGCATGCGCAGCAGCATCGCCTTCTTCAGCCTGCAGCATATGGCCGGGCACGATTGCCACGATGCCATGCACTACCGGGGCTGCAGGCTGCCGATGCACCGGTTCAGCCAGCTGCGCCAGCCGCTCGTTGCGGCGTGCCTCGAACTGCTCCGCTTTCTCCTGGGCATACGCCGGCCGCATCGATACGGTCCTACCTTTACGCAAGTCCTCCTTGAGTTCGTTGCATTTGCCCCACCAGAAGTTGCTTTCCGCGCTGAGCCGCCGGTCAATCTGGTCGTATTCATGGCGACGTCGGCTGTTGGCCGCCTTTTCAAGTCGTTGTGCGGCAGCTGAATCTTGGGCTTTGACGGCGCTGTCGATGCCGGCAGCGGCACCGATGCCGGAAAGCAGCGCTTCGATGCGTTCCCATTCGCCATCCGCGGGCATGGCGAAATCGGCGAGCGCCGGCGCCGCGCAAAGCCTCGCCTCACCGCCGGCGTCCCATGCCACGTAGTCGAACCGGCCGTCAACAAGCCGCCCTTCTTCGTCGGCGACGCCATGGGAAACGGCCGCGACAAACCGGACCGAGTCCGGCTGGTTCTCGGTCCTGTCGACGAATACGGCGCCTTGGTCCAGCAGGCTGCCGTACCGTTCGGCAACCAGATGGATGCACGCATCCAGCAATGGATGGCCCGGAGCGAGCAATTCGATGCCGTCGCCGGCGACGTCCGGGTCGAACGCAACGCGGCGGTAGGAGCGTGGCAACTCGCAGCCGGCGCATGAAGCTGCCTTGCGCACCCGGGCCGGAATCCGGGAAATCTCCCATAATCCGGTTTCCCGCGCATGGAAGGAAACGCCAAGCTCGCGGAACGCGGCGAACGCAAACGCGCCTACCGCGGCAGGCTGCTGGCGACGCTCCTGTTCCGACGCCAATGCGTGGCGCACGTCGCGCAAATCCGCATCCCCGAAACCGGTGACGAGAGCCCTCTCATCGGCAAGCTTGGCCAGCGATTGCACAACGCCTTCCTCAACGGCCTGCTGCAGCCGCTCGCCCTGCGCCGGCTCGTCGCCATGGCGGATTGCTTCGATCATCAGCTCGCGCAATGGCTTGCCGTCGAACGCCTTGCCGTCGCCCAGCACGTTGAACAGGCGCCCTTCGTAGGCGTTGCCGATGGTGGCGATCTTGTCGAGCAGGCGGATGTAGACGTCGCCTTCGCGCGTGTTCTTGGCCACCATGTTGAACAGGAAGCACGGCCGGCGCTGGCCGATGCGGTGGATGCGGCCGAACCGCTGTTCGATGCGGTTCGGATTCCACGGCAGGTCGTAGTTGATGACGATGTCGGCGCATTGCAGGTTGAGCCCTTCGCCAGCGGCATCCGTCGCTACGAGGATGCGCACGGACGGATCGGCCGAGAACCTTTGCTGCACGGCTTCGCGCTCGGCATGCGTCATGCCGCCGTGAATGGTCTCCACCGCTTCGGGGCGCCCCAGCAGGTTCGCGATGCGGCGCTGCAGATAGTCAAGCGTATCGCGATGCTCGGTGAATACGATCAGCTTGTGATGCTCCCCCACCTCATCCAGCACGTTGCGCTGCAGGAGGTCGGCGAGCTGCATCCATTTCGCGTCGACGCCGGATGCGCGCACGTCGCGGGCCTGCTTCACCAATGCGTCAAGCTGGCGCAGTTCGCCATCCAGTTCAGCCAGCGACGACGCCCAGGTGGCGCCGTATTCCACGTCGGACGCCTGTTCCTCCAGCCGCGTGCGCGCTTCGTCGCCGGCATTGTCCCAGCGGTCGTCGAACCGTTCCACGCTCAATGAGCCGGCAGCAGAGCCCTCGTCGGAGGAAAAGGCATCGTCAAGCGCAGCAGGATTCGCCGCTACGCGAGCGCGCAGCGAGCGCAGGCGCTCCCGGCGCCGCTCAAGCGACCGGAGGACCGCTTCGGGGCTCGATGCGAGGCGCCGCTGCAGCATCGTCAACGCGAAGCCGATGGCGTTGCCGCGGCCATTCCCGATGCTTCGGATCCGGTCGATGGCGTTGAAGCCCGTACGCACGTAAGCCGTGACGTTGCCGTACAGCGCCGCCTCTTCCTCGCTCAATTCATATGCCACGCTTTGCGCATGCCTTGGCGGGAACAGCGGTTCGCCGCCGAACGTGCGCATGTCCTCCTTGACCATGCGGCGCATCAGTCCGGCCGTGTCGGTCTGGCGATGCCGGCTTGCCGTATAGCGGCCGGCGAACCTGTCCGGATCCAGGAGGCTCATGAACAGCTGGAAGTCCTCTTCCTTGCCGGCATGCGGCGTGGCCGTCATCAGCAGCAGGTTCTCCGCAGTGGATGCCAGCACCTCCCCGAGCTTGAACCGGCTGGTGCGTTCCATGGCCCCGTCGGCGTTGCGGAATGTCGCGCTCATGCGATGGGCTTCATCGACGATGGCGATGTCCCAATGCACGTCGCGCAGCCATGCCATATAGTCGTCGTTGCGGGCAATCTGGTCCATGCGCAGGATCAGCCTCGGGCAGGCGGCAAATGGATTGGCGATGCCGCTGGCCGTTTTGGCGGCAGATGCCGCCGAAACGGCCGTCATATGCTCTGCGGCGGAAACGCCGTCGGTTTCGCTTGCCGCTGCGGCGGCCGCAAGGGACATCGTCGGCGAGAACACCATGAAATCGAGGTTGAATTTCTCATGCAGCTCTCGTTGCCATTGCTCGGCCAGGCCGCCGGGCACGACGATGGCGACTCGTTCTGCGGCGCCGCGCATGAGCATCTCCTTGATGTACAGGCCTGCCATGACGGTCTTGCCTGCACCCGGATCGTCGGCCAGCAGGAAGCGCAGAGGGACCTTGGGCAGCAAATCGTCGTACACGGCGCGAATCTGGTGCGGAAGCGGCTGGATTGCCGACGATTCCACCGCGGCCATCGGCTCGTACGCCGCAAGATTGCGCAGCCTCAACGCATCCCACGCCAGCCGGAACCCATCGTTGGACGCATGGAATCTCTTTCCTGTAGAACGGGACATTTTTACGGTCCCTATAGTTCGTAGAGACCGAGGTCCTCGGCGAGATCTCGCATCGCCAAACGCGCTTCGCGTTTCTTGTCACGCTCGATGCGTTCGGCTTCCTCCCCCGATAGCTCGACCACGGTGCCGTCTTCACGCATCAGGTACGGCGCTTTCATAGGATGAAGAACCTGCGTCATGACTGCCTCCTTCATACCAGAAGAATAGCTCATTCAGCTCGTGACCCGCGATACTCTCGGGGGCGCCCCCTTCCAGTGCGCATCCGTTGTCCCAGGCGGCATCCGCGAGGCTCAATGTAGGATTGCGGCAATCCCTAATGCAGGATTACGGTGCTTCCTGATGTAGGATTATGGCATTTTTTCAGCAGGTTCGCGGTGGGCGCTGATGCAGGAGCACGCCATTCCTGAGATGGCATGCTGCTGCTTTTCGTGGCGCTTGCCGCTGAAACGAAAAAGCCCCTCCGCGAGGTGCGGAGGGGCTGTCGAATGGCAACGGCGCAGTGGCTACTCCACGTCGTTGTCCGGCACTTCGATGCCATTGCCGAACTTCACGTCGCGCGCAGCGGCGACCTTGCTCGGCAGGCCATAGATCTCGATGAAGCCGTTGGAGGCGTTCTGGTCGAACGAATCGCCAGAATCGTAGGTGGCGAGGTTGTAGTCGTACAGCGACGAGTCGGAGCGGCGCCCGACGACGACGGCGCGGCCGCCGTGCAGCACCATGCGGATCTCGCCGGACACGTACTGCTGGGTGTCGTTGATGAACGCGTTGAGCGACTTGACGGCGGGGCTGAACCACTGCGCGTCGTAGACGAGCTCGGCCCAGCGCTTGTCGATGTCGCGCTTGATGCGGTGCTGCTCGCGCTCGAGGCACATGTTCTCGAGCTCCTTGTGCGCGGTGATCAGCGCGATGGCGCCCGGCGCTTCGTACAGCTCGCGGCTCTTGATGCCGACGAGGCGGTCCTCGATGATGTCGACGCGGCCGATGCCCTGGGCGCCGGCGCGGCGGTTCATCTCCTCGATGGCTTCAAGCGGCGTGACGTCGCGGCCGTCGATCTTGACCGGGATGCCCTGCTTGAACTCGATGACGACCTCGTCCTCGACCGGCGGGAAGTCCGGATCGTCGGTGTAGGAGTAGCAGTCCTTGGTCGGCGCGTTCCACGGATCCTCGAGGAAGCCGGTCTCGATGGCGCGGCCCCACACGTTCTGGTCGATCGAGAACGGGCTCTTCTCGGTCTGCACGATCGGCAGCTTGTGGTCGTTGGCGTAGGCGATCTCGACGTCGCGCGTCAGCGACAGGTCGCGGATCGGGCTGATGGCCTTGAGTTCGGGGTCGATCGACTGGATCGACACCTCGAAGCGCACCTGGTCGTTGCCCTTGCCGGTGCAGCCGTGGGCGATCGTGTCGGCGCCGAACTGGTGGGCGGCGCGCACGAGGTGCTTGGTGATCAGCGGGCGCGAAATGGCCGAGACGAGCGGGTACACGTCCTCGTACATGGCGTTGGCCTTGAGGGCCATCATGCAGTATTCCTCGGCGAATTCATCGCGCGCGTCGACGACATAGGCCTCGACGGCGCCGCACGCCAGCGCGCGCTCCTTGATCGTTTCCAGGCTTTCGCCACCCTGGCCGACGTCGAGCGAGACGGCGACGACGTCCTTGCCGGTGCGGTCCTTCAGGTACGGAATGGCCACCGAGGTGTCGAGGCCGCCGGAATAGGCCAGCACGATGCGGTTCTTGTCGCTCATGGTTTCCCTTTCGTTCGGTTGCGTTCGTGTCGCTCAGCAATGAGCCCCACTTTATACAACGCTCTGTATATTTATGCAAGATTTGTCCGTGGCGGCGTTTCGCGCCCGGCTAGGCGATGTTGAGCAGCCAGTCCGCGCGCCGGGCCGCCACGTCGTCGCTTGCGCAGATGATCATGACGGTATCGTCGCCGGCGATGGTGCCCAGCACCCCGTCCGCCGACTGCCGGTCGACGACGGAGCCGACGTACTGCGCGGCGCCGCTCGACGTGTGCACGACGACGAGGTTGTTCGCCCGCGCCACCGACGTCACCAGCCCCGACAGCACGCGCGCCGTGTGGGCGTCGGCCTTCCCGTCGCCGTCGGCGCCCTCCGGCTCGCGGTCGGCGAGCGTGTAGGCGACGGCGCCGTCTGCCAGGCGCGTCTTCACGGCGCCCATTTCGTCCAGGTCGCGGCTCAGCGTCGCCTGCGTCACCTCGATGCCCTGCGAGGCGAGGATGTCGGACAGCTGCGACTGCGACGTGACGACGTGGGCCTCCAGCGCCTGCTCGATGGCGCTCAGCCTGGCCGTGCGCGTCGCCGGGCGGCGCCGGGGCGTCGACTCCGCCCCGGACGCCGCCGTGGTTGCTTCGGCGGTCATTACTTCAGCAGGCTTTCGTCGCCGCGCTGCTGGCCGATCAGCCAGGTGAGCAGCGCCTTCTGGGCGTGCAGGCGGTTTTCGGCTTCGTCCCACACCACCGACTGCGGCCCGTCGATGACCTCGGCGGTCACCTCCTTGCCGCGGTACGCCGGCAGGCAGTGCTGGAACAGCGCGTCGGGCTTGGCCAGCGCCATGAGCTCGGCATTGACCTGGTAGGGCCAGAACGGCTTGGAGCGCACGTCGTATTCGCCTTCCTCGCCCATCGACACCCACGTATCGGTGAACACGCAGTCGGCGTCCTTCACCGCTTCGGCGGCGTCGGTCGTCACGAGGATCGAGCCGCCGTTTTCGGCGGCGAGGCGCTCGGCGTCCGCCACGATCTGCGGATCCGGCAGGAAGCCCTGCGGGCCGGCGACGCGCACATGCATGCCGGCGACGGCGCCGGCAAGCAGGTACGAATTGGCCATGTTGTTGGCCGCGTCGCCGAGGTAGGCGATCGTCATGCCTTCCAGCGCGTCCACGCCGCCCTTGTGCTGCGCGATCGTCAGGAAGTCGGCGAGCACCTGGCACGGGTGGAATTCGTCGGTCAGCGCGTTGACGACCGGTACCGTGGCGTACTTCGCCATCTCCTCGACGCGATCCTGGCCGAACGTGCGCCAGACGATGCCGTACGCCATGCGGGTAAGCACGCGCGCGGTGTCGGCGACCGGCTCGCCGCGGCCCAGCTGGGAGCCGGACTTGTCGATGACCAGCGGGTAGCCGCCCAGTTCCGCCACGCCGATCGAGAAGCTGGAGCGGGTGCGGGTGCTCGGCTTGTCGAAGAGCACGGCGACGCCCTGCGGCCCGGCAAACGGCTGGTGGTAAAAGCGGTCCTCGCGGAATTTCATTCCGAGTTCGAGGATCTGCTTCTGTTCCTCGTGGTTCACGTCGTCGTCGCGCAGCATGTGGCGCAGCGTTCCGGCCATGGTGCCTCCTTCGGCTTGGGTTTGGGGTTGGGTTGGGTTATGGATTCAAGATTTTTTTTCGGCTCAGTCGAGCTTGAGATCGGCGGGGACCTTCGCGAGGATCGCGACGGCTTCGTCGACTTCCTGCGCCGTCACGACCAGCGGCGGCGCCAGGCGGATGGCGTCGGGGGCGACGGCGTTGACGATCAGGCCGTGCTCGAGGCACCATTCCATCGCCGCGTGGGCGCAGGGGCGCTTGAGCAGCACGGCGTTGAGCAGGCCGCGGCCGCGCACACCGGCGAACAGCGGGTTGCCGCATGCGCCGATCGCCGCGCGCAGCTGCTCGCCGCGCGCTTCGGCGTTGGCGACGAGATCCTCGGACTCGATGACGTCGAGCGTAGCCAGCGCGGCGGCCGCGCCCAGCGGGTTGCCGGCGAACGTCGAGCCGTGCGAGCCGGGGGTGAACAGGCCCGAGACTTCCGGGCCGAAGGCGATGATGCCGCCCATCGGGAAGCCGCCGGCGACGCCCTTGGCGAAGCTGACGACGTCGGGCGTCACTCCCCCGAGGTCCTCGCGCTGGAACGCGAACCACGAGCCGGTGCGGCCGATGCCGGTCTGCACCTCGTCGACGATGAGCAGCGCGCCGTGCTCGTCGCACAGCTTGCGCACGCCCTGCACATAGCAGGGGTCCATCGGCAGCACGCCGGCCTCGCCCTGCACGAGCTCCATGATGACGGCGGCGACCGGCCCGCGGGCGTAGGGGCCCTGGCCGGTTTCGGCGAACGCGTCGTGCATCGCCTGGAGGTCGCCTGCCTCGACGAATTCGACGTTCGGCACGAGCGGCTCGAACGGCTTGCGGATCGCCGGCTTCCAGGTCGCCGACAGCGCGCCCATCGTGCGGCCGTGGAAGCCGTGGGTCAGCGCGATGATGCGCGCCGGCTTGCCGCCGATGTCCGGCAGCGCCCCGGCCATCGTGTCGCCGTGCAGCTTGGCGAGCTTGAGCGCCGCCTCGTTGGCTTCGGCGCCCGAGTTGGCGAAGTAGACGTGCGAGCCTTCCGGTGCGCCGGCCAGCTTGACGAGCCGTTCGGCCAGCTCGATCTGCACCGGCGTGGCGAAGTAGTTGCTCACGTGGGCGCACTTGGCGGCCTGCTCGGAAACGGCCTTGACCCACGCCGGGTTGGCGTATCCGATGGCGTTGACGGCGATGCCCGCCAGGAAGTCGAGGTATTCGTTGCCGTCGACGTCCCAGATGCGGGTGCCCTTGCCATGGTCCATCACCCGCAGCGGCTTGCCGAATACGTTCATGTGGACCTGCTCGTATTCATCGAGCCAGGTTTCGTTGTTCGTGGCCATTGCGGCCCTCCTTTGGTTGCCTGCCGTTTGGTTCGCGGCCGTGCTATTTCCTGCCGTAGTCGCCGCGCATCTCGACGCCGATGCCCGGCTCGATCATCGTGCCGATGCCGTCGGTGGTGAAGATCTCGTTGAGGATCGAGTGCGGCTTGCGGCCGTCGATGATGTGCGCCTGCTGCACGCCGCCGTCGATGGCGCGGATGCATGCCTCCATTTTCGGCCGCATCCCCGACTCGAGGTCCGGCATCAGCCGGCGCAGGTCCTCGACGCCGATGCGCCCGACGAGCGAGTTGCGGTCCGGCCAGTCGGCGTACAGGCCGTCGACGTCGGTGAGGATGACGAGCTTCTGCGCGCCCAGGGCCGACGCGAGGGCGCCGGCGGCCGAATCCGCGTTGACGTTGAGCACTTCGGTGGCGTCGTCCTCGTTCGGGGCCACCGACGAGACGACCGGGATGCGCCCGGCGTTGATGAGGTCCTCGACGGCCGAGGCGTCGACGCCGACGACGTCGCCGACCAGGCCGATGTCGGTGGGCTTGCCGTCGATGACGGGCTTGCGCTGCGTGGCGGAGAACAGCGCGCCGTCCTCGCCCGACAGGCCGACGGCGAACGGGCCGTGGGCGTTGATCAGGCCGACGAGCTCGCGCGACACCTTGCCGGTGAGCACCATGCGCACGACGTCCATCGCCTCGGGGGTGGTGACGCGCAGGCCGCCGCGGAATTCGGAATGGATGCCCAACGCCTTGAGCATGTGGGAGATCTGCGGGCCTCCCCCATGCACGACGACCGGGTGCATGCCGACCTGGCGCAGGAACACCATGTCCTCGGCGAACGCGGCCTTGAGCTTGTCGTCGACCATCGCGTTGCCGCCGTACTTGACGACGATGCGCTGGCCGGCGAACTCCTCGAGCCACGGCAGCGCCTCGATCAGCACTTCGGCCTTCTGTTCGGCGGTCAGGTCGGTATGGACGTCCAGATGGTACCCGGGACCGCGCAGCGGCCCGCGCCCGTCATTGCCTTCGTATTGCATGGCGCTTCGTTCAGCTTTCGTAGTCGGCGTTGATGTGCACGTATTCATGGGTCAGGTCGTCGGTCCACACGGTGGCGCGTTCGCTTCCGGCCTTCAGGTCGATGTCGATGACGATGGCGCGCGGCGTCATGTCGACCTCGCTGCGGTCGGCGCCGGGCTTGCCGCCGTCGCAGATGCGCACGCCGTTGACGTCGACGGTCACGTCGTCGGGGTTGTACGGGGCGACGTCGGCGGGAACGGTGCCCAGCGACGAGACGATGCGCCCCCAGTTGGGGTCGTTGCCGGAGATGGCGCACTTGAGCAGGTTCGAGGCGGCCACGGCGCGCCCGCATGCCAGCGCGGCGTCGACGCTCGTGGCGCCGGCCACGTTGATCTCGATCGTGTGGCTCGAGCCTTCGCCGTCGCCGACGATCTGCTGCGACAGCGACGCGCAGCACTCGGCCACCATGCGGTTGAACTCGTCCGGGTCCGGCTCGACGCCGCTGGCGCCGGAGGCGAGCAGCAGCACCGTGTCGTTCGTCGACATGCAGCCGTCGACGTCGATGCGGTTGAACGTCGTGTCGCACGCCTGGCACAGCGCCGCCTGGCACTGTCCGGCCGACACGACGGCGTCGGTCGTGATGACGCACAGCATCGTCGCCAGCTGCGGGGCGATCATCCCCGAGCCCTTGACCATGCCGCCGATGCGGTAGCCGGCCTCGCTGGAGGCCGCCACCGTCTTGGGCTTCGTGTCGGTGGTCATGATCGCGTGCGCGGCGTCGTCCCCGGCCTGCTCGCTGGCCTCGATGGCCGCGTAGGCGTCCCTGGCGCCGGCGAGCACCTTGTCCAGCGGCAGCAGCTCGCCGATCAGCCCGGTGGAGCACACGGCGACGTCGTTCGCCTCGCAGCCGACGAGGCCGGCCACGCAGGCCGCGCTTTCCTCGCTCTGGCGGTACCCTTCGGCGCCGGTGCAGGCGTTGGCGCCGCCCGAGTTGAGCAGCACGGCCTTGACGTGGCCGTTGGCGACGGCCTTGCGCGACCACTGCACCGGCGCGGCGCAGAAGCGGTTGGCGGTGAAGACGCCGGCCCCGGCGTCCAGCGGGCCTTCGTTGACGACCAGCGCGAGGTCCTTCTTGCCGTCGACGGCGGAAATGCCGGCCCTGACGCCGGCCGCTGCGAATCCCTTGGCGAACGTTACTGTCACGGTGCCACTCCAATCTTGGTCAATCCTGCGTTTTCTTCAAGCCCCATCGCGAGGTTGAGCGATTCGACGGCCTGCCCGGCGGTGCCGCGGTTGAGGTTGTCGATCGCCGCGAACGCATGGAGGCGGCCCGAATGGCGGTCGATGGCGATCTGCACGTCGGCGGCGTTCGAACCGAGCACGTTCTGCGTTGCCGGCATCATCCCCTCCGGCAGCAGGCTGATGAAATACTGCCCGTCGTAGGCGCGGCTCCAGGCGGCGCGGATCTCGCCGTCCGACAGCTCCAGCGCTTCGGGCGTCAGCGCGGCGCTGACCGAGGCGAGGATGCCGCGGGACATCGGCGCCAGGATCGGCGTGAACGCGAGCGTGAAATCTTGACTCCCTTCGGCGTCCCGGCCGGCGGCGTGCGCGAAGTTCTGCAGGATCTCCGGAATGTGCCGGTGCGTGCCGCCCACCGAATACGGCACGGCGGAGTTGATGGCTTCGGCGGCCAGCAGGTTCGTGCGCTTGAGCGCCTTGCCGGCTCCCGAATAGCCGACGACGAGGTCGGCGACGATGGTCTTGGGGTCGATGAAGCCCTCGGCGATGGCCGGCTGCAGGGCCAGCGTCGTGGCGGTGACGTTGCAGCCGGGGCCGGCGATGCGCTTGGCGCCCGCCAGCTGTTCGCGCTGGTAGCGGTACGAGCCGCCGGCGTCCTTGCCGACGATCAGTTCGGGCATGCCGTACGTCCAGTGCGGGAAGAACTCGCCGCCGTAGTAGGCATCCCAGGCGTCCTTGCTCTCGAGGCGGTGGTCGGCGCCCAGGTCGACGACGACGGCATCGGGGTCGAGCTGCGCCGCCAGCGCGCCGGACGCGCCGTGCGGCAGCGCGAGGATGACGACGTCGTGCCCGGCGAGCGTTTCGGGCGTCGTATCCTCGACGACCATGTCGGCGAGCTGCGGGATGTGCGGCATGAATTCGCCGAGCTTCCTGCCGGCGGACGAATGACCGGCCACGCACGTGACCTTGAAATCGGGGTGCGCGGCGAGGATCCGCAGCGCCTCCCCTCCTGCGTAGCCGGTCGCCCCGGCCACGGCAACGCTATATTGCTCCATCAATCGCTCCCATCCATCGTGGTATGCACACACAGTATACACATTATGCAGACCAATGTATAATATTCATCACACTTCGGACGTCCGCCTGTCGAAACGGGAATGGCCGGACGGCTGTCGCGGCGGCAAAGCAAAGGCCCCGCCGTATGATGGCGGGGCCTGGAAAAGAGCGGGACCCGCAGCTGCGCGGGCCTGCGGGAAACGCCTGCTAGGCTTGCGTCCCTCCGCCGTTTTCGTATTGCTGGAGCATCTGCATCATCTGGCTGTACAGGTCGGAGGAGCTCACGCCGTTCTTCATCATCCAGAAATAGAAGATCGTATACAGCACGTTGATGATGACGGCGGCCAGCGCCAGCCCCCAGCCCTTCATATGGAACGTCTTCGTGCGCCACATGCCGATGCCGCCGATGATCGCCGGGAAGATCGGCAGCGGCAGCAGCAGCGCGAAGATGAACGCGATGATCGAGTTCGAATCCCAGTGCCCGTACAGCGGGTTCTGGTTGGGGTCGTTGACGTCGACGCGCCCGATATAGCGCGGCGTGTGCCCGTCTGCAGGCTGTCCGTTCGGCCCGTACTGGCCGTTGCCGTACTGCTGGCCGTTGAAGCCGGCCTGCGGGTTGTAGGGCTGGCCGTACGGCTGCCCGTTGTTCTGCTCGTTCTGGCCGTTCGGCATGCCCTGCCCGTTGGGATTGCCAAAGCCGTAGGGGTTGAAGAACGGCCATCCCTGGTAGCCGCCGTTCTGGCCGTTGGAGGCGTTGGGGTTGCCGTTGGCGCCGTACTGGCCCTGCTGGCCGTTGTTCTGCGGGTTCTGCCCGTTCTGGCCGTTGACCGGACCGCCGAATCCGAACGGATTGAAGAAGTTGCCGCCGTTGCCGTTGCCATTCTGCGCGGCTGCGCCGTTCGGCTGCTGGCCCTGCTGCGCGGCCGCCGCCTGCGCAGGGTCCTGCTTGGGCGCTTCCGGCTCCGGCTTGCCGAACAGGTACGGATTGTAGTCGGCGCCGAAATCGCTGGCCTTCGCGCCGTAGGCGAGGTCCGCGTTGCCGTCGCCGGCGGACGCGCCGCTCGCTTCGGACGCGTTGAGCTCGTCGGCGGAATGAATCTCCTCCTGATGGCGGTGCGCACTGGCCACGAGCGCGTCGGATTGCTTCTCGGCGTCGGCGACGTCGACGGCGGCCGCGTAGACGCCGTAGTCCGGCGCCTTCTTGAAGTCCTTGCCGTCGAAATGCTCATACGGGTCGACGCTGATGTCGGTGCGGTTCGGGTCGTCGGCGACGGCGATCGATTCCGACACGACGTCGCGTTCCTGCGCCTGCGGGGGCGCCGGGGGCGCAGGAGCCGCGCCATCGGCGCCGGCACCGGCTGCGCCGGCGGAAGCGCCCGAAGCGGAAGCGTCCGGCGTGGCTTCGTCGCGCATGACGCCGCCGCCGAGCAGTTCCGGCACCGTCAGGTTCGCGAGGTTCTCATGAAGGGACGGCGGCTCCGGAGCGGCGTGTCGCGGCCGGCGCGGCGCCGGGTCGATCGGGGTGGGCTGTTCCGGTTCTGTCATTGCTGTCCCTTCATCGTCTCATCGTCGGTATCGGTAGCCGCTACGCACGCAGGCTTGCGCCCAGCGTAGCCGCTTCCTTTACAATACGGCTGCGAATCTCCTCACAGTCCGCTGAATCGAGCGTTTTGTCCGGAGCGCGGAATGTCACGGCGTACGCCAGCGACTTCTCGCCGGCTTCGACCTGGCCGCCCTTGTAGACGTCGAACAGCTCGATCGATTCAAGATTGTCCCCGGCTCCGCGTTCGATCGCCGCCTTGAGCTGGGCTGCGGTGACGTCGTCGGGAACGGTGAACGCGAGGTCCTGCTTGACCGGCGGGAACGTCGAGATCGGCTTGGCCTGCACCGGCTTGCCGTCGAGCGTGGCGAACAGCGCGTCGAGGTCGATTTCGAACGCCGCGCTATGGGCCGGGAAGCCGAGCGCCTCGTTGACCTTCGGGTGCAGCTCGCCGACGATGCCGACGGGCTTGCCGCCCGCGACGACATGCGCCGTGCGGCCCGGGTGCCATTGCGCCGGGATGTCGCCGGACTGGTCGAGGGAGATTTCCGCCCCGATGCGCTCGGCGATGCGCGTGACCGCCTCGACGCCGTCGGTCCAGTCGATGGCGCGCTTGTCGCCCAGCCAGCCGTCGTCGATCGACATGCCGGTCAGGATGCCGGCGACGTGCAGCGGCTGGTCCGGCAGGCCGGCGTCCAGGGCGGCGAGCTGCTCGTCGGTAGGCTTGACGGCGCCCGGCAGCGCCGGGATGGCCGGGGCGGACGGGTCGAAGTGGTAGACGTGGCCCAGTTCGTACAGCTGGATGTTCTCCAGGCCGCGGTGCAGGTTGCGCTGCACCGTCTGCGCGAGCGTGAGCAGGATGTCGCGGCGCAGGAACGGGCGGTCGCCGGCGAGCGGGTTGACGATCTCGACGCTGACCGGCTCGATCTCGTCCGCTTCGTACTGGAACGCCTTGAAGTCGGACGGCCCGACGAATGGGTAGCTCAGCGCCTCCACCATGCCGTATTCGGCGAGCTCGTCGGCGATTTCGCGCTGGCGGCGCTGATCGGCCGTCAGGCCGACATGGCCCTCGACGGGGACGGCGGGAACGGTCACCGGAATCTCGTCGTAGCCGACGATGCGCGCGATTTCCTCGACGAGGTCGCACGGCTCGTTCAGGTCGGGGCGCCACGTCGGCGGCGTGACCGAGAACACGCCGTTGCCGCCGCCGGCCACGAGGCAGCCGATGTCGGTGAGCACGTCGGAAATGCGCGTCATGTCGAGCTTGAGCCCGGTCAGGCGCTCCACTTCGCTGGCCTTGAACGGAATCGGCTTGCGGCGTTCGGTCGCGTCGTAGTCGCGCGGGGTCGTCGAAGCGGTCGCGCCGCCGAACTGCTCGAGCAGCTCGGCCGCCAGCTCGGCGGCGGCCGGCTGCAGCTGCTCGTCGACGCCGCGTTCGAAGCGGCGGGAAGCCTCGGAAGGAATCTTGTGGCGGCGTGCGGAACGGGCGATCGTCACCTGGTCGAAGTGCGCGGCCTCGAGCAGGATGTTCGTCGTCTCGTCGGTCACCTCGCCGTACATGCCGCCCATCACGCCGGCGATGCCGAGGATGCGCGAACCCCGCTCCCCGTTGGGCGAGTCGGTGATCAGCAGGTCCTCGACGTCAAGGTCGTGTTCCTTGCCGTCGAGCGTGACGAGCTTCTCGCCTTCCTTCGCGCGGCGCACGACGATCGGGCCGGCGATCTTGTCGAGGTCGTAGGCGTGCATCGGCTGGCCGAGGTCGAGCATGACGTAGTTGGTGACGTCGACCGGCAGCGAAAGCGAACGCATGCCGGCGCGCGACAGGCGCCGGCGCATCCAGCTCGGGGTCGCCGAGCCCGGCTTGTAGCCGTGGACGGCGCGGGCGTAGTAGCGGTCGCAGCCGGGCACGCCGTGGATCGGGTTGTCGTCCTGGACGATGACCTCGATGTCGTCGGGCGCCATGCTTTCCTCCGCCTCGCGCGGGGCGCGGGCGTCGAGCTCGATGGCCGGATCGGTGAACGGGCGGCCCGTGGAGTTGTGGTATTCGCGCGCCACGCCGCGGTAGGAGAACGCGTAGCCGCGGTCCGGCGTGACGTTGATCTCGAGCACCGGCTGGTCGAGGTGCAGCAGGTGCATCAGGTCGTCGCCGGGCTTGAGCGCCGCGTATTCCTCGGGCGTGAAGCCGTACTCGCGCAGCAGGATGATGCCCTCGTGGCTGTCGCCCAGGCCCAGCTCGCGCTCCGAGGCGCACATGCCGGCCGACACGTGGCCGTAGGTCTTGCGCGGCTCGATTTTGAAGTCGCCGGGCAGCACGGCGCCCGGCATCGTGACGACGACCTTCTCGCCGGCGGCCATGTTCGGCGCGCCGCACACGATGCCGCGCAGCACCGGGTCGCCATTCTCGTCGCGTTCGCCGACGTCGATCTGGCACCAGTTGATTGTCTTGCCGTTCTTCTGCGGCTCGGGCGTGGCGGTGACGACGTAGCCGACGACGATCGGGCCGGTCACCTGCGCTTCGTGGATGTCCTCCTCCTCGAGGCCGACGCGCACGAGGTCGGCGGCGAGCTGTTCATAGGTCAGGCCTTCGGGAACGTCGGCATGTTCCTTGAGCCAGTCGATGTCTACCATTGGCATGATCGTTCACTCCCCCATCACAAACTGTTCGCTGAATCGCACGTCGCCTTCGACCAGGTCGTGCATGTCGTTGATGTCGTTGCGCAGCAGCAGCGTGCGTTCCACGCCGACGCCGAACGCGAAGCCCGAATACACCTCCGGATCGAGGCCGGCGGACTTGAGCACGTTCGGGTTGACCATGCCGCAGCCGCCCCATTCGAGCCAGCCCGGGCCGCCCTTCTTGTCGGGGAACCACAGGTCGAGCTCGGCGGAGGGCTCGGTGAACGGGAAGTAGCTGGGGCGCAGGCGCGTCTTGGCCTCGGGGCCGAACATCGCCACGGCGAGCTTGTCCAGCACGCCCTTCAGGTCCGCCATCGTCAGGTTCTTGTCGACGGCGAGCGCCTCGACCTGGTGGAACACCGGCGTATGGGTGGCGTCGAGCTCGTCGGTGCGGAACACGCGGCCCGGGCACGCGATGTACAGCGGCACGCCGCGGGTGAGCAGCCCGCGCACCTGGTCGGAGGACGTCTGCGTGCGCATCACCATGTTGGAGCCGACGAAGCCCGCGGCGTCCCTGGCCTGGCTGCCCTTGACGTAGAAGGTGTCCTGCATCTGGCGGGCGGGGTGGTCGGGGCCGAAGTTGAGCGCATCGAAGTCGTACCATTCGGTTTCCACTTCGGGGCCGTCGGAAATCTGCCAGCCCATGTTGAGGAAGAAGTCGGCCATGTCCTCCATGAGCTTGGGCAGCGGGTGGCGGGCGCCGAGCGGCTTGCGGCGCACCGGCTGCGTCATGTCCACCGTTTCGGCGGCGAGCGCGGCGGCTTCCTCGGCCGCCTTGACGGCCGCTTCCTTGGTGCCGTAGGCGCGTCCGAAGTCGGCGCGCAGCTTGCCCATGAGCTTGCCGGCTTCCTTCTTGTCGGCCTTGTCGAGGCCGCCGATGGCCTTGCTGGCGAGCGTCATCGCCGAGTTGGCCCCGGCGTACTGCGCCTTGATGGCCTTGAGTTCCTCCATCGTGGAGGCTTGTTCGATTTTCTCGATGCCTTCGGCGACCGCTGCGGTCACCTCGGCGGCGTCGAAGCGCAGGTCCTGTGCCACTGCAACCCTTTCCCTGATCGATGCGTAGAATCCGGTTGAATTCGCTTTATTCCAACGTTTTTCCGACTTCACATTGTTTCAACAGCGCTCGACATAGCCATGCTCATCAGCATGATGGAAGCGCTCATCGCGAGATTGAGCGATTCGGCCTTGCCGTAGATCGGAATCGACACGACGGCGTCGGCGTCCTGAAGCATCGCCGGCTCCAGCCCGCGCGCTTCGTTGCCGAAGAGCACCGCGGTGCCCTGCGTCGCGTCGGGGCGGCTTTCGAGGAACGCAGGCAGCTGCACCGGGGCGTTGCCGTCGGTGCCGTGGACGTCGGCGGCTACCAGCGTGCAGCCGTGTTCCGCGCGCCATGCGGCGAACGCTTCCTCATCGAGATTGAGCACCGGCAGGTGGAACAGCGAACCCGTCGTCGCGCGGATGACCTTCGGGTTGAGCAGGTCGACGCAGTCGCCGACGAACAGCACGGCGTCGCAGCCGGCGGCGTCGGCGGAACGGATGACGGTTCCGGCGTTGCCCGGGTCGCGTACCTGCCAGAACGCGGCGACGAAGGGGCTGCCGGAGAGCTCCGCGCCCTGCACGCGCTCTTCGAATGCCGCGATCGAGGCGACGGCGAAGACGCCCTGCGCGTCGGCGGATACCGAATCGATGGCGGCGCGGGTGGCCTTGTGGACGTAGATCGTGGCGCCGGCGTCGCTGGCGGCCTTCAGCGCAAGCCCGGCGAGCTGGCCGAGCAGCGGGCTGGCGAACGGGGCGTCCTCGTCGGCCGATTCGACGGCGACGTAGAGGTCGAGGACCACTCCGGGCGCCCACGTCAGCGCCTCGCGCACCGCCTGCGGGCCTTCAATGAGGAACCGCCCGGATTTCGTGCGCCCTTTGCGGCTGAGCAGCTCGCGCAGCCGGCGGAACCGTTCCGCCCGTCCGTTATCAAGCACTTGGCTATATATAGGCATGCGCCCATACTACCAACGCCTCCCCCGCCACCGTCTCTTTACGTTTTTCAGGCGCCGGAAGCGGCGGCCACTTCACCCCAGCGGCTTCCAGGCTTCATCCAGTTGCGTACTCGCAACCAAGTCAATGCCGTTGGCGACAAGGCATGTCAAAGCCGCTCCATCGTTGACATCGAAAGAAAAAGCCTGCGCTGCATGCTGGAACGCGTCGCTTGCGGAATCCGCTTCATCCTCCCCGAACAGCTCATCGAACCTGTCCATTTCCTGCTCCAATTGCTTGGCGGCATAGTCGGCGCCGGCGATACCCTTATCCTTCAGGCACTGCACCGCGCCTTCGGTCGTGCTGGAATAGAGGGATTGGTTCCCGACCGACGCACGATAGAGTTCATCGACATACATGACGTATTGGGTCTTGCAGCTGCTTTCATCGGTCATGACCTTCGTGCGCTCATCATCGGTCAGGCCATCCAGATCCATCATCGTCATATTGCCCACCAGTCCGGAATCGTACTCCCGATGCGCCGGCTTTTGATAGCCAAGATCGACAAGGCATTCATCGTAATTGGACCAGGCAGCCTTGTAGGTACCCAGCGAAACGCTTCCGTCGCCTTGAGCCGCTTCCTGCACCATCGCCAGCTGTTCCGGCGCCATGCTATCGGACTCTTCCGCTACACGCTGCGCGGCAACCGCCTGCAAGCTGGAGCCAATCTTCGAAGCCGTATTAGCAGAAGTCGGCTGCGAAGTCTCATCGCCCTCCGAACAGCCAGCCAATGCACACGCTGCAGTCAATGCCAGAACCACAGTAAAAAATCTTTTCATAACGTTCTTTCTTAAAAGAAAACCATGCAAGAATCGCAAAATTCTTGCATGGCGATTCTCAGCCCACAACAAAGGATGCCGTATCACCGCTCAGGGTCTTGCTCTTAGAAAGAGAAACCCCGGCATAACATTGGTGATTCTTGGCAACGCCTACCGAGGAATAATACCTATAATCCTGCACAGCTTTGCAGAAAACATTCGAAGAGAAGGAGTATAGGGAAATAGTGGACGATGTAGGCTTGAGCGAATAGCTCCCGGAATAATAGCCTCCTGAGATGCTTGCCGTCTTGGCTTTGCTCGTCGAATACGTCCTGCTTACGGCTGCTTGCGCAGTTGAGACAGTGCTGAACGCAAGCCCTGCAGACATGAGAACAGCTACCGCACTGGTAACATTTTTTTTTGAACTTCATCACTTTTTCCTTCTATCGGTTTTAGCGTGCAGGATTCCCTGCCTTCCCCACTGTGCGGATTTGCGAATCTCTCGACAAACCGCCTTCACGTTTCGTGAAGACGTGTCTCAAAATGCGGATGGCTAACGCTCCGCGAAGGATGACTCCTCTTCACGAAACGTGAAGAGAGATTGCTTCCCCGGACTCTTCCTTTGCATAGTGGTGAAGAGGATGGAACACTCGATTGCCTACTCGAAGAGCAGGAGAAGACGATGAAGAGAACATATAAGGCACTCTGCATTGGGATGCTTATAGGATTGGCGGTTTCGGGATGCGCCAGCAGCGGGGATGCGGCGGCTCCATCGTCGGACACGGAGATGCAAGAAGCATTGAACAGCGAACACGTCGCGAGTTCGCTGACGGAACGCATCGCCTTTCTGCTGGAAAACGAGCCTGACATGGCCGATTCGCAGCGCGCCATCCTGCAGAAGGCACTCGACAATGGCGGCAAGATTTCCCAAGGCGATTACGAATCGGCGTGGAACGACTACAACAACTGCGTGGTGGAAAAGGGATATTCGAAACCCGTCCATTCCGTCTATCCTTCCGGTCTGCACGGAACGTCCATAACGATGGATGGCAACAGCCTCAGCGAGGAGGCGGCGGACAAGGCCATAGAGGACGAAACGTCCTGCAACGCCGCCTATAAGCTGTGCGTCGATGAAATATACCGCATGTCCATCGGCAACGTGGACCTGCTAGTAGATCCGGAAGAAGGTGCCGTGCAATGCCTGCGCCGTCAGGACATCGTCCCGGCCTCCTACAGCGCCGACGATTTCGAGGAGGAACACACGGAGTTCATGGAGGCGGCCACCGACGGCGTTACCGAGTTCGACGAAGCCGCCAAGCGCTTCAGCTTCTCCTTGAACGACTCCGATGCCCTCGATTGCCTGGTCGCCAACTCCATTGACATTTACCAAAACGCCAACCGCACCGAAATGTGGAAACCGCTCGGGTAATAGGGAGCATGCCCGTTTTTTGAGATTGCGGCCGTCTGCGATACGCACAGACATTATCGTGGCTTGCATGGAAGCAAGGGGGTATGAGTGCTTCCACGATTCATCGATGAACCGTAGAGGGAATAACCGTAGAGGGAATAAAGGATGCGCACTGCCATCGCCATTATCGAGCATGACGACATGGCCGCCAGGGAATTCAGGCGCCTGATAGCAAAGCGGTTGCCGAATGTAGCCGTCGAACGGTACCGTGGCAACGAGCGCAATCTCATTGCGGACATCACGAACGCACAGCGCTACGCGCTCATCGTACTGACGGCAGCATTGGACGACTACGAACCGCATTGCCTGTGCCGCCAGCTACGCCGCAGTTCCCGGGACATCCCTATTCTCGCGCTAACGGCATTCCCCATCGGACGTTTCCGGGACAGTCTTGCCCATGCCGGAGCACAGGGCATCGCAAGCAAAAACGATGCCGACGCCGTAGCGAATCTCATTGTTTCATTGTGCACCGGCAACATACCGGACGGTTTCGATACCCCGGCTGCAGCCTACACGCGGCTCGCTGCGAGCGCCGATCCGACGACACTGCTCACCGCGCAGGAACTGAAGGTGTTCTACCGCGCATACGTGCTGCGGCTGGGCACCGCTCAAATCGCGGCGGAGCTGGGAGTTTCCCCGGCAACGGTGCGCAAGCACCTATCCAACGGCCGCAAGCAGTTCGGGCCCATGCCGGAAGAGGAAATCCGCACGGCATTGGCGCACACGATAAAGGCAACGTCATTAAGCGCGATGCAGGAAATCGTGTAGAAAACCGCAGGCAGCCACCGGCGCTACCCTACGCTGAAAAAGACGTAGCGGCCACCACAGGGCGCTGCGCACGGCGTCTATTTCATTGCGCCCATCGGGAAGGAAGAGGGAACATGGCACGACAAGCCCGCAGGAAACCGCATGCCGGCTGGACATGGACGGCGCTGGCCGTCGTGACGACGGCGGCCGTCAGCGTCGGCGCGTGCGCGCTGCTGCTGCCGGACCGCTCGCCGAAGCTGCTGGCGTCGGCGTCGTCGGCCACGAGCGGCGTCGCCAGCGTGCAGCAGTATTCCGGCAGCACGCAGGTGACGCTGGTGCCGACGGTATCGGCCGCCAAATCGCTGCTTGGCAACGCTTCCGGCACCGTCACCGAAAACTATACCGACGGCGAGCTGCGCACGGGCACGCGGGCGTACGCCGTCAACGGCACCGCCATCATCGCGCTGCATACCGAAACGCCGATGTACCGCGACCTTGCCGAGGGCGACAAGGGCGACGACGCGCTGGCGCTCAACGACGCGCTCAACGCCCTCGGCTACAGCTCCTCCCCCGGCGTCGCCGCCTACACGGCGTACACCGCCGCCGGCTGGAAGCAGCTGATGCGCGACAACGGCAACGATTGCGACGGCTCGTTCCAGCTCGCCGACATGCTCTGGATTCCCTCGGACGTCGCGGCGGCCGGCGACTGGAAGGCCACGCAGGGCGCGGCCCTGGCCGCCGGCGACGAGGTCGGCTCGGTGGCCGGAGGGCTTACGAAGCTGTCGGTGCGCGGCGGCAAGGCCAAGGACAACGACCGCGCGATCAGCGTGTTCGGCGTCTCCGGCACGCTGCCGGCCGGCTCGACCGACATCACCGACGCCGAAACGCTGGCCGCCGTCGAAGCCAGCGACGACTACCAGGCGATGAGCGCCGAGGAGCGGGCGGCCGGCCTGAGCGCCACCGTCACGCTCACCGAGCCGATCGACACGCTGCGCGTGCCGGCGGCCGCCGTGTTCGGCATCTCGGGTTCCTCCGGCTGCATCGCCGCCAACGGGGGCGGCAAGCCGCAGGTCATCGAAGTCGAGATCGTCAGCGGCGAGCTGGGCGCCTCGCTCGTCACGTTCGCCGATTCGGATGGCCAGCTCGCCTCCGTCACGTCGGTGGCGCTCGGCGAGACGCTGTCGGACCTGACATGCCCGACGGAGGGATGACATGAAGATCGCCGCGCACGACGTCGCCCACCGCTTCCCCGGCACCGACCTCTTGTTCGAGCACCTCGAGTTCGAAGTCGAGCCCGGCGCCACCGTCGCCATCTGCGGGCCGTCCGGCTCCGGCAAGTCGACGCTGCTGTCGATCCTCGCCGGCTGGGAAAAGCCGGTGGCAGGCACCGTGGAACGCGACGGCATCGAACGGATCGGCTGGGTGTTCCAGAACCCCTACGGCGTCGCGAAACGCACGGCGCTCGACCATGTCGCGCTGCCGCTGCTCGCCAAGGGGATGCGCCGGCGCGAGGCGGAAGCGCAGGCGCGCGACGCAATGGAGCTGTTCAATCTCGGATACGCCGCCGAGCGGCGCTTCTGCGACCTGTCCGGCGGCGAGGCGCAGCGGCTCATGCTGGCGCGGGCCGTGTGCTCCCGCCCCGACATGCTGCTCGTCGACGAGCCGACCGCGCAGCTGGACATGCGCACCGCCCATTCCGTGTCCAAGGTGCTGGGCAACCTCGCCGGCCAGGGCATGATCGTCCTCGTCGCCACGCACGATCCGGACACGCGCGACGCGTGCGGGCGCGTCATCGACCTCGCCGACTATGCGCCGAAGGGTGCCGCGCCCGCGACGCTCGAGGACGCGCAGGACGATGTGCAGAGCGTTGCGCCGGCGGAAGCGCAGGAAGCGGCGCAGCTGGAAACGCACCCGGAGGCCCCGCAGGAAGGAGGCGCCGCATGAGGCTGCGCGAAATGCTGTCCGAAGCGCTGCGCAACGTCGGTTCGGGAACGTCGCGCGCCGTGCTGCTGTTCCTCATCGCGCTCGTCGCCGGCACCGCGCTCGGCGGCTGCGAGGCAGCGTCCGTCATCGGCCAGGAGTCGGCCGCCTTCACGCGCGTCGCCGCGCTGGCCAACGCCGACGCGGTCGTCGGCGGCACCGTCGACGGCGCATCGTGCGACGCGCTCAGCCAGGGCGAGTCGGCCGCGTTCGCCGCGTCCGGGGCACTGCGCGCCAGCGACGAGCTGACGATGCTGTCGACGCCGGGGCAATCCCTGGCCTCCTATGAAGTGACGCCGGGACTGCTGGAGCTCATCGCGGCCAACGATGCCGCCAACGGCGGCGAGGCGTCGCTTCAAGCCGACGCGACGGGAATCTGGGTGTCGCAGGAACTGGCCGCGGACTTCGGCTTCGCCGTCGGCAGCGAAGTCGCCACCGACAAGGGCACGTCGCGCATCGCCGGCATCTTCGCGTGGCCCAACGACGGGCGCGACACGCGCTTCGGCTACGCGTTCCTCGTGCCGGCGGCGGCTTCCGGCGCGACGTTCACCGAATGCTGGGCCACGCAATGGCCGCATTCCGACGACGACAGCCAGCTGCTCTACGCCACGCTCAAGGTCGGCGAAAGCCCGGTGCAGGCCGGCGTCATGGCCGTCAACAAGGGGTTCGATGCGCATTACGACGCCGCCGGGGAATACCTGGGCCGCGCCACCCGCTGGATGCCGTGGATCGCCGCGGCGCTGGGCATCGCCATCGGCATCGCCAGCGTGCGCCAGCGGCGGCTGGAACTGGCGGGGGCGCTGCACGTCGGCGAATCGCGCGCGTCGCTGCTGGCGACGCTGTGCGCCGAAACGCTGCTGTGGGGCACGCTGGCGACGCTGTCCAGCGCGCTGCTGCTGGCCGGATACTGCGCAAGATCCGCCCCGGTCGAGCCGCTGGCGGCATTCGCCGGCGCCGTGCGTTCGCCGCTGGCATTGTTCGCCGGCATCCTGCTGGCGACGCTGGTGAGCGCGGCCTGCGTGCGCGAATCGCAGCTCTTCAGGCTGTTCAAGCAGCGGTAGGCGATTACGGAGCCACGCCATCCGCCGGCTGTCGCATGCGGAATCCCAATCGGCAGCCATAGGAGCGGACGCAATTGACGGCCATGGCGCCGCCGGAAGGCTTTGCCGCCGTCATGGCATTTGTTTGCTTTTGAAAGCAAACAAATTTTTGGCGAGTTTCCAACGATTCCTGCCTTCCGAAGGCCCGAAATGCAGGAACGAAGCAAATGAGCGTCAAAGAAATCCGGAACCGGAATCCCAAACGACGGGGCTATGCCCAGTAGGGCACGTAGCGCACCGACTTCTTTCCGGCGTCCGGATCGGCGACCTTGATGAGATTCTCGTCCACGCACTGCTTGATAAGCCTGGAAATCTGCGACGCGGACGAATCAGGCAGGTCGAAGCGCTGCCGCAGCGTGGCGTTCGTCATCGGCTGCCCCGTATAGGTCGTTGCCCATTTTGTTTGCTTTTGAAAGCAAACAAATTTTTGGCGAGTTTCCAACGATTCCTGCCTTCCGAAGGCCCGAAATGCAGGAACGAAGCAAATGAGCGTCAAAGAAAATCGGCCGAGTGGAGGCCTGCGTGCGCGAATCCCAGCTCTTCAGGCTGTTCAAGCAGCGGTAGGCGAGGTTCAGCCGTCAGGAAGTTTTCAGAAATACGTCAGGGTTTGTTCGGCTGTCAAGAGGGTTTGCCATCAGCGCAACGGCTTATCGTGTGACGTACATCACGCGTACGCAGGCCAGAGGCGTACGCGGCAGGCCATTACCGGATACGAGGAGACCATGTTCGTAGTGAAGAACGCGCTCAAAAGCGTGGCGCGCAACAAGGGACGCAACATACTGATCATCATCATCGTGGTGATCATCGCGGCGGCTGCCACCGTCGGCTTCGCCATTCAGCAGGCGGCCGTCAAGGCGAAGAACTCCGGGCTGGAGAACACGACGATCACCGCGCAGATCAGCGTCGACCGCAGCAAGCTCATCAGCGAGGCACGGCAAAGCGCCGACGCCTCGTCCTCCGATTCCTCCAGCGACGGCAAGCCCGACTTCGACTCGATGCGCGGCGCGCTCGACGACACGTCGCTGACGCTGGCCGACTACGCGAAGTACGCCGACGCTTCCAGCGCCGTCAAGTCGACCTACTACTACGAAACGACGTCGGTGGACGAGACCGACGACTTCCAGCCGGTGTCGGATTCGACGTCGTCGTCCTCCTCGTCTTCTTCTTCATCCTCTTCCTCGTCGTCTGATTCGTCCTCCTCGTCCTCGTCAGGCGATTCGTCCTCCCCGGACGCCGCGGCGCAGGGCGGCGGCGGCATGCAGGGCGGCATGGGCGGCGATATGGGCGGCGGGATGACGATGGTCTCCGGCGACTTCTCGCTGGTCGGCTTCTCCTCCGACGAAGCGCTCGCCAACGCCCCCAACGGCACGTTCACGATGGTGGACGGCCAGGCGTTCGGCTACGACGAGTCCGACGACAACGACGTCATCATCTCCCAGACGCTCGCCGACTTCAACAACGTGTCGGTCGGCGACACGATCACGCTCGAGGATCCGAACGATTCGGACACCACTTACTCGTTCAAGATCGTCGGCATCTACAAGAACGCCACCGATTCGTCGATGCAGATGGGCGGCCCGAACAACTCCACGGCCAACGACCCCGACAACGCGATCTACACGTCCGTCGCCACCCTGGCGAAGATCGGCCTGTCGAGCTCCGACACCGTCGAGACGACGAACAACGACGGCGACACGATGGAAACGGCCGCCGCACAGCTGAGCTACACCTACGTGTTCGCTGACAAGGCGGCCTACGAGCAGTTCGTCGCCGACGCCGAGAAGGCCGGCCTGTCCGACAGCTACACCGTGCAGTCGGCCGACGTGGAGAACTACGAGAACTCGCTGGTGCCGCTCAACAACCTCTCGAAGTTCGCCGTGACGCTGCTGGTCATCGTGCTCGCCGTCGGCGCCATCGTGCTCGTCGTGCTCACGCTGTTCAACATCCGCGAGCGCAAGTACGAAATCGGCGTACTCACCGCCATCGGCGTGCGCAAGACGAAGGTCGCCGCCCAGTTCACGATCGAGCTGCTCGTCGTGACGATGATCGGCCTGATCATCGGCACCGGCATCGGCGCCGCCGTCTCCCAGCCGGTGTCGAACTCGCTGCTGGCCAGCCAGGTCGAGCAGCAGCAGACGACGGCCGCGAGCCAGCAGCAGCAGTTCGGCCGCGAGATGATGCAGCCGGGCGAAGGCGCCCCGAACAGCGACGGCGGCTCCGGCAGCGACGCCACGGCGACGGACGGCTCGTCCGCCTCCTCCGACGCCTCCTCGTCCGGTTCTTCGTCCGATGCCTCCTCGGCTTCGTCCGATGCCGCGAAGCCCGGAACCGACATGCAGGCCCCGGACCGCAAGGGCGGTTTCGGGCAGGTGGCGAACTACGTGTCGTCGATCAACGCAACGGTCAATCTCACCGTCGTCGGGATCATGCTGCTCATAGGCATCGGGCTGACGCTGGTAGCCGCGCTCGTCGCCGTGATCTTCGTCATGCGCTACGAGCCGCTGCAGATCCTCGCCGACCGTTCGTGACGCAAGCCGGCCACGCAGAAAATCTTGGATAGGTAAAGGGAACATCATGGCAGACAAGAACGCAAGCAAGAACAGGGCGGCGGCGAAGGCGGCACGCGAACGCGCCGCCGAGAAGGAACGCGTCGCGCGGCTGGAAGCCGAAGCGAAGGCGAAGGCCGAAGCGCAAGCCAAGGCCGCACAGGCCAAGGAAGCGGCGGAAGCGAACGCGCTGCCGCCGGTGGAGCAGCCGCCGACGGTCGCCGGAGTGGACATCCTGACGCTCGACCACGTGAGCTACTCGTACACGAAGGGCGGCAAGAAGGTCATCAAGGACATCTCCTACGGCTTCCAGACCGGCAAGGTGTACGCGATTACCGGGCCGTCCGGCGCCGGCAAGACGACGCTGCTGTCGCTGATCTCCGGGCTGACGACGCCGACCGAAGGGCGCGTGCTCTACGACGGGCAGGACCTGGCGGGACTCAACCGCTACGACTACCGCAGCCACGACATCGGCGTGATCTTCCAGAGCTTCAACCTGCTGCCGGGCATGACGGTGGCCGAGAACATCGAGCTGTCGATGGACGCGTCCGGGCGCCACTACGAGCAGCCCAAGCGCGACATCGTCCTCGAGCTGCTCGAGGAGGTGCACCTGCCCGACGACTACGCCAACGAGCGGATCCTGCACCTGTCCGGCGGCGAGCAGCAGCGCGTGGCGATTGCCCGCGCGCTGAGCTACGACCCGAAGGTCATCGTCGCCGACGAGCCGACCGGCAACCTCGACCTGGCCACGCAGGACGACATCATCGACATCTTCCGCGACCTGGCGCATACGCAGGAGCGCTGCGTCATCATCGTGACGCATTCGCCGGCCGTCGCCAAGGCGTCCGACGTCGTGTTCGAGCTGGCGCCGCTGCGCAAGGCCGCGGCTCCCGCGGCGCGCAAGCGCAGGCCGGGAACGGCGGCGCCGCGCCGGTAGCGGCCGTTGCGCCGCCGGCAGTGGACGTTGCGGCGGGAGCGGTCGGGTGCCGGTCGCAACCCAACGCTGCGCAGGCGGCGACGCATGACGACGGGATGCGCCAAGCGCCCGGTCCCATTGGGACCGGGCGCTTGTTCATGCGCTTGTTCTTGCGCAGGCACTTGCGGGAGCCTTGCGCGGCAACGGAATGCGGTTCCGGGAATCTTGTTCCTAGTTTCCGAAGAAGGAGAACGTGCCGGCGCAGGCTGCGCATACCAGCGCGACGACCGGAATCGCCAGGCAGACGGCGCAGAACGCGTGGTCGGCGCCGCGCACCGTGCTCTGCCGGGCGTGGCTGCGCGGGCCGTCGCCGCCGAAGCCGCGCGCCTGCATGGCGGTGGCCAGCGTCGTCGAGCGGCGGATCGACAGCACGAGCAGCGCGAACGCCTGCGGCAGGAACCGGCGGATGGCGCTGTCGTCGCCCAGGCCGCGCGAACGGCGCGAGGCGGTCAGCGCGGTCCAGTCGTCCTGCAGCACCGAGAACAGCCGCAGCCCCGCCAGGCCGCCGTAGACGAAACGGTCGGGAAGATGCAGGATCTCGCTGAAGCCGTCGGCCAGGTCGGTCGCGTCGATGCCGAGCACGGCGATGATCGCCGGCACGCCGATCGCGATGATGCGCAGGCCGGTGGCGACGGCAAGCTCGGCCGAGCGTTCGGTGACGTGCACCCATCCCCAGTCCCACAGCACGGCGCCGCCGGACTTGCCGTACAGCAGCACGGCGAGCGCGGAGCACGGCGCGCCGATGAAGATCGGCCATGTCGACTTGACGGCGCGCCACGGAGTGATCCCGACGGCCCACAGCAGGCCGAATTCGAGCGCGCAGGCGACGGCGGCAGAGACCCAGTCGAGGCTCAGCAGCAGCGGCAGCGACGCGAGGAACGCGCCGAACAGGCGGTAGACGGGGTTGAGCGACGCGAGGAACGGCGAGCGGCTGCTCGGCTTGGGCGGCTCGTAGCGTTCGATGACCGGCGTGACCGTGACGGTCGTCGTGCCGCTCGCCGCGTCATGCCGCGTCCCGATCGGCTCCAGGTCACGCCCTCCGGTTCCTCCCGCTCCGGCGTGTTGAGGAACCGGGCCCAGCAAATTCCCCTTGGATCCGGCTCCGGTTCCTCCCTCATCGGCGTGTTGAGGAACCGGGGCCATTCCCCGGTTCCCGGCGAGCGGTTCGGTTCCTCCCTCTTCGGCGACGGTCCATTCAGCGGTGGCGAACTGGGGGGTCAGCTCGATGAGGGTGGCGCCGAGTTCGTCGACGAGTTCGCGGTCGTGGGTGACGACGATGACGGCGACGCCGTCGGCGCGCAGCGAACCGATCAGCTCGACGATCTCGCGCCATGTGCAGCGGTCCTGGCCGAACGTCGGCTCGTCGAGGATCAGCACGCGCGGCGCGGCGGCCAGCGCGGCGGCGACGGTCAGGCGCCGCTTTTCGCCGCCGGAAAGCGTATACGGATTCGCGCGCTCGTACTGCGCCAGGTGGAACCGCTCGAGCAGCCCCTGCGCCTTGGCCCGCGCCTCCTCTTCGCCCGCGCCGCAGCGCAGCGGCCCGAGCATCACCTCGTCGAGCACGCTCGAGCAGGCGAACTGATGCTCGGGATTCTGGAACACGTACGATATGCGGGCGGCCAGCTGCCGGCTCGTCCAGTCGACCGGCCAGTTGCCGCGCGCCCCTTCGGCCAGCGCGTCGCTGGCGCGCACTTCGCCGGCGATCGGCTCAAGCAGCCCCGCAAGCGTGAGCGACAGCGTCGACTTGCCGGCGCCATTCGCGCCGACAAGCGCGGCGATTTGCCCGGCGCGGAACTTGAGGTCGATATGCTCGCCAATCGCCTCGCCGTTGCGTCCGATGGCCAGGTCGCGCGCCTCGAGCACGACGTCGCCTTCGCGAACGCGCGCCGCCGCGGCCTGCGTACCGTTCCGCGCGGACCGCGCAGCGCCCTGCTGACCGCTGCCCTGGCGTTGCGCCGTCCGAGGCACGGCGCCGCCCTCCCCCTTCGCAGCGCCCTTGCGATAGCGTTCGGGAATCCAGATTCCCAGCTCGTCGAAATCGAGGGAATCGTCGGCGAACACGGCGTCGGGGGTGCCGTCGGCGACGACGGCGGTCGCCCCGCCGACGCGCCCGAGCACGACGACGCGGTCCACCAGGTCAATCCAGTCGTCGGCATGGTGCTCGACGAGCAGCATCGTGGCGCCGGTGCTTTCGAGCACGCGGCGCACCGCCCCGACGACCTGCACGACGCCGGCCGGGTCGAGATTGGCGGTCGGCTCGTCCAGCAGCAGCACCTCCGGCTGCATCGCCAGCGCGCCGGCCAGCGCCAGCCGCTGCATCTGGCCGCCCGACAGGTGCATGACGGACCGGTCGAGCTGGATGCCGCCGAGCCCCACCGCGTCCAGCGCCTCGTCGACGCGCTGCCAGATCTGCCCGCGCGGCACGTCGAGGTTCTCCGGGCCGAAGGCCACGTTGTCGCCGATGCGCTGGAAAATCGCCTGCGCATCCGGGTCCTGCAGCACCAACCCCATCTTGCCTTGCGCATGGTGCACGGGAATGCCGGCGACGTTGATCGTCCCCTCGGTCACGCCGCCGTCCGCGTCGGTGACGGCTTCGACGGAGGCGCCCCCGACGTCCTCGCGCCGTTCGGCGATCTCGCCGGCATCCTCGCCCAGGAGTCCCGCGGCGCCTTCGAGGATCGTCGACTTGCCGATGCCGGACGCGCCCAGCAGCAGCACGTGCTCGCCCGGCTGGATGGACAGGTTCAGGCCGCGCACGGCGAATTCGGCGCGCGAAGCGTGCCGGTAGCCCCATTCGATGAACTGCAGCGCCGGCATCGCCCGCAGTTCGCGCTTTTCGCGGCGCAGCGAACGGTGCCCCGCGGCCGGTCCCTCAAGCCGCGCCCCTTCGTCGGGAAGCACCCGTGCCGCCCCCGGCGCGCCTGCGCGCCGCGGCGACCGTCCCGCGCCGCCGGACGGCGGCCGGGTCGGCGCCGGTTCCGCCGCGGACGGCATCATCGTCTCTCTTGCCTTCTGTTGCATGGAATCTCGGTTTCCTTTGAACAAGATTTTTCTCGGCTGGGTATCGAAACCGCCGAAGCGGCGGACCGCTCCGGCGGAAAGGAAGGAAATAAACAATCTGGGGGAGCCCCGCTACGCCAGGCCGCGCACCTCCCTGCAGGAAGCGAACCGGTCGAGCGCGCCGGTCCGGGCGAGCGCGCGGTACAGGTACCACATGGCGACGCCGGCCACGAGCGCGCCGGAGACGATGGTCGTCAGGAAATAGACGATGCCGTAGCTGCCGGTGATGCTGATGGCCTGCAGGTTCGTGAAGAACGAATAGCCCCAGCAGAAGACGCCCGAGAGCGCTCCGGACAGGGCCATCGCCGGAAGGTTCCACTTGCGGTAGCGCAGCAGCGCGAAGCCGAGCTCGGCGCCGGCGCCCTGCGCGAGCGCGATGAGGAACGTCGAGACGCCGCCCCACTGGTTGCCCAGCAGCGCTTCGAGGATGCCCGCGACGACTTCGGCGTAGATCGCGGCGCCCGGCTTGCGCACGATGACGGCGGCAAGCGGGCCGGCGAACAGCCACAGGCCGTTGATGATGCCGGCGAGTCCCGGCACGATGGCTTCGAGCGCGCTCCACGGCGCGGCTGTGGCGATGGCGACGACCCAGTAGATCAGCGCGGAAGCGACGCCGATGACCGACGCGACGGCGATATCGACGACGCGCCATTTGAAGTGGGCCTGGGGTGAGGAAACTGCGGTTGCAGACATGATGGGTTCAGTGCCTTTCGTCGGTGTTCTGCGGTCAAGGCACGGGTACGTCGACGTCCGTGCGCCAGCATTGCCTGGATTCACGTTCAATCGGTCGGGGCGTAGAGCCCCTCTCAGCCGGATAGTCCAGCTCCCGTGTCAGCAACCCATCGTAGGGGGCTGCCCCGACTATGTCACTCGGCCGGCAGCGGGCGGTTGCCGAGACGCTCGAGCAGCAGCGCTTCGGCCACGATGTCGGCCTTCAGGCCGTCCACGCTGACCGATTCGTTGGGGCTGTGCGCGTTCGACTTGGGGTCTTCGGGGCCGGTGACGAGCACCTCGGCGTCGGGGAAGATGCGCTTGAGTTCGGGGATGAACGGAATGGAGCCGCCCTGGCCCTGGTTGACCGGCGCCGTGCCGAACGCCTCCTCCATCGCCTCCATCATGTCCTTGGTGACGGCCGAATCCGGGTCCATCGCCCAGCCCATGCCCTCCTCGAGCATCGTCACCTTCACTTCGGCGCCGAACGGCGCGTGGTCCTCCATGTGCACCTGCAGCGCCTCGAGCGCGGCGTGCGGGTTCTGGTCGGGCGCGGTGCGCAGGCTCAAGCGGAACGTCGTCTCCGGCGAGATGACGTTGAACGAGTCCGCCACCGGCGTGGCGTCGAAGCCGATGACGGTGCAGCTCGGCTTCGTCCACAGCCGCGAGGCGAGCGAGCCGGTGCCGGCGAGCCGGTAGGAGTCCACGACCCCGAGCTCGGCGCGCAGGTCCGCCTCGCTGACGTCCTCCTGCAGGCCGCCGATGGGTTCGCCGCCCTTGAGGCCGCGCACGGCGAGGCTGCCGTCCTTGTCGTACAGCGAGGCGATCAGCATCGCGGCGACGGTGTTCGCGTCGAGCACCGGGCCGCCGTACTGCCCGGAATGCACCGGGTGGCCGAGCACCTTGACGTGCACGTCGCAGGTGGCGTTGCCGCGCAGGCTCGTCGTCAGGCTCGGCACGTCCGGGGCCCAGTTGCCCGAGTCGGCGACGATGATGACGTCGGCCTTGAGCTTGTCGCGATGCTCCTCGATGAACGGGATGAAGCTGGGCGAGCCCATCTCCTCCTCGCCTTCGATGAACACCTTGATATTGACGCGCAGCTGGTCGCCAAGCGCCTTGAGCGCGCCGACATGGATCGCGATGCCGGCCGCGTCGTCGCACGAGCCGCGTCCGTAGAGCCGCCCGCCGCGTTCGGTCGCCGCGAACGGATCGCTGTCCCAGGCGGCCGGGTCCGGCACCGGCTGCACGTCGTGGTGCGCGTACAGCAGCACCGTCGGCGCATCCGGATCGATGACGGTCGAGCCGACGACCTCCCACGCCCCCGGCGCCCCGTCGGCGCCCTTCGCCTGCACGACCGAAGCCTCCACGCCGGCGTCGCGCAGCGCGTCGGCGACGAACTGCGCCGAACGGCGCATGTTCTCGCCGCCGATGCCCTCCGCCGACACCGACTTGAGCGCGATCTTGCGTTCCAGCAGCTTCAGAATCTCGTTGAATTCAGATTCGACCCGCGTACGGATTTCTTTTCCCGACAGCCCCACGGCATCCCTCCAAGATTTTCACAATGGCCACGGCCGCTTCCAGCGTCGCCGCAGCGGCCGTTCTTCCCCGTATTCTAGCCGTTTTGCAGCCGGCGCCCGTTCGCGGCCAGCGTCGAGGCCAATCCGTAGGCTTGCTAACCATGGCTTTGTTCAAGAAAGAAGAGGAAACGCAGGCGCAGGAGGCGGCTTCGGCGCCGGCGGCCAAGGAAGGCGGCAAGGGCCGGCCGACCCCCAAGCGCAAGGAAGCGCAGGCGCAGAACCTGCGGCCGCTGGTGCCGCAGAACACGAAGGAACAGCGCCAGCGCGCCAAGGCGAGGCAGCGCGCGAAGGAAAACGAAGAATACGAGGCGATGAAGGCCGGCGACATCAACAAGATGCCGAAGGCCGAGCGCCTGCCGTGGCGCGTATACATCCGCGACTATGTCGACGCCCGCTTCAACATCGGCGAATACTTCATCCCGGTGGCGATCGTCATCCTCGTGCTGTGCGTGCTCGTCACGATCGTGTGGCCGTCGCCGATGATCTCGCTGATCCTGATGATGATCATGTACATCTACCTGTTCGCCATCATCATCGACGTCGCCGTCATGTGGCACAAGCTCAAGAAGCAGCTCGTCGCCAAGTTCGGCGAGGCTTCGGTGGCCCGCGGCTCGCGCTCCGGTTCCTATGCATGGAGCCGCGCGATCCAGCTGCGCCGCTGGAGGCTGCCCAAGCCGAAGTACAAGGAACGCGGCCACTGGCCGAAGTAAATCCCCAGCCGCACAGGGCGGTTCGGTCCGGCCAGGTCCAGTCCGCTCCGCCCTGGCGACGTCGGGCTCGGCGCACGCAGGAGCAGCCCCGGCGCAGCCCAGGGCATGGCGGTTGACGCAACGATTGCAAACGAGGTGACATGGCAGGCGAAACGACGATGCGCGATTCGTTCGATCTTCTGGTCGTCGGCGGCGGTCCCGCCGGCTATTCGTGCGCGCTGCGGGCGGCCGAACTGGGGCTGTCCGTGGCCGTCGCCGACGCCGGCCCCACCGTCGGCGGCACGTGCCTGCTGCGCGGATGCATCCCGACGAAGGCGCTGGTGACGGCGACGCGCACGATCGACGACATGAAGCGCGGCGCCGATATCGGCATCGACGCGCAGCTGCGCGACATCGATTTCGGCAAGCTGCGCGACTACCGGCTGCGCTGCGTCTCCACGATGACCTCCGGGCTGGAAAAGCTGATGGCCGCGCGGCGCGTCACGCTGCTGCAGGCCAGCGCCGAATTGTCGGGCGACGGCACCGAGGCGCACCTGGCTCCCGCGCCCGGCTGCGAGCAGGTCTATGCGGGGCCGTCCGGCGCGCGCGAAGCCCTGGGCACGGCGCTGACGGTGCGCGCCCGCGACGTCGCGCTGGCGACCGGCAGCCGCCCCCAGCCGCTGGACTGCGCGCCGTTCTCCGGAGCGCTGCTCGACTCGACCGGGGCGCTCGAACTCGACGCGTTCCCCCACTCCGCCATCATCATCGGCTCGGGTGCAGTGGCGCTGGAATTCGCGTCGATATGGAACAGCGCCGGCTGCGACACGACGCTGCTGATCCGCCGCGACCGCGTGCTGTCGTCGGCCGACCGGCGCAGCGCGCTGGCCGTTACCCGCGAACTCAAGGCGCGCGGCGTCAACGTCATCGCCGGAACGCGCGTGACGGGCGTGGCGCGCGGCAACAATCTCGGGGCCACCGTCGGCTACGAAGACGAGCGCGGCGACTACCAGTCGATCTATGGCGAGGTCGCCCTCGCCGCCATCGGGCGCATCCCCAATACCGACGCCCCGTGGATCGCCAGTCTTGGATTGGAACTCAACGAACGCGGCGAAGCCGTCACCGACGGCGCCGGCCGCACGAACCTGGAGCATGTGCGGGCGCTCGGCGACATCACCGCGGGCCCGAAGCTTGCCCACCATGCGTTCGCGCAGGGCATCGTCGTCGCCGAATCGCTCGCCGGCCTCGACCCGGCGCCCGTCGACGAGATGACGGTGCCGACCGTCGTGTTCTCGAACCCCGAATTCGCCTCCGTGGGGCTGACGAAACAGCACGCCGCCGAAGACGGCCGGTTCGCCAACGTGCGCGAGACGGCGGTGCCGGTCATGGCGAACGCGCGCATGGCGATGACCGGTTCGTCGGGAAGCTGCTCGGTCGTCACCGGCGAATGGGCGGACGACCCCGGCGTCGAAACGGTGCTGGGGCTCCATGTCGTCGCCCCCGACGCCAGCGACCTGATCGCCGAGGCCCAGCAGCTGATCGCGGCGCGCGTGCCGCTGCAGCAGGCGGCGATGAACATCCACGCCCACCCCACGTTCAGCGAGATCATCGGCGAGGCGCTGCTCAAGGCCGCCGGCAAGCCCCTCAACGTAAAGTAGCGTTTTCGTCGGCCGCCCCCCCCCCA
>NZ_JBKEUU010000002.1:0-284972 GCF_056356715.1 Bifidobacterium sp. LH_450 | reverse complement strand
CTCCCCCCCCCCCGCAACGCGACGCTATTTTCATGGCGAACCGGCCCGATACTCTCGCCCGGCTGCTCCCCGCATGGCGACGCTGCCCGAGGACAGCGCTACGCGGTGTGCGGTTCCGTCCCCTCCCCGGAACATCCTTCCTATCCCTGCACAACCGCGGGGGTGGGAACCTGATAAGGTAGTGGTGTTTTTCGCGTCCCGCGGGACGCAACGCAATGCGCGCAAAATGCAGTGAAGCGGAAGTAAGGAAGCATGGCCAACAAGGAAGAGAAGCCGAAGAAGCCCAAGAAGAAGGGCATGTTCAAGCAGCTCAAGGAAATCTACCAGTTCACGTACCGCGACGACAAGGCGATGCCGTGGATCGTGTGGGGCCTATTCGCGCTGCCGATCGTCGTATTCGTCGTGCTCGGCATCTGCCTGCACTGGAGCGTCATCGGCTGGATCTTCTCGATGATCCTCGCCGTCATGATCGGCCTGCTGCTGTTCACGATGGGCCTGACGCGCCGCGCCGACGCCGTCGGCTACAAGCAGCTCGAGGGACGCACCGGCGCCGCGATCAGCGTGCTCGGCAACGTCAAGAGCGCCGGGTTCTCGTTCCCGCAGGAACCGATGTGGGTCGATCCCAAGACGCAGGACGTCGTATGGTACGGCACCAGCTATAGCGGCATCTACCTGATCGGCGAAGGCGACTACGGCCGCGTGCAGCGCGCGATGGACCGCCTCGAGAAGCGGCTCAAGGGCGTCACCGCCGGCTCGAACATCCCGATCTACCGCATTTCGGTCGGCAACGGGCCCAAGCAGGTCAAGCTGCGCGACCTGCGCAAGACGATCGTCAAGCAGAAGTCCTATGTGCCGTCCGAGCACAAGAACGCCGTGGCGAAGAAGGTGCACCCGCGCCGCCGGTTCATGATGACCAAGCCGCAGCTGATGGTGCTCAACGAACGCATCGCCACGCTGCAGAAGAAGAACATGCTCGGCGTGCCGAAGGGCATCGACCCCAACCGTCCGCCGAAGGTCTCCCGCCGCGCGATGCGCGGCAAGTAGGCCGCCCGCCTTCCCAAGGCTTTTCCAAAAAGGCTCTCCTCGGGGGAGCCTTTTTCTGTCCCTTCTTTCCCCCGATGCTGGCGGAGCTCAGCGACATCGGCTTCCTCGGGGGAGCCTTTTTCTGTCCCCTCTTCCCCCTCCTCCACCTTCTCCACCTTCTCCTCCTCCCCTTCTTATCCTTTCCTCTCTCAGTCGGATCTTTTCCCCGCCCCTCGGCACCATCCGGATAACGCCCACGGTGCCCGTGCCGGTCAGTCCCTTCCCCGTCCTCTCGACGCCATCGATTCATGGCCACGGCCTGCTGCGGATAACGGCAATCGGTGATTTGTCCAGCAACCGAACGGGGGCGCAAGAGCCGCAAATACGGGACAGAAATCTTGAAAAGACTGGAATTCCGCCATTTTGCAAAACTAGACGATTCTTCACGAAACATTTTCGTAACCCGGCGATCAAGTGGGCGAAACTCTTTTTCCTATTCTTTAAACCCGTAAGCAACTTTTCGAAAGGAGCGGTCCCGTGGCAGAACTCAAGACCAAGGAAGATGCCGAGGCCCTTATCAACAAGGAAGGCATTGAATATGTCTCCGTCCGCTTTACCGACCTGATCGGCGTCCAGCAGCACTTCACGGTGCCGGCCGTCGAATTCCTCAAGGACGCGTTCGACGAAGGCATGCCGTTCGACGGCTCCTCCATCGAAGGTTTCCAGGCCATCAACGAATCCGACATGAAGCTGGTTCCGGACATCGAGACCGCGTTCATCGATCCGTTCCGCAAGCACAAGACGCTCGACGTCGCCTTCTCGATCGTCGACCCGCTGACCGACGAGCCGTACTCGCGCGATCCGCGCCAGGTCGCGGCGAAGGCCGAAGCCTACCTCAAGTCCACGGGCATCGCCGATACCGCGTCCTTCGCCCCGGAAGCCGAATTCTTCATCTTCGACAAGGTGAGCTTCGAGAACTCGATGCAGCGTTCCTTCTATGAAGTCGACTCGATCGAGGCCCCGTGGAACACCGGCCTGGGCGTCGAGGAAGACGGCACCCCGAACATCGGCTTCAAGAACCGCGTCAAGCGCGGCTACTTCCCGGTGCCGCCGAGCGACCACACGCAGGACCTGCGCGACGACATGGTCGCCAACCTGCAGAAGGTCGGCCTGATCCTCGAGCGCGCCCACCACGAAGTCGGCGGCGCTGGCCAGCAGGAAATCAACTACCGCTACAACTCGCTGCAGCACGCCGGCGACGACCTGATGAAGTACAAGTACGTCATCCACGAAACGGCCGCCCTCGCCGGCAAGGCCGCGACGTTCATGCCGAAGCCGCTCGCGGGCGACAACGGCACCGGCATGCACTGCCACCAGTCGCTGTGGAAGGACGGCAAGCCGCTGTTCTACGACGAGAAGAACTACGGCGGCCTGTCCGACCTGGCCCGCTGGTACATCGGCGGCCTGATCAAGCACTCCTCCTCGGTGCTCGCCTTCACGAACCCGTCGCTGAACTCCTACCACCGCCTGGTGCCGGGCTTCGAAGCGCCGGTCAACCTGGTCTACTCGGCCCGCAACCGCTCCGCGGCCATCCGCATCCCGCTCGCGGGCACGTCGCCGGCCGCCAAGCGCATCGAGTTCCGCGCTCCGGATCCGTCCTGCAACCCGTTCCTCGCGTTCTCCGCGCAGCTCATGGCCGGCCTGGACGGCATCCTCAACCACATCGAGCCGCCGGAGCCGGTCGACAAGGACCTCTACGAGCTGCCGCCGGAAGAGCACGCCGGCATCAAGCAGGTGCCGAGCTCGCTGGCCGAAGCGATGGACGCCCTGGAAGAGGACCACGACTTCCTCACCGCCGGCGACGTGTTCACCGACGACCTGATCGAAACGTGGATCGACCTCAAGCGTTCCGAGATCGACCAGGCTCGCCTGCTGCCGACCCCGCTCGAGTACGAGCTCTACTTCCACATCTGATCCGCGATTTCGCGCATATCGGTGAAGCAATGCCGGGAACCGGCGCAAACCCCGTGTTTGCAACGGTTCCCGGCATTTTTCGTTGTCAGCGTCCATCGCCGCATGTCCCGGCGAGGAAGGCAAACCGCCATTCAGCAACATGTCTGGAAAAAACGATTCAGCCACCCCGCAAGGATAGCGATTCAACACCCACCTCCCAAAGCATTCAGCAGCAGGCTGTCGTGCGTCGCTACGAGCAGCGCGCCGGGATAGGCTTGCAGCATGTGCGCCAGCGCCTGCTTGCTGGACAGATCAAGATGGTTGCTCGGCTCGTCGAGCACCAGCGCCTGAGGGCCCGACGCAAGGCCCATTGCCAGCACCAGCTTGCGGCACTCTCCCGGCGACAGTGCATCGCCGCCCAGCAGCGACTCCGGATTGCCATTGAGCTGCGCGAACCGGGCTATCGTCGCCTGGCGTGCCGCACCGTCCAACGCGGCGAACCGCTGCAGCAACGCCTGCGCCGGTTCCGTCTCCTGCCCCATCACCAGCACAGGCACCGCAGCGTCGAGCGTGGCTGCGAGCGCACGCAGCAGCGTCGACTTGCCGGCGCCGTTCGGCCCGGTCAACGCAACGTGGTCGCGCGGCCCGATGCTGATGCGCGGGACGGCTACGCCGGTTGCGCCCGGCACGGCGGCAATCTCAATGCGGTTCCCCGTATATACGGCATGGGCAAACCGTTCTTCACCGCCCCTGCGCTGTTCTTCAGCCTGTTCCATCGCTGCCTCCATCGGTCGAATCGGCGTGAATCCGCCCGATTGCGCTGCCGCCGGTCCGGCTGTCGCATCCATTGGCTGGATAGGTACGAAGCCACCCGCCCCTGCTGCCCCGTCTTCTTCCCCTGAACCTTCGCAGGCCCCGGGCAGCGGAATGGCCCGCGAGGAACCGAAGCGTACGACGCCAGGCTCCAGATGCATCAGTTCCTTGCGGCTGCTTGGCTGGATGGCGAATTCCACCGTCCCTTCGTAGCGTTTCGCCGCCGTCTCGATGCCGCCGGCTGCCTGCCGCGCATCCTCGATGCGTCCCGCAAGCTGGCCGGCCGAACGGCCGACGCCGCCATCGAGGCCGCCGCGCGCGAATTTCTTGAGCTTGCATGCGTCGTGGTCCTTGCGGTCGGGAACGCGCCGGGCGGCCGCAGCCGCCTGCCGCACTTTCTCACGCCGGCGCGCCTGCTCGGCCTGAAGCCGGCGCACTTCGCCTTTCGCGCGGCTGAGCCGCTCGCGCGCCGCAGCGTCGCGCGCTTCCAGCTGCGACGAAATGGCCTGCCAATCCCCCTCCAGCAAATCGACGGCGGTGCGGATGCCGCTGGCGCCATGCACACGGTGCAGCATATAGCTGCGCTGGGCCAGCGCGCCGATGACGTCGGTGTCGTGCGTCACGACGATGCCGACGCCATGGAAGCGCTGCAGCGCCGCGATGACGGCCCGGCGCGACGGGATGTCGAGATGGTTCGTCGGCTCGTCGGCGACGAGGATGTCCGGACGCAACGCGAGCGCGCAGGCAATCTGCAGCCGCTTGCGTTCGCCGCCGGAGAGTTCCTCCCAGCGGTACGGCCAGTCGTCGCCGATGCCGAGGACGTCGCGCAGCGCGATTGCCTCCGGCGTCCAGTCGGCGCCGAATTCCCCGAGGGTTTCCGGCTCGGCGTCGCTTTCCTGCACGATCCAGGCCGCCAGCAGTCCCGACGGCGTAACGGTACCCGCATCGGGTGCGAGCCTGCCGGCGGCGATGGCTGCGAGCGTCGTCTTGCCGATGCCGTTGTCGCCCAGCAGCGCCGTCCAGCCGGATGGGAACGTTGCGCACACGTCATCGAGCACCGGATCGGCTGCACCGGGATAGCGCAACGAAATATGGTTCAATCTGAGCTGCGTCATGGAAGGCTCTTTCTCTTCAAGCGCACCGCTTAAGGCCTTGCGTTGCCTTCCTGCTTCACCGCACCGGATATGCCCAGGGGGCCGTACGGGCACCCATGGCCGCCGGCACTGCGCGCTGTCAATGGCAGTCTATGAGTACGGCCGTATGGGCGCCCATGTCTGCCCGCATTCTTCCTCGACCGTACCGGATATGCAGACGCATATGGCACATCGCCGTCGGGAATCGATTGCGGGTTCGTCAACCGTGCCGCATCGTTGCATGCGGTTGCATGAGGAGCATATTGCTGGAAGCGCAACGAATGGGGAAATGCCGGAAACCGAAGGAAGGCATGGAAGCATGCTGACGCGAAGCGGCGCGCTGGGACGCGCACGGTTCCGGCGTTCACAGGCTCAGCAAGGTTCCGTTTCCTCTCCTGAAGGCCGCTTGGCATAATGGGCGACCTGACGACACATTGCTCCCTACTATACAGCCTCGTTGTGCAAGACGCGCCAACGCCATCCTCCCGCTTTCTATGCTCTCCCACTCTCCCCTCTCTCTCCTCCCTCCGCCGCCCCTCTCCCTCAGTCATCCCCTCTCTCACTCACTCCCTCTCAGTCACTCCCGCTCTCTTTCATCACCGCCCCGTTTTATTCTTTTCCTCTTCCCACCCCCCTCTTTTCTCTTCTTCCCCTTTTCTCCTCCTCTTTCCACGCAACGCCCCGTCCTATAATCATGCGCATGCGCATTGTTTTGCAGAAAGCGAGCCAGGCTTCGGTCGATGTCGTCGACGAGCAGACCGGCGAACCCGATTCCACGTTCCTCCCTCAGTCCATCGGCATCGGCTACGTGCTGCTCGTCGGCATCGCAGATTCCGACGGCCCCAGGCAAATCGAATGGCTGGCGCATAAGATCGCGAACCTGCGCGTGTTCGAAGACGAAGCCGGCCGCATGAACCTCTCAATCAAGGATGTCGGCGGCAGCATCCTCTCCATTTCGCAGTTCACGCTGTTCGGCGACGTGCGCCGCGGCAACCGCCCAGGCTTCACCCGCGCCGGCAAGCCGGAACACGCCGAAAGGATCTGGGAGGAATTCAACGACGCGCTGCGCGCGGAGGGCCTTGGCGTCGCCACCGGCCGTTTCGGCGCCCACATGCGCGTCTCGCTCGTCAACGACGGCCCGGTGACGATCCTGTTCGACACCGACGAGCTGGGAATCTAGTCCATGTCTGTTGCGGCGAAACGGGCCGGACACGCCATTTGGGTTTCTTGCCGGGCGTTCCTCCTTGGCCACTTCGCCGGCGGGGACTAACGTGGAATGCCGCAAGAGCGACCACCCACGAAGAAAGGCGCCCATGAACCCCATTGAGGAAGCGATCTACCGCCGCCTGACGCACGTCATCGACCCCGAGCTGGGCAAATCCGTCACCGAACTGAACATGGTGACCGGCATCCACGCCACGCAGCGCGAAGCGGAGCCGGGCACGTGGGATGTCGACATCGAGCTTGAGCTGACGGTGCCGGGCTGTCCGCTGTCGGGGACGATCACCAGCCAGATCAACGGCGCCGTCGAATCGTACACGGACGCCACGCTGGTTCCGCACATCCACGTCGGCGCCATGTCCCCCGACAAGCTCGGCAGCCTCGTCGAGCGGCTCAAGAAGGAACGCCACGAGAACCCGTTCACGAAGCCGGGTTCGAAGACCCGCATCTTCGCCGTCGCGTCCGGCAAGGGCGGCGTCGGCAAGAGCTCGGTGACGGCGAATCTCGCCGCCACGTTCGCCGCGCTTGGCTACGACACGGCGGCCATCGACGCGGATATCTACGGCTTCTCGCTGCCGCGCCTGTTCGGCGCCTCCGACGCGCCGGTCAATCTCAACGGCATGCTGATGCCGGCGACGGCCTGGGGCGTCAAGTTCATGTCGATCGGCAATTTCGCCGGCTCCGACCGCGCGATCCTGTGGCGCGGCCCGCGCCTGCAGCGCAGCCTTGAGCAGTTCCTCGCCGACGTATGGTGGGGCGACCCCGACGTGCTGCTGCTCGACCTGGCTCCCGGCACCGGCGACATGGCGATTTCGGTGGCGCAGGCGCTGCCGAACGCCGAGCTCGTCGTCGTCACGACGCCGCAGCCGAGCGCTTCCGACATCGCCGTGCGTTCCGGCCTCGTGGCGTTGCAGCTGCCGATGACGGTGCGCGGCGTCGTGGAGAACATGAGCTATTTCGAGCACAATGGCGAGCGGCTTGAGATTTTCGGCTCCGGCGGCGGCCAGCGCGTCGCGGACCAGCTGACCCGCGACCTTGCCTACGACGTGCCGCTGCTCGCCCAGCTGCCGCTCGAACCGGAGATCCGCGAGACCGGCGAGGCGGGACGTCCGGCCGTGCTCAACGCCGACGGCACGCTGCGCGCCGACGCGCTCGGCGAGGCGTTCACGTCGATGGCGCGCCGCCTGATGGAGCCGCCGCAGCGCTAAGGCGCCTCCATCACCCCGCGCAGACGCTAACGGTCGTCTCCGTCGCCCAGGTCGAGTTCCAGCTCGCCCTTTTCGGCGTGCCCGTCCGGCACGCCGGTGGCGAGCAGCTGGCGGAACTGGTCCTCGTCGAGAATCGGAATGCCCAGCTCCTCCGCCTTCTTCGCCTTCGAGCCGGCATTGGCGCCGATGACGACGTAGTCGGTCTTCTTCGACACCGACCCGGCGGCCTTGCCGCCATGGTCGGCGATCGCCTCCTTCGCGGCGTCGCGCGTGAAGCCTTCCAGCGAACCGGTGACGACGACGGTCAGCCCGGCCAGCGTCTGCGGCGACGACGCCGGCGCGGCGGCCTGCTGCCCGACGCCTGCCGCCTTCCACGCCGCCAGGATCGAGCCGTGGAACGTGTCGGGGTCACCGGCGTCCTTGAACCAGTCGACGATGGCCTGCGCGCCGGCCGGCCCCACGCCGTCGACCGCCTCGAGCTCTTCGAGCGTGGCATGCGCGATGGCGTCGAGCGAGCCGAAATGCCGCGCGACGGTCCGCGCGGTCGGCGCGCCCATATGGCGGATCGACATGGCGACGAGCACCTTGTCGAGCGGGGCGTGCGTCGCCTTCTCGAGCTCCTCGATCAGGTCGCGGGTCGTTTCGGTCGGGCACGTATACACGGGCCGCAGCGTCACGCTGCCGTCGCGCGCCGTGCGGCTTTCCTCGCGCACGACGACGGCGTCGTCCGGCACGGCGTACTCCGGGTAGCGCTTGAGCAGCGCCGCCGCGCGCACCTTCACGTCCGCCTCCCCGAGCTTCTTCGCTTCCGTCACGCCATAGGCAGCGTCAAGCACGGCATCCAGCGCCAGGCCGTCGGCACCATTCGCCGCCAAAGATTCACCCGGCACGCCCGCAAGCACCGATTGCGCGGCCGCCCCGCCGTTGCCGTTGCCCAGCAGCGCCTCGGCGTCGGCGAGCGCCGCCGCCCGTTCGGCCCGCTTCGACGCCGGCACCTTCGCCGCTTCCTTCGGTTCCGTCCAGAACGCCGGCACGCGCCGCCACAGCCCGGAGCCGCCGCGGTTGCGCCGCACCTTGCGGCGCCTGCCGTCGGCGCCGGCGGCCTCGTGCACCTCGATGACCGGAATCTCGCGCCAGACGTAGACGTCGCGCAGCATCGGCGCCGTCAGCGAGAAGAGGTCGGCTTCGCTGGCGAGCACCGGCGTCTGGCGCGGCGGCAGCTCCAGCCCCGGGGCCGGTTCGTAGACGGGCGCCTCTTCGCCGGGCCCGACGATGATCTCGCGCAGTCCGGGGGCGTATTCAGCCACCGACGACGGGCGGTTGTCTTCGGGGTTGGTCAGCGCGATGGCGCTCTGCTCGCCCAGATGCTCGATGTCGAACGCGGCGCGCGAGCCCATGTTGATGATCCGCTCGCCGATCTGCGCCGGGCAGTATTCCCAGTTGGGGCACCGCAGGTCCTTATCGCCGGGCTTCGTGGGGGCCAGTTCGGCGCCGCAGGAAGGGCAATGCGTCGGCATCGTGAATTCGCGCAGCTCGCTTTCGCGGCCCCGGCGCAGCTCGACGACGGGGCCGACGAGTTCGGGGATGACGTCGCCGGCCTTGCGCACGACGACGACGTCGCCGATGAGGATGCCCTTGCGCTTGACCTCGTAGCCATTGTGCAGCGTCGTCCTGGAAACGGTCGACCCGGCGACGTGCACCGGCTTGAGGACCGCGCCGGGGGTGATGCGGCCGGTGCGGCCGACCGACACGATGATGTCGAGCAGCTCGGTGTTGACTTCCTCCGGCGGGTACTTGTAGGCGGTCGCCCAGCGCGGGGCGCGCGACGTGGCGCCGAGCCGCCGCTGCAGCGCAAGCTCGTCGACCTTGACGACGATGCCGTCGAGCGCATGCTCGATGTCGCCGCGGTGCTGCCCGTAGTAGTCGATCATGTCGAGGATCTCGTCGAACGTGCCGACCTCGCGGTTGTGCGGGGAGACGGGGACGCCCCAGCGCTCGTAGAGTTCGTAGGCCTGCGACTGGCGTTCGACGGCATCGGCCGCGGTGACGGGCTTGCCGTCGCCCCAGTCGAGGATGCCCAGCCCGTGGGCGTAGAACGACAGGTGGCGCGTGGCCGTGATCTTCGGGTCCTTCTGGCGCAGCGACCCGGCGGCCGCGTTGCGCGGGTTGGCGAACGGGGTCTTGCCGAGGTCCTCCTGCCGTTCGTTGAGCTCGTTGAAGTCGTCCCAGCGCATGAAGACCTCGCCGCGGATCTCCACCATGTGCGGCACGTCGCCCGGATCTCCCCCCAGCTGGGCGGGGATGCCGTCGATCGTGCGCACGTTGAGCGTGATGTCCTCGCCGACGATGCCGTCGCCGCGGGTCAGCCCCTGCACGAGCACGCCGTCGCGGTAGATGAGGTTCAGCGCCAGGCCGTCGATCTTGACCTCGCAGGTCATCGGCAGCCGCTCGCCGTCGGGCCATGCCAGGTCGCGGCGCACGCCGTCGTACCATTCGCGCAGCTCGGCCACCGAGAACACGTCGTCCAGGCTCATCATGCGGCTGGGCTGGCGCACCGATTCGAATTCGTTGGAGAACGTGCCGCCGACGCGGTGCGTGGGCGACTGCGGGGTGTCCAGGGACGGGAACGCGGCCTCGAGGCGCTGCAGGAAGCGCATGCGCGCATCGTAGGCGGCATCCGACGAGGTCGGCGCCGACTTCATGTAGTAGGCGATCTGGTCCGCTTCGACCCAGGCCGCCACCTTCGCCCACAGCCGGGCCGCGTCCTGCGCGCCCAGCTGCGCCATGTCCACTTCCTCGAGGCGCATCGCGTCCGCGTCGCTCGGCGTGAGCGCCGCGATCCACGGCGCCGAACCCGGCTTGAGCGCCACGTCGCCTAGGTCGAATGCCGACTGCTGATCCATCAATCCATCCTCCCGATCCGCAGGAATACCACTCCACAATACAAACGCCGCATGCCGATGCCGTTCATTTGCTCAGCGAGCGCAGGAACTGCACCTGCACGGCGTCGATGGCGTTGGGCGACGCCGCGTTCATGCGCGCCGCGGCCACCGACAGCGTGCGCGCCGGAACGAACATGCCGGCGTCGACGAGCATGCGCGCACCCTCGCGCATCAGCGCGGCGATATCGGGGCTGGGCCATACGGGGATGCCGTGCGCCTGCAGCGTCACGACGGCCTGCGGAAGGGTCTGCGGCACGGCGATGCACTGGCGCGCTGCACGCCTCGTGAGCTCCTCGAGCTCTTCGCCGGCCTCCTCGACGATGCCGGGCCCCACGTAGGAGCACATGATCGTGCAGGCGACGGCCACGTCGAATTCGTCGCGCATCCACGCCGCCTGCGCATACCGGTGGTAGGCGGCCGCCGCGTCGCCGCCGTCGAGGCTGACGCGCAGCGCGTTGAGGCAGGCGGCCTTCGTGGATTCCCAGTCCTCGCCGGCGGCCAGCGCCGAGGCGAGCTTAAGGTGGGCGAACGCGTACGCCGGCGCGTAGGACACCATCATATTGAGGTGTTCGAGCGCCGCGTCGGGCCCCTTGAGCTGCGCGTAGGCATCCGCAAGCTCCATGTGCGCATAGAAGAGATTGTCCGGGATGAGCACCGTCGACTCGTTCGGCGTAGCGAACAGGTGGTTGTATACGGCCCGCTCGGCATACGAATTGAAATACCTGGGCACGCCGGAGCCGCGGAACATCGCGTCCAGCGACGCCACCTGCTCCGCTATCGGCTCGAATACCGCGTCGAGGTCGCCGGAAAACAGCAGGCCCCGCGCCCGGTTGCGCACCTCTTCGAGCTCGCGTGCGGCCGCCGGCTCGATGGGCGCCGGAGGCTCGCCGTCGATCAGCGCCGCCGTCAGCGCGGGCGCCATGGCGTTGAGCTCGGGGTCGTTGATCCGCTCGATCGCCTCCATCGCCCGCTGCGCCTTGGCGGCGCTCGGCATCGCGTCGTCGGCCGCCAGCGCGCGCATCAGCTCGTTGGCATGGGCCAGCAGGTCGTCGCGCTGGATGGACAGGTCCCAGGGCCCGCGCACCCGCAGCGTCTCGCGCACCTGCGCGTCGACGGGGCGCTCGTCCGCTTCCGGCGCGTCCTGCGCGCCCTGCGGGGCGAAGCGTTCGCCGTGCAGGTCGGCGGACGGCACGATCGGCTTGAACCCGATGGCCGGATCGATATCCATCACCGCGCCGAACATCCGGTACGTATCCATCGGATGGGCCAGGCCGTCCTGCTCCAGCCGTTCAAGGAACGCCGCGCGCGTGAACGTCACCGACAGCGCCGGCTTCATCGTGGGCGGCTCGCCCAGCGCCTCGAGCGGGTCCGCGCCCTTGGCCGCGCCGCCCTGCGCGCCTGCGCCGTCCGGCGCGTCGCCCGGCTCGCCGAGAGCGGCGAAGGCCTCGTCGCTGAACACCGTTTCATCGATGTCGGCGCCGCTCATCAGGCGCGTGAATTCGTCATCGAGGCGCAGCTTGGCCGCGTCGACGCCGACGTCGCCGACGTCGCCGACGTCCGCGGCGCCTGCATCCGCCGCATCCGCGCCCGCTGCGGCCTCGCCAGGCGTGCCGGCCGGCGGCACAGCCGGGCCCGGACGTGACTGTCCCTGCACGCCGTCGTATTCCATGTCGCCCAGGCTCAGCCCCTCGAACGAGCTGACCGCGTCGCCGACGGCGGCACGGATGGCGTCGTCCTGCTGCGCGATCGCCTCCTCGAGCCCGAGCGAATCGATCTGCACGCTCACCTCCTGCACGCCGGCGTCGGCGCCGAACGCGAGCGCCGCCATCATCAGGCTGACGCGCATGTTGTACACGACGCTGGCCATGGCGCGGCGATGGTCGTCGAGCACGGCCCATTCATGGCGCGTTTCGTCATAGGCGCTCGCCGGCATGACGGCCGGCCCCGCCAGCGTGAACGCGACGCCGACGCGGCCCGAAGCCAGGTCGGCGCGGAACTCCGAATCGAAGCGGAACGGCAGCGCCATCTTGCGCAGCAGCGCGCTCATCGCCTGCCGGTACACCCATTCCGAACCGCCCGCGTCCCTGGGCGTCGCCGCCCCGCCGCCCCCAGGCGCTGGCAGCCGCGCGGCCAGCTCGGCCGCCACGTCCGCCGCCAGCTCGACGAACGCGTTGACCGCCAGGAACGCGTCGTCGCGTACCAGGTCGTCCGGGCCGGCGGAGGCCGGGAAGTCGAAGGCGAGCAGCGCCGGGTTGGCCAGCAGCGCCTGGTCGATCATCGCCACGTCCGCGCGCGACGCCGTATCCTCGATCGGCAGCCGCCCCGCGGCCGCGTTGCGTTCCAGCCAGTTGCTGGCCGCGGCGAACCGGTTGAGCGCGCCCTCGATCTTGAGCGACGTCAGCGCGGCGTCGAACGGCAGCGACGTCTGCCACGCGAAGCCGAACGTGCCCGACGTGGCCGAGCGTTCCAGCCGCAGCGGCTCCAGCCCGTGCACGGCTTCCAGCCCCGGCACCTGCCCGAGCGCGCCGGACTCCTCGGCCAGCGACGCGAAGAACTCCTCCAGCCCCGACACGCGCAGGCCATGCGAGCGCGCCTCGCGGGTGTCGTGCACGCTGCGGCGTATCGCGCCCAGCGGCGCCTCCCGGTTGAGCCTGCGGAAAATATTGCCCGCGCCGAAGCCGCCGAGCAGCCCCAGCGCCTGCGGGGCGATGTAGGCGGCGAAATACGCTATCGTGATCGCGTCGCGGTATTCGAGCCCCTTGAGCAGCGCCGGCGGCAGGTCGACGCGCAGCTGTTCGAGGGCGTAGCGGTTGTTGCGCTTGAGCCACGAGGCGAGCCACAGCATGCGCCCATCGGGCCCGGCGCCAATGATGTTGCCCTGGATCGCCCGCACCATCCGCATCGGCGCGGACCGTCCGGCCGGCGCCAGCCGCGCCCCTTCGGCGACGCTGACCTCGCGCTCCTTGACGAACATGAACTGCGGTTCGCGCGACTGCGTATCCATCGCCGGATCGAAGCCCGCGAATACGCGGCCGGCGCCGTCCGCCACGGCAATCGGCACGAACTCGCGCGGCGAGGCGAACAGCCCCAGCGAGAAGCCAGCCCCCGCCTGGCGCGGCAGCTGCGCCCAGCCGACGCGCACCCCGCCGGGAAGGAACGGCATCGCCGGCAGCACGTGGCGCTTGGCCAGCGGCGGCAGCACGATCTTCTTGTCGGAGCCGACCAGCGCCAGCATCGCCTCCACGGCCTTGGGGTCGCCGAACATGCCCCGCGACGTGCCCGGCTGCGCGTTCTGGGCGCGGCGCACGGCGGCATCGTCCTTCGCCAGCGCCACGCGTTTGCGCAGGCGGCGCGAAAGCCCTGTCAATTCGTCAGCCATTGAACGGCGCTCGTCTCTAGCCATGCCTTCCAATGTACCTCGCCGGCCGCGCAGGCGCGTTAGCCGTTCGTGCCTATAGAATAAAAGCCGTGCTGTGCAAATCCCTCCGCCCCGGCTTCCGTTCCAGGCTCCGTTCCCGCCGCGCCGCGGACAGCCGCCCCCGCCCCGGCCGCCGCGCCACCGCCCCCGCGCCGCGCCGCTGGCTGCGCCGGGCGCTGGCCGTGCTGATCGCGGCCGCAGCCATCGTGCTGGTCGAGGCGAGCGTGCTCAACCTGCCGTACTGGACGTCGATGGGCGCCAGCCGCGACTCGGCCTCGGCGCACAACGCGCTTGGCACGGGCCTCGAACGGCTGCCGGACGGCCTGGTGAAGGTCACCGACGCCACGCAGGCGTACTTCGAGGTGAAGGCGGACGGCTCCTCGCGCTACTACCGCGCCGAAACGGCCTCGCAAGGCGCCATCGACGCCGCGCGGCAGGCCGACGCCGCATCCGGCAAGGAAACGGTGCTGTCGACGGTGCACCTGCGCGTCGAGAGCTCCGCCGGCACCGGGGACGAGAACCCGGTCTCCCCCGCCTCGGCGCGGTCGCTGTATTTCCAGGGCCCCAGCGACGGCACGGTGAAGGTCTGGGTCGTGGAAAGCGCCGGCAGCATCCTGCCGGTCAACGACATCCGCGCCAACCAGCGCGTGCCGTTCTCGTTCAGCTGGGCGCAGGTGGCGCTGATGGCGGCCGCCGCGCTCGCCATCGCGGGCCTCAAGCCCGGCTCGCGCCTATGGTCGGCGACGCTCGACACGTCCAGCCGCCGCCAGCGCGGCGCCTTCGCGGCCGTCTTCGGCCTGCTGGGCGCGGCCAGCGTCGCCGGCGCCGCCTCCATCGCGGCCTCGAGCGGCGCGCTGTCGTTCCATCTGGCCGGCGGCTACACCTACGACTTCGACCAGTACGGCCACGTCGCCGACGCGCTGCTGCACGGCCACGCATGGCTCGACCTGCCGGTTCCCGACGCGTTGAAGGACGCGGCCAACCCCTACAGCGTCGCCACGCGCGGCGAGCTCAAGGCTTCCGGCGCCACCCCGCTGTTCTGGGACTACGCGTTCCACGACGGCCACTGGTATTCGTATTTCGGCGTGCTGCCGGCCGTCGTGCTGTTCGTGCCGTACCAGCTGCTGGCAACGCTGCTGACCGGCCATGCGGCGATGCTGCCGGCCGCCAGCGCCGAACTGCTGCTGATGTTCGGCTTCCTGCTGTTCGGCACGCTGCTGGCCATCCGCGTCATCAAGGCCGTCGCCCCGCGCACGTCGCTGGCCGCCACCGGCCTGCTGTGCACGGCGTTCCTCGTCGGCTCGAATGCCGTCTACCTGCTCTACCGCACCAATTTCTATTCGATTCCGTTCGCCTCGTCCCTGCTGCTGGCCGCGCTCGGCCTGTGGCTGTGGATCGGCGCGCGCCAGGCGCCGGCGTGGGGCAAACGCTACCGCTTCGGCCGGCGCAAGGGCGAGCGCAAAGCGTACTGGCAGGTTCCCGGCGCCGCGCCGCTGTCGCTGTCGCGCGTCGCCGGCGGTTCGCTCGCCATCGCGGCGACGGTCGGCTGCCGCCCGACGTTCGCGCTGGCGGCGCTGCTCGCCATCCCCCTCTTCTGGCCCCAGATCCGCGCCATCGCCCGCGCCGGCCTGCGCACGCTGTGGCGTCCGCTGGCGGCGGCGATCGTGCCGGCGGCGGCCATCGTCGCGCCGCTGCTCGCCTACAACTACATAAGATTCGGTTCGTGGCTGGATTTCGGCAACGCCTACCAGCTGACCGTCACCGACATGACCGAATTCCACACGCCGCTGGCCAACATGCCGGCGACGGTCGGCTACTACCTCGCGCTGCCGCTGCGCTTCCAGCGTTCGTTCCCGTTCCTGGCCATCTCGCCGACGCCGCTGCCGCAATGGTCGTTCACCGAGCCCAGCGTAGGCGGCATCATCGCGCTGTGCCCGCTCATCGCCCTTGGCTTCGCCGTGCCGTTCCTGCGCCGCCGGCTGGCTTCCAGCGGCCTGTGGGGCCTCCTGGCGGCGGCAGTGGCCCTGGGCTGGGCGCTGCTCGTCTTCGACGCGTACGTCGGCGGGTTCGGCTGGCGCTACATGGCGGATTTCTGCTGGCTGTTCATGCTGGCCGCGCTCGCCCCGGCCGCGCGGCTGACCTGCCCGCCGGGACGCGACGCGCTGCCCACCGCGCTTTCCAGCGGTCCCATGGAATACGGCTGCACAAGATTCCGCCCGTGGCGCTGCGTGCTCGTCCTTGCGGTGGCGTGGGCGGTCGCGATCGCGGCGATGTCGTGCTTTACCGTCGGCCGCGACGACGCGCTGCTGTCCAACAATCCGGGGCTCTACCTGACGGTGCGTTCCTGGTTTTCGCTGATGCCGTGAACCGAAGCGGCGCGCGCAGCATAGAATATTGGGCATGGGACTTTTCGGACTCGGGCGGCATCTCAACGACGTGGCGTCGGTGGACTACAGCCTGCAGGGCGCGTCATACGTGTACGAGGATGGCAGCGTGGGGCTCCAGGCCACGACGCTGCAGCTGTTCGCCCAGGACGGCCACGTCGCCGTCATCGGGCTCAACGGCGCCGGCAAGTCGACGCTGCTCAAGCTGCTGGCCGGCCGCGTCGCCCCCACGGGCGGCGTGCTCGAGGCCATTACGCCGCACGCCACGCTGCACGCGCGTTCCGGCCGCCAGCGCCGCAGGCTCGAAACGGTTGCCGGCTACGTGGAGCGCGAGGAGATCCCCCGCGAATTCAACGCCGACGTGTCGATCCATGAAGCGCTCGACAAGGTGCTGGCCAAGCGCCACGTCCCCCAGACGGAACGCCTGGCGACGATCGGCAGCGTGTTCGCCCACTTCGACCTGTCCGGCATGGCGCGCACGCCGGCCGCGGCGATGGACGCCGAGCAGCTGCACCTGCTGTCGCTGGCCATCGCCTGCGCGCTCAATCCCGCCGTCATCATCGCCGACGAGCCGACGCGCGGCCTGGACGAGATCAGCAGCCTGCACGTGGCGCGCGCGCTGTTCTCCTGCGACCGCCCCGTCGTCTTCGCCACGCACGACGTCGACCTGGTGACGCGCCCCGACTGCCATGTGTCGCGCACGCTCGTCATGGACGGCGCCGCGGTCGTCTTCGACGGGCTGCCGGACGAGGCCAGCGAGTTCTACGCGCAGATGATCCGCCGCAAATACGAGGAGATGACCGGCGCCTCCCGCTAGCCGCCGCGGCGGCCCGTGCGCCCCTGGCGGCGACCCTGCACGCATCCCTGGAAAGACCCCTATGCAGCCGCCGGCACGGCCCGGAGTAGCATGGGGCCGTGCGTTTTTCTTCCCGCGTCGACATGTCCGCCCCCAATCCGATTGCCGCCGCCGAACGGCAGGCCCGCGCCGACGGCGTCGCGCTGGGCAGGCTCAACGATTCGAACCCCACCCGCCACGGCCTGGCACCGGCATGCCTTCCGGCCGTCTACGATGCCGATCCGCGCGGGCCCGTCAAGGCCCGCGAAGCGCTCGCCGCCTTCATCAACGCGCGCGACGGGCGCGACGGCGCAGGCGACGCCGCCGCGCCGCTCGAGGCGGCGAATCTCTATGTGCTCTCGTCCACGTCGCAGGCCTACTCATGGCTGATGAAGCTGCTGTGCGACCCCGGCGACGCGGTGCTGGCGCCCAAGCCCGGCTATCCGCTCATCGAATCGATCGGCCGGCTCGAAGGGGTGGACGCGCTGCCCTACCGCCTGGCGTTCGACGGCTCGTGGACGATCGACGTGCCGTCGGTGCGCCAGGCGCTTGAAGGCCCGGACGGCGCACGCATCCGCGCGCTGGTCGTCATCAACCCGAACAACCCGTCCGGCTCGTACGTCAAGCCGTCCGAGCGCGAGGAGCTGGTGGCGCTGTGCGCCGCGCATGGCATCGCCGTCATCGCCGACGAGGTGTTCTTCGGCTACGGGCTGGAACCGTTTGCCGGCAACCGCCGTTTCGCCGGCGAGAGGCGCGTGCTGACGTTCGCGCTCGACGGCTTCTCGAAGATGCTTGCCGCCCCGCATGCCAAGGTCGGCTGGATCGAGGCGTCCGGCCCGCGCGGCGACGTGGCCGAGGCGATGCGCCGCCTCGACGTCATCGCCGACGATTTCCTGCCGATGGGCGAAACGGTCGCTTCGCGCATCCCGGCGATGCTGCGCGAGGCGCCGGAACAGACGGCGCGGGTCGGCGAGCGCGTGCGCGGCAACCTCGCCGCGCTGCGCCGCATGCTGGCGGCGGACCCGGATGGCCTGGTGGACGTGCTGCGCGCCGAGGGCGGCTGGAACGTGCTGGCGCGCGTGCCGTCGGTCATCGACGAGAACGAGCTGGTGCTGCACATGGTCGCCACGCAGCGGCTCAGCGGCCAGCCCGGCTATTTCTTCGACATGCCCTCGAACGGGTACGTGGCGCTTTCGCTGCTGCCCGAGCCTGCGGAATTCGAACGCAACGTACACGGGCTGCTGCGCGCCGTCCGGGAGCTGATTGCCTGACGCAAGCGCCCGATAACGACGGAAGGCCGCCCCTTGCCGAAGAAGGGACGGCCTTCGCCTGGATCCTCAATCCGCGGGAATCCCCACGGCAAATCACTTGGACTGCACGGACGCGTAGTACGCGGCGCCGATGATGCCGGCCTCGTTGTGCAGGGTTGCGGCCACGATCGGCGTGTTGATCTCGATGTACGGCAGGAACTTCTCGGACACGCGGGACACGCCGCCGCCGACGACGAACAGTTCGGGGTTGAAGTACATCTCCATGAGGCTGTAGTACTTCGTCAGGCGCTTCGCCCACTTCTTGTAGCCCATGTCGAGCTTCTCGCGCACCGACGAGGCGGCGTACTTCTCGGCGTCGCCCTTGCCCTTCTTGAGCTCGATGTGGCCCAGCTCGGTGTTCGGGATCAGCACGCCGTTGTAGATCAGCGCGGTGCCGATGCCGGTGCCCAGCGTCGTGGCGATGACCAGGCCCTCCTGGCCCTTGGCGGCGCCGAACTGCTGTTCGCCCAGGCCGGCGGCATCGGCGTCGTTGACGACGGTGACCGGACGGCCGCAGGCCTCGGAGAAGACCTCGGTGACGTCCACGCCGATCCACGACTGGTCGAGGTTGGCCATGAAGTCCAGCTTCTTGCCGGGCTTGATCGGGGCCGGGAACGCGATGCCGACCGGCACGTCCTCGGGCACGTCGAAATGCTCGAGCTGCTGGCGCACGATGTCGCCCACGGCCTGCGGGGTGGAATGTTCCGGAGTGAGGATCTTGTAGCGCGGTTCCGCGAAGCGGCCTTCCTCCAGGTTCACGGGGGCGGCCTTGATGCCGGAGCCGCCGATGTCTACGCCGAATGCCTGAGCAGTTTCAATCATCGTTGACCTTCTCCTAAATGATGTAGTGTTCCTGCAGAAACGAAAACGTTTGCAAAACCTACCCTACCGTATCCGGAGGAACACGGCAGGCTTGTTTTCACTTTTTCCATTCTATATTAGTTTAAGCGTTTGACTTATTGAATTCGTCTCTTTGAATACAAGATTTCTGCAAACCTTCGCAAACGCCGGTCTTTGCTTGCAGCTAAGAATGAACCGACAGGTTTCAGGGAAGGTGAAATTCCTTACTGGCGGTAACGGGCGGCACGCCCGAAGCCCGCGACCCGCTTCACGGCGGCCGATCCGGTGCGATTCCGGAGCCAACGGTTACAGTCCGGATGGAAGAAACAAGGAGGCCCCACCATGGGCAAATCCACCCATGCCCCGGCAACGCGCCCAGACAACGCCCATTCGACGGGAGTCGGCGCATCCGGCCGCTGGTCCACCAGGCGCATCGCCATGTACGCGCTGTTCGTCGCGCTCGCCATGGCGCTGAGCTTCATCGAATTCCCGCTCATTCCCGGCACGCCGTGGCTCAAGTACGATCCGTCCGGCATCGTCGCGCTCGTCGCCGGCTTCGCATTCGGGCCGTCCGGCGCCGTCATCGTCTCGACGCTCGGGTTCCTGCCGCATCTGTTCACGAATCCGTGGGGCTGCCTGATGGGCGTCCTCGTCGCGCTCGCGCTCTCGCTGCCGCCGGCATTGGTCTACCGGGGCCACAAGTCGCGCCGCGCGGCCGCAGGAGGCCTGGCGCTGGGCGCCGTATGCGCGCTTGCCGTCGCCATCGTCGCCAACCTGCTGATCACGCCGCTGTACGCCCACATGACGATGGCGCAGGTCGCCGCGATGATCGTGCCGGTGCTGCTGCCGTTCAATCTCGTCAAGTTCGCCATCAACTGCGTCGTGACGTTCCTCGTCTACAAGCCCATCTCGAAGCTGATCGGCCGATGAGCGTACAGGAGGGCGCCATCAGCCTGCGCGGCGTGAGGTTCACCTACGACGCAGGCCGTTCGTGGGCGCTGGACGGCGTGTCGCTCGACATCCGCGCCGGCGAATGGGTCGCCATCGCCGGGCCCAACGGCTCGGGCAAGTCGACGCTGGCCCGCGTCATCGCGGGGCTCGTGGCGCCCGACGCCGGCGACGTCACGCTCGCCGGCCAGCGCGCCTGCATCGCCGGCGAGCCCGATCCGGCCGCCTACCGCGCGGCGCGGCGGCTCGTAGGCGCCGTGTTCCAGAACCCGGCCGACCAGATCGTCACGACCACCGTGGAGGACGACGTCGCGTTCGGCCCGGAGAACCTCGGCGTCGACCCGCCGGGCATCGGCGAGCGCATCGCCCGCTCGCTCGACGCCGTGTCGATGCAGGATGCGCGCCATGGCGACCCCACGCGCATGTCCGGCGGCCAGCAGCAGCGCGTCGCCATCGCCGGCCAGCTGGCGATGGACGCCTCCATCCTCGTGCTCGACGAGCCGACGGCCATGCTCGACCCCGATGCGCGCGCCGACGTCATGCGCACGGTGCGCGCCATCCACGATGCCGGCACCACCGTCGTGTTCGTCACCCACCACCGCGATGAAATCGACGCCGCCGAACGCGTCATCCGGCTGGAGGAAGGGCGCATCGTCCCCTCCGGCACCGCGCCCGGCACCGCCCTGCCGGAGGTGAACGTTCCGCCGTCCACCTCCGGCAACCCGCCCCTAGATGCGGACATGGTTCACACGCCGGGCGCTGCGGCCAGCGAGCCGGCAATCTCGTTCAGCCATGTCACGTTCCGCTATGGCGACGCGCAGCGGCCGGCCCTCGACGACGTGACGGTGTCGGTCGGCGCCGGCGAAACGGTGGCGCTGATCGGCCGCAACGGTTCCGGCAAGACGACGTTCGCCCGGCTCGCGGCCGGGCTGGAGACCCCGCAGCGCGGCTCGATCCGCGTCTGCGGCATCGACGTGGCCACGGCCGGGCGCCGCACGCGCACCGGGCGCGAACGCCCCTCGCGCCAAGCCGGGCGCCGTCAGCGCATGGCGCTGCACCACACGCTGGGCTATGTCATGCAGCATCCCGAACGCCAGCTGTTCGCCGACACCGTCGCGCAGGACGTCGCGTTCGGGCCGCGCTCGCAGGGGCTCGGCGAGCAGGCCGTGCAGGAACGCGTCGGCGAGGCGCTGGAGCTGCTCGGCATCGCGCCGCTGGCGCAGCGTTCGCCGATGGAGCTGTCGGGCGGCCAGCAGCGCCTGGCCGCCATCGCCGGCGTCATCGCCTGCCACCCGTCGCTGCTGGTCCTCGACGAGCCGACCGCCGGCCTCGACGAGCGCGCCTGCGCCAGGATCGGCAGCCTGATCGAGGAGCTCAAGCGACGCGGCGTCGCCGTGCTGCTCGTCACGCACGCCATGGACGAGGCGAACCGCTACGCCGACCGCATCGTGCTGTTCGGCGACGGTCCGCAGGACGCCGGATGGAACCGGCACGGCCTTCCCGTCACCCGCGTCAACGCCACGCCGCTGCCGGCGGCCGCGCAGGCGGCCGAGGCGAGCGAGCATGCCAGCAGCCAGGAACGCTATAGCTGGGTGTCCTCGCTCGACCCGCGCGCCAAGTCGCTGGGGTTCCTGGCACTGATGTTCTCCGCGTTCGCCATGTCGCGCTGGCCGCAGCTGGCGGTGGGCTTCGCCGTATGCGCGGCGCTCGTGGCGCTCGCGCACATCAAGCCGTCCGCGCTGCTGCGTTCGGTGCACATGTTCCTGGCGATGTTCGTCATCATGGGCGCGCTCAACGTGTTCTTCGTGCGTTCCGGCACGCCGCTGGCGCATATCGGGCCGCTGGCGATCACCGACGACGGCGTGTCGGTGGCGGTGCTGTACATGCTGCGCTTCTCGCTGGTCATCGTGCTCGGCGCGCTGCTGCTGGCCACGACGACACCGACGGCGCTGACCGATGCGTTCGAGTCCGCGCTGGCGCCGCTGAAGGCCGCCGGCGTGCATACGCAGGAAATAGCGCTGGTGCTGTCGCTGGCGCTGCGGTTCCTGCCGACGCTGGGCGCCGAGGCGAAATCGATCCTCGAGGCGCAGCAATGCCGCGGGGGCTCCGTGGAGAGCGGCTCGCCGTCCAAACGCATCCGCGCGCTGTGCGCCATCGTCGTGCCGGTGTTCGCGGCCGCGCTGCGCCACGCCGACAACCTGTCGCTGGCACTCGATGCGCGCTGCTACGAGGACGGCATCAGCCGCACCCACTGGCGCCGCTACCGCTTCGACGCGCACGACTGGCTGTTCCTGGCGCTGGCAGCCGCCCAGATCGCCGCCCTGGTCGCGTTGGCGCACCTCTAGGAATGCGCCGCTGACCGACCCTCCCCCTCCGCCCCGTCGCGCCCGGCTCCGCGGCGCCGGCAGCAGCCGCCTAGCATCCCGCCCTCCCCTGCACAAGCCCGCTTGTTCGCTTCCAGCGGCTTCTCCCAGTGCAAACGGCGCTTTGCTCCGGGCGCCCGTCTTCCTAGGATGGTGGGCAACGGCCCGGGGCGCCTTGGGGCGCCGCCGGCACATCGCAAGAAAAGAGGCTTCATCCATGATGCATCGCACGGCCCTGAACAACGAGGTCATGATCCCGCAGATCGGCTTCGGCGTCTTCCAGCTCGACAACGGCAAGGACACCGAGGACGCCGTCTCCACGGCGCTCGAAACCGGCTACCGGCTGCTGGACACCGCCACCGTCTACGGCAACGAGGAATCGGTGGGCGCCGCCGTCGCCTCGAGCGGCATCGCCCGCAACGAGCTGTTCATCACCACGAAGGCGTGGAACACCGACATCCGCAAGGGCCGCGTCAAGGACGCGCTGCGCAAGAGCCTCGACGACCTGAAGATGGACTACGTCGACCTCTACCTCATCCACTGGCCGGTCGAAGGCTGGCAGCGTGCCTGGGAAGACATGCAGTCGCTGTACGAGGACGGCCTGGTACGCGCCATCGGCGTGAGCAACTTCGAGCGCGAGAACATGGAGGCGGTCCTGTCGATGGGCGGCGTCGTCCCGGCCGTCGACCAGTTCGAGTCGTCGCCGCAGTTCCAGAACACCGACCTGGTGAGGTTCTGCCAGTCCAAGGGCGTCGTCGTCGAGGCGTACCAGCCGCTGGGCGGCCAGGACAGCGCCGCGAAGGTGCTCGACAACCCGGTGCTGATCGAGATCGGCACGAAGTACGGCAAGTCGCCGGCGCAAGCCGCGCTGCGCTGGCAGATCCAGCGCGACGTCATCCCGCTGCCGCGCTCGCGCCACGCCGCGCGCATCGAGCAGAACTTCGACGTGTTCGACTTCGAGCTTTCCCCCGAGGATATGAAGGCCATCGATGCCATCGGCACCGGCGTGCGCAATGGCGCCGACCCGAGCCACATCGACTTCTAGCCTTCCCTGTAACGCTTCGGTCCTTTGCGCCTGCGTGCCGGACTCATTCCCCACCCCTTTCATCGTCCGTCGCGAAGGCCTTTGAATCGAACGAAACGCCCGCCGTGCGCAGAACGTATGCGCCGCGGGCGTTTTCCTTTGCCGCCGGTTGCCTTGTTCCGGCGCCGCCGGTACGATGGCAACCGGCTTTGCCGGGCAACGCTCCGCGGGCGCCGTTTGCGCAATCCCCGGCGAGAGAAACAAGATTTTCAGGAACAAGATGTACGAACCACAGGAAAGGCAACCCATGGCATCGCTTTCGAAGAAGCAGATCAAGCAGCTGCGTACGCTGGCCAACCACCTCAACCCGCTCGTCCAGATCGGCAAGAACGACCTGAGCGACACGGCCATCGCGCAGGCCGACGAAACGATCGAGAAGCGCGAGCTCATCAAGTGCGCCGTGCTCGACGGATCGGGCCTGGACGCCAAGGATGCGGCGCAGGGCCTCGCCGAGGCGCTGGGCGCCGAAGTGGTGCAGGTCATCGGCAACCGCTTCGTGCTGTTCCGCCGCTCCCGCCGCACCGACATCGAGCATATCGCCCTCGTGCGCGACTAGTCCTGTCCGCTTCCCGTGGGACAGCTGACGGTTTCCCAGGGGCGCCCCGGCCGGCTGGGAGCGCCGCGCCCTACCGCTCCCAGCCGGGCTTCCAGGACATCTGCCTGCGGTAGGCGCTGTCCCAGAACATGTATTCGTTCTCCACGCCGTCGACGAAGAGGTCGGTCAGTTCCCGCCGCTTGTCTTCGCCGGCTTCCTGCGCCATCGGCTCGATATGGTCGATCAGCCACTGCGCGCCGGACCAGAACGAACCGGTGCTGTACATGTCGATCCATGGCCGGTACGGGTTGGTTTCCAGCGTGCCGGCGAACTCTTCGGCAAGCCGCTGGCCGTAGTCGGCATACACCCATGCGCACGGCAGCACCGCCACCATCACGTCGAGGATGTCGCCGCCGTAGGCGATGGCGAGCATGTTGGAGGTGTACGCCCGCGCGAACGCCGACTGGCGCGACTGGGCCAGCGTTTCCGGCGTGATGCCGAAGGACGCGAGGAACGAGCGGTGCAGCGACGTCTCGACGTGGAACACGTCGTTCTGCACCTTCGCCATGAACTGCATGATCTGTGGATCGTCCGTCTTGGCGAGCGCCAGCGCGTGGACCTTCGCGTAGTCGTTGAGGTAGAGGGAATCCTGCGTCATGTAGAACGCGAACCGGTCGCGTTCCAGCGTGCCGGCGCCCAGTTCGCGCAGGAACGGCTGCCGGTAGCCTTCCTCCCACACCGTATCCGCCGCCTGCCGCAGCGTCGCCGCAAACGGCGGCAGATTGCCAGGCATCGTCGGCTTGGATTCATCGTACGTCATCAAAGCATGCGTCATCGGAGCACTCCCTACGCTGGTATTGGCCATTTCAGGTTCGAAGGGTCAGGCCGCCAGGCCTTTCTCAACCGCTCCGGCAGCGTCCTGCGACGTCGCCGGCCTGGTTCCCCTGTGTCTGTCCGTTTCATCCAACCAGAACGCGGCGACGATTCCTTCCGGCAATCTCCACGCCGCCTCCACGCCGCGCACGCCCCAATCCCCTACACTTGGATGGCATGAGACTTCTGGCAAACATCATCTGGCTGGTGTTCGGCGGCCTGGAGCTGGCGTTCGGATGGGCGGTCATCGGCGTAGTGCTGTGCATCACGATCGTCGGCATTCCGCTGGGCGTGCAGGCATTCAAAATGGCCGGCCTCACGCTCACGCCGTTCGGCAAGTCCGTGCAGTACGGCGGCGGGGTCGGCTCGCTGATCCTCAACATCGTCTGGGTCGTCCTGGCCGGCCTGTGGATGGCGATCGGCTACGTCGCCGCCGGCGTGGTCAACTGCGTCACGATCGTCGGCATCCCGTTCGGCCTGCAGTCGTTCAAGATGGCGAAGCTGGCGCTGTGGCCTTTCGGCGCCACGATTGAATAAAGGCGGCAATACAGGGCGGCTCAGTATCCGTGGCTGTGCAGGTACGCGTCGTCGAACCCGAAGTAGTGGCCGAGTTCGTGCAGCACCGTCTTCTGGATCTGCTTGACCATTTCGGCGTGGGTATGGCAGACGCGTTCGTGCGGCCCCTTGTAGATCGTGATCTTGTCCGGCAGCACTCCGGCATACGACGTCGTGCGCTGCGTAATCGGAATGCCCTGGTACAGCCCCAGCAATTCGCCGCCCTGCGTGCATCCGACGCTGCTCAGCTCCTGCCGGGTCGGTTCGTCGGCCACGGTGATCGCGATGTTGCTCAGCGCCTTCTTGAACTTGTCCGGCAGCGCCGCCACCGCTTCCGTCACGGTGCGTTCGAACTCCTGTTCGCTCATCTTCATACGACTACCCTACCGGTTCCCTAGCCGAGATTCCGCGGAATCGCCTTCAGCCGGCACCGGCACCTTCTCGGCGTCCTTCTCGGGCGCCCACGACGCCCGGTCCGCCGTGAAGACGAACAGTCCCGCGAACGCGAATACTATGACTACGACTGCAACGCTCAACATGTGGATCCCCCTGCCATGCCGTGGCTGCGTCATCCCAACGCAGCGCTTTCCTCGGCCCTTCCAGCTCAGCGGTTCCCCAACCGCCTTCGCTCTCCCTACGCCTTCAATATACGGGGGTTTGGGTTCCCGCGTAAGCGATTCCTTCAACCGAGTAACGCCAGCGTGTTCCAATCCTTTTCACAGGAAAGCATGCAGCCCCCATACTGCCCGATACCGTCGATGCCGCCAAACGGCAAGTGCGGAGCCCTTCCGGAGGAAGGAACCCCGCACTTTGCATTGCCGGTCAATCAACGCCCTGTATGGCGGATTTCGCCGGGAACGTCAGGCCTGCTTCTTGCGCGGCACGTAGATGACGGTGTCGATGAGCTTCTTGTAATGGTCGGTGATCTGCTTGCGGCGCGTCTTGAGGGAGGCGGTGAGCATGCCGTTTTCCTCGGTGAACTGCTCGGGCAGGATCTCGAACTTGCGGATCGACTCGGCTCGCGAAACGCCTTCGTTCGCCTTGTTGATGATGCGCTCGACTTCGGCGTGCACGATCGGGTTCTTCGCCATCTCCTCGAGATTGGCTGCCGGCGCGGCGCCGCGCGACTGCAGCCAAGCATTGCCGTCTTCCAGATCGAGCGTGACCAGGGCGGCGACGAACGGCTTGCGGTCGCCGATGACCAGGCACTGCGAGACGACCGGCGACGTCATCACCGTCGTTTCCAGCGCGGACGGCGAAACGTTCTTGCCGCCCGCGGTGATGATCAGGTCCTTCTTGCGGCCGGTGATCGTGATGTAGCCTTCGTCGTCGATGTCGCCAAGGTCACCGGTATGCAGCCATCCGTCGGTGATCTGCTCGGCCGTCACCTCCGGCTGGTTGTGGTAGCCCATGCAGATGCTTTCGCCCTTGAACAGCAGCTCGCCGTCGTCGGCGATGCCCACCGTCGTGCCGTTGAGCGGCTGGCCGAGGGTGCCGATCTTGTTGCCTTCGGGCAGGTTCACCGACACCGGGCCGCTCGTTTCAGTCATGCCGTAGCCTTCGTACAGCGGAACGCCGATGCCGCTGAAGAAGTGGGAGAGCTCCGGGTCCATCGGCGCGCCGCCGGTGATCGCGAAGTCGGCGTTCGGGCCGAAGATCGTGCGGATCTTCTTGTAGACGGCGGCCTCGTAGAACGCGTGGCGGCATTTCAGGCCGAAGCCCGGCTTGTCGCCGGCCTGCTCGGTCTTCGACCATTCGATGGCCGTCTTGACGCCGCGGGCGAACAGCTTGCCGGAAACGCCGGTGCCGGCGCGCTGCGAAGCCGCGTTGTAGACCTTCTCGAACACGCGGGGCACCGCCAGCAGGAGCGTCGGGCCGAACGTTTCGAAATCGTGCACGATCGACTTCATGTCGCCGCTCAGCGCGACGGTTACGGTGCCTCCAATGCCGACGATCGTCATGAAGCGGGCGAACACGTGGCTCATCGGCAGGAACAGCAGCAGGCGGCGGTCGGGGATGTCGATCGCGCGCGGCATCTTCTGGTAGGAATGCATGCATTCGGCCGCCATGTTGCGGTGGCTGATCTCCACGCCCTTCGGCGTGCCGGTGGAGCCGGACGTGTAGATGATCGTCGCCAGGGTATCGCCATGCGCCGCGTTCTTGCGCGCGTAGAACTCCTCGTCGGTGATGTGTTCGCCGAACGCGATGATCGCGTCGATGGCGCCCATGTCGATGACGAACGTATCGCGCAGCGACGGGATGTCATTGGCAACGGATTCGACCTTGTCGCGCTGCGTGTCGTCCTCGGCAAACGCCAGCACCACTTCGGAATCGTTGTAGACGGAGCGGATCTGCGCCGCCGAATTCGTTTCGTAGACCGGCACCGTCACGCAGCCGATGCCCATGATCGCCATGTCGAGCGCCACCCATTCCCAGCAGGTGTGGGCGATGATCGAAATCGATTCGCCGGGCCGGGCGCCCCAGCCAATCAGGCCCTTGCCGATCTTGATGACCAGGTCGCGGAACTCGGTGGCCGTATAGTAGCCCCAGCCGCTTGGCGCCGACTCGTCCTTGTAGCCGATGAGGTCGCCGTCGGGAAGGCGGTTGACGCGGTCCTCGAGGAAGTCGAACAGGTTGATATCGGGGTTGATCGGCTCCTTGAGCGGCGTCGTATACTGCTTGCGGATGCCAGGCTGTGCGGCGGCGCCGGCGCCCTGAAGTTCTTGTGTTGCCATACGTATTGGGATACACGCACACATTGACCTTCGCGGCCTTTAAGTTACGGAAACGTAACCGTACGTAACGCGACGCGCCGGACGCGCCGAAAACCGCCTCCGTAGAGGTTTTGCACAGATTGCGCTTGGTGCGTTGACAGTCAGAATGCTATATTCTGTTGATTGATCGTCATCAGCATCCGATTTCCCCGAGGAGGCGCCGTATGATCCGGCAACGATGCGTTTGCGGCAGGCAGCTGCAAGGCCTTGCCGTATCCGGACCATCGCGGTTCACGTTCATCCCGTCGTCGTCCCTCGCCCACTACAACTACGAACTGCCCTTCGAAGACGGCGTGCATCTTCCCGGCGGCCGCGTGCTTGAGCTGTGCCCGGCCTGCGGGGCGCTGACGTTCTGCCCCTATCCCCCGTTCAACGGCGTGGAACGCGGCAACGACCCGATGATCACGAACGGCCCGGGCACCGTCTACGAGCAATGCGACCTGGCCTCCATCCCGCCCACCTACCGCTCCTTCAGGGCCCTGATGTCGTCCGGCGTCACCGGCGGCATCATGTATTCGGACGCGTTCAAGGACAACCTCGCCGACCTCTACCACACCGACGTGGACCGGCTGCCCAGCTGGAAGGTCGTCAAGGACGCCCTGCTCGACCATGGCAATACGAGCCTGGACGAATGGTGGTCGGCCGCCATCGGCCGCAATTTCATCGTGCTGTACGAAAACGCGAAGGTGCTGCGCCCGGTCGCCTCGTGGCACCGCATTCCGGGCACCGAGCCGCGCAACGAGCAGATCGAAACGCTGCGCGCGCTCAACAAGGACCCGCTGGCGCGGTTCGCCGCCGACACCACCGAAGTGAGCGAGGCGGAACGCCAGCTGTCGATCCCCAACGACCGGCGGCGCCTGCTGTCCATCGGCAACGCCGCGCGCCTGCGGATCATCGAATCGAGCATCCAGATCGGCCGCACGCTGACCGACATGCCGCAATGGGCCCCCGCATCCGCGCTGCGCGACGGCAACGAGCTGTTCAAGGAGCACGCCGTCGGCCAGCTTGACGAAACGGTATACGGCATCTGGCATGCGCTGGTGCATGACCCCGACCTGCGCTATGACGCCCAGGTGGACGTGCTGCTGCGCCACAATGCGCTGGCCAAGGTCACCTGTTCATGCGATGAAGGCCAGGCGCGGCATATCTGCAAGCACGTCACGGCGACGGTGCTGGAGCTGGGGCGCCGCTTCCAGTTCCGCGTGGCCGTGCCCGATGCGCGCCTCGAGCGTTCCGGCGGCAACCTGGCGGCGCGGCACCGCGACTCGGCGCTGGATTCCGACCGCTACCGCCATTACGCCGACGCCCTGACGCTCATCCACGAGGGGGCCGGGGACGCGCCGCGCTATGGCTGGCTCACCGCCTATATCGACCCGATCGAGCATTCCACCGAGTCGCTCTACCACATCGAGTTCATGGCCGTCGACCCGGCCGGCCGCCACAAGGTGGGCCTGTGCGTCTACTCGAAGGTCATGCTCTCGTTCATCGAGGAGGTCATCCACCACGACGCCGGCGACTATGCGAAGGTGCTGGACCGCTACGGCCTGGAGAAGAACGTGACGCTGTCGATCCTCAACGTCGAAACGCTCGACGGCATGCTCATCAAGGCGCTGGTGACGATGCTGGTCCATCAGGAGAAGTCGCACGAAGGCATCCTGGCCGAATCGCTGGAAAACGGCACGCTGCTGCGCATGCTGCGCCGCCTGGCGGCCATCGACGCCGAAAGCGGGCCCAAAGGCCCCAAACGCGCTCAGCCCAACGCTTGACGCGGCATGGCGCCGCAAGCTGCGCCCCTACGATAGAAGGCATGGACGAAACAACCACCGTGACCTACCGCGCCATGAAGCGCGACGACTACCCCGCCATCGTGTCGATGATGGCCGATGCATGGTACGCCAACGACAATCTCGATCCGCAGATCAGCGCGCGCATCGCCGAAGCGGACTTCGAATACTGCCTGGCCCGCTCCACGGAAGCCCAGGTGGCCGTGGCGGACGGCAATGTCGTCGGCGTCATCCTCGGACGCATCGACGCCAACGAAACGCGACCGCTGGTCAACCGGCACCATGCGCACGTCGCTTCCGCCTTGCTGCCGCTGTGCCGTTCGGCCGCCGGACGCAGGGCCGTGCGCGAGCTGCGCTCCCGCGAAAAGGCCGACAGCAAGCTCTTGAAGGAAGCCAGGGAAACCGGCAACGCCTACGACGCCGAAATCGTGCTGTTCCTCGTCGACCCGGCATGGCGGGGCAAGGGCATCGGGGGCCATCTGTTCTCCTGGCTGCTCGACAGGTTCAAGCTCGCGGGCGTGAAGAACTACTTCCTGATGACCGATACGACCTGCGACTTCGCCTTCTATGACCATCAGGGCCTGAGCCTCGAGAACACCACGCCGTGGCCGCAGTCGCCGGACGAGAACATGGTGCTCGACAACCATCTGCGGGTGCTGATGTACGACAACGAAACAGACGCGTCCAACGAAGGCGTCAACCCGCTGGGGCGCGACTGAAGGCCGTCCCGTAGCCACGTGCGCAACGCCGGCGTTCCGCTTGCGCGCAATGGCAAAAGGCCTGGACACCCCCTCGAGAAAGGGCGTCCGAGCCTTTTGCCATTGCGCTGGCTTGTACGGCGCAACCGGAGCCTACCGCAGGTCGGCAGCCGCCTCCAGCTCTTCATCGGCGGCTGTCTTGGGGCGCCCGGCCCCGCGGCGCGCGCGGATGGCGAAGGCGCAGCACAGCAGCGCGATCGCGATGACGAACACGGCGATCATCGCCACGAAGATCCACGTGCCGGCCGCCGCCGTCGCGGCGACGAACGACGCCGAGCCGATGGCGCCGCGCCCTGCCTGGCATACCGCCATGATCGTCGAGAACAGCGTCATGCCGATGGCGCCGCCGAACTGCACGCCGGTGTTGAACACGGCGTTGCCGTCGGGCACGAACGGTCCGGGGATGCCGGAGATGCCGCTGGTCATGATGCTCGAATAGCCCAGCGCGTAGCCGACGCCGAAAATGAAGTAGAAGCCGGCGAGCAGCCAGGGCGTCAGGTGCGCCGAGAAGCACAGCAGCAGCACGAGGCCGACGAATGCGGCGCCCATCGCGCCAAGGATCGGGCGGACGGCGCCGAAGCGGTCGTAGAGCATGCCGCCGATAGGCGCGCAGCAAGCGCCGACCAGGGCGCCCGGCAGCACGAGCAGGCCGGCGGTGAACGCATCCGTGCCCAGCGACAGCTGCGCCAGGTTGGTGATGACGTAGCCGAAGCCGATGCCGATGATCGGCAGCATCGTATAGCAGATGGCGTGCAGCAGCTCCACCGGGTCGCGCAGCCAGCCCAGGCGCAGCAGCGGCGAGAATGAGCGGGCCGAGGACCAGCAGAAGAACGCGAGCGCGCCGATGCCGGCGACGAGCGCGATGATGGCGACGGTCAGCGCCGTGCCGAAGGGCTCCCCCGCTACGCCGTCGGAAATGGCGACGCCGAGCTGGTTGACGCCCAAAATCATGCCGACCAGCGCGACGACGATGGCGATGAACTGCACGACGTTGAGCCGGGCCGCTTCGGTCGGCCGCGACTGGCGGATCGTCGCCAGCCCCAGCGGCAGCGAGACGATGACGATGATCGGGATGACGATGATGAAGATCGCGCGCCACGGCAGCACGGAGGAAATCGCGCCGCCGACGGTCGGGCCGATGGCGGGGGCGACGGTGATGACCAACGAGCCGACGCCCATCAGTCGCCCGACCTTGGAGCGCGGCGACTGCTCGAGGATGATGTTCATCATCAGCGGCGTCGCGATGCCCGAGCCGATGCCCTGCACGACGCGCGCCAGCAGCACCATCGGGAAGCTCGTGGAGAAGATCATGATCAGCGAGCCGGCCACGGCCAGCGTCACGGCCGCCACGAAATTCGATTTGAGCGTGAACCGTCGCGTGAGGAACCCGGAAACCGGCATCGTCGCGCCGACGACGAGCAGGTAGATCGTCGTGACCCACTGCACCGTCGACATCGATACGCTGAATTCCTCCATCAGTTCCGGGAACAGCACCGTCATGACCGTTTCGGTCAGGATGCCGATGAACGCCAGCGAACCTACCGCTCCGATGGCTCCCAGCAGCCGGCCGGGTATCTTCTCGCCGTCTGGCGCGGCGACCTGCCCGCTATCGCGTGGCGCGGCCGGTGCCGGCGACGTTCCGTTCGCGGGGCTGGCCATGGTTTCGTTCCGTTCTTCGTTCCTGTTCAGTTGAATCGCTCCTCGTCAGGCACGCGGGACCCTCCCGCGCACCGGGTTTGCCGAAAATGTCGGTTGCTTGGCTTCGCTGGATTTATCGCGGCGGCGTCCAGCGCCGGAAGAGACCGGCGGTCGCCATGCCGTTGGGTTGCGAAAGAAACCGGAACAAGATTACCGGCACACCCCCGACAAACGTCCAGAGCTTAGGCGCGCTTCATCTGGCGCTCCCGCAAGCGGAACGCCACGATCAGGCAGGCCAACGCGATGGCGAACACGATGAGCATCGACAGGAAGATCCACGTGCCGCCATTGGTGGTGGCCTGCACGTATGCCGGCGTGCCAATCTGGCCATGGCCGGCCTGGCATACCGCCATGATCGTCGAGAACAGCGTGATGCCGGCGGCGCCGCCGAACTGCATGACGGTGTTGAACACGGCGTTGCCGTCGGGCATGAACTGCGGTGGGATGTTGGACATGCCGGCGGTCATGATGTTCGAAATGCACAGCGCGTAGCCGACGCCGAACAGGAAGAAGAACGCCGCGAGCGTGAACGGCGTCAGGTGCTGCGAGAACGCGAAGAGCAGGATCAGGCCGAGCAGGCAGGCCGCCAGGGCCCCGAAGATGGGCTTGGCCGGGCCGTACTTGTCCAGCAGCATGCCGCCGATCGGCGCGCACAGTGCGCCGACCAGGGCGCCCGGCATCATCAGCAGGCCCGCGACCAGGGCGCTGGTGCCCAGCGACAGCTGCGCGAGGTTGGTGATGACATAGCCGAAGCCGAAGCTCAGCAGCGGCAGCAGCATGTAGGCGATGACGATGAGCAGGCATACCGGGTTGCGCAGCCAGCCGATGCGCAGCAGCGGCGAGAACGAACGGTGCGAGGAGAAGCAGAAGAACACGAGCGCCGCGATGCCGATGATGAACGCGACGAGCGTGATGGCCACGGCGGAGCCCACCGGCTGGCCGGCGACGCCGTCCGAAATCGCCACGCCAAGCTGGTTGACGCCGAGCAGCAAGCCGACCAGCGCGATGACGATGGCGACGAACTGGATGCCGTTGAGGCGCACGTCGGCGCTGGCGGGCTGCTTCTGCTCGATGCAGTGCAGGCCAAGCGGCAGCGACACGATCAGCACGATCGGCACGACCGCCATGAACACCGTGCGCCACGGGGCGACAGCCGCCACGGCGCCGCCGATCGTCGGGCCCAGGGCCGGGGCGACGGTGATGACCAGCGCGCCGACGCCCATCAGGCGCCCGACCTTCGTGCGCGGCGACTGCTCGAGGATGATGTTCATCATCAGCGGCGTCGCGATGCCCGAGCCGATGCCCTGCAGCGCGCGGGCGACGAGGATGAGCCAGAATTGGTATCCGAAGATCATGATGACGGAGCCGACGACGGCCAGCGCGATGGCCGCAATGAAGGCCTTCTTCAGCGTGAAGCGGCGCATGATGAAGCCGGACAGCGGCATCGTGGCGGCCACCGACAGCAGGTAGATCGTCGTCACCCACTGCACGGAGGACATGCTGATGGAGAATTCCTCCATCAGTTCCGGGAACAGCACCGTCATCAGCGTTTCGGTCAGGATGCCGATGAACGCCAGCGAACCTACCGCGCCGATCGCCCCGATCAGCTTGCCGGGAATCTTCTGGTCGCCCAGCGGTTCGGGGTTCGTCCCCCATTCGTCCTTGAGCAGCTGGTCGTCCTCCTCAAGGCGCGTTTCGGTACGCAGTTCGGAAGTGGAAGGGATGTTTGCGCCGCCCTTGGCGGCATGGGATTGCGTCATGATGGGAATGGATCCGTATGTTTCCGGTCGACAGGATACGGCGCCCGGGCAGCCCGGCAACGCGCGGTCGACCGCGGCTGGATTGCAGGCATCCGGCTCGCGGCAGCAGCGGCCAGCTTACCGCTTCGCGCTGGACAAATCCCCGTCGCCTGCCTGTCCGTGATCCTTGTCGTCGCGATGGATGACAGCCCTCATCCGTTCGAGCTGCGGCCCGATTTCACGCTCGTATCCGCGGCCTTTCGGATGGTAGTATTCGGTGCCCAGCAATTCGTCGGGCATGTACTGTTGCGTGGCGATGCCGCCCGGCTCATCGTGCGCATAGACGTACCCTTCGTGGTTGCCCCAGCTGGCCATCAGCTTCGTCGGGGCGTTGCGCAGGTGCAGCGGCACGGCGCCGATCCTGCCGGCCTCCACGTCGGCGAGCGCCGCGTTGATCGCCTCGTAGCTGGCGTTCGATTTCGGCGCCGTGGCGACGGCGATGACCGCTTCGCCCAGGATGATGCGCGCCTCCGGCATCCCCACCATCGCCACGGCCTGCGCGGCGGCGACGGCCACCTGGAGGATCTGCGGGGCCGCCATGCCGACCTCTTCGGCCGCGGCGATCATGACGCGCCTGGCGATGAAGCGCGGGTCCTCCCCCGCCGCCAGCATGCGGGCCAGATAGTGCAGGCTTGCATCCACGTCGCTGCCGCGCATCGACTTGATGAACGCCGAGGCAACGTCGTAGTGGTCGTCGCCGTCCTTGTCGTAACGGACCGTCGCCTCGTCCATGACCTTCGCCACGACCTCGGAAGTGACCAGCGGCACGGCAGCCTCCCCCGCTGCCCCCTTGGCGGGTGCATCGCCGGATTCATGGGCTGCCTGGGCAGCAACCCGTGCAGGGCCGCTGACGGCGCCGGCGGCGGCCTCGAGAATCGTCAGCGACTTGCGGGCGTCGCCGCCCGCCATGCGCACGATGTCGTCGAGCGCCGCCGGCTCGACGGACACGGCGTCGTCCAGCCCCTTGGGCGAGGCGATGGCGCGCTCGAGCACCGTACGGATCTCGCCCGGCTCCAGCGATTCGAGCTTGACGACCACCGAACGGCTCAGCAGCGGCTTGATGACCGAAAAGCTCGGGTTCTCGGTCGTTGCGGCGATGAACGTCACGTCGCGGTTTTCCACGCTGGGCAGCAATGCATCCTGCTGCGCCTTGGAGAACCGGTGCACCTCGTCGATGAACAGCACCGTCTCCTTGCCTTGCGTCACCAGGCGTTCGCGGGCCCTGGCGAGCACGTCGCGCACGTCCTTGACGCCGCTGGTCACGGCGGAAAGCTCTTCGAACACCCTGCCGGAAGACTGCGCGACGATATTGGCTATCGTCGTCTTGCCGACCCCGGGAGGGCCGAACAGAATGACCGAACTCGGCGCGGTCAGCGACCCCAGCGAAGCGGGATCCGCCAGACGGCGCAACGGCGACCCCGGCACGAGCACGCGCTGCTGGCCCACGACCTCGTCAAGCGTCGTCGGCCGCATGCGCACCGCAAGAGGCCGCACGAGTCCCGCATCGTCGCCGCCCATTTCGAAAAGATCGCCCTGTACATCCGCCATAGCCTCCATCCTAGCCGCAGGGAGAAAAGGGGCGTTCACGGCCCGCTATACTTGGCAACCATGGGAGCAGGAACGATGCAGCAGGATGAAGATACGCACAAGGCCGCAAGCGCATATGGCACGTTGGGGGCGCTGGCGCCGCGCGCGGACGAAGGCGGACGCAATCTGGACTCCGACGATATCTATGAACGCTTCTTCGGCTGGGTCGAGGACACGAAGCACGTCGAGCCGTGGCCGCACCAGGAGGAGGCGGTCATGGACCTGCTGGCGGGCGACCATGTCATCCTCAACACCCCGACCGGCTCGGGCAAGTCGATGGTGGCGCTCGGCATGCATTTCGCGGCGCTGTGCACCGGGCGCCGCTCCTACTACACGGCGCCGATCAAGGCGCTGGTGTCGGAGAAGTTCTTCGACCTGGTGGAGGTCTTCGGCCGCGAGAACGTCGGCATGATCACCGGCGACAGCCATATCAACCCCGACGCCCCGATCATCTGCTGCACGGCCGAGATCCTGGCCAACCAGGCGCTGCGCGAAGGCGCGCATGCCGACATCGGCTGCGTGGCGATGGACGAATTCCACTATTACGGCGACCCTGAACGCGGCTGGGCATGGCAGGTGCCGCTGCTGACGCTGCCGGACACGCAGTTCCTGCTGATGAGCGCGACGCTCGGCGACGTCGACGCCATCGCCGCCAAGCTGGAGGAGATGACCGACCGCGACGTCGACGTCATCGCCGACGCCCCGCGCCCGATCCCGCTCAGCTACGAGTACACGCTCGACCCGCTCGACAAGACGGTGCAGCTCGCCTTCTCCCGGGGCGAGACCCCCATCTACGTCGTCCACTTCTCGCAGGACGCGGCGCTGGAAACGGCGCAGGCGCTGGCGAGCGCCGGCGTCTCCAGCAAGGAGCAGCGCCAGAAGATCGCCGAGGCGATCAAGGGCACGAAGTTCACGACCGGTTTCGGCAAGATCCTGCAGCGGCTGCTGCGCACCGGCGTGGGCATCCACCATGCCGGCATGCTGCCGCGCTACCGGCGCCTGGTCGAGCAGCTGGCCCAGCAGGGGCTGCTGCCGGTCATCTGCGGCACCGATACGCTGGGCGTGGGCATCAACGTGCCGATCCATTCGGTGGTGCTCACGCAGCTGACGAAGTTCGACGGCTCGCATATGCGCCGCCTGCGCGCCCGCGAATTCCACCAGATCGCCGGCCGCGCCGGCCGCAGCGGCTTCGACACCGAAGGCCTGGTCATCGCCGAGGCGCCGGAGCACGAAATAGAGAACGCCAAGGCGCTTGCCAAGGCAGGCGACGACCCGAAGAAGCTCAAGAAGGTCAAGCGCAAGAAGGCGCCGGAAGGGTTCGTCAACTGGACCGAGACGACGTTCGACAAGCTCATCGACGCGGCTCCGGAAACGCTGGTGCCGCATATGCGCATCACCCATTCGATGGTGCTCAACGAGGTGCAGCAGGGCGGCGATGCACGACGCCGCATCGGCCGGCTCATCGACGACTCGTCGCAAACCCCCGAGCAGAAGGAGCAGCTGCACCAGCGGGCGGACGAGATCTTCGAAACGCTGTTCGACACCGGCGTCATCGAAACGGAAGAACGCCGCGATGGCGGCTTCGACTACTACCTGACCGTGGACGTGCCCGACAACTTCGCCCTCGACCAGCCGCTGAGCCCGTTCCTGCTCGCCGCCCTGGAACTGCTCGATCCCGACAGCGACACCTATGCGCTCGACGTCATCTCGATGGTCGAGGCGACGCTGGACGACCCCAAGCAGATCCTCAAGGCGCAGCAGCGCCAGGCGCGCGACAAGGCGATGCAGGAGATGAAGGAGGACGGCCTCGACTACGACGAGCGCATGGACCGCCTGCAGGACATCACCTATCCCAAGCCGCTCGAGGACATGCTGGACGCGGCCTTCACGCAGTACCGCCACGACGTGCCGTGGGCGAACGACTACTGGCTCTCCCCCAAGTCCGTCGTGCGCGACATGGTCGAGACGGCCTCCGACTTCACCGGCTACATCGCACGCTACAACATCGCCCGTTCCGAGGGCACGCTGCTGCGCTACCTGTCGGATGCCTACCGCGCGCTGGCGCGCACGGTGCCCGAGGAAAAGCGCAACGAGCAGCTCGACGACATCATCTCATGGCTGCGCGTCGTCGTGCGCTCGATCGATTCGAGCCTCGTCGACGAATGGGAGTCGGCAGGCGCGCTCGAACGCAGCGAACAGGCGGCGACGCTGGCGGCTCCCGGAGCCGCGGCTCCGGTCGTCGAAGACCGGCGCGGGCTGGTCGTGCTGGTGCGCAACGCCATGTTCCGGCGCGTGCAGCTCATGGACCTCGACGACCCGGAGCGTCTCGGCACGCTCGACAAGCCGTGGGGGTTCGGCGTGCATGAATGGGAGGACGCCCTCGACGCGTTCTACGACGAGCACGAATACGTGGGCATCGATGCGGCGGCCCGCAGCGGCGAGCTGTTCATCCTCGACAACCGGCTTGAGCAAAGCGAGCACACCTGGAAGGTGCGCCAGATCATCGACGATTCCGACGGCGACCACGACTGGGCCATCACCGGAACCGTCGATCTGGATGCCACGCAGGAGTCCGGCGAGGTCGTGTTCGTCGACTACGCCGTCGCCAGCATCTAGGGAAGCTCAGTCGGCGTTGAGCCGTTCGAGCGCCACGGCAGGGTCGACATCGAGCGGCGGCCACGTCATGTTGAAGTTCTTCATCGTGCAGCGCAGCAGTTCGGAGACGACCATGCGCGAATACCAGCGGTGGTCGGCGGGAATGAGGTACCACGGCGCGTACGGGGTGCTGGTGCGCTCGAACACGTCCTGCCAGGCGGCGATGTAGTCGTCCCAGCGCTCGCGCGCATCCAGGTCGGACGGGTCGAACTTCCAGTACTTGCGCGGGTCCTCGAGCCGCTTGATGAAATGCTGGCGCTGGGCGGCCTTGCTGGACACCAGGTAGATCTTGATGATCTGGCATCCCGAGTCGACCAGGCCCTCCTCGAAGCGGTTGATTTCGTCGTAGCGCTTCTCCCACACGTCCTTCGGGAACGTGCCGTAGACATGCGGCATGACGATGTCCTCGTACTGCGAGCGGTCGAAGATGGAAATCCAGCCCGGCGCCGGCAGCTCGCGCTCGATGCGCCACAGGTAGTCGTGGTTGAGCTCCTCGCCCTTGGGCGCGCCGAAGCCATGGTAGTGGATGCCCATCGGGTCGACCTGGCTGAACACATGGCGCACGATGCCGCCCTTGCCGGACGCGTCCATGCCCTGCAGGATGATCAGCACGCGCCGCTTGGCCCCGTGCAGCCCGTTGGCGTACATCAGCCGCTGGTAGCGGGAGATCTCGGTGGCGGACAGCTGGATGAACCGTTCGCATTCCTTCTTGTCGCCGTAGAAGCCGGGAGTGGCGCCGGCGTCGATGTCGGCAAGCCGCGTTCCCGGCCGGTAGACGAGCATCTGCGCCGGCGGCAGCGTGAACACCGATGAGAGCAGGTCGCTGGATTTCGCCGCTTCGGACAGCCGCTCGGCCTCCGAGCCCTCCTCCATCTTGGGGGCGCGCTGCGCCACCTTGTCGATCGTCTTGGCGACCTTCGTCGCCTTCTTCGTATGCTTTGCCTTGTCCTTTGCCATAGCTCACGATTGTATTGCCGCATTCATGGGGCGCCACGCGAATACCCGCCCAACGAACAAATGGAAAGCCCCCTCATGCCAGAGGGGGCTTTCGATGGACCGGATCCTTCCGGAACGGCCTTCGCCAGCAAGCGCCGGCTACTTCTTCGGCTTGTCCTTGTCCTTCTTCGGCGCGCCGAACGCCAGCTTGAGCGGATGGGGTTCGGCATCCCGCTGGCTTTGCGGCTGGGTTTCGTCGAAGCCCTGCATGTAGCGGGTGCGGCGCCAGCCGTGGATCGAGGCGTTGGTGCCGCGATGATGCACGTGGTAGAGGCGCTGCGAGCCGCCCAGCGGGCGCTCGCCTTCCTGGGCCACGGCGATCTGGTTGACGTTCGACGGATCCATGATCGCGATCGGGGCGATCGGCTCCATTTCGGTCGGCGCCGCGGTCATGCGCTGCATGCGGCTGGGCAGCCATTCGGCCAGGCGGCTCAGCAGCCAGCAGACGATGAAGTAGATGACGGCGGCCACGACGAGCGTCTGCAGGATGTTGAAGTACATCGAGCCAAGGCGCCGCGCTTCCTGCAGCAGGTCGGTGTACATGATGATCGAGCCGAGTGCCGTGTCCTTGAGCACGACGACAAGCTGCGTGACGGCGGCCGGGAGCATGGCGTAGATCGCCTGCGGCACCTCGACGCTCATCAGCGTCTGCGTACGCGTCAGGCCCAGCGCCAGGCCCGCTTCATGCTGGCCGTTGGGCAGGTTGCCGACGCCCGAGCGGATCAGCTCGGCGACGACGGAGCCGTTGTACAGGATCAGCGAGATGACGACGGCCCAGTAGGAGGGGCTCGCGAGCCCGGCGAACGCGAACCAGCGCCAGAAGAAGATCATCATGATCAGCACCGGCACGGCGCGCGAGAATTCGATGACGATGGCGCACACGCCCTTGACGATCGGGTTGGGCACGAGGCGCCCGACGCCGAACACCAGGCCGAAGATCACCGAGCCGATGACGGCGACGACGGCGGCGCGGATGGTGGCCCACAGGCCCGGCAGGTAGAAGTCGTTCCACGCTTCCCATTCCAGCGCCGGCTTCCACAGCTCCCAGCTCAACTGGTTCTCGCCGTCCGGCGGATTGTGCAGGCGCATGAGGATCAGCACGATGATGACGGCGAACACGATGCCGGCGATCCAGTTGGCGACGCGGATGCGCTTGAGGGCCTTGGGGCCCGGCTGGTCGAACAGCACGCTGCTTTCGTTTGCACTTGCCATGGCGCGTTACCTCCTCACCGCAAGCTTGTTGGACAGGTAGGTCGTCAGCAGGCCGATCGGGATGATCATGATGACATAGCCGAACGCGAAGATCAGGAAGATCTGGATGATGACGTCCGGGCGATATTCGATCATTTCGCTCATCAGCGACGACGTTTCCGTGGCCACCGACGCCGCCGCGGCGACGGTCGAGTTCTTCAGCAACGCGATCAGCGTGTTGCCCAGCGGCGCCACGGCGCCGCGGAACGCCTGCGGCAGGATGATCTCGGTGGCCGACTGCATGAAGCTCAGGCCCAGCGCGCGCCCGGCTTCTGCCTGGCCGAGCGGCACCGTGTTGATGCCGCTTCGCAGCGACTCGCAGACGAACGCCGCCGTATACAGGCTCAGGCCTACCACGGCCAGCCAGAAGAAGTTCGTGCTGAAGTTGTCGGAGAAGCTCAGCTTGAGCTGCGCGAATACGCCAAGCACCATGAACACCATGATGATCGTCAACGGCATGTTCTTGAACAGCTCGACGTAGCCGCCGGCGATGTGGCGCAGCGACGAAATCGGCGAGATGCGCATCATCACCAGGATCACGCCGAGAATGGTGGAGAACAGCGCGCTCCACAGCGTCAGCTCGATGTTGACGAGGAACGCGCCCGGGATGTTATAGGACTGGAAGAGTTCGACGAATGCGTGCATGGCTCACTCCCCCTCGTTCGGCGTCGGCGGGTTGTATTCGGGGTTCGGCGTGTAGTCGGTCCCTTCGGTGTTCTCCTGGATGGCGCGTTCCCACGAGCCGTCCTGGATCATCTCCTCGATGGCCGCATTGATCTTCGTCGCCAGCTCGGTGTCGCCCTTCTTGATGCCCACGCCGTAGTATTCCTGCGTGAACGGCTTGCCGACGACCTTGAGCTTGCCGCGGGACGCGGAGGCGAGGCCGGCGAGGATGATGTCGTCGGTCGTCACGGCGTCCACGATGCCCGAGAACAGTGCCGTCGCGCACTCGGCGTAGCCCGGCTGCTCCATCAGCTGCACTTCGTTGGCGAACTTTTCCTTGACCGTCGTCGCGGAGGTCGAGCCGGTCACCGAGCACAGGCGCTTGCCGTTGAGGTCCTGGGGACCCTGGATGGAATCGTCGTCGGCGCGCACCATCAGGTCCTGGCCGGCCACGAAATACGGGCCCGCGAAGCTCACGGCCTGCTTGCGCGCGTCGGTAATCGAATAGGTGGCGAGGATCATGTCGACGTCGCCGTTCTGCAGCATCGCCTCGCGCTGCTTGGACGGCGCTTCCTTCCATTCGATTTCCGATTCGGAATAGCCGAGCTTCTTGGCGATGTACGTCGCCACGTCGACGTCGAAGCCTTCATAGGTGCCCGACTTCTTGAAGCCGAGGCCAGGCTGGTCGAACTTGATGCCGATCGTGATCTTCTTCTCGTCGGACGAGGATCCGCAGGCGGACACCCCCACGACGCAGGCCGCCGCGCACAGCAACGCGACGCCCTTGCGCAGCAGCTTGCCCAGCCGCTTTGGTGATTGATTCATAGAAGTTCCTTCTTGCAGGCGGAAAAACCTTGGGGATACCCGGCATGGCGCTCCGCCCCCTCTTCTCTCTCATGGCGGGGGCCGGACGGAATGCAGGCCGGTAGCGACGGCACGGAAAAGCCGTCAGTGGGTGAGGATCTTGGACAGGAAGTCCTTGGCGCGCTCGGTCTTCGGATGCTCGAAGAACTCGTCGGGCGTGCCTTCCTCGAGGATCTGGCCGTCGGCCATGAACACGATGCGGTCGGCGGCCTTGCGCGCGAAGCCCATTTCGTGCGTGACGCACAGCATCGTCATGCCTTCCTGGGCCAGCTCGACCATGACGTCCAGCACCTCGTTGACCATTTCCGGGTCGAGGGCCGACGTCGGCTCGTCGAAGAGCATGACCTTGGGGTGCATCGCCAGCGCGCGGGCGATGGCCACGCGCTGCTGCTGGCCGCCGGAAAGCTGGGCCGGCATCTTCTCGGCCTGCGTGGCGACGCCGACGCGCGACAGGAGGTCCATCGCCTCGCGTTCGGCAGTGGTCTTGTCGATGCCGCGGACCTTCATCGGGGCCAGCGTGACGTTGTCGAGGATCGTCTTGTTGGCGAACAGGTTGAACGACTGGAACACCATGCCGACTTCCGCGCGCAGCTGCGCAAGCGCCTTGCCTTCCTGCGGCAGGGGCTGCCCGTCGATGCGGATGACGCCGGAATCGATGGTCTCCAGGCGGTTGATCGTGCGGCACATCGTCGACTTTCCGGAGCCGGAAGGCCCGACGATGACGAGCACCTCGCCCTTCTTCACTTTCAGGTTGATGTCCTTGAGGACATGGAGATTGCCGAAATGCTTTTCGACATGCTCAAGCTCGACCAGGTACTTGGGGTCCTGCCCGAGGGGAGCGTTCTGTTCGGTTAGCTGAGTCATAGTGGGTCAGTATATAAGGTCGTTGTAACGAACGAATGAATCCGAAGCGACCGGCCCGCGGCGCCGGTCCTTCCCGTCGCCACTGTAGCGCCGACGGCGGCAACGCGCCACCGCCGGCATGGGGAGATTATGCAAAGGTTCAAGATTGCGTCGCTGCCTTGCGCCCCGCTCCATCCGCGCCGCCAACCGCCCTGGCCTGCCGCCGGCAACGCAAACGGCGCGCGCACGGCAATGCCGCACGCGCGCCGGACCCGCACGCGCCGCCTTCCAGCGGGCGGACGCGCCAATCAGTCCTTGAGTCCCGCGAGGAACTGCACGGCTTCGTTGAGCGCAAGCTGGCGGTCCATGCCGTCGAAGGCGTGGGTCAGGTCCTCGAACACGCTGGCGGTGCAGCGCGCCATCGCCTTTTCGTAGTTCTTGACGACCGGGGTCTTGAGCACCTGGTCGTGCTTGCCCTGGATGGCCAGCGCCTGGCCCTTGAACAGCGCGGCCGCCTCATAGACCGGCAGCATGCGGTTGATGCGCACGAACTTGCCGTCGACGCTGGCCTTGCCGCCATCAAGCTCGATGTCGTCCGGGATGCGCACCGGGTCGTACGCGACGCCGAGCAGCTCCCCCTTGAGCGCGTCGTTCTTGATGTTGGCCGCCGGCGCGAGCATGACCAGGCCCTTGATGCGTTCGTTTTCCAGCCCGGCGACGATGCCGGCGATGACGCCGCCGAGGGAATGCCCCAGCAGGTAGACGCCGTCGACGTCGTCCATGGCCTCGACGTAGCGCAGCACGGCCAGCGCATCCTCGGTTTCGTTGAACACGTCGGCGTTGGCGAATTCGCCCCCGGAGCGGCCATGCCCGTTGAAGTCGAAGCGCACGGCCTTGAAGCCGGCGACGGCCAGCTTCTCGGCGAGCTGCTGCAGCAGGGAGCCGCCGTCGTACCCCGAGTCGCCCATCATGCCGTGCATGAGGATGACGGCCGGCTTGCGGCCCGTCCCCTCTTCGTCGATGCGCACGTGGATGGCCACGCCGTCGCGTTCGATGTCCGTTTCGTCATACCGATGTTCCATGGCAAAAGCCCCTTCCGTTTACGCATCATCGTAAACGGCAAGGGGCTTTTGCGCCGACACAGAAAACCGCCCGGCAGGGTGGCGCCCGGTATCAGTCCTCGTCTTCGTCCGGGTCGTAGTCGACGCCGGTTTCCGCACGCTGCTCGTCGGAAATCGGGGCCGGCGCGCCGGTCAGCGGGTCGCGGCCGCCGCCGGCCTTCGGGAAGGCGATGACGTCGCGGATCGAATCGGCGCCGGCAAGGATGGCCGCCGTGCGGTCCCAGCCAAGCGCCAGGCCCGCGTGCGGCGGCGCGCCGTACTTGAAGGCCTCGAGCAGGAAGCCGAACTTGTCGTTGGCTTCCTCTTCGCTGATGCCGAGCACGTCGAGGACGCGGTCCTGGATGTCGTCGCGGTGGATACGCACCGAGCCGCCGCCCATCTCGTTGCCGTTGCAGACGATGTCGTAGGCGTCGGACATGGCGTGTTCCGGATCCTTGTCGAACGTGTCGATCCAGTCCTTGCTCGGCATCGTGAACGGGTGGTGCATGCTCGTCCACTTCGAATGGCCGACGGCGACGTCGTCGTCATCGGGGTCGTCGGTGGGCTTGAACAGCGGGAAGTCGACCACCCAGGTGAACGCGAAGTCGTCGGGCTTGAGCAGCCCCGCGCGCTCGGCGAGCTCGACGCGCACGGCGCCCAGCAGCATCTGGGAGGATTCGCGCGGGCCGGCGGCGAAGAACACGGCATCGCCTTCCTCGGCGCCGACGGCGTCCATCAGGCCGGCGCGCTCCGCTTCGGAGAGGTTCTTGGCGACGGGGCCCTTGAGCTCGCCGTTCTCGCCGAACACGACGTAGGCCAGCCCCTTGGCGCCGCGCTGCTTGGCCCAGTCCTGCCATGCGTCGAACTGGCGACGAGGCGTAGCGGCGCCGCCCTTGAAGAGCACCGCGCCGACATAGGGGGCCTGGAACACGCGGAACGGCGTGTCCTTGAAGTACTCGGTCAGCTCGACCAGCTCGTTGCCGAAGCGCAGGTCCGGCTTGTCGGAGCCGTACTTGTCCATCGCGTCCTTCCAGGTGATGCGCGGCAGCGGCAGCTGCACGTCGTATCCGGCGGACTTCCAGATCGCCTGGATCAGGCGCTCGGTGACGGCCATGACGTCTTCCTGGTCAACGAACGCCATCTCCATGTCCAGCTGCGTGAACTCGGGCTGGCGGTCGGCGCGGAAATCCTCGTCGCGGTAGCAGCGGGCGAACTGGTAGTAGCGTTCGACGCCCGACACCATCAGCAGCTGCTTCAAGAGCTGCGGCGACTGCGGCAGCGCATACCAGGAGCCGGGCACCAGGCGGGCCGGCACGACGAAGTCGCGCGCGCCTTCCGGCGTGGACTTGATCATCGTCGGCGTCTCGACCTCGAGGAAGCCCATCTCGTCGAGCACGGTGCGGGCGGCCTTCATCATGTCGGAGCGCAGCTTGAGGTTCTTCTGCATCGCCGGGCGGCGCAGGTCGAGGTAGCGGTACTTCAGGCGCACGTCCTCGCCGGGGAGCTTGTTCTCGCTCTCGTTCTCCAGCGCGGTGGAGACCTGGAAGGGCAGCGCGTCGGACTTGGCCAGGATGTCGATGCGGTCGGCGACGACCTCCACCTTGCCGGTGGCCAGATGGTCGTTCTCATTGCCTTCCGGACGCAGGCGCACCTCGCCTTCGAGCTCGATGACGTATTCGCTGCGCAGCGGGCGCGCCATCTCCTCGTCGTAGATGACGGCCTGCACGAGGCCGGAATTGTCACGCAGGTCGATGAAGGCGACCCCGCCGTGGTCGCGGCGGCGGTCCACCCACCCGGAAAGCTTGACGCGCTGGCCGACGAGATCCTCCGTCACGTCGGTCGCATGGTGTGTACGGTAAGCCGACTGGCTCATGCTCCCTCACTTTTGTGTCGATAATCGGTATGCTGCCCCGTTGCGGGGACGCTGGAAACAATAATCTAGTCCCAGCCGCCGAAAGGGGCGGCCGGGAAGGCGCTACTGGCGGATCGTGACGCTCTGCTCGGCGTAGACCGGCTCCGGCTCCCAGGTAGCCGCGTCGGCAGCCTGCTGCTCGCCGGTGACGATGTTCTTCACCTCGTCGCTCTCGGCGCCGTCCTCCGTCGCGTTCGCCGGGAACCATACGTACGGAATGCCGAGCTTGCTGGCGTACTTGATCTGCTTGCCGAGCTTGGCCGCGGTCGGGGCCACGTCCGCCGCGATGCCGCGCTTGCGCAGCGCGTCGGCGATGGCGTTCGAATCGGGACGGTCGTTCTCGTCCCACACGGCGACCATGACGGCGGCCGGCGAGACGCGGGTCGCTTCGGCGCCCGCCGTATGCAGCATGTACGACACGAGGCGCGACAGGCCGATGGACAGGCCGACGCCCGGGTACTTCTTGCTGCCCTGCGTCGCCAGGTTGTCGTAGCGGCCGCCGGAGCACACCGAGCCGAGCGATTCGGCGCCTTCCAGGAACGTTTCGTAGACCGAGCCGGTGTAGTAGTCCAGGCCGCGGGCGATCTTCAGGTCCGCGATGACGGAGCCCGGACGGATCTTCGCCGCGCCGTCGATGATGTTGGCGAGCGTGTCGAGGCCGTCCTTGGCGAGCCTGTACGCGTCGGTATCGAAGCCGATGTGGTGGATTTCGCACAGCGCGTTGAACCGGTAGGTCAGGTCGGTGCCGTTGTCGGCGGTCAGCTGCGCCAGCTCGAGGCAGGCGTTCGCCTGGTCCGCATCCGCGCCGCACTGCTCGATGAGCAGCTCCTTGACGGCGTCGGCGCCGATCTTGTCGAGCTTGTCGATTTCGCGCAGCACGCCTTCGATGTCGCTCAGGCCCAGACCGCGGTAGAAGCCTTCGGAAAGCTTGCGGTTGTTCGCGTGCACCGTCGCCTTCGGCAGGCCGAACTGGCGCAGCTGCTCGAGGGCCGAGACCATGACGAGCGGGCATTCCACCTCGTAGTGCTCCGGCAGCTCGCCGTTGCCCACCACGTCGATGTCGGCCTGGACGAATTCGCGGAAACGGCCTTCCTGCGGGCGTTCGCCGCGCCATACCTTCTGGATCTGCCAGCGCTTGAACGGGAACGCCAGGTCGCCGGAATGCTCGACGACGTACCGGCTGAGCGGCACGGTCAGGTCGAAGTGGAGGCCGAGGCGCTCCTCGACCGGGGTGTCGGACTCGTTGCCGACGTCCTGCAGGCGCGAGAGGAGGTAGATCTCCTTGCTCGTCTCGCCTTTCTTCAGCAGGCTCGAGCCCTGCTCGACGGCACGCGTTTCAATGCCGATGAAGCCGTTGAGCTCGAAGACCGTACGCAGCGTGTCGATCACGCGCTGCTCCACCACGCGTTCGGAGGGGAGCCATTCTGGGAAACCTGAAATCGATGCACCTTTTGCCACGTTTTCCTATAGTAGCCCAGCGCGTGCCCCGCGCCGCCGCGGCCGCCGCTGGCTATCCGCAAGCGGTCGCCGCATGGGCATTGCGTTGGGTATCCCGCGCTATCGGGGGCGACGAATAGACTGGTATGGTGATTGGGCTGCGCCGGAGCCGAGCGATGGCGCCACGCCCGACCCTTCGAACATGCTAAGGAGCTGACCATGGCCGAAACTACCGCCGCAACCGAAACCACCAAGCCGGGCGCGCCCACCCCGGCAAGCCTCAAGTCGCACGCCCCCTCCCCCGCCGCCTTCGCCAAGGCGCCCCATGCCGCCGCCAAGCCGGCCGGCGCCGGCTATTCGCAGGCCGACATCGAGAAGGCTGAATCATTCGGACGCGTCGACGACAACGGCACCGTATACGTGCGCGAAGGCGACGGCGAACGCGAGGTCGGCCAGTTCCCCGACGCGTCCAAGGCCGAAGCGCTGGCGCTGTATGCGCGCCGCTACCTGGATCTCAAGGCCAAGCTGGCCATGTTCGCCAACCGGCTCAAGTCGAACGCCGTCAAGCCGCGCGAAATCAACGAAACGCTCGCCACCCTCGCCGACGAGGTGGCCAAGCCGGACGTCGTGGGCGACATCGACGCCCTGCACGCCGAATTCGACGCGCTCAAGAAGCAGGCCGAGGAACGCAAGATCGCCATCGCCACCGCGCACAAGGCCGCCGTGGAGAAGGCTACGAAGGAACGTCTCGCCATCGTCGAGGAAGCCGAGAAGCTGACGGCCAGCCTGGGCGAGAACACGAACTGGCGCAACACGGCCGACCGCTTCCGCGAGCTGTTCGACCAGTGGCAGGAGCACCAGCGCACCAGCGTGCGCCTCGACAAGCCGGAGGCGGACGCGCTGTGGAAGCGCTTCTCCACGGCCCGCACGACGTTCAACCAGTCGCGCCGCAAGTGGGCGCAGGCACGCGACGCCGAACGCGCGGCCGCCCGCAAGGCGAAGGAGCAGATCATCGCCGAGGCCAACGAAATCAAGGACTCCACCGACTGGGGCGCCACGAGCCGCAAGTTCAACGACCTGATGAACCGCTGGAAGCAGGCCGGCCGCGCCGGGCGCAACGACGACGACGCGCTGTGGAACCAGTTCCGCGAGGCCGCCGACACGTTCTTCAACGCGCGCCAGGCGGACCGCGACCAGATGGATTCGCAGGAGAAGGACAACCTTGCCAAGAAGGAGGCCCTGCTGGCCAAGGCCGAGGCGCTGCTGCCGGTCAAGACGGAGGCCGACGCGAAGAAGGCCCGCGCCGAGCTCGCGAAGATCCAGGAGGAATGGGACGCCATCGGCTACGTGCCGCGCGACGACATGCGCCGCATCGAAGGGCGCCTCGACGCCGTCGACAAGCAGATCAAGGCCGTCGAGGACTCCGCGTGGAAGCAGAAGGATCCGGAGGCGGATGCCCGCAAGTCCAGCTTCTCCGAGCAGCTCAACGCGCAGCTCGCCGAGCTCGACGAGAAGATCGCCGCCGAAACGGACCCGAAGAAGAAGGCGAAGCTCGAAGCCGAGAAGGCCACGAAGGAACAGTGGCTCAACGCCATCAAGTAGGCCAGCGCTGCGGCTCCTGTCCGGGGCGCCGCAGCTCCTGCCGCCCCAGCGACGGCGCCCAGCCACTGGCGCAGTCCCCGGGCCGCCCGGTACGGCTCCGTAGAAAACGATAGGAAGGCCCCCGCTTCAAGGAACAGCGGGGGCCTTCCTGCGTGTCAGCCCGTGAGTGCGGTGCTACTTCGTACCCGTTCTGCTTGCGATGCTTGATGCAGCCCGTTCAGCCCGTGGTTGCGGGGCTTACTCGAACATCACCAGGTTCGGATCCTGCAGCGGATCCTCGTACTTGGTGCCGTCGTAGACGAGGAACACGCCGTCCTGCATGTGCTTGCCGGAAAGGTGCTCGACATTGGTCTCGTCGATGGAGTTGACCAGGCTCTGCACCTTGTCGCCCTCGGCGAGGAAGGCCGCCGTGTTGAGCGCCGCCTCCTTCTCGTCGTTGACCGGCTCGAGCACGGAGGTCGCGTAGGCCTTGAACAGCGTCGCGATGGCGGACTTCTTCGGGTCCATCGCCTCGCTCGGCGCCTGCTCGAGCTCGACGAACTGGAAGCGGATCCAGTCGAAGACGGTGGCGCGCGCAATCGCCAGCAGCGGCGTGCGGTACGACGCGATCTTCAGTTCCTCGCGCATGTTGGCGACCGTTTCGTCGGTGGCGTCGCCCTGGAACTCCACTTCGCCGCCCGTCGTCAGCTGCTTTTGGATCGCTTCGGCCGCCAGCTTGACGAAATCGGCGCCCAGGAACGACACGCCGCGCGTGTCCGGGAAGTAGCCGCCGTATTCCGAGGCCGTGCGTTCGGTATAGACGTCCGCAAGGCTCTCCGGGTCGATATCGGTGCCGTTGACGCCGTCGATTTCAAGTTCGCTCATCATCAATCCCCTTCACGAGACTTTTCATTCGTTCAGGGCCAGCTTACCTACGCAAGATTGGGACGGCGCCTCTTTTCAACGCACAGAGGAAACGCGCCGGCGCAACAGGAAAGGCCCCCGCGCCAGCGGGGGCCTTGGGATTTTCAGGGCCGTCAAGACTGCGCGGCCACCGTTGCGTTCTCGGCGTGCTCATCGCCGGATTCGGCTGGCTTGCCGTCGCCGTCCCCAGCGTCGCCGGCATCGCCGCCGTCCTCGGGCGCGGCGGGAAGCTGCTCGAACTTCTCGCCGGCGAACGTGAACGAACCGAGGATGCCCTCGCCCTGAGCGTCGACGACGATGCACTGGCCGTCCTCGAGCTCGCCCATGAGGATCTGCTCCGAAACGGCGTCCTCGATGTCGCGCTGGATGACGCGGCGCAGCGGACGGGCGCCGAGCAGCGGGTCGAAGCCCTTCTCGGCGAGCAGGTCCTTGGCCTTGTCGGTCAGCTCCAGCTCCATGTGGCGGTCGAAGAGCCGCTCGTTGAGCTGCTTGACGTCCAGGTCGACGATCTGGCGCACCTGCGGCTCGGTGAGCTGGCGGAACACGATGATGTCGTCCAGGCGGTTGAGGAACTCGGGGCGGAACTGCTGCTTGAGCTCGTTCGACACCTGGTCCTTCATGCGCTGGTAGCTCGACTCGGTGTTCGTGCCCAGGTTGAAGCCCGTGTTGGCGGCCTTCTCGATGTCGCGCGTGCCGAGGTTCGTCGTCAGGATGATGATCGTGTTCTTGAAATCGACCTTGCGGCCCTGGCCGTCGGTCAGATGGCCGTCGTCGAGCACCTGCAGCAGCGTGTTGAAGATGTCCGGATGGGCCTTCTCGATTTCGTCGAACAGCACGACGGAGAACGGCTTGCGGCGCACCTTCTCGGTGAGTTCGCCGCCCTCCTCGTAGCCGACGTACCCCGGAGGGGCGCCGAAGAGGCGCGACGCGGCGTACTTCTCGGAGAATTCCGACATGTCGACGCGGATCAGCGCGTCCTCGTCGTCGAACAGGAACTCCGCGAGCGCCTTGGCAAGCTCGGTCTTGCCGACGCCGGTCGGGCCGGCGAAGATGAACGAGCCGGAGGGGCGCTTGGGGTCCTTGAGGCCGACGCGGGTGCGGCGGATGGAGCGCGAGAGCGCGCTGACGGCCTCGTCCTGGCCGATGATGCGCTTGTGGATCTCATCCTCCATCGTCAGCAGCTTCTTCGACTCGGCCTGCGTGAGCTTGAAGACCGGGATGCCGGTGTTCTGCGAGATGACCTCGGCGATGACATCCTCGTCGACGACCATCTTGACGTCGGACTCCCCTTCTCGCCAGGAGCTCTCCTTCTCCTTGCGTTCCGCTTCGAGCTTCTCCTGCTTGTCGCGCAGTTCGGCGGCCTTCTCGAACTCCTGGTCCTTGATGGCCTGGTCCTTCTCCTTGGCGACGGAGGCGATGCGCCCATCGAGCTCCTTGAGCTCCGGCGGGGCGGTCAGGCGCTTGATGCGCAGGCGCGCGCCGGCCTCGTCGATCAGGTCGATGGCCTTGTCCGGCAGGTGGCGGTCCTGCACGTAGCGGCTCGACAGCTCGGCGGCGGACTGCAGGGCGCCGTCGGTGATCGTGACGTGGTGGTGGTTCTCGTAGCGCGCGCGCAGCCCCTTGAGGATCTCGATCGTTTCGGCGATCGAGGGCTCCTCGACCTGGATGGGCTGGAAGCGCCGTTCAAGGGCGGCGTCCTTCTCGATGTACTTGCGGTACTCGTCGGTGGTGGTGGCGCCGATCGTCTGGAGCTCGCCGCGCGCCAGCATCGGCTTGAGCATGTCGGAGGCGCCCAGCGCGCCATCGGCGGAGCCGGCGCCGACGATCGTATGGATCTCGTCGATGAACAGCACGATGTCGCCGCGCGTCTTGATTTCCTTGAGCACCTTCTTGAGGCGTTCCTCGAAGTCGCCGCGGTAGCGCGAGCCGGCCACCATCGAGCCGAGGTCCAGCGAATAGACCTGCTTGCCCTTGAGCGTTTCCGGAACGTCGCCGGCGTTGATCTTCTGGGCGAGGCCTTCCACGACGGCCGTCTTGCCGACGCCGGGTTCGCCGATGAGGACCGGGTTGTTCTTCGTGCGCCGCGACAGCACGACCATGACGCGTTCGATTTCGTTGCTGCGGCCGATGACCGGGTCGAGCTTGCCTTCGGCGGCTTCCGCCGTCAGGTTGCGGCCGAACTGGTCGAGGATGGCCGAACCGCTCTGGCGGCTCTTGTCGGCGACACCGCCTGCGTTGGCGAGCTCGCCCTTGTCCCCGTCGGCGCCGTTGGAGTTGCCGCGGATCATGTCGATGGTGGTGGACCGCAGGTCGGCCAGATCGACGTCCATCTTGATGAGCACCTGCGTGCCCACCCCTTCGCCTTCGCGAATCAGCCCGAGCAGGATGTGCTCGGTGCCGATGTAGCTATGGCCGAGCTGCAGCGCCTCGCGCAGCGACAGCTCGAGCACCTGCTTGGCGTGGGGCGTGAAGGGGATGTGGCCGTTCGGAGCGGCGTTGCCCTTTCCGATCATCTCCACGACCTGCTTGCGCGTGTCTTCCAGCGTCACGCCCTTGGAAGCGAGCGCCTTGGCGGCGACTCCCTCTCCTTCACGGATCAGCCCGAGCAGCAGATGCTCGGTGCCAATGTAATTGTGCTGGAGGGCACGAGCCTCTTCCTGCGCGAGCACGATGACGCGCCGCGCACGGTCGGTAAACCGTTCGAACATGCTTGTCCTTCCATATTGTCAATAACCCGATACACTCTACAAATCCGATGTGACGTTTATTTCCCTGCGTCTCACGGCTACCCGGCGGTTTACGCTTTCACCACAACCGGTGCGCTAGGCTTGCTAGTATCCGTTTATCCACGCCAAGGAGGTCAACATGGCCGCTTCCGAGCAGCACGGCGCCGCCGCGCCGCGCCAACCCCACGACTACTACGGGCTGAAGGCCGACATCGTCGTCGGCGTCGACGGCACGAACGAATCGTTCGGCGCATTGCGCTGGGCATTGCGCCAGGCGGCGATGACCGGCCAGAAGGTCGACGCCGTATACGGATGGACCTATTCATGGGACATGGGCCCCGAACCCACCACCGAAGCGGAGCTCAAGAAGGTGCGGGCCGAAATGTCGAACCGGCTGCGCCAGTGGGTCGACGAGGCCACCGCCGATTTCGACGTGGACGACGACCAGATCGAGCTCATTTCCATCCGTTCCTCCGGTTCGGCGGCGCTGCTGGAAATCGGCGCCAACGCCCAGCAGATCGTCGTCGGCCGGCGTTCGATGGGCCGCGTCGCCCGCTGGTTCGCCGGTTCCCTGTCGTCTTCGCTCGCCGAGGAATCCCCGGTGCCGGTCACCGTCATCCGCTCGATGGAAGACGCGGACCTGACGGTGCAGGACGAAATCGCCAATGCGCTCACGCCCGGCGACCAGCCGGTGCATTACGAGCTGCCGTCCTCGCCGGTGCCGCGCGCAAGCCGCCCGATCGTCGTCGGCGTCGACGGCTCCGACGATTCGCGCCACGCGCTGGAATTCGCCTCGTCGCTGGCGGCGCTGCACCATTCGCCGCTGCACGTCATGTTCTGCTGGCAGTTCCGCGACCTGGGACCGGTGCCCGGCTATGAAACGAGCGTGCCGCCGATGCCCGTCGCACAGCATTTCGCCGAGGAGCGCGTCACGTCGATGGTCGAGTCCACGACGATGCCTGATGGCCTCGAGGTCATTCCCGAAGCCTTCCACATCGCCGCGGGCAAGGGGCTGGTCAGCGCGTCGCGCTATGCGCGCCACCTCGTGGTGGGCTCACGCGGCCTGACCGGCCTGGATGCGCATTTCCTCGGCTCGGTATCCAAGCAGGTGCTCAGCCTCGCCGAGTGTAACCTGTCTATCGTGCATTGACATCGAGCGTCGATTCGACGGAGGGCGACGCCTCCTGCGGATCGGCGCTTTCCACCGCGTTGTCGACGGTGATGCTTGCCTGCGTCGTCTCCTCGACGGTGCCGTCGGCGTCCTCGACCTGCTCCATCAGCTCCACGTCGCCGCGTTCGTCGCGGTTGCGCTGCGCCACGATGTCGATATGCATGTCGTCGAAGGCCGGCTTCGTCTGCACCCACAGGCGGCTCGGCTCGGGCGGATCGATTTCCGAATGCTCGCCGCAGCCATGGTCGAGGGAGACGACGCGGCCGTCGTCCGGGCTCCACCGGTTGGCGCACACGCCGAACATGCGGTCGAGCTCGCCCTGGATCGGAATGAAGAAGCCGCACGTCGAGCACACGTTCCCGTCGGCCGTCTTGGTCGACAGCGACTTGGGCCCGTGTGGCCCCTCGTACCAGCGCTTCGCCGTCTGCGAACGGCCCAGGGGGCTCAGCACGTGGCGGCGCGACAGGTCGAAGGCCTGCACCGCCTCCTGGATGTCCTCGGGGCTGTCGGCGGTAGCCTGGACCTGCACGTCCCCGCTCTCCTGCACGGATGCGCCCGCCGGGCCTTCCTCGACGTCCGCTTCGGCCCGCTCGAGGATGATGTCGCTGCCCGTAGCCGTCGGCACGACCTCGGCCTTCTCCTCGACGGCCTGCGCCTCGCGCCCGGCGCCATCCTGCCCGGCTTCCTCCACGACGCTCGAGGCAACAAGGCCCTCCTCAAGCCTGGGGTCGTCGGGATCGGTGCCGATCGAATCGGTCACCGACAGGTCGGACGGCTCCAGCCGGTCCTTCCACGGCACCCACGCGGGTGGCAGCAGCGCATCGTCGGTAGGCACGAGCGTGGACTCGTCGACGGTCCAGCGCTGCGCCTGCTCGTCGTGGAACAGCGTCACCGACCATTGCCAGCCCTCGTACCCGATAATGTGAGCCTGGAAACGGTAGTCGACGACGTGGTCGCCGGCCGGCAGCTCGCCGACGTAGTCGCCGACCTGCGACGGGTCCTCCGCCGTCTCGATGGCCATCGCGCGCGCCAGCGCCTTCGGATCAAGATCGCTTGCTTCCATAGATGTCTTCAGTCCTGTACGTCGAAATCGTCGGCGACGGCACGCAGCAACGCCGCCAGCTTCCTGCTTTCGGCCGCGCCGGGATAGCGGTGGTGCCGCAATCCGTTGCCGGCCGCATCCAATAGCTTAATCAGGTCCTCAACAATGGCGGCCATATCATCGGGCTTGGGCCTGGCGGCCTTCACCATCGACGGGGGCGCCGCCAGCACCTTCACGTCCATGGCCTGCGGGCCCCTGCGGCCGTCGATCAGCGAATACTCGACCTTCACGCCTTTGTCGATCGAGTTCATGCCCTTCGGCAGCGCCGCGGCCGGCAGGAACACGTCCTTGCCGTTGGGCGCCTCGATGAAACCGAATCCCTTGCTGGCGTCGAACCAACGTACACGTCCGCTGGGCATCGTCACCTCACCTGATCCTTCTCGCTTTGCCTTGTCCTCCAACCGCCATTCGGCGCAGGCCGCCGGGCGGCCTGCGCCGAATGAGCACGGACATCCATTCTATACCTTCGGTATCCGCATCGGCCGGCAGCGTGGCCTAGCGCCGCGGCTGCTTGCCCTTGGACGCCTTCTGCGCCGGCTTGCCCTGCGGTTCGCCGCCGGGGCCCGACAGGGGCAGGAACAGCGTATAGGTCAGCCCTCCCCCGGGGCTTTCGCCGGCGCAGATGAAGCCGCCATGGGCCTTGACGACCGACAGCACGATCGCCATGCCCAGGCCGGTGCCGCCCTTTTCGCGGGCGCGCGAGGGATCCGCGGTATAGAACCGCTCGAAAATCTTCGGCAGCGATTCCGCCGGCACGCCGGGGCCATGGTCGGTGAACCGCGCCACTGCATATTGCGTGCCGCGACGGTCGACCCCATAGCGCTGCGCGGCCCTGAGGATCAGCTCGAGCGACGCCTCGTCGGGCTTCAAGCGGCTCATCGCATGCGGATCGAGGTCCACGCCCAGCACTCCCAGCGAAATCTCCACCGGGGAATCCGGCGGCGTATAGCGATGGATGTTGCCGACGATATTGGTCACCACCTGGTGCAGCTTCGTGCCATCGGCCAGCAGCGTGACCTGGGGGAAGCTGCCGGCATGGAACTGCAGTTCCGGCCCGAACCCCTGGCCGTTGACGGGCACCAGCGACAGCGTGCCCGTGGTGATTTCGCGTTCCGGGTCCAGCGCATGCAGGTCGTCGACCGAATCGTCCAGCACCGACGCGAAGGCGATCTGCTGGTTCATCGTCACGCCGCGGCCCTCATCGAGGCGCGCCAGCGACAGCAGGTCCTCCACCAGCAGCGTCATGCGCGTGCTGGACGCCTCGATATGGGCTATCGAATCGTCTGCGCGTTCCAGGGCGCCGGGCATGTCGCGCTGCATCTTGTAGAGCTCGGCATAGCCGTGGATGGCCGCGAGCGGCGTCCTGAGCTCATGGCTGGCGTCCGAGACGAACCGCTTCATCTTGTCGGTGGTGGCCTCCTGCTCGCGGAACGACTGCTCGATCTGCGCAAGCATCTTGTTCAGCGACAGGGCCAGCGAGCCGACCTCGGTGTTGGACGGGGCCGGCGGGATGCGCTGGCTCAGGTCGCCGGAGGCGATCTTGGCTGCCGTCTTCTCCATGCGCTTGAGCGGGCTGAGCGCACGCTGCACGGCGATGCCGCCCAGCACCGCGCCGAGCAGCACGACGGCGATGCCGACCAGCACGCAGAACTTGGTCAGCGTATTGACGGTGTCGATCTGGTTGCTCAGCGACAGGCCGATATAGACGTAGCCGACGTCCTGCACCGAGCCGCTGTCCGTCTTCTGCACCCAGGTCAGCGCCACGACGCGCCAGGGCGCTTCGGCGTTCTCGAGCGTCGCATGGTCGGGCGTCGTGGACGTGTCCTGCAGCGACACGACGGCCGGCGTCGTGAACGGCACGCCGATCTGGTGCCCTTGCAGGTCGCCGTTGTCGGGCAGCGACGGGCTGGAGATGACGCCGCTCTTGTATATCGGCTGCACGAGCACCTGGCTGCGTCCCTGGTACTTGTTGTAGGCCTTGACGTAGTAGCTCGTCACGCCGTTGGAAAGGTTCGGGTTGCTGTCCAGCAGGTCGGTGTTCTTGAACACCAGCTCGGCCTGCTGGATCAGCTGCGTGTCGGTCTTGTCCATCAGGTAGTTGCTGACCAGCTCGCGGATCGACAGGGAAATCCCCGTCGTGCCCAGCGCGAGCAGCACGATGATGATCGACACCAGCTTGGTGCTCAGCGAAACGCCGCCATCGCCTCCCGTGCGGGAGGCGTCCGCCTGCGCGCCTTTGGCTGCCGCCGCGGGGCCGCCTGCATGCGGCTTGCGGGGATGTGCGGCCCCGAACGACATGGTCCCTCCTCGGTGAATTCGTCAGTTCTTCGGCGCGCGGATCATGTAGCCGATGCCGCGCTTGGTCTCGATGAGCGGCTTGACCTTATGGGTGGTGCCGTCGGGATCCGTGACGGTCACGTCGTCGATCTTCTTGCGCAGGTAGGAGATGTACGATTCGACGATTGCCGCGTCCCCGCCCCAGTCATACTGCCAGACATGGTCGAGGATCTGCGCCTTCGACAGCACGCGACCTTCGTTGTCCATCAAGTACAGCAGCAGCTTGTATTCGGTGGGGCTCAGGTCGATCTGCTTGCCGGCACGGGTCACGTCATGCGAATCCTCGTTGATTTCCAGGTCGCCGACCCTGATGATCGGGTTGTCCTCCACCTGTTCGTGCGTGCGGCGCAGGATGGCGCGGATGCGGGCGACCACTTCCTCGAGGCTGAACGGCTTGGTGACGTAGTCGTCGCCGCCCACCGTCAGGCCCATGACCTTGTCCTGCGTATCGTCGCGCGCCGTGAGGAACAGCACGGGGGCGTTGATGCCCTCCTGGCGGATGCGGCGCGTCACCGTGAAACCGTCGATATCAGGAAGCATCACGTCAAGGATGATGAGGTCGGGCTGCGTCTTCTCGATGACCTCGATGGCTTCCGAACCGGAAGACGCCGTGGCCACCTCGTAGCCTGCGAAATGCAGGGAAGCGACGAGCAGTTCGCGGATGGAGGGTTCGTCGTCGACGACAACAAGCTTGGCTTCAATTGGCTTACTCATGCTGTTCATCTTCGGCCAGCAAACTTGGAGCTTCCTGAACATCCGCTGACGACGCGCCGCCATCGGTGCTTTCACCGCGAGCCTTGACGGTATCGCCGTTGCCCTCCTCATCGCCGTTGCCGGCATCAGCGGCGTTGACCGCATCGCCGCCCTTGCCGTTGCGGACGCCATCGGCACCGCCCTTGCGGCCGTCCTTGCGGCGCTTGCGTCGCGGCTTGCCGGTCTTCTCTTCCTCGGGCACATGGCTTGCCGCATGCCACACGGCCCCGGGGCCGGCCTTCTCGAAGTCTTCGATCGTGCGCGTATCGGCATGGCGCCCGACCTTCTTCTTGTGCTTGCGGCGCCACACGATCATGAAGACGATGATGGCAACGATCAGCACCAGCACGATGACGAGCACGATGATGCCGACATGCGACGTCGCCTTCGTCGTCGCCGTCTGCTTGGCGGTCTCTATCGCCGACATCATGTCGATGGCCGACTGCGCCCAGTCGGGCTTCTGGGAATCGTCGGAATCGAGGATCGGCTTGAGGGCCGCGTCGGTAATGTCGTCGACCGTCGCGGAGTTCTTCAGCCATTCGTCCGAATTGGACGACACCGCCACGACGAGGTTGCCGTCGTTCGACGCCACCGCCAGCATGACGGTATTGGGCGCCGGGTCGAGGGAGTCCAGCAGGTTCGAGGCCCATTGGGAGGGCTTGAGATCGGTATTGAAGGAGGCCAGGTAGAGCAGGCGTACCGTCACGCCGGTCTTGTCCTTCGTGCGCTTGATGGCGTCGCTTACGCGGCTCAGGTCGCTGCCCAGCAGGTTCTGCGTATCGGTGATGTTGGAGGTATCCGCGGACTGGGTGGCCGTACTGGGGCTTTCGCTGTCCGACGGGCTGGCCGTTTCGTCGGCCGTCGCCGGCAGCGTGGCCGCCATCAGGCCCAGCGCCATCGCCAATGCGGCAAACAGGGCCACGGCCTTCGCCATCCATGCCGCAAGGGCGTTGCGTTGTGGACGACACGGGTTGCCATCCACAGCCTTGGGGCTGCCTTCGGTTTCATGCTCATTCGACATACCCTCCACAGTAGCGGCCCGACACGCCATGCGCCGGCCGCTCCACCGGCGGCGATCGGCATGCACGGGCGCCCCGGCCCCCACCACAACGCTCGAAAGGACAGCATCATGGCACAGTATCAGGTAGATTCGCAGCGCATCCAGTCGGCAAGCGCCGCCGTCAATGCGTCGGTGGCCTCCATCCGGGAGGCCGTCAACGGCATGTACGTCAATCTCAACGCCCTTGCGGAGGTATGGACCGGCTCGGCGGCCTCGCAGTTCTCGTCGGTAGCCGCCAACTGGCGCTCGGCGCAGCAGCAGATGGAGCTTTCGTTGGACGCCATCCAGCGGGCCCTTGCGCAGGCGTCCTCCGTCTACGAGGAGGCCGAGCTGCAGGCATCGCGCCTGTTCGCCCAGTGAACGCGGCGCACGGTACCGTAAGACGGCGGCCAACTGCACGCCCCGCCTGTTCGCCCAGCAAACCGCGCGCATAGACGCGGGAAGGCCCCGCCGCATATGCGGCGGGGCCTTCTCTGGATGCGTCGGTGGTACTGACGGATCGCGTCCGATCAGTAGCCCATGTCGGCGCCGGCGGCAGGCGCGGCTGCCGGCGGTTCCGGCTTGTTGGCGACGACGGCTTCGGTGGTCAGGAACAGGCCTGCAATCGAAGCGGCGTTCTGCAGCGCGGAACGGGTGACCTTGACCGGATCGGTGACGCCGGCCTTCATCAGGTCCTCGTACTGGCCGGTAGCGGCGTTCAGGCCCTCGCCCTGCGGCAGGTTCTTGACCTTGTCGTAGACGACGTCGCCCGACAGGCCGGCGTTTTCGGCGATCTGCTTGAGCGGGGCTTCGATGCCGCGGAACACGATGGAGGCGCCGGTCGCTTCGTCGCCTTCGAGGTTCACGTCCTTCTCGGCCTTTTCGGCAGCCTGCACCAGGGCGACGCCGCCGCCGGGCACGAGGCCTTCCTCAATGGCGGCCTTGGCGTTGCGCACGGCATCCTCGATGCGGTGCTTGCGTTCCTTGGCCTCGACTTCGGTCGCGGCGCCGACCTTGATGACGGCAACGCCGCCGGCCAGCTTGGCCAGGCGTTCCTGGAGCTTCTCGCGGTCGTAGTCGGAATCGGTGTTCTCGATCTCGCCGCGGATCTGGGCCACGCGGGCCTCGACCTCTTCCTTGGAGCCTTCGCCGCCGACGATCGTCGTCTCGTCCTTGGAGACGATGACCTTCTTGGCCTGGCCAAGCACGGACAGGTCGATGGAGTCGAGCTTGAGGCCGACTTCCTCGGAGACGACCTGGCCGCCGGTGAGGATGGCCATGTCCTGCAGCATCGCCTTGCGGCGGTCGCCGAAGCCCGGGGCCTTGACGGCGCAGGACTTGAAGGTGCCGCGGATGTTGTTGAGGATCAGCGTCGGCAGCGCTTCGCCGTCGACGTCCTCGGCGATGATCAGCAGCGGCTTGCCCGTCTTCATGACGAGCTCGGCGATGTGGATGATGTCCTGCTGCGAGGAGACCTTGTTGGAGGTCAGGAGGATGTAGGGGTCTTCGAGCACCGCGGTCTGGTTCTCCGCATCGGTGACGAAGTACGGGGAGATGTAGCCCTTGTCGAAGCGCATGCCCTCGGTGAACTCAAGGTCCAAGCCGAAGCGGTTGTTGTCCTCGACGGTCACGACGCCGTCCTGGCCGACCTTGTCGAGCGCCTCGGCGATCTTCTCGCCGACTTCCGGATCGGCGGCCGAAATCGTCGCGGTGGCGGCGATCTGCTCCTTCGTCTCCACCGGCTTGGCGGCGGCGACGAGTTCCTTGACGATGGCTTCGGTGGCCTTTTCGACGCCACGGCGCAGCGGGATCGGGTTGGAGCCGGCCACGACGTTCTTCAGGCCTTCATGAACCAGGGCCTGGGCGAGCACCGTTGCGGTGGTGGTGCCGTCGCCTGCGACGTCGTCGGTCTTCTTGGCGACTTCCTTGACCAGTTCGGCGCCGATGCGTTCGAACGGATCCTCGAGGTCGATCTCCTTGGCGATGGAAACGCCGTCATTGGTAATGGTCGGGGCGCCGTACGTCTTGTCGAGCACCACGTTGCGGCCCTTGGGGCCAAGGGTGACCTTGACGGTGTTGGCGAGCTTGTCGAGGCCCGCGAGCATTCCCTGACGTGCTTCCTCGTCATATTCGATGATTTTTGCCATATTGTTCTGTTCCTCCACGCTGGCTTAGCTGGATACGTTGCCACCCGAGCTTGTGGCGTGTTTCCGGCCGTCAGCTACCGGATTATCACTCCGCGCCTTCGAGTGCTAACTCGTGAGATTAGCACTCTCGGTGCCCGAGTGCCAACTTTCGCCGCCGCGTTTCGCCGCGGGCCTTCCGCGCCAAGGCAACAGACACCTCGCCGCGCCGTGTCGCCGCGCGTTCGCTACGGGAAATCTTCCGGGACTGCGCGAGTAAGAGGCGACGTTGCCCCTACGCCACCAGAGCGGCCCGCGGAATGCCCCTCGGCACGCGCAAACGCATGCAGAAGCCCTTACCGATCCCCGGCGCGGCCCTAGCGCCGAATCCGCTTCGGCTACACAGTCGCCGCATCGGCGTGTCGTGCCGGCACCCCCGCAAACTCTTTTTCCCTACCTCATCGGTGGTTTTTTACCACCGGATAATTATTTTTTGCGAATTGTAACCTATTTTTACATCATAGAAGAAAAACTACACAAAACGGGTATATGCACCCCAAGGCGCAATGAACCCCGGAAGATCCGGACCGGAAACGGAAAAGCCCCGGCCATACAGGCCGGGGCACCGGGCTACGGAACGGACAAACGGAACGGTCTGGTCGCTACTGGTCTATCTTCACTACATGGGTGGCCTGCGCCCCCTTGGCGGTCTGCTCCGCGTCATACTCCACGAAATCCCCTTCATTGAGGGTGCGGAAGCCGTCGGCCTCGATGACGGAATAATGGACGAATACGTCTTCACCGCCCTCGACAGGCTTGATGAAGCCGTATCCCTTGCCTGCGCTGAAGAACTTAACGGTACCCCTTGCCATGATTTCGCATTCTTTCTCTTTTGGTAGCCCGGCTGGCCCCGACGGAGAAAACCACAACACCACCCCAGTTCGCCTCCCGGGCCGCAACTGCAGTTCATTGTAATAAAAGGCATTGAAAATGAAACGCCGAAAAACCGGCATAGCTGCCGAAAAGAAGCGACTATCTACGAGTTATTTTTACGTTGCAGTAACAAAAAAGGCACCTTCCTGCCGAAGGTGCCCGGAACGCGGTGCCGCGCGCGTTATTGCATCAGGACCACCATGACCGGCACGCCGATCGAGTCCGACTGCGCGACGGTGGCGATGCCCAGCGTGCTGGCGATCTGCTGCGCCGTCGCCAGATCGTCGTCGCCCTGATACCACACGATGCTCGACGCGGGCAGCGTCGCCGTATCGGTCGGGTTGCCGTAGGTCACGTCGGTGAAGCCTGCGGTATTGAGCTTGGCGGATTCCTGCGCCGCATAGCCCTGGATCGCCGTGCCGTTGACCACATGCACCGCCGTGCCGTAATTCACCACCGGGGAAGCGGTTTCCTCGGGGGTTGCGGATTCGGACGGCGTCGCCGTTTCGCTGGGCGTTTCGCTCGGGGTTTCGGTGGCCGTCGCGGTGTCCTGCGCGGACGCGGATGCCGAAGAGGAAGCGGACGATGACGCCGTGGAGGAGGAAGCCGCCTGGGAGCTCGCCGTGGCGGAGGACGCCTGCGAGGACGAGGAGCCGGACTTGAAGACGTTGGCCGCCTCGCCGGAGAAGACGCCCCAGAACACGAGCGCCGCCAGCACGGCGATGACGAGGACCGCCACGAGCGGGGCGGTGCGCGCGGCCGCCGAACGCGGCCCGCGATGCACGCCGACGGGACCCGCCGGAGGGGTGTCGTAGGAATCCTTGGGATAGGATTCGTAGCCGCCCTTGTCCTTGCCATCGTTGCTGCGCTGAGCCATAGCGTCCCTTCCGTAAAGTCGCGTGTCCGTGGAGCATGCCGCCCGCGCCTTGCATGGCCCGCGCGGGCTAGGGCCAATGGCGCCAGTATAGCTCGGTGGCGTGCCCATTTGTAGAGTGGAGGCATGAACGAACATGCCAAGCCGTTGAGCGAACTGGTCGATCCGGGATGGGCCCAGGCCCTCGCGCCGGTGGAGGGCCAGATCCACGCCATGGGCGATTTCCTCAGGAACGAACACGCGCAGGGACATCCGACGCTGCCGGCGGCGCCGAATATCCTGCGTGCCTTCACGATGCCCTTCGACGACGTGAAGGTGCTGATCGTGGGCCAGGACCCCTACCCCACCCCGGGCCATCCGGTCGGCCTGAGCTTCTCGGTCGCGCCCGACGTTTCGCCGCTGCCGCCGAGCCTGGTCAACATCTACCGCGAGCTGCACGACGACATCGGCTGCCCGCCTCCGCCCAACGGGGACCTGACGGGATGGGCGCGCCAGGGCGTCATGCTGCTCAACAGGTGCCTGACGGTGCGCGCGGGCGCGGCCAACAGCCATCAGGGCAAGGGGTGGGAGCCGGTCACCGAGCAGGCCATACGCGCGCTGGATGCCCGCGTCGATCCGGCGACCGGCGCCCCGCGGCCGCTGGTCGCCATTCTCTGGGGGCGAAACGCCCAGTCGCTTGAACCGCTGCTGGCCCATGCGCATGTCATCAAGTCGCCGCATCCCAGCCCGCTGTCCGCCTCCCGCGGATTCTTCGGCTCGCGGCCCTTTTCCCGGGCCAACGAGGCGCTCGCCTCCATGGGGGCGGCCCCGATCGACTGGAGCATGGCCTCCCAGACGCGTTGACGGCGCCCAAGCCAGGTGACGTACAATGGCTGTTTCGACAAGGGAAAGCAACCCATTGAAGACCACTATGAACGATAGAGTGCACACCATGTCCTTTTTCTCAAACCAGCCCGCAGCCCCTGCTGCTGCCCCCGTCGCCGCGCCCGCCCCTTCCACGGCGCTTACCAAGGAGGAAGTGGCGAGGGCGCGCCAGCTGACCGACCGCATCCGTTCGCGGTTCAGCGAAACGCTCGTCGGCCAGGAGAACCTGCGCGAGTCGCTGATCACCACGATGGTCGCCGGCGGCCATATCCTCATCGAATCGGTGCCGGGCCTGGCCAAGACGACGGCCGCCCAGACGCTGGCCACGTCGGTCTCGGGCTCCTTCAAGCGCGTGCAGTGCACGCCGGACCTGATGCCCTCCGATCTGGTGGGCACCCAGGTATTCGATTTCTCCACCCAGCGGTTCACGACGCAGATCGGCCCGATCCACGCGAACTTCGTGCTGCTCGACGAAATCAACCGCGCCAATGCCAAGACCCAGTCGGCGATGCTCGAGGCCATGGCCGAAGGCGCCACGACGATCGGCGGCAACCGCATCGCGCTGCCCAAGCCGTTCATGGTCATCGCCACGCAGAACCCGATCGAGGAGGAAGGCACGTTCAACCTTCCCGAAGCGCAGATGGACCGCTTCATGATGAAGGCCGTCATGACGTACCCCACGGCGGACCAGGAAGTCGGCATGCTGCAGCTGCTCACGCGGCGCGGTTCCGACACGCTCGACCCCACGAAGGAAGGCAGCCAGGTCGTCTCGGTCGCCGACGTCGATTTCCTGCTCAAGGCGGCGCGGCGCGTCCACGTGTCCGACGCGATCATGAAGTACGCGGTCGATCTGGCGGAAACCTCCCGCGGGGCCGGCCCCAAGCCGATCCAGGGCCTGTCGGCGCTCGTGCGGCTCGGCGCGTCCCCGCGCGCCTCGATCGCCTTCGTGCGCATCGGGCAGGCAGCCGCGCTGATGGCCGGCCGCGACTACGTCATCCCCGAAGACCTCAAGTCCTTCGCCCATGAAGTGCTGCGCCACCGCATCCTGCTGACATTCGAGGCTATGGCGGACGGCGTTTCCTCCGACCAGGTCGTCGATTCGATCGTCCAGGCGGTTCCCGTTCCATGATCGACGGCACCGACGCCGCGCGCGCAACGCGGCGCAAGATCGAGTCGCTGGGCACCGCCATGAGCCTGCCGACCGTGCGGCGCGCCCTGGGAACGCTGGAAGGCGAGCACGCGTCCAACCGGCGCGGCGGCTCCGACGACCTGCTCGATATCCGCGCCTATGAATCCGGCGACGAGGCAAGGCTCATCGACTGGAAGATCAGCGCGCGCAACGGCCGGCCCATGGTCGTCAACCGCGAGCGCCTCTCCAGCAGCCATGCCTACCTGCTGCTCGACGTGGGGCGGCAGATGACGGGCACCTGCCCGTCCGGCGAGCGCGCATGGCAGATCGCAGCCAACGCGCTGTGCATGTTCGCCGCGCTCAGCCTGCGCCGCTCCGACGACGTGTCCCTCGTGCTCGGCGACGCATCGAGCATCACGCGCGTGCCGTTCCATGGAGGGCTGGCCCAGTTCGAGCGCACGCTGGACCGCGCGCTCGAACGCGAGTGGAAGTCCCCTCGCAACATCGGCGCGCTCCTGGACTACGCGCAGGGGCTGTCGGACCGCGACGCCCTCGTCGTGCTGGCCACCGAAGGGCAGGCGCTTGGCGAACGGCACCTGCATGCCCTGCGCCGCATCGCGCAGACGCATCCCCTCGTCGTCATCGACGTCACCGCCATCAATCCCTTCGACGTCGAGCCGGTGGCAGGCCACGGGCCGATGCCAGTATCCGACGCGGCAAACGGGCGGCGCATTCCGGCGTTCCTGCGCACCCGCGCCAACGCCGAGGAAGTCGACACCCACCGCGCCTATGCCACCCAGGCGCTGGAACGGGAGCTGAGCCGCGCCGGCGCGCGCATCATCCATTCCAAATCGTCCGAAGGCATGTTCCATGAATTCGTCGCGCTGGTTTCCCGCACCCAGGGAACGTTCGTGAAGCACGCGGCGTCCCCTTCGCAGTCGCTGATTGGAGGTTCCCGGTGAACCATGCCGTCATGGCCCTCGATACCACCGGCCTCGACCCGTCCGGCACGCTGGACCTGAACGCGCCCCTCATCGCCGCAAGCGCCATAGCGCTTGTGGCAGCCGTCGCGCTCATCGTGGCGGCGGTGCTGCTGAGCCGGCCATCGAAACGCAAGGCACCCGCCCCTGCGGGAGGCGCGCATGCCGTCCACAACGGCAAGGAAGGATGGCAGCGCACCATCGACGACATCGTCAAGCGCTATAAGGAAGGCATCCTGTCGAAGCAGGAAGCCTTCGCCGAGCTGGCGGCCGTGGCCCGCGGCTTCGCCTCCGAAGCGTCCGGCAGCCGCCTGGACTCCCATACGCTTGTCGACATCAAGCGGCAGCGGCATGCCGGCGACGACGGCAACTGGGTCCTGCTGCGCCAGACGATAGCCGCGCTGTACCCGCCTGAGTTCGCGGACGGCGAGCACCATCCGATTGCGAAGGACGCTAGCGTGGCCGAGGCGGCCGGCTGGGTGTCCTCCATGGTGGAAAGGTGGCGCTGATGCTGAGGTTCCAGTGGCCGTGGGCCATCCTGATCGCCGCCGTCGCATGCGCCGCCATCGCATTCATCGCGGGTGCCCTGGCCAACCGCAAGCTCGACCGGCAGCAGCCCATCGAGGCCTTCGGCGTGGCCGACGACATGTCGGGCGAGCACGCCAGCGCCGCGATGCGCGCCTGGAAGACGCTCAACCGCCTCGCGGCGGCGTTCATGGCGCTGGCGGCCGTCATCGCGCTGATCATGACGGGACGGCCCGGCGCGGTGGACCAGGAAGACGAGAACAGCGCAAGCCGCGACATCGTCCTGTGCCTCGACGTGTCCGGATCGACGCTCCCCTATGACCACCAGGTCATCGACACCTACCTGCAGCTCGTCAAGCACTTCCAGGGCGAGCGTATCGGCCTGTCGATCTTCAATTCCACGTCGCGCACGGTATTCCCGCTGACCGACGACTACGACCTGGTCACCGCGCAGCTGTCCGAAGCCAGCACGATCCTCAAGGGCGTCGAGACGCAGGACGACATCGACAGCCTCACCGACCAGCAGTACCAGGCGGTGTCGGACTGGCTTGACGGCACGCAGAACAAGAATGACGCCACGAGCCTGATCGGCGACGGCCTGGTCAGCTGCGCCGCCATGCTGCCCGGCTTCACCTATTCGTCGGCCGGGGAAAACGGCGCCGACCGCGAAGCATCCATCGTCCTGGCGACCGACAACGTCGTGTCCGGCCAGGAAACCTACACCCTTTCCCAGGCGCTCGACCTGACGCGCCAGGCGGGCATCACGGTGGACGGCCTGTATTCCGGGCCGTCCAGCAGCGAAGGAGACGAGGCCACCAGGCAGATGGACCAGCAGATCGAAGCGCATGGCGGCGTGTTCCTCACGCAGTCCGACGGCACGTCGGTGGATGCGCTGGTCCGTGAAATCGACAAGCGGCAGGTCGCCACCGTCGAGAAGCGTTCGCAGGCCGCCATCGTCGACGCTCCGGGATGGTGGACGCTTGCCGTGGCCGTCCTGTGCGCCGGATGGTTCCTTGTGGCATGGAGGTTGAAGCGATGAGCACGTTCACGTTCTCGCCGGCCCTCGGATGGCCGGCCGGCATCGCCATCGCCGTGGCGATGTGCGCGCTTGCCGCGTTCATCGGCGCGCAGTGGCGCCGCATGAAGCGCGATGGCGCCGACCAGACGCTGGGCATGTGCATCCGGCGCATCGCCGCCTGCATCGTCATCGCGCTCATGGCGCTCACCCCGAGCATCGCGACGGCGACGACCAGCCGCGCCATCAACGCGACCGATGTCGTCATCGCCACCGACGTCACCGGATCGATGGCCGTCAAGGACGGCAAATACGGCAGCGGCGCCAACGGCATCAGCCGCCTGGACGCCGCCAGGCTGGCCATACAGGACATCACGTCCCTGTATGCGAACTCGAGCTTCGCCGCCGTCAGCTTCGGCAAGGCCGGCACGCTCGACGTTCCGCTGACGCCCGACACGCAGGCCATCGATTCGTGGGCTTCGTCGCTGAAGGCCGAACCCACTTCCGATTCAGCCGGCTCATCGCTGGACGCGTCCCTCGACACGCTGCTGACCACCGTCAAGGACATCCACGACCAGCATCCCGACGACCGGATCATCCTGTACCTAATCACCGATGGCGAACAGACCTCCCCCACCACCCGCCGCACCTTCTCGTCGCTGCGCCAGTACGTCAACGATTCGTGCGTCATCGGCGTCGGGTCGGCCGACGGAGGCAAGATCCCCGTCATCGATTCGGCGGGCACGCAGTCCGCAGACCAGTACGTCACCGATCCGTCGACGGGCGAGCCCGGCATTTCCCGGATGGACGCGGACCAGATCAAGTCGATCGCCGACGAACTCAGCGGCTCATACCTGCTGCTGGACGAAGGCAAGACGCTTGGGGAAAGCGACATCGCGGCCCAGTCCTCCAAGTGGCGCGTAACCAGCACCGTCAAGGAACGCACGCGCACCACCCCCGTCGTCTGGCCGCTCGCCATCGTGCTGGCGGCGCTGCTGGCATGGGAGGCCGGCGCATGGCTTGCAACATCAAGGAGGCTCCTATGAGCGCACGCAGCAACCGGCGCGCCAAGGCCCCGGCGTGGGCGCGCATCATCCTCGTGCTGGCGGCGGCCGCGCTGCTGGCCGTCACCTGCCTCGGCGCCATGAACCTGTCGGCGCTGCACTCCTATAACGAAGCCACGCAGACGCTGGAAAACAACATCCATGCGGCGGCTGACGACGACGCCGACCTGCAGTCGCTGGCGCTCTCGCAGCAGCAGGTGGACATGCAGTTCGCCTCCGCTTCGGCGATGAAGAACGTGCTGCTGCCCGGCCTGAAAGGCTCCGTGGAACGCAATGCGGCGGTATCGCGGCAGCTGACCGACATGATCGACAAGGCCCTGAACGCCGGCTCCTCCTCCACGTCGCAGGACGGCCAGGCAGGGGGGCAGTCCTCGTCGACGGCCACGCAGTCCCTTACCGAGGAGCAGCGCCAGCAGATCGAGGAGATGCTCAAGGCCAACGGCACGCAGACGTCCGCTTCCCCGTCGACATCCGCCGGCGGTGCGAGTACCTCGACGAGCCAGAGCACGGCCAAGCCCTGGTAAGGGGCGCCTGCCCCGAGCGGGCCCTGTGGACGACACACGTTGCCATCCACAGGGTCCGCTCGCGTTTGAAGGCCCGCGTACCGGCGCGGTTCAATGGGGCCATGACTGGATTGGCAAGCTCAAGCGCCGCGTTCGGCGCATCCTGTACCTGCGTTTCGCTGGCAAGCGAGGCGCGCACCCTCACCGACACGCTACGCTCCTCGTCGCAGCGCGCCATCGACGCGCTGTGCGCATGCTGCGTATCGGGCGCGGCGACCGACTGGGACGGCCAGGCCGCCACGCTGTTCCGCGAGCGCATCGACGCGCTGCGCCAGGCACTCGCCCCGCTGCCCGATGACCTGGCGCGCATCGGGTCGATCACATGGGCGGATGCATCATGACCACGCAGGTCAAGTCCACCGTTTCCGGCGGCCTCATATCGGTAGACACCTCCTCGTTCCAGACGCTGTGCACGGCGTTGTCGGATGCGGGGCGCCAGAGCGTCGCCGTGGCCTTGTCATGGAGCGACGCCGCCATGCGCCTGTCGCAGCTCAAGACGCAGCAGGCCTGGTGCGCGGGGAACGCCGCCTCCGACGGCGCCCACTGCACCGTCGACTACGCCGCCCTTGCGGACCGGTCCCTGCAGATGTCGTCGTCGCTCAATGCGGCCGGCCAGGAAGCCATCGGCCTGTCGGACCGGCTGGCCCGCGCCTTCAATCTCTATGAATCGGCGGAATCGGCGGTGCGCCGCGTCATGACCGAAACGCTGCAGGCTGTCACGAAAACATGGCCCGGCTATACGCTGCTGGGCACCGCCGCCTTCGCCGCCGGGGGCGCCGTCTATTCGCTGGGCGCCGAGGGAAGCGTCAACCCGATCCACATGCTCAACGCCACCACATGGGCCCAGGAAGGGCTGCTGTCCGGATTCGGCGCCGTCATCGGGGGCACCTCATTGGCGCAGGGCCTCCTCTCCACGTCCGAAGTATCCTCCGCGGCAGGCGTCATCGCCTCCGTGTCGGCGCAGGCCAACGACAAGTGGCAGGGCGACGACCTGCAGGTCAGGCAGATCGAGCCGGGGCAGGACGTCGTCGGCGCCGCGGCCAGCGTCAGCGATGCGCTGGCCGGCCTGCACCGCCTGGGCACGACGCGCATGGAGGGCGGCGACGGCATCTCCTATGCGACGATCGCCATCTCCAGATACGTCGACGACGACGGCTGCGCCAGCTGGCTGGTCACCGTTCCAGGGACCGACGGGCAGGCCGACTCGCCGTTCGGATGGGAGCAGAACATCGAGCTGATGGCGTCCGACGCGCAGATACGCGCCAACGCCGACAGCGCCCGCATGGTGGCCGAGGCGATGCGGATGGCCGGCATCGGCGCCGACGAGCCGGTCGCCATCGTCGGCCATTCGCAGGGCGGCATCGTGGCGGCGACGATCGCCTCGGATTTCGCGGACGAGTTCACCGTCAGCCACATCGTCACGGCCGGCTCTCCAATCGCCAGCCATCCGGTCGCCGAAGGCACCTGGGTGACGGCCATCGAAATGGACGACGAGCTGGTGGCGGCCCTCGACGGCAGCGCCAACCCGTCGAACGAGTACTGGCTGACGGTGCGCGGGACGCTCGTCGACGGCTCGAGCGCCTACCTGACCGGCACGGATGTCGACCCGCAGCCGGATTCGTATGAAATCACCCACTGGCTGCAGTACCATCAGGCGGCCTACGAGGATGCAAGCGGCCTGGGCAATCCGGCCGTGGAACGCCATGAAGCCCATTTCCAGCAGACCGTGTCGGGTGCGTATGCGGGCACTACCTACTGGCAGGGCAGGATGTCGGCCGAGGGCCAGGGCGATGGCGAGGGCGACTGACGCATCGACCGCCAGATGGACCGGTACGCCGGCGCTATCCCGCTGTGCCGGTAGGGTGGGAAACCATGAGGCTCACTGACATCACCCCCGCAATCGCCCTTACCCCTCTTGACGGACGCTATCGCCGCCAGACCGCCCCCCTCGTCGAATACCTGAGCGAACCCGCGCTCAACCGCGAACGCATGCGCGTCGAAGTCGAGTGGATGATCCTGCTGGCCAACGGGTTCGCAGGCAACGGGTTCGCCCCGATCGTGGAAGGGGTCCGCCCCCTCGACGACGAGGAGCAGGCCTATCTGCGCGCCATCCCGGAGAACTTCGGCGCGGACGGCATCAGCCGGCACGCCGCCCATGAAGCCGTCACGCACCATGACGTCAAGGCCGTCGAATACTACATCGACGACGAGCTCGACCGCGCCGAGGAGGCCCTCGGACGCCCCACGCAGCTGACGGGCCTGAAGACGCTCGTGCATTTCGCCTGCACTTCCGAAGACATCAACAACCTCTCGACGGCCCGCTGCATCAAGAACGCCGTGGAGCACGTGTGGATGCCCGCGTTCGGCCGCATCGTTTCGCACCTGGAGGCCAAGGCGCAGGAATTCCGCGATCTGCCGATGCTGTCGCTGACCCACGGCCAGCCGGCGACCCCCACGACGCTGGGCAAGGAGCTTGCCGTCTACGCCTACCGCCTGGGACGGCAAGGCCGCCATATCGAGCGGCAGGAATACCTGGGCAAGATCAACGGCGCCACCGGCACCTTCGGGGCGCATCTGGCGGCGCTGCCCGACGTCGACTGGATCGCCGTGTCCCGCGAATTCGTCGAGAACCGCATGGGCCTGACGTTCAACCCGCTGACCACGCAGATCGAATCGCATGACTGGCAGGCCGAGCTGTTCGGCACCATCAGCCACGCCAACCGCATCATGCACAACCTGTGCGTGGACGTGTGGATGTACATTTCCCGCGGCGTGTTCGCGCAGGTGCCCGTCAAGGGCGCCACCGGCTCGTCGACGATGCCGCACAAGGTCAACCCCATCCGCTTCGAGAACGCCGAGGCGAACTTCGAGCTGTCGTGCTCGCTGCTGGATACGCTGTCGGCCACGCTCGTCGAATCGCGCTGGCAGCGCGACCTGACCGATTCCACCACGCAGCGCAACGTCGGCTCCGCGCTCGGCTATTCGGTGCTGGCCCTGGACAATCTCCTCGGGGGCCTGGAATCGATCCATCCCAGCGAAACGGCGATCCGCGCCGAGCTCGACGCCAACTGGGAGGTGCTGGGCGAGCCGATCCAGACGGCGATGCGCGCCAGCGAACTCAAGGGCATCGAGGGCATGGACCACCCGTATGAAAAGGTCAAGGAACTGATGCGCGGTCATGCCATCAGCCAGGAGGACGTGGAACGGTTCATCGATTCGCTGCCGTTCGACGACGCCACGGCGGGCCGGCTCAAGGCGCTCACCCCGGCATCCTATGTCGGCGCCGCATCCCGCCTGGTCGACTTCATCCGATAGACGGGCCCCGACGGGGGCGTCGTACCGTCATTGGGTACAATATTGATGCTAACCTTGCCCGCCATCCGCGAAGGGTGGCGGGCTGCATCGTTGTAGGCGGCGGCAAGCCGTTCACGGACCAAAGGGCGTTGATGGCAACCACGAACCAAACCGGCACTTGCGAAACTCACCCGTCCCCTTCCGGATCGCCGGGACGGCCGTCGCCGCTGGGCGCGCTTGAGCCCGATCCGCTGGACGAGGCGATCGAGGGCCGCCCGGGCAAGCCGGTCATCCACGATATCGAGCCCAAGCGCACGCGCGTCGCCGGCGACCTGCTCCATGCATGCATCGCGCTGGTGGCAGGCGTGCTCGTCGTGTTCTTCGCGATGTACCTGCGCGGCATCACGTCGGGCGTTGAATACGATGCGCGCAACGCGGCCAAGGCGGTGGACTGGATCCTCGAAGTGCCTGCCTCGCTGCTGCAGCAGCTGGTCATCGTCGGCATCACCGTCAGCGTGCTGATCCAGCTGATCATGAACCGCGAATGGCTGCAGTCGGCCATTTCCATCGTGTCGCTGCTGCTGGGCTTCGCCAGCGCCTGGGGCGTTTCCGCATTGCTGTCGCTGCTTGGCGACCCGCTGCTGACCAGCCAGCTGCTTTCCGCGGGCACCAGCGCCGGTCCGGGCCTGCTTCCCGACTTCTATGCCGCGCTGGCGGCGTTCCTGACGGTTGCGGGGCCCAGGCGCACCCGTTCCGCCGTCAAATGGGGATGGAACATCCTGTGCATCGCCGCCGTCATCCTGATCATCTGCTCCTACAGCTCCGTGACGGGCGTCGTCATCGCCATCCTGCTGGGGCGCGTCGTTGGCCTGGTCGTGCGCTTCATCGTCGGCACGCAGAACACCGGCGCCTGGGGCAAGCAGATCGTGGCGGCCCTGCGCACGATCGGGCTTGACGCCGCCCGGCTCGACCGCTGCCCCGGCAACGAGGATGCCCAGGCCTATGCGGCCGCGCCGACACTGGAGGACGACCTCGTCGAGCATTCGCGGCTCTACCGCTTGGCAACCGCCGACGGTGGCAGCTACATCGTGTCGGTGCTGGACAACCAGTCGCATTATTCGGGCTATCTTGGCCAGCTATGGCAATGGTTCCGCCTGTCGGGCGTCGCGATCCGCCATGACCGCTCGGCCATCGATGCCGCGCACCACCATCTGGCGATGCTGCTGGGCCTGCGCAGCCTGGGGCTGCCCACCGTCGCTCCCTATGGCGTCGCCGACTACGGCGAATCGTCGGTGTTCGTGTTCGAAGCCGAACCGGCCTGCGAGGCATGCGACCCCGCATCCCTTGACGACGACGACCTGCTCGCGGTCATGGACTACATGGAGCAGGCGCATCGCCGCGGCTATACGCACCGCCAGATCACCGCCGACACGCTCGGCCGCTTCAAGGATTCGGGCGAGCTGTTCGTCGCCGGGTGGCAGAACGGCGATTTCGCCAGCGCCTCGGCCAACGTCGCGCTGGACAAGGTGCAGCTGCTTGCGCTGTTCGCCGCGCTCTACGGCGTCGAACGCACGGTCGGCGTCGCCCGCCAGGCGTGGGGCGACCCGATGCTGATCGACCTGATCCCCTTTGTCCAGAAAGCCGCGGTACCCGCCGCCACGCGCGCCCTGGACGGTTGGAGCAAAACGCTGCTGGAGGACCTGCGCAAGCAGATGAGCGCGCTCGCGCCGGTGGAGGTGACCGAGTCGATCGAGCAGGTCACGCTGTCGCGCTTCTCGGTGCGCTCGTTCGTCGGCCTCGCGCTGCTGATCATCGCCGTCTACGTCGTCTTCACGCAGATGAAGCCGGACGAAATGATCCGGGCCGTCAAGAACGCGAACTTCTGGTATGGCGCCGTATGCCTGCTGTTCTCGTTCCTGGCCTGGGTGGGGTCGGCGATCACGCTCGGCGGCTTCATGGACCGCGACAAGCGCAACCCGGCCGGCCTGATCTGCTCCCAGATGGCGCAGGGCTTCGCCGCCGTATCGATGCCCGCCGGCATCGGCCCCGCCTTCGTCAATCTCCAGTTCCTGCGCAAGAGCGGCTACCGCAACACGGTGGCCACCGCCATCATGAGCGCGGTATGGGCAGTGCAGGCGGCGATCACCGTCGTGCTGCTGCTGGTCATCGGCATCTTCACGGGGCGCAATACGCTGTCCGGCATGATTCCGACGAATACGCTGATCATCGTCATCGCCGTCGTCGCGCTCGTCCTTTCGGTCGCCATGCTGATTCCGCCCATCCGCAAGATCGTCATCGACCGCCTGCTGCCGCTGGTCAAGTCCTATGCCCGCAGCCTGCTGGAAACGCTGACGCAGCCGCGTGAACTGCTCACCGGCATCATCGGCGCGCTGATTCTCAACATCGCGACGGGCTTAGGCTTCTGGGCCGCGCTGCTGGCATTCGGGCAGCAGACCAACCCGATTGAAACGATCTTCGTGTTCCTGCTGGCCAACACGCTCGGCTCGGCCGTGCCGACCCCGGGCGGCCTGGGCGCCGTCGAGGCTGCCCTGTCCGTGGCGTTCACCGCCATCGGCATCCCCTCGACGATCGCCGTGTCGGCTACGCTGCTGTACCGCATCGCCTTCTACTGGCTGCGCATACCCATCGGCGCCCTCGCCTCCAAGTGGCTTGACCGCCATAACCTGCTGTAGTGACCGGTTTCGGGAGCCCCGGATGCCCCCGAAACCGGGCCCAATGCGAAAAAAGTCACAAAAACCCTTATAAACCGCCGTTTTCGGCAAGATTATGCGCTAAGATTGCGAAGTGAACGTGTGAGAGACCCGTCGAAAAGGATCTCCCCTTACCGCAAGAAGGATGCACATGGCATACAACAAGTCTGATCTCGTTTCGAAGATCGCTCAGAAGTCCAACCTGACCAAGGCTCAGGCTGAGGCGGCTGTCAACGCATTCCAGGATGTATTCGTCGAGGCGATGAAGTCTGGCGAAGGCCTGAAGTTGACTGGCCTGTTCTCCGCAGAACGCGTCAAGCGCGCCGCCCGCACGGGCCGCAACCCGCGCACCGGCGAAACCATTGAGATCCCGGCCACTTACGGCGTGCGCATCTCCGCAGGCTCCCTGCTCAAGAAGGCCGTTACCGAGGAGTGAGCGCAAGGCTGCGCATAGCTACGCGGTAACCCGCTGCACGTGCGATACGTGAAAGGGCCGTCCAAAGCTGGACGGCCCTTTTTGCATGCCTTTACGCAGCCATCGGTCGGGCATCACACCGGCATGCGCACGTCCTGAGCGCCGGCTGCCAGCGCCTCGAGGACGCCGTTCATCCGCAGGTAGCCGGAATCCGGCTCGTCGTTGAACGGATCCATCAGCGTGCACGATGCGCGCACCGGCGCCGTGACCTTGCAATGGGTCCAGTCGCAGTCGTACGTCACGGACGGCACCTGGGACGCCTTGGCGACGAAGTCCCCGCGCAGCGTGGCGCGCGTGTGGGAAGGCGGCACGTGCATGGCGCGCGTGACCGCCGCTTCGGTGGCCAGCGTGTCGATCTGGCCATGGTCCATCAGCGCCTCGAACACGCTGCCGTTGAGCACGTCATGGTAGTCCATGTCGATCTGCTCGAGCCGCGCCGCTATCGCCGGATCGTCGATGGAGGTGCCCTGCCGCGCGGCGTAGGCGTTGAACAGGCGCTTCTTGGCGGCCCAGTCCATCTTCCTCGCCAGCGCCGGCATGTCGTGGGCCGCCAGCGCCTCGAGCGCCCAGCGCCACTGCCCCGCAATCCATCCCGCCCCGCGTGTCGGGGCGAGGGCCAGCGAGGCCTCGATGAAATCGGGGAAGCGCTCGATGAACGCCTCGACGGCGCTCAGGTAGTGCTCCTGCATCTGCAGGGCCGTCAACGTCGCGCCGTCCTCCAGTTCCAGCACGGCATCGGCGCCGAACAGGCTGACCAGCCGGTTGGCTTCCACCGGATTGGCCAGGGCCATGCGTTCCAGCCCCGACAGGTAGCCGTGGCGATGCGCCGACTCCATCAGGCACAGCACCATGTGGGTCGTTGCGAGCTTCATGAACGTGGCCCACTGGGAACGGTTCGAGTCCCCGATGATGACATGCAGGCGCCGGTAATGCTCGGGGTTGGCATGCGGTTCGTCGCGGGTGTTGATCATCGGCCGCGAACGCGTCGTGGCGGACGACACGGTTTCATCGACGAACTGCGCCCGCTGCGTCGTTTCCACCTTGCCGTCGACGAACCGGCCGGCGCCGGTATAGATCTGCCGGGTGATGAGGAACGGCAGCAGCTGGTCGTTGATTTCCTGCAGCCCGATGGCGCGGCGCAGCAGGTAGTTTTCATGGCATCCGAAGGAATTGCCGGCGCTGTCCACGTTGTTCTTGAACAGATGGACCTTGGCCCCTTCCCCGCAGGTTTTCCGGAAGGATTCCTGTGCCTTGCGCGCCATCGCCGCCATGATCCGCTCCCCTGCCACGTCCGCCAGCAGCGCATCGAAGGGCGTGCGCGCTTCGGCAGTGGCGTATTCGGGGTGGGCGCCGACGTCCAGGTAGAGCCGCGAACCGTTGTCGAGGTAGGCGTTCGTGGAACGCAGCGTACGGGTCAGCGGGCTGAACATCTCCAGCGCCACGCTGGAGGCGTTGAACTTCCTGGCGGTTCCCGTCAGGCTGACGCCGTATTCGGTTTCAAGCCCGAAAATACGCGCAGCGGTGTCATCCGCGACCCGGCCACCCTCCTCGCGCCGGGACGCGCTGTCATGCAGCTGCGCCATCACTGGCCGCCCTTCTGCACGAAGCTGCTGACATATTCCTCCGCGTTGGATTCCAGCACCGATTCGATGTCGTCAAGCACCGCACCCAGCGCATCCGTTTCCTGCAGGGCCTCCTCGGCGCCCTTGGCGCTGGCCTCCTGCTCCGGCCGCGCAGACTGCGCCTGCTGGTCCGCTTGATGGATGGTGTGCCGTTCCTGGGGCATATTGGCCGCCTTTCGCCTAGTCGTTGTCCTGATTGGAGTGCTCGATGAGGATGGGCTTGAGTTCGTTCATGATGAGCCCGTTCGTCGCCACCACGTCGTTTTCGCTGCGCCAGTGCACCTGGCTGCCGTCCCACTGGGCGAGCTGGCCTTCCGCTTCCCAGATGACGATGGCGCCGGCCGACATCGCCGGCACGTCCCAGCTATGCAGGTGCGGTTCGAAATACGCGTCATAGGTGCCGTCGGCCACCTTGCACAGGTCCAGGGACGCGGGCCCGATGCGCTTGATATCGGCGGGATGCCCCGCGATTGCGGCGACGACGTCGAGCGCGCGCTTCGACTCCGCCGGCCGGTGCGACATGCCGAAGCTGACGACCGACCCGTCAAGGCTGCTCTGGGTGGATGGGATGATCTTCTCGCGCTTCTCCCCTATCGGGGTCTTGCGGATGCGGATGGCGCCCTGTCCGCGCGCCGCCACGTAGGTCAGGCTGAGCGCGGGGGCATGCACGACGCCGAGCACCGGCTGCGCCGAGCCCTGTTCGTTGAATTCGAACAGCGAAATCGGAATGGTCCACTCGGCCATGCTCCGCGAGAAGTTGATGACGCCATCGATGCCGCCAAGGCACCAGTAGCGTTCGCCCGGATTGCAATGTTCAGGCCGTTCGTCCCACGGCCCGTTGAACGGCTCGATGAAGCTCAGCCGGTTATAGAGGAAGCGGCTGAGCTGCTTCTCCACTTCCAGGCCCTCGTGGTAGTCGTGCTCTTCAGGATTGACGGGATTGAGGTCCCGGGGCGTCATCTGGTCGGTCAGGGCATGCTTGCCGGCCTCTTGCGCGACCTTTGCCGCTTCGAGCGCCAGTTCGCGTAACTCCATGGTCGTGTTCCTCGCCTTCGCGTTGCTGTTGGTTCTTTCAAGGATAGAAGATGCCGGCGCCTACGCGCAGCACGCACCGTCGCCGCCGGCGCGCCCCAGCAGGCGCAGTGCCTCGGCCGCGTCGGCCGCCGCGTCCAGCGTTTCGGCCGCCGCCTGCTGCCCATAGGCCAGCGGATCGTCCATGGCCAGCTCGCACAGGCGCCCGTCGCCGGCGTCCGCAGCCAGATGCGTCCATGATGCGGCCTTGATTCCCGGCGCGAACCGGCGCACGGCTTCGGCGCGCGTCCAGGCACGCGTGTCGGCAGGCGGGCATTGCATGGCCTGCCGGACCTCCCCGTCGGTGACGAGACGCTCGGTAGACGCCTGCACCTTCGCGAACACCGATCGGCGAGGGTCCAGCGCGGCCCATTGCAAGTCGAACGCGGCGGCCTTCGCCCCTGCCATGAATTCATCCATTGGCATGTCCGGCGCGCTGCGCCGGCGCGTTCGTTCGAGCAGCTGCCACTTGAGCAGCCATTCGACGCGCGAGCCTTCCGCATCCATGCCAAGCCGTTTGTCATCGTCGGCGTGGCGCAGCGCGGCAGTGTCCATCAGCGCCTGGCGCCACATCGCCATGACGTTGCGCGTGTCGCGGTCAGGCCAGCGCGGCTCCCCGTCGATGCCGGTATCGTAGGCCTGCGCGGCGGCTTCATAGACCGCGGAGAACATCGCCAGCTGCAGGTTCCACGCCGTCGTCTCTTCGCCCGAGGCCAGCTTCAGCGGCGCCGCCAGCGACAGGTCCCGCGACACGGCGTGGACGGCTTCCACCGGATCGGCCAGGCGCCACTGGCTGGCCACCGCCAGCGGATCGACGCCCTGGCCTTCATGCCATTCGAGCAGCCACAGCAGCATCGACGTCGTGCCCAGCTTGAGGAACGCCGGCACGTCCATGCGGTTGGCGTCGCCGGCGATGACGTGCAGGCGCCGCATGGAATCCGGGGCATGCGGTTCGTCGCGCGTGTTGACCAGCGGACGGTCGAACGTCGTCTGCAGCCCTTCGACGGCCTGGAGGTAGTCCGCGCGCTGGCTCAGCTGGTAGCCGCCCCGTTCGCTGCGTTCTCCGAGCCCCACGCGTCCCGATCCCGTGTAGATCAGCCGCGTGGCGAAATGGGTGGCCATCAGCGTGGACACCACAGCGAAGGGGACCTTGCGCGAAGCCATGTAGTTTTCGTGCGAGCCCCAGCTCGCGCCCTTGCCGTCCACGTTGTTCTTGTAGAGCGCTATGCCGCCGGCACGCTGCGCCGCCTGCTGCATCAGCGCGTCGCCGGCGCGGTCGTAGAGCAGCGCGTCCATCGGCCCGCTCGTTTCGGGCGACGAATACTCGGGGTGCGCATGGTCGACGTAGATGCGTCCGCCGTTGGGGGCGATGACGTTGACCAGCGCGGCCTGCGGCGTATCGGTGAGCATGCTGGCCGGGGCCGCCGCCCGTTCCAGCGTGAAGCCCCGGGCGTCGCATACCGGGTTCTCCTGGCGGTAGTCCCAGCGGATATGCCGGGTCTGCGGCGTGGACGCCGCCTCCACGACGTCGAACGACAGCTGCACCGGATTGTACCGTCCAGGGGCCGCCACCCCGTATTCCGTTTCGGTCCCCATGACCCGCCGTACCGTCATTGTGCGTTCCTTTCCCTGCGAGGCCGAAGGGCCTATTGCCCGATGATGCGCGCGACATGTCCGTCCGCCACGCCATTCGTCTTCGACCACTGCGCCGCGTCGACGCCCGCCACCGCCTGGCGCGATTCAGCCACCTGTTCGTCGACGGCGCGCGCGAGGAGCGCGGGGCCGACCGCGACCGGCGTGCCCTGCTCGATCGAGGCCTTGACGGCATAGGTCTTCGCCTTGTCGACGATGCCCTTGAGCGCGGCGCCCGACACGACGTCGCCGAAGTACAGCGGGAACCGTACGCCCTGGTCGTCGAGCGCGATGGCGATGCGGCGCGACGGTTCCTGCGCGAACGCGTCGCGTACCAGCATATCCGCCAGCGTGCCGGCATCCATGCCGTCCTCGAGGGGCAGCCGGTCCGTCAAGTAGCGGCGCACGATCGCCTGCGCCTGCTCGGGGCCGGGGCGGTCCACGCGGATCTTGACGTCCAGGCGCCCGGGGCGCAGCACGGCCGGGTCGATCATGTCGATGCGGTTGGACGCCCCGATGACGATGACGTTGTCCAGTTCCTCCACGCCGTCCATTTCGGCGAGGAACTGGGGCACGATGGTCGTTTCGACGTCCGACGACACGCCGGAGCCCCGCGTACGCAGCAGCGAATCCATCTCGTCGATGAACACGACGACCTGGCGCCCCTCCGCGGCCCGTTGCCGGGCACGCTGGAACACGCGCCGGATCATGCGTTCCGATTCCCCGACGTATTTGCTGAGCAGTTCGGGGCCCTTGACCGACAGGAAGACGCCCTGGCGCCCCTCGTCGGCGAGCGCCTTGGCCACCGCCTTCGCGATCATCGTCTTGCCATTGCCGGGCGGCCCGTACAGCAGCACCCCTTTCGGCGCTTTCAGGTCGTAGCGCGCGAACAGGGCGCGATGCTGGCACGGCAGTTCCACGGCATCGTGGATGCGCTCCAGCTGGGCGTCGAGGCCGCCGATGTCGCCGAACGATACGTCGGGCGTCTCTTCCAGCACCAGATCCCGGTCATCGGGCGCGGGCAGCGTTTCGAGGGCGATGGCGCCGGCGCCGTCGGTCAGCACGCGTTCGCCGGCTTCCAGCTGCATGCCGCGCAGCCGGTCGCTACGCGTGGCAACGGACAGCGCGCCGCTGGCGTCCTTGAGTACCAGCCGCCCTCCGGGAAGCTCCCCTGCCACCGTGCGTACGGGCCCCTGCTCCGCTGCCGGTCCCTTGCCTACGATGACAAGATTCTCGTTGATGACCACCGTATCGCCCGGATGCAGCCTGCTGGCCTGCACGTCGGGGGCGACGGACAGCACCTGGCGCCGCGTACCGGCGATGACCTCGGCCGTGGCATGCTGCACGCCGTCGGCATCGACGGCGTCGCTGGCCACGCGTACGAGCGTGGCGTAGGTCAGAGGCGGCTTGCCGTACAGCGCCATGCGGCCCTTGGCCTTTTCAAGTTCGTCGCTGGCGCGCCGCAACGCGGCGGCGAGCGCATGGTTCTTGGCCTGAAGCCGGTCGTATGCCGCGGCCAGATCGCCGCCCTCGTCTTGCTGCACCTGTTCCTGGCCTTCCTGTCGCACCGGATCGGGCCAACCGGCTTGCCGTGCAAGCGTGAAGGCCGCTCCCCTTACTTTAGGAGGCGGCCTTCGAGTTTGCAAAAGCGAAGCGGCGTCAGTCGGCTTTCGTCATCGAGCGCTGCCTGGCGATGCGGCGCACCCAGCGCACCACGGCGATGACGATGAGGATGAGGAAGATGGCGATGACGACGTCTTCGAACACGTTGAGCACGCCAAGCACCGAACACCACTGGTCGCCCAGCACGTATCCGGCCGACACGAGCACCGTGTTCCACACGGCGGAGCCGATGAACGTGAACAGCGAGAACGACGCGAAGTTCATGCCGTTGAAGCCGGCGGGAATCGAAATGAGGGACCGCACGACGGGAATGACGCGTCCGAACAGCACGGACCACCGGCCATACCGGGTAAACCACTCGTTGGCCTTGTCGACGTCCTTGCGCGCCACTCCGGGAATGCGGTCGACGGCGCGGTGGATGCGGTGCAGCCCGAACCAGCGGGCGATGCCGTAGAGCGCCCAGGCGCCGAGCAGCGAGCCCATCGTCGCCCACAGCACCGCTTCAGGCAGGCTCATCGAGCCGCGCGCCGCCGTGAATCCGGCCAGCGGGAGGATGATTTCGCTGGGGATGGGCGGGAAGATCGATTCCATGGCGATGGCAAGCGCGACGCCTACGCCGCCGACCGTTTCCATCAGGCCAAGCAGCCAGGAGGTCATCATGCCGATCAGTCCGTCGCTGCCGGTCGCGCACTGCAGCGGCGCTTCGTTGGCGGCTTGCGCCGCAATCAGGGAAAGTCGCATGCCCTTATTGTCCCAACGTTTACACACAATCAAAAGCATGTGCGCACAAGCTTTGCAAGGTCTTGACGAGAACGCCGCGGCCTCCTGTCCCCAGCCGGCCCCGACGCTTGAAGAACCGGGCCTGCTCGTCATGGACGTCGATTCGACGCTGATCGACCAGGAGGTCATCGACGAGCTCGGGAACGCAGCCGGCGCCGGCCCCCAGATCTGCGACATCACGCGCCGCGCCATGAACGGCGAACTGGACTTCGCGCAGGCCCTCGCCGAGCGCGTCGCGCTGCTGGAGGGGCTCCCCGTATCGGTATTCCGCCGCGTCTACGAATCGGTTACCTTCACCCCCGGCGCGCACCGCCTCATCGACACGCTGCACCGGCACGGCTGGAAGGTGGGCGTCGTCTCCGGCGGCTTCCACGAAGTGGTGGACCTGCTGGCGCGCGACGCCGGGCTCGACTACTGGATCGCCAACCGCCTGCAAACGCGCGACGGGGCGCTGACGGGGCGCCTGGACGGCCCGATCGTCACGAAGGACGTCAAGCTGGAATCGCTCATGCGCTGGGCGCAGGACGCCGGCGTGCCGATGCGGCAGACCGTGGCCGTCGGCGACGGAGCCAACGACCTGCCGATGATCCACGCAGCCGGCCTCGGCATCGCGTTCTGCGCGAAGCCGGCCGTGCGGGCGCAGGCCCCGCACGAAATCACCGAACGCAATCTCGGCCTCGTCTTGCCGATGCTACGCTAGGCGTTCGCTACCTGTCAGGCGCGCTCCACGAGCCCAGTCTGCCGCGGCCATCGCCTTCTTGCCCTGCGCCTTGACCTGTTCGAGTTCGTACGGGCCGCTCTTCGTGCCGGCCCACACATGGCGCTTGGTGACCAGCAGGCGCCCGGGCTCCAGGCGTGCGCCCAGCCCCGCCTGCGCCAGCTGGCGGCTGAATTCGGCCTCGTCTTCGGCGGCCAGCGTCCGCCCGCGCAGGATGTGCAGCGTCGGCGCCTCGGCTTCGCTTTCCCCGTCGCTTTCCAGATGGCACCATGCGCCGGGATTCGGCGTGCAGGCGCGAATCTGGCGGTCGACGGCGAAATCCGGAACGTCCCAGCGTACGTGGGCGTCCTCGACGCTGATCTTGGCCGCAATCTGGTAGGAACCCGCCGCCTGCGGCACCGGCGTAATCTGGCCTTCGGCCATGCCTTCCAGCGCGGCGGCCAGCAGCTGCGCGCCGTCGTCGGCGAGCCGCGCGAGCAGTTCGCCGGCCGTTTCATGCGCGCCGATCTGCACCGTCGACTGCGCAAGGATCGGGCCGCTGTCCATGCCGCGCGTGATGCGGAACACCGTGGCGCCGGTGAGCGTGTCGCCGGCCCAGATCGCCCGCTGCACCGGGGCCGCGCCGCGCCACTCCGGCAGCAGCGAGAAATGCAGGTTGTACCATCCCAGCGGCAACGCGTCCAGCACCGGTTCGCGCAGGATCTTGCCATAGGCGACGACGGCGGCCGCCTGCGCGCCGGTCGCCTTGAGCTCCGATACGAACGTATCCTCGTGCGGGTCGGATTCGATGACCGGCAGCCCCAGCTCGAGCGCCGCCTGCTTGACGGGGCTGGGCACCAGCTTGCGGCCCCGGCCGGTGGGGGCGTCCGGCCGCGTCAGCACGGCGACGACCTCGAAATGGTCGGTATCCCTGGCAATCTTCTTCAACGACGGCACCGCCACTTCGGGCGTGCCCGCGAACAACACGCGCAGCATCCTCGTTATCCTCCCTATGCATCGGCCAGGCTGGCTGCCCGGCCCTGGTCCCAGCTGACAGTCTAGACTCGGGCGTCCCTTGGCCCCGGCGCCTTATCCGCCGGTAAGCGAAACGCGGCAGGTTTCCGGCGCTTGACGGCCCCACGCCGGCGGGGTGGTCCGGAGCGGCTGATCCGTCCGGCTAGTAGAGCGGCTCGGGCAACGGCACGCCGGCTTCGACCAGCGCGTGCCGCAGCGCCTCGGGCTCGCTGAACTGCAGACCGCGGATGCCGGCCTCGTTCGCCCCGGCGACGTTGACGGCCTTGTCGTCGACGAACAGCGCCGTCGCCGCCGCGATGCCGAACTGGTCCAGCGCCTTCTCGTAGATGTCGCGGTGCGGCTTGATCATGCCGACGAAGCCGGAGACGACGCGCCCGTCGAGGCTGGAGAGGATCGGGTAGGCCTTCTCGGCTTCCGGGAACGTCTCGACGTCCCAGTTGGACAGGCCCCATACGCCGATGCCGGCCTGGCGAAGCTGCTCGACGAGCAGCCGGGCGCCCGGCACGACGCCGCGCAGCGATTCGTCGAAATGCTCATGGTAGTAGCGCATCGCCTCGGCCCAGCGGCGCCCGCTATGCTCCTCCACATAGCGGTGCACGTCGTCGAGCGGCATGCCGCGGTCCGCCATGTCGAATGCGGTGTACGTGCCCGAAACCTCGTTGTCGAAGAAATCGGCGATGAACGCCGGCGAATAGCGGCCCCGCAGCGGCGCCTGCGGATCCCAGCCAACCAGCACGTTGCCGAAATCGAAGATGACGTTTTCAATGGGGCGTCCGGCAGCGGCGGCTGCGTTCCCCTCGGCTATGATGACGTTGCGTTCCATCCGCTCCCCTTTCGTTGCATGGTTCCTGTCATGCGGCCAGCTCCACACTATCAAAGCGGCGGTTCCGGCGCCGGCAATCTACATGAGATCCTTCGGATCCATCTGGAACCGCAGCTCGCCGGTGTTCCTGCGGGCGGCATGGCGCGCCAGCTCGGTGCGCAGGCGCAGCGCGAGCTCGTCGCGGCGCGCGTGGCCGACGCGCACAACGGCCTTGACGCGGTCGCCCATGCTTTCCAGCTCGCGCGCGTCGATGGTTTTCGGCAGCGCAATCGGCACCGGGCCAAGCACGGCCGGAACTTCGCCGCACGGCGCCTCCACGACGTCCCATTCGCCGCCCGGCATGACGCCGATGCGCTCGAGCGTTTCGGACACGGCGTCGCGCCGTCCCCATACGCATGCGGCGCCAACGGAAGGCGGCAGGCCCGTTTCGGCGCGTTCCGCGTTTTCCCGCTCGGCCAGCAGGCGGCTGTCCCACAGCATCAGCGAGCGCGCCAGCACGGGGTCGCTTTCGCCGATGAGCAGCGCCGTTCCCCCCTGTGCGCGCGGCGCGGTCTGGCGCACGACCCGCATCCACGATGCCAGCGCGTCCTCGCGCGCGTCGATGCCGCGCATGTACAGGCTGGTCCATGCGTCGAGGATGGCGGTGGCCTGGTAGGAGCCCTGCGCCGCGTCGCCGCTGGAACGCACATGCGGTTCGGCACCGGGGGTGGCCACGACGATGACCGGCGCATCGGAGATCCATTCGATGACGCCCTGCGGCTGATGGGGGCTCGACACCACCATCGGCACATGCCGGAACAGCCCCTGGAGCTGTTCGATGGTCCCGGCGGCGCCCACGCGGATGACGCGCAGCCGTTCGCCGCCGCAATGGCGGCATGTCCAGCTGGCAGCGGTGACGCCGCACCACTGGCACCGGGCCGTGCCGTCGCCCTGCAGCCGCTCGAGCGGCCCGCTGCATTTCATGCACCTCGCCTGCGCCAGGCAGGACGCGCAGCTGAGCGATTCGCTGATGCCGTCCGAGGGGATGGACAGCAGCACCGGCCCGGTTTCCAGCGCCTTCGACAGCACGCGCACGGCGGTGTGCGGCACGCGCGATCCGATGCTGGGGTCGGCGAGGCGGTTGAGCTCGTCGCGGTTGAGCCATCGCACGGCCGGCATGGCCCCTTTCAGCGCGGCGCCGGAGGGATGCACCGACGTCGACAGCCCCGACACCGACGTTTCGACGGCATGGCCGCCGCCCGTTTCCCACTGGCTCAGCGGGCTGCGCACGTCGCCATAGGCGACGAACAAGCCGTTGTGGTTGCGCGCGCGCAGCCGCAGGACGCCGCGGGCGTTGGCGTACGGCGCCATGCCGTCCGCCTGCTGGTAGGCGATGTCGTCGACGACGGCGAACAGCGCTTCGCCTTCCACCGGGGCGTACATGGCCGCGCGGGTGCCGACCACGCAGCGCACGTGGCCCCGCGACACCGCCAGATACGCGCGGTAGCGTTCGGCCGGCGACATCGAGGCGCTGAGCACGGCGACGTCGCCGAAGTAGGGCACGCGTTCCGCATCGCGTGGCCTCTCGCCATTCGCTGGGGCCACGCTGCCAGGCCTCTCCTCTGCCGGCGAGAACAGGCGCAGCCCGAGCCGTTCGAGCTCGCGGACCAGGTCCCATGTTTCACGCATGCCCGGCAGCACCGCCAGCGCCTGCCGTCCGTGGCCCAGTGCTGTAGCCAGCATGGTGGCCAGGTCACGCTGCCATGCGCCGGCGCCGGGAAAGGCGTCGGCGGCGAACGCCTCGAACCGCCGCTCGCCTTCACGCTGGCGCAATGCGGCAATGAGATTCGCGCCGCCCTCCATCCGGTCCGCCAACGCCTGCGCATCGCCTTCGACGCGCTGGGCCAGCAGCGCCATGCGCGCGTCGCGGTTCGCTTCCATCGGTTCGCTGGCCTGCTGGGCCTGCTCGACCCATGCGACGCGCGGAGGGACGGCTACGCGCAGGATATTGGCGCAGGTGCCGCCGAACGCGTCGGCGATGGCGGCGATGTCGCTGCGCATCGAGGCCGGCACGAGGATTTCCGGGCTGACGACGCGTTCGATGAAGCGCATCGCCTCATCCGGCGTATCGCTGGCCTGGCAACGGCCCCATACGATGCCGTTGACGCGCTGGCCGCCGAAGCGCACGCGTACCAGCGTGCCCGGCTGGGCTGCCTGCGCCTGCTTGTCGTCGACGAAATAGTCGAAAGGCTGCCCTAAATGCGGCGCCTGAACGTCGAGCACGACGCGGGCGACGGGCAGATCGGCCGCCGGCTTCTGGCGCGCGGCTTTCGCCGGCGCCTTGCGGCGTCGGCGGGGCGCCATGCCGTCGAACGTGGGCTGCGTGGCCTCCATCTAGCGCCCGACGGCCTGCTTCAGCGCGTCGACGCGGTTGAGCCGCTCCCAGGTGAAGCCTTCGCCTTCGCGGCCGAAATGGCCGTAGGCCGCGGTGGCGGCATAAATCGGCCGCAGCAGGTCGAGTTCGTCGACGATGGCGGCCGGGCGCAGGTCGAACACCTCGCGCACGGCGTGCTGGATCTGCTCGCGAGTCACGCCAATCTCCGTGCCGTACGTCTCGACGTTGACACTGACCGGGTCGGCCACGCCGATGGCGTAGGCAATCTGGACCTCCACCTTGTGGGCCAGCCCCGCAGCCACGATGTTCTTGGCCACCCAGCGGGCGGCGTAGGCGGCAGAACGGTCCACCTTGCTCGGGTCCTTGCCGGAGAACGCGCCGCCGCCATGGTGCGCCGCGCCGCCATAGGTGTCGACGATGATCTTGCGGCCGGTCAGGCCGGCGTCGGCCGCCGGGCCGCCCAGCACGAACGAACCGGTCGGGTTGACGAGCAGCCGGTAGCCGTCGACGTCGATGGACGGGTCGAGCGTTTCGGCGAGCACCGGGTCGATGACGTGCTCCTTGAGCTCGCGGCGCAGCGTTTCCTGGTCGACGTCCGGATCATGCTGGGTCGAGACGAGCACGGTATCAAGGCGCACCGGGCGGTCGTCTTCGTCGTATTCGATCGTCACCTGCGTCTTGCCATCGGGACGCAGCCCCGGCACTTCCCCGCTCTTGCGCACGTCGGTAAGCCGCTGCGCCAGCCGGTGAGCCAGGTGGATGGGCAGCGGCATGTAGGCGTCGGTCTCGTCGGTCGCGTAGCCGAACATGACGCCCTGGTCGCCCGCGCCCTGCGCTTCATAGCGCTCCTCGCGCGAAGCGGCGCTCTCCCCTTCGCGGCCCAGCCGGTCGACGCCCTGGTTGATTTCGGGGCTCTGCTCGCAGATCGACACGACGACGCCGCACGAATCGGCATCCAGCCCGATGTCGGAGCTCGTATAGCCGATATTGCGCACCACGGAGCGCACGATGTTCTGGATGTCGGAATAGCCTTCGCTGGTCACCTCGCCGAACACGAAGAACTGGCCCTTGGTCGCGCACGTCTCGACGGCCACGTGCGAATGCGGATCCTGCGCGAGCATGTCGTCGAGAATCGCGTCGGAAATCTGGTCGCAGACCTTATCGGGATGCCCTTCCGTCACCGATTCGGCGGAAATCAATCTAAGTTCGGCCATCATTCCTTCTTCCGGAGCAGAGTGCGCTCTCAATCATTCACGTAAACGGCTTCACCCTATCAAAAGAGATGCCCATGCGTCCAGAGTTTCCGGCCGAGGACGCCACTGGACAGCGACGCATACGGCGCTCGATTCGCAACCCTTGGAATCAAGCCATTTTGATGTGCTGGGCAGTTCCAGCAAACCATTGATTCTGTCCAGTAGGCTCCCCCCGCCAAAAGTCTGGACAGCAAACCATCAAAAAGGGAGAGGGCACGGCGCTGGCCGTGCCCTCTCCCCATTTTTCATTTAATTAATTGCCTTCGGTGAGGTCGTCGTCGCCGAGGGTTTCCTCGAGCAGGCCCTCGTTGATTTCGCGGAACGCAATCGACAGCGGCTTCTCCTGGTTCTGGTATTCGACCAGCGGCCCGACGTTCTGCAGCAGGCCTTCGTTGAGCTGCGTGAAGTAGGAGTTGATCTGGCGCGCGCGCTTGGCGGCGAAAATGGCCAGCGCGTACTTGGAGTCGGCATGCTCCATCAGGTCGTCGATCGGCGGGTCCGCCAGGCCGGTCGGGGTGGGTTCGGTGCCGAATTGAGTGGGTTCAGTGGCGTTTGCCATAGTCGTTCTCCCAATCTGAAAAGTCGCGGTGAGGAAATCCTTTTCCAAAAATGCCAGTCTATCGCGCCCGCTCGACGGTCATTTTCGTGGCCACAATGTGGCCTGAACTCGGCAGCGGAAGGATTTTTGGGTTGAATGGATTCTATGGAAAAGCGATCTGCGAAACTGATGAATGGAAGAATCTTCGCCGGAGCCCGAGCGCTCTACCGCGCGGCCGGCGTCGACGGGAACGATTTCGGCAAGCCGATCATTGCGATTGCGAATTCGTTCGATGAGTTCGTGCCGGGCCACGTGCATCTCAACAAGGTCGGGCGGCTGGTGTCCGAAGCCGTCAAGAAGGCCGGCGGCATCCCGCGCGAGTTCAACACGATGGCCGTCGACGACGGCATCGCCATGGGCCACACCGGCATGCTGTATTCGCTGCCGAGCCGCGAGATCATCGCCGACACTGTCGAATACCAGGTCAACGCCCACTGCGCCGACGCGCTGATCTGCATTTCCAACTGCGACAAGATCACCCCGGGCATGCTGATGGCCGCGCTTCGCCTGAACGTCCCGACGGTGTTCGTCTCCGGCGGCCCGATGGAGGCCGGCACGACGGTCCTGCCCGACGGCACCGTCAAGGAAAACACCGACCTGATCGACGTCATGTACGCGTCCGCCGACGACTCGATGAGCGACGAGGATCTACTCGCCTACGAGAAGACGGTGTGCCCCACCTGCGGTTCGTGCGCCGGCATGTTCACCGCCAATTCGATGAACTGCCTCACCGAGGCCATCGGCCTGGCGCTGCCGGGCAACGGCACGATCCTGGCGTCCCACGAAGACCGCAAGCGGCTGTTTGAACGCGCCGCGAAGACGGCCGTCGAAATCGCAAACCGCTACTACGACGAAGACGACGCTTCGGTGCTGCCGCGTTCGATCGCCACGAAGGAGGCGTTCGAGAACGCAATGACGATGGACGTCGCGATGGGCGGCTCGACGAACACCGTGCTGCACATCCTCGCCATGGCGCAGAGCGCCGACGTCGACTTCACGCTCGACGACATCGAGCGCATTTCCCACACGGTGCCGTGCATCTGCAAGGCCTCGCCGTCCGGCCCGTGGGAGATTTCCGACGTGCACCGCGCCGGCGGCATCACCGGCATCCTCGGCGAACTCGACCGCGCCGGCAAGCTGCACCGCAACGTGCATTCCATCGACTACCCGAGCCTGGAAGCCAAGCTCGCCGACTGGGACATCATGCGCGAGACGTGCACCGCCGAGGCGAAGGACATGTTCCTGGACGCGCCAGGCCACATCGTCTCCCCCGAGCCGTGGACGCACAACACGAAGTTCGACTCGCTCGACACGGACCGCCAGGAAGGCGCCATCCACGACATCGATCATCCTGCCGTGACCGAAGGCGGCCTGGCCGTGCTGCGCGGCAACCTGGCCCCCGACGGCTGCGTGGTCAAGACGGCCGGCGTGCCGCGCGAGATCTGGGAATTCGAAGGGCCGGCGCTGGTCGTCGAATCGCAGGAACAGGCCATCGAGGTCATCCTCAACGACACGCTCAAGCCGGGCCAGGCGCTCATCATCCGCTATGAAGGCCCCAAGGGCGGTCCGGGCATGCAGGAAATGCTCTACCCCACCTCGTTCGTCAAGGGCAAGGGCATCGGCAAGGAAGTCGCGCTGATTACCGACGGCCGCTATTCGGGCGGCTCCTCCGGCCTGTCGATTGGCCACGTCGCGCCCGAAGCCGCGAACAAGGGCCCGATCGCGCTCGTCAAGGACGGCGACATCATCCAGATCGACATCCCGAACCGCACGATCAACGTCAAGCTCACCGACGAGGAACTTGAGGCGCGCCGCGCCGAACTCGAGGCCGGTGACGGCTACGTGGCGCACCGCGACCGCCAGGTGTCCCAGGCACTCAAGGCGTTCGCCGCCTTCGCCCGTTCGGCCGACAAGGGCGCCACCCGCGACCCGGAGCTGATCGACCGCCTCAGCGGCCTGGCGTAAAGGCGCACGCAGCGCAAGGTACCAAGGTACGTCGCTGCGCATCCGCACAGAAGAAGGGCGAAGGGGCTCCCGGCACATCCGGGAGCCCCTTTTCACGTTAAACGCCAACGCCTGGGTTTGCCGCTTGCTGCCGGTTTTGGCCATCCGTTTCATCAGGCAAGGAAGACGAATAATGACGATAATGACGCAAGGAAGGCTGCGATGAGCCGTCCAGGCTGGCCGACGGACGCGGCTTCGCGGTGGTCAGGCAGCCCTGCCCCCTACAGCCCGTATTCCGCGGCGATGATGTTCCACAGGTCGCTGGCCGCCTGGTCGACGTCGTTGTTGACGACGGTGACGTCGAATTCGCTTTCGGCCGCCAGCTCTACCTTCGCCGTTTCCAGGCGCTTCGCCTGCTGCTCGGGCGTTTCGGTGCCGCGTCCCACCAGCCGCCGCTTGAGCTCCTCGAAGCTCGGCGGCGCCAGAAACACGTAGACGACTTCGAGGCCGAGTTCCTGCGCGCGCTGCTTGACGCGCCGCGCCCCCTGCAAGTCGATTTCCAGAATGGTGGGCACGCCTGCCGCCAGGTGCTCCCGCACCGGCGCCAGCGGCGTGCCGTAATGGGCCATGCCGTGCACGAGCGCGGTCTCCAGGAACTCCCCGGCCTCTTCCTTCGCCGTGAACTCGCTTTCGTCCATGAACCAGTAGGTGACGCCGTTTTCCTCGCCCGGCCGCGGGGCGCGGGTCGTGGCGGACACCGACACCCAGATCTGCGGGTGTGCGGCCTTCAGGGCCGCCTCGACGGTTCCCTTGCCTACGGCAGTCGGCCCGGTCAGCACAAGCAGGCGCCCCCTGGGCGACGCCGCCGTTCCGGCTGCCTTGCACTGGGCGGTGGGTTTCGCTTGCGTTGCGGCATCGTTCATGGCTGCAATCCTCGTTTCGTTCAGGGCGTATCGACTCCCCTAGCGTAGCTCGGCGCCGCGAAGAAGCTAGCGCGGTTCGAGCGAGACTTCCATCAGCGCCTTGCGTACGTCGAGCGCCACCGCTTCGGTGGCCTGTACCAGCGCGGAGATATCGGGCCCGTGCTTGGCGATGGCGCGGGAGACGGTGACCAGCACGTTGCCGTTCGTGCCGCGGAACACCTGCTTGAGGTCGTCCGCCTCCGCTCCCTGCCAGCCGTACCCCGGCGACAGGATCGGCCCGGTAAACGTCGACGGCGCCACGTCGCTGTCCTGCATCCATTCGCCGATCGTCGCGCCGATGATCAGGCCGACTGAACCAAGATTCGGCGCGGCCGCTTCGTTGTAGCGTTGCGCCATGTGTGCGATGCCGTACGCCACCGTCCGCCCGCGGTATTCCCCGGACTGGCGGATGGCCGTCTGCAGGCTGGCGCCCTCTTCGTTGGACGTCAGCGACGCGATGAACACGCCGCGTTCATTGTCGAGCGCCTCGTCGATCAGCCCGGCCAGGGAGCGCGCGCCGTAATACGGCAGCAGCGTGATGGCGTCGGCGCGCAACGGCGCCCTCGGCTTGAAGTAGGCGTCCGCAAAGGCGGAAATCGTCGTCGGCAGGCCGCCATGCAGGCAGTCGACGATCGTGATGATGCCCATCTGTTTGGCGGCGTAGAGCACCCGTTCCAGCGCGGCGAAGCCCTTTGAGCCGTAGCGTTCGAACATCGAAAGCTGGAACTTGACGGCGGCTGCGCGCCCGTTGGCCGCCTGCAGCATGCGCATCGAATACAGTTCGGCGCCCTGCGCGTCCACGTTGTAGCCCCAGTCGAGCAGCAGGTTGCGGTGCGGGTCGATGCCGACGCAGAGCGGCCCGAAATGCTTCATCGAATTGCCCAGGCGCAGCCCGAATTCGTTGCGCTTGATCTGCAACTCGCGTCCGACGCGGGTTTTCGCATCCATCGTCCACCTCGTTTCGTCGTTTGGTCCTACAAGCCAAGGTACCACGGCCGCGATGAAAGACAGGCGCCCCGTGCGCTGCACGCCGGCAGCGAACGGGGCGCCTCAGGACGGTCCGGGCCTTACTTGGCTTCGGACTCGAAGAGGAGCTTCGAATGCTCCTGGATGCTCATGATCTGGTAGTCATGGCGCTTGACGGCCTCGATGGCCATCAGCACGGCGGAGAACTCGGTCATCGTCGTGAAATGCGGCAGGTCGGCCGCGATCGCCGCGGCGCGGATCGAATAGCCGTCGGAACGCGAGCCACGCGAATTCGGCGTGTTGAGGATCATGTCGATCGTGCCGTCCTCGATCAGCTCGACGACGTTCTTGCCGACGCTGCCGGGGGCATGCTCGACCGTCACCGGGCTGTCCGGATCGGAATCAAGCCGGCCGGTAATCTTGTCCACGATCTTCGCATCGATGCCGTAGCGGGCGAGCACCGAAGCGGTGCCTTCGGTCGCCCACAGCTTGAAGCCGAGCTCAACGAGGCGCACGGCGAACAGCGGCAGCTGCTTCTTGTCGGTGTCGTTGACCGAAATGAACACGTTGCCGCTGGTCGGCAGGCCGCCGTCGTAGGCTGCCAGCTGGCTCTTGGCGAACGCGTGCGGGAAATCGCGGTCGAAGCCCATCACCTCGCCGGTGGAGCGCATTTCGGGCCCCAGCAGGATGTCGACCGTCTTGCCGACCGGCGTGCGGAAGCGCTTGAACGGCAGCACCGATTCCTTGATGGCCACCTGCTGGCCGCCGCGGATGTCCGCACCGTCGCCGTGCGGCAGCAGCAGGCCGTTGGCGCGCTGCTGCTCGATCGTCTCCCCCGCCATGATGCGCGCCGCGGCCTTCGCCAGCGCCACGCCGGTGGCCTTCGAGGCGAACGGCACGGTGCGCGAGGCGCGCGGGTTGGCTTCGATGACGTAGAGCGTGTTCGCCATGAACGCGTACTGCACGTTGATCAGGCCCTGCACCCCGCAGCCCTTGGCGATCGCGTAGGTCGCCTCGCGCAGGCGGCGGATCTGGTCGTCGGACAGCGTGCTCGGCGGCAGCGCGCAGGCGGCGTCGCCGGAATGCACGCCGGCCTCCTCGATGTGCTCCATGATGCCGCCGATGTACAGTTCCTCGCCGTCGAACAGCGCATCGACGTCGATTTCGATGGCGTCCTGCAGGAACTTGTCGATCAGCAGCGGCGAAGGCAGCCGCCCGGACACCACGGTGTCGGCCTGCGCTTCCTCCAGCGCGCGGTTGACGTACTTCTCGAGCTGCGCGTCGTCGTAGACGATCTCCATGCCGCGGCCGCCGAGCACGTAGCTGGGGCGCACGAGCACCGGGTAGCCGATGGAGTGGGCGGCTTCGAGGGCCTCCTCGAGGCTCAGGGCGGTGCCGAAGCGCGGGGCGTTGAGCTTCTCCTGGCGCAGCACCTCGCCGAACAGCTCGCGGTTCTCGGCCAGGTCGATCGATTCGGGGCTGGTGCCGAGAATCGGCACGCCGGCCGCCTTGAGGCGCGCGGCCAGCGACAGCGGCGTCTGGCCGCCGAGCTGGACGATGACGCCCTTGACGGGACCCATCTTCTTTTCCGCTTCGTAGATCTCCAGCACGTCCTCGAACGTCAGCGGCTCGAAATAGAGCCGGTCGGACATGTCGTAGTCGGTCGAGACGGTTTCGGGGTTGCAGTTGACCATGATCGTGTCATAGTCCTTGCCAAGCTCCTGCACCGCATGCACGCAGGTGTAGTCGAACTCGATGCCCTGGCCGATGCGGTTCGGGCCGGAGCCGAGGATGATGACGGCTTCGCGTTCTCGCGGGCGCAGTTCGGTTTCGTCGGCGTAGCAGGAGTAGTAGTACGGGGTGGCCGCGTCGAATTCGGCGGCGCAGGTGTCGACGGTCTTGTACACCGGGTGCAGCCCGTAGTTCCAGCGCAGCTCGCGGATGGTGTTCTCGCCGGCGTCGCCCAGGCCGCGCAGGTGCGCGACCTGCACGTCGGAGAGCCCGGCGAGCTTCGCCTTCTTGAGCAGCTTCGCGGACAGCGTTTCGGCCGCCTTGACCTCCATCGCCACGGCGTTGATGTGCGCCAGCTGTTCGACGAACCACGGGTCGATCTTCGTCGCCTCGAAGATCTCCTGCTCGGTGGCGCCGCCCCACAGCGCGCGCATGATCTGCAGGTAGCGCTGTTCGGTCGGTTCCTTCATCGCCTCGAGCAGCCGCTCGACTTCGGCGCGGTCCGGCGCTTCGCCGTCCCAGCTGAAGTTCATGTGGCGCTTGTCGATCGAACGCATCGCCTTGCCGAGCGATTCGGTGAAGTTGCCGCCCAGCGCCATCGCCTCGCCGACGGACTTCATCGACGTCGTCAGCTTCAGGTCGGCGCCCGGGAACTTCTCGAACGCGAAGCGCGGCACCTTGGTGACGACGTAGTCGATCGTCGGCTCGAAGCTGGCCGGCGTCGACTGCGTGATGTCGTTGCGGATTTCGTCGAGCGTGTAGCCCAGCGCCAGCTTCGTGGCGATCTTGGCGATCGGGAAGCCGGTGGCCTTGGAAGCCAAGGCCGAGGAGCGCGAAACGCGCGGGTTCATTTCGATGACGATGATGCGGCCGGTTTCCGGATGCACGGCGAACTGGATGTTGCACCCGCCGGTATCGACCCCCACGCCGCGGATGATGGCGATGCCGATGTCGCGCAGCTTCTGGTACTCGCGGTCGGTGAGCGTGAACGCCGGGGCCACGGTGATCGAATCGCCGGTGTGCACGCCGACCGGGTCGACGTTCTCGATCGGGCAGACGACCACGACGTTGTCGTTGCGGTCGCGCATGAGCTCGAGCTCGTATTCCTTCCAGCCTTCAATGCCCTCTTCGATGAGCACCTCGTCGGTCGGCGAGTAGTGCAGGCCGGCGCCGGCGATGCGGTGCAGCTCTTCGGTATCGTGGGCGATGCCGGAACCCAGGCCGCCCATCGTGAAGCTGGGTCGCACGACGATCGGGAAGCCGAAGCGCTCGGCGATCGCGTCCGCTTCCTCGAGCGTGTGCGCGATGTCGCTGCGGGCCGATTCGGCGCCTGCCGCCTCGACGACTTCCTTGAACATCTCGCGGTCCTCGCCGCGGTCGATGGCTTCCAGCGAAGCGCCGATCAGCTCGACGCCGTACTTGTCGAGCACGCCCGCCTCGCCCAGCGCCATCGCGGCGTTGAGGGCCGTCTGGCCGCCCAGCGTCGGCAGCAGCGCGTCGGGGCGTTCCTTGGCGATGATCTGCTCGAGGATGTCGGTGGAGATCGGCTCGATGTAGGTGGCGTCGGCCATTTCCGGATCGGTCATGATCGTGGCCGGATTGGAGTTGACGAGGATGACGCGGATGCCTTCCTCGCGCAGCACGCGGCACGCCTGCGTTCCGGAGTAGTCGAATTCGGCGGCCTGTCCGATGACGATCGGGCCGGAGCCGATGACCATGACGGACTTGATGTCGTTGCGCTTAGGCATGCGCGTTGTCCTCCTTGGCGTTGGTGGCGATGGGCTTGCGCGTCGCCATGAGTTCGTTGAAGCGGTCGAAGAGATAGGCAGCGTCGTGCGGGCCCGCGGCGGCTTCCGGGTGGTACTGCACCGAGAAGGCCGGGATGTCCACGCACTGCAGCCCTTCGACGACGTCGTCGTTGAGGTCGACATGGCTGACGAACACCTTGCCGTACTTGCCGCCGCCGTACGGGGCGTCGACGGGCGCGCCCAGCGGCGCGTCGACGGCGAAGCCGTGGTTGTGGGCCGTGACCTCCACCTTGCCGGTGGTCAGGTCCTGCACGGGCTGGTTGACGCCGCGGTGGCCGAACTTGAGCTTGTAGGTGCCGAAGCCGAGCGCGCGGCCCAGCAGCTGGTTGCCGAAGCAGATGCCGAAGAACGGGTAGCCGGCATCGAGCACCTGGCGCAGCAGCGCGACTTCGCCGTCGGCCTGCTCCGGGTCGCCCGGGCCGTTCGAGAAGAACACGCCGTCCGGATTGAGCGCCTCGATCTGCTCGAACGTCGTGGAGGAGGGCAGCACATGCACGCGGCAGCCGCGTTCGGCCATGCGCGCCGGCGTCATGCCCTTGATGCCAAGGTCGATGGCGGCGACGGTGAACAGCGGCTCCTTGCCTTCGAATGCGCCGGAAGGCTCGATGACGTAGGCCTCGTCGGTGCTCACCTCGTCGTACAGGCTCATGCCCTTCATCTGGGGAGTACCGGCGACCTGGGCGGCAAGCGCTTCGAGCGGCTTGAGCGAGCCGTCCTCGTCCACCAGCGCGGCGCCGGAGAAGATGCCGGCGCGCATCACGCCCGCCGAACGCAGGTGGCGCACCAGCTTGCGGGTATCGACGCCGCCGATGCCGACGATGCCCTGGGCGACGAGCTCGTCGTCAAGGCTGCCGGTCGCGCGCCAGTTGCTGACGGTGCGGCTGGGATCGCGCACGACGTAGCCGGCGACCCAGATGCGCTCCGATTCGCTATCCTCGCCGTTGACGCCGGTATTGCCGATGTGCGGGAAGGTCTGCACGACGATCTGGCGGTCATAGCTCGGATCGGTCAGCGTTTCCTGATAGCCCGTCATCGCCGTGGAAAACACGATTTCGCCGGTGGTGGCGCCCGTCGCTCCGTACGGTTCGCCGACGTACACCTGCCCGTCTTCCAGAAGAAGCACCGCATCGTCGGCAGTGTATTGCGCGGTAGCCGAGTCGTTCTGGCTCACCCAAACCCCCATTCTCCAAGGTTCATTTTCCATAAAAATCAATCTTGCGGCCGGTTTGGAAAGCGACCCGGCCAAACGCATTGAAACGGCCGGTCAGCCCTCCGGCGTCCCTTCCGGCTTGCCGGGCGAATCCGGCTTCTGGGGCGTTTCGGGCTTGCGCTCTGCGCACACGGCGCTGAGCAGTCCATGGATGAAGGCGGGGGAATCATCGTCGCATAGCGTCTTCGAAAGATTCAGCGCCTCATCGATGGCGACCTTGTCGGGCACGTCGTCGTTGTACATGATTTCCCATGCGGCGATGCGCAGGATGTTGCGGTCGAGCACGTGCATGCGCCAGACCTTCCAGCCCGTCGAATGGCGGTTGAGCAGGTCGTCAATCTCCTTGCGGTGGTCGGCGACGCCCCGCACGATATCGATGGCGTATGCGGGAAGCGGGGTCTGGGCGCCCGGTTCGGCGATGCGCTCATCAAGAAGGGACAGGATGTCCTGCCCCTTCTCATCCGCTTCGTACAACGTATTCAAAGCCCTCTTGCGGGCAGTGGAACGTGACATGGAAGCTTCGGTTTCCTTTCCCAGGATGGATGTCGTTGACCACCATAGCACTCCGGCGCCTTGCGGCGCCGGAAACGGCCACGGATCAGTTTTCGCGGCCCAGGTAGGAGCCGTCGGCGGTGTTGACCTTCACCTTTTCGCCCTCGCCGATGAACAGCGGGACCTGGATCTCGGCGCCCGTCTCGACGGTGGCCGGCTTCGTGCCGGCGTTCGAGCGGTTGCCCTGCAGGCCCGGCTCGGTGTGGGTGATCGTCAGCACGACGGACGCCGGCAGCTCCACCGACAGCGGGGTGCCGTCATGGAAGGAGACGATGCAGTCGGTGCCTTCGAGCAGGAACTTCGACTGGTCGCCCACCAGCGACTGCGGGATCATGATCTGGTCGTAGGTGGTCATGTCCATGAACACGTAGTTGTCGCCGTCTTCGTAGGAGTACTGGAGCGTGCGGTTGTCCACCGTCTCGAACTCCATCTTCATGCCGGCGTTGAACGTCTTGTCGACGATCTTGCCGCTCAGCACGTTCTTGATCGTCGTGCGCACGAAAGCGGGGCCCTTGCCCGGCTTGACGTGCTGGAACTTCAGGACCTGCCACAGCTGTCCGTCGAGGTTCAGGATGGAGCCGTTCTTGATGTCGTTAGTAGTCTGTGCCAACTTTTTCACCTATTCCATTAGATTCGAGCTTCGAGACGGCGCCGTGCGCCGTTCCAACGCTTCGCAAGCCTAGATTAAGCCTTCGCCATTATGCCATACCCGCCCTACAGTGGCGCCCCGTCCAATCATTTCCATGGATTTTGTGGAAAGGTCCAATGCCTTCGCGCCTTCGTTGCGCTAGATTGGGGACCTGACCAAACCCCGGCCTGTTTTCGAAGGGAGCAGCATGTTCACCAACCGTACCGCGCAGCTGATGCTGCAGAGCATGTACGTGGCGCTCGGCGTCGTCGGCATCGTCGGCAGCTTCGGGCTGTACGAATACCAGTACGATGCCGTGTGGTATACGTACTTCACGAACCTGTCGAACTACCTGTGCATCGGCGTCATGGTGGCCGAACTCGTGCATACCGCGCGCCGCAAGGAGGACGGCTTCGTCCAGACGGCGCCGCGCCTGAAATTCGTGTCCGTCACCGCCATCCTGCTGACCTGCCTGGTGTTCAACTTCCTGCTGGCCAACCAGCCCGACCGTTCGCCGGCGCAGAACGTAACGGTCACCTGCATCCTGTTCCATACGGTGCTGCCGCTGATGTTCGCCGCCGACTGGATCCTCTTCTACCGCCATCAGGTCGCCCGCTGGACGTGGCCGCTGCTGTCGGCCGTCTTCCCGCTGCTCTTCCTCGTCTATATCTATACGCGCGCGGCGCTGCTCGGGTTCAATCCGGACGCGCCGAACATCTACCCCTACTTCTTCCTCAATCTCGATACGCTTGGGCTGGCCGGCGTAGCGCGCTGGATCGCCATCCTGCTGGTGGCGTTCATGGCGTTCGGCTACCTGCAGATGGGCCTCGACCGCCTGCTCAAGCCCACGCAAAGCGCACGGCGCACGCTCGAAGGGCTTGAGGAGCTGGCCGCCGAAGCCGCCTCCCCCTCCCTCGCCAAGTAGGAACGCAAACCAAAGTAGGAACGCAAACCACAGCAGGACCGCAGGCGCAGCGGCAACTCCGCAGCGTCGCGATAGCGACGGGCCCCGCGGCATACGCTCGCGGGGCCCGAAATCTTTTGCCTCAGGACGGGAACGTGCGCTAGTCGACGCGGATGCCGGAAACCTGCGCCTGTCCGCACAGCACGAGCGTGAAGGACGTCGTCCATTCGGGCAGCGGGAACGCGCCTTCTCCATCCGCCACGATGTCGTTGCGGCCCACGCGCAGATGCACCGGGCTGCCGACCATGCAGTTGCTGCCGGCGAGCCGCACGCGCCGGCCCGGTTCCGTGGGCTCGAAGCCGCTGAACGTTATCGTGCCGGGATGCCCATGCTGCAGGACGGTCGCCGCGCAGGCCGCCCCCGCCGGCTGCCCCATGATCGGCGCCGACGGCACCAGCGCGATGTTGGAGGCGTCGTCCCAGTGGTCGATGCGGATCCATTCATTGACCGGGCGCGGCTGCGGCGGCACGCCGTCGACGTCCAGCGGCACCCTGGCGCGGATGTCGCCGCTGGACGCGCCGATTTCCAGCGCATAGCGGCCGTCGGGAATGCGGTAGTCGCCCAGGCGCACGTCGTAGATGCGCAGGTTCTCCATCGGGATCTTGAGAACGGGGCGGCGCTCCTCGCCCGGCTGGACCTGCCGCTCGCGGACGAAGCCGACCAGGCGGCGCACCGGCATCGCCACCGGATCGTCCCCCTCTTCGCGCGGATAGCGCACGTAGGCTTCGATGACGGCGTCGCTGGCCATGTCGCCGCGGTTGACGATCTTGACCGGCACGCGCACCGTGTGGTCGACGACGGCGCTCAAGTGCCGGCCGCCGTTCGGCAGCGCCCGGAACGCGTACGAAAACGGCGCATAGGTCAGGCCGTGGCCGAACGGGTAGAGCACGGGGCCGCGGTGCCATTGGTACGTGCGGCCGCCGCCGATCATGTCGTAGTCGTTCTTGTCGGGCAGCTCGACGCCGGCGCCATACCACGTCATCGACAGCCTGCCGGCGGGAGCGACGGCGCCGAACAGCGCGTCGGCAACGGCATCGCCCATGCACTGCGAGCCCGAAGCCGTCAGCAGGATGGCCGGCACATGCTCCTCCTCCCAGTCGATGTCGTACGGATAGTTGGCGACGAGCACCATCGCCGTATTCGGGTTCGCTGCGGCGAGCCTGCGCACGAGCGCATGCTGGGACGGCGGAAACGCGGTGGAATGCCGGTCCTCGTCCTCCTTGCCATTGATGACCGGGCAGCAGCCGACCGCCGCGATGGCGACGTCGGCGACCGCCGCCAGCCGCTCGGCGCGCGCGATGCCCCACTCCTCCACTTCGAATTCCAGCATCGCGCCCTGGCTCGCGGCGGTGCCGAAGCCATGGGTCTGCGGCACCCCGATGCGCTGCGAGGCGAGGTCGGTGCCGCCCGCGGCAACGATGCCGCCATCTTCGCCGATCGATATCGGCACGCCGCTGTAGATGCACAGGTTGCCGGCGGCGTTGCGATGGAAGGTTTCCTTGACGAACCAGCCGAACGGCATGTCCTTGATGGCCCCGATCGTGCCGTCGTCCAGCGCCGTCAGGTATTTGCCGGTCGTTTCGGAAACGAACGTCAGCACCCCATGGCCCCAATCCTGCAGGCGGAAGCGTTCCGCCTTCGCCGCGTCGTCGACAGCCCGCAGCCGCGCATCGTTGCCGAGCGCGGCATAGCGCCCGTCGAATTTCAGCAGCACGACGTCCAGCGCATCGTCGACGACGACGTCCGCGTCGGCGCCCGCGGCCCTGCGCACCCCTTCGGCTATCGTCACGTGGCTGTCCGGCTCGCCGCCGTACCAGTCCCGGTACCAGCGGTCCGCGAGCGGCCCCAAGACGGCGATGCGTTCCGGCGCCGCGCCGTCAGCCGTGCTGGGCACCTGCAGCGGCAGCAGCCCGTCGTTCTTGAGGAGCACGAGCGATTCGTCCGTCAGCTGCCTGGCTATGCGGCGATGGGCCGCGCTGTTGACGGCGTCGTCGCGCACGGCCGCGAACGGATTGACCGGCCGCGCGTCGAACAGGCCGAGGCGCAGCTTCGTCGTGAACGAATGCCTGAGCGCCGCGTCGATGTCCCCGACGTCGATGAGCCCCTCTTCATAGGCCTGGGTCGCCGCTTCGCGTACGAGGTCCGGGTCGTCGACGATGCAGTCGACGCCGGCCTTGAGCGCCAGCGCCACCGTCTGCGCATGCGTGGCGGTGTCGCCCCGCGCGTCGCGCACGAGCCGCATCGCGCCGCCGTCGCTGACGACATGCCCGTAGAGCCCGTCTTCGCCGCGCAGCAGTTCCCGCGCGCGGGCGTCGTGCATTTCGACGGTGCCGTTGACGGCGTTGTACGCCATCATCACCGAACTGGCGCCATCGTGCTGGATGCAGCGGCGGAACGGCTCCAGGTAGTATTCCTTGCGGTCGCGCGCACCCACCGTCGACGACGTGACGCAGCGCCCTTCCTCGACGTTGTTGGCGAAGAAATGCTTCAATGCGGCGCTGACGCGCAGATGGTCGCGGGTTTCCTCCGGGCCGCCTCCCTGCAGCCCGCGCACGTAGGCTCCGGCCAGCACGCCGGTAAGCACCGGGTCTTCGCCATACCCTTCCTCGGTACGCCCCCATCTCGGGTCGCGTTCGAGGTCGACGGTGGGGGTCCAGCGGCACAGGCCGCCGCTTGGGTTACGCCGGTAGAGCGCCCGCGCTTCGGTGCCGACGAGCGCGCCGGCCTGTTCCATGAGGTCGGCATCCCACGTAGCGCTCATGCCGATGGGTTGCGGCAGCGACGTCGTGTATTCGGCGTGCGGCAGGCTTCCATTGGGTTCGGGGCCGTCGGCGCCCTGGTCATGGCGCGCTTCGACGCCATGCGCCGCCTCTCCCCCGATATTGAACGGCTCGATGCCCAGCCGCGGCACCCCCGGCGTGCTGGAGGCCAGCAGCGAGAGCTTTTCGTCGATGGTCAGTTCGTTCAGGAGCCATTCGACGCGTTCGGATATGGGCAGAGATTCGTTCCACAGCGGCGTGGAGCGGTAGTCGTTGCGTCGGTCATGGCCTTCGGTTGCCTGCGTCGCCATGTTTCCCCCAGACTCGCGTTGGACATTTCCTCCCATTCTACCCAACAGAAAAGCCCCGCCCCCAACCGGGAGCGGAGCATTACGCGAGTTCAGCGTGTCAGATCTGCTGACTGATTCGAGGGGAATCAGGCGAGGATCTTGGTGACACGGCCTGAGCCGACGGTGTGGCCGCCTTCACGCACAGCGAAGGTCAGGCCCTCTTCCATGGCGATGGGCTGGATCAGCTCGACCGTGAAGGTCGCGTGATCGCCCGGCTGCACCATTTCAACGCCTTCCGGCAGCGTGATGACGCCGGTGACGTCCGTGGTACGGAAGTAGAACTGCGGACGGTAGTTGGAGAAGAACGGCGAGTGACGGCCGCCTTCATCCTTGGTCAGGACGTAGACTTCGCCTTCGAACTTGGTGTGCGGAGTCACGGAGCCCGGAGCAGCCACGACCTGGCCACGCTCGACATCGGTACGGTTGATGCCGCGGAGCAGCAGACCGGTGTTGTCGCCAGCCTCGCACTCGTCCATCTGCTTGTGGAAGGTCTCGATGGAGGTGACGGTGGTGTTCTGGGTCGGGCGGATGCCGACGATCTCCACGTTGGTGTTGATCGGCAGGCGGCCACGCTCAACACGGCCGGTAACCACGGTGCCACGGCCGGAGATCGTGAAGACGTCTTCGATCGGCATCAGGAACGGCTTGTCGAGATCGTGCGTCGGGGTCGGGATGTACTCGTCGACGTAGTTCATGAGTTCCTTGACGGACTCAACCCACTTCTCGTGATCCGGAGCGTCGTCGTGCAGGGCGCCGTAGGCGGAGGTGTGCACGACCGGGCAGTCGCGGTCGAAGCCGTTCTCGTCGAGGAGGTCGCGGACCTCTTCTTCGACAAGCTCGATGAGCTCTTCGTCGTCGACCATGTCGCACTTGTTCAGGGCGACGAGGATCTTCGGCACGCCCACCTGGCGGGCGAGCAGCACGTGCTCGCGGGTCTGGGCCATCGGGCCGTCGGTGGCGGCCACAACGAGGATAGCGCCATCCATCTGGGCAGCGCCGGTGATCATGTTCTTCACGAAGTCAGCGTGGCCCGGGCAGTCGACGTGAGCGTAGTGACGCTTCTCGGTCTGGTACTCGATGTGGGCGATGTTGATCGTGATGCCGCGCTGCTGCTCTTCCGGAGCGGCGTCGATCTGGTTGAAGTCGTAGGCCGGGTTGACATCCGGGTACTCTTCGTGCAGAACCTTCGAGATGGCGGCAGTCAGCGTCGTCTTGCCGTGATCGACGTGGCCGATGGTACCGATGTTAACGTGCGGCTTAGTGCGCTCGTACTTTTCCTTTGCCATGTATTTGTCCTCCTGGACGTTCTCGTAGTAAGCCTTGATGGCCTCAAGGCACTTGCTACATTTTACTGGGTTTCTTGGTTCCTCCACCCGGACCGAAGCGCACCCAGTCAACGCTACAGAATATTAGCGTTGACTGGGGACACTGTCCAGTCCGAAATGAGGAGATTTATCACTCGCCGCGCTGGGCCTTGATGATCTCGTCGGACACTGCCTTCGGGACCTCGGCGTAGGAGTCCATCTGCATCGTGAACATTGCGCGGCCCTGCGTCTTGGAACGCAGGTCGCCGATGTAGCCGAACATCTCGCTCAGCGGCACCTTGGCGTCGATGACCTTGACGCCGGTGGCGTCGTTCATCGACTGAATCTGGCCACGGCGGGCGTTGAGGTCGCCCATCACGTCGCCCATGTACTCTTCCGGCGTGCGGACTTCCACGGCCATGATCGGCTCGAGGATGACCGGCTTGGCCTTCGGAGCGGCTTCCTTGAAGCACATGGAGCCGGCGATCTTGAACGCCATTTCCGAGGAATCGACGTCGTGGACCTGGCCGTCGGTGACGGTCGCCTTGACGCCCACCACCGGGAAGCCGGCGAGGATGCCGGATTCCATGGCTTCCTGCACGCCAGCATCGATCGAAGGAATGAATTCCTTCGTGATGTGGCCGCCGGTGACCTCGTTCTCGAACTCGTAGACTTCGCCGGACTCGGTGTCGAGCGGCTCGAAGTTCATGAGCACCTTTGCGAACTGGCCGGAACCGCCGGTCTGCTTCTTGTGCGTGTATTCCTGGTTCATGACGGCCTTGCGGATCGTCTCGCGGTAGGCGACCTGCGGCTTGCCGACGTTGCACTCCACCTTGAACTCGCGGCGCATGCGGTCGACGATGATGTCGAGCTGGAGCTCGCCCATGCCGGAGATCAGCGTCTGGCCGGACTCTTCGTCGGTCTTGACCTGGAAGGTCGGATCCTCGTCGGACAGCTTCGCCAGGGCGATGCTCATCTTCTCCTGGTCGGCCTTGGTCTTCGGCTCGACGGCGACCTCGATCACCGGATCCGGGAAGGTCATCGACTCGAGCGAAATCGGGGCCTTCTCATCGCACAGCGTGTCGCCGGTGGTGACGTTCTTCAGGCCGACGAACGTGTAGATGTTGCCGGCTTCTGCGGAATCGACCGGGTTCTCCTTGTCGGCGTGCATCTGGAAGATCTTGCCGACGCGTTCCTTCTTGCCCTTCGTCGAGTCGAGCACGGTGTCGCCCGGCTTGACGACGCCGGAGTAGACGCGCACGAACACGAGCTTGCCGTAGAACGGGTGGGTCGAGATCTTGAAGACGAGGGCCGAGAACGGATCGTCGAAATCAGGCTTGCGGTCGATTTCGATGGACTCGTCCTTCGGGTCGAAGCCCTTGATGCTCGGAACGTCTTCCGGGCTCGGCAGGTAGTCGACGACGGCGTCCAGCATCGGCTGCACGCCCTTGTCCTTGAAGGCCGAGCCGCACAGGACCGGGTAGGCCTCGCGGTTGATCGTGAGCTTGCGGATGCCGGCGCGGATCTCGTCCTCGCTCAGCTCGCCGCTCTCGAGGTACTTCTCGAGCAGCTCTTCGTCGGACTCGGCGACCTGGTCGAGCAGCTGGGAACGGTATTCCTCAGCGCGGTCCTTGAGGTCGTCCGGGATGTCCACGGTGTCGTAGTGGGCGCCCATGTCGTCCTTGACGTCGTTCCAGACGTAGGCCTTCATGCGGATCAGGTCCACGACGCCGGCGAAGTCGTTCTCGGCGCCGATCGGCAGCTGCACGACGAGCGGGGTCGCGCCCAGCTTCTGCTTGATGGTGTCGACGGAGTAGTAGAAGTCGGCGCCGAGCTTGTCCATCTTGTTGATGAAGCAGATGCGCGGCACGCCGTACTTGTCGGCCTGGCGCCACACCGTTTCGGACTGCGGCTCCACGCCTTCCTTGCCGTCGAACACGGCAACGGCGCCGTCGAGCACGCGCAGCGAACGCTCCACCTCGGCGGTGAAGTCGACGTGGCCCGGGGTGTCGATGATGTTGATCTGGTACTTGTCGCCGGTGTCGTGGGTCTGGCGGTTCCAGAAGCAGGTGGTGGCGGCGGACTGGATGGTGATGCCGCGTTCCTGTTCCTGGGCCATGAAGTCCATCGTCGAGGCGCCGTCGTGCGTCTCGCCGATCTTGTAGTTCTTGCCGGTGTAGTACAGGATACGTTCCGTCGTGGTCGTCTTGCCGGCATCGATGTGGGCCATGATGCCGATGTTGCGGACCATGTGGAGGTCAGTAAGCACGTCTTGTGCCATGAGGTTTCCTTACTTTCTAGGCTCGGCTGATTACCAGCGGTAGTGAGCGAAGGCCTTGTTGGCTTCGGCCATCTTGTGGGTGTCTTCGCGACGCTTCACGGAAGCGCCGAGACCGTTGGAGGCGTCGAGGATTTCGTTGGCGAGGCGCTCGGCCATCGTCTTCTCGCGGCGGGCGCGGGAGAAATCGGTCAGCCAGCGCAGCGACAGCGTGTTCGCGCGGGCCGGCTTGACTTCGACAGGCACCTGATAGGTGGCGCCGCCGACGCGGCGGGAACGCACCTCGAGGGACGGGCGGATGTTGTCGAGGGCGCGCTTGAGCACGGCCACCGGCTCCTGGTCCGTCTTCTCCTTGACCATATCGAGCGCCGAGTAGACGATGTCTTCGGCGATCGACTTCTTGCCGTCGAGGAGGATCTTGTTGATCAGCTGCGCCACTACGGTCGAGCCGTAGATCGGATCGGGCAGCACCTGGTGTTTCTTGGAAGGTCCTTTACGTGACATTTTGCTTACTTCGCCTTCTTTGCTCCATACAGGGAACGGCCCTGCTTGCGGTCCTTGACGCCCTGGGTATCAAGCGCGCCACGCACGATGTGGTAGCGCACGCCCGGCAGATCCTTCACACGGCCGCCGCGCACGAGCACGATGGAGTGCTCCTGCAGGTTGTGGCCTTCGCCCGGGATGTAGGCGGTGACTTCGACGCCCGAGGACAGGCGCACACGGGCGACCTTGCGAAGCGCCGAGTTCGGCTTCTTCGGGGTGGTCGTATAGACACGGGTGCACACGCCGCGGCGCAGCGGGCTGCCCTTAAGAGCCAAAGTCTTGGACTTCTTCGGCTTTGCCTTGCGTCCCTTGCGGACGAGCTGTTCAATAGTAGGCAACTTGAATTCTCCGATTCAGTGGTTATCTGTTCTTCTGGTGGAGCCGCCTCGCTGCAGCCACACCCTCCCACTGCCCGGAAGGAAGCCTTTCGGTCAAGAAAGCGTTCAGCCACTGTCCACCGGCCCGATGGCCCCTCCCCCTCTGGCTGGCCGCATTGCTGCGCGCCGTGATGACGGAGGCGGGGATATCCCAGCGCGATGCCCCTGTTACATAAGGCGCATGGCTGGCACACACGAATTACGACATTATCATGCGGGGCCGAAATGGGCAATGGCTGCGACACGCCGAAGCTACAGCAGCGCGATGAGCTCCTTGACCTGGTCGTCGGTCGTCGCCCAGCTGGTGCAGATGCGCAGCAGCACGCGGCCGTCGGGAAGGTTCTCCATGAAGCCGAGCTTGACGCTCTTCTGCAGCCGTTCGGCCTGCTCGCGCGTCATCGCCACGAAGATCTGGTTGGTGCTCGACAGGTACTCGACGTCGTAGCCCTTGGCCATCAGCGCCTCGCGGATCTTGTCGGCCTCGACGTTGGCGTGCTTGCCGAGCTTGAAATACAGGTCGTCGGTGAACAGCACGTCGAACTGCAGGCCCAGCAGCCAGCCCTTCGCCAGCAGCGCGCCACGGCGCTTGACGAGCGCGGTGAAGCGCGCCGGCACGTCGCCGCGGGTGAACACGACCGCTTCCCCGCACATCGCGCCGCACTTGGTGCCGCCGATGGTGAACACGTCGGCGATGCGCGCCAGGTCGGCCAGCGTCATGTCGTTGTCGTTGCTCGCGGCCGTCAGCGCATAGGCCAGCCGCGCGCCGTCGACGTACAGCGGCATGTGGTTGTCATGGGCGACCTGCGCGATGGCGGCCAGTTCCTCGCGCGAATACAGCGTGCCGTATTCGGTCGGCTGCGACACGTACACGCTGCCCGGGGCGACCATGTGCTCATGGTTGGCGTCGGCGTAGAACCGCTGGCAGAAATCGTCGAGCGCCTGAGCCTCCAGCTTGCCGTCCTTGCCGGCGATGGCCAGCACCTTGTGGCCGGTGGCCTCGATGGCGCCCGCTTCGTGCACGTTGATATGCGCGCTGTCGACGCACACGATGCCGGCATCCTGGGGCGTGATGGCGTCCAGCACCGTCTGGTTGGTCTGCGTGCCGCCGGCCAGGAACGTGATCTTCGATTCGGGGGCGTCGCAGGCCTTGGCGATCTTGGCGGCCGCGCTCTGGCAGAAGCCGTCGGCGCCGTAGCCGCTGATCTGCTGGTCCGCCGTTTCCTGCATCCTGCGCAGGATTTCCGGCGCGGCGGTGGACGAATAGTCGTTTTCAAACGAAAGCATGGCAACTCCTTGCGCTGGCGGTACCGTCGGCGCCAATTCTAGCTCGGAACAATCTTGGTTCATTCCAGCGTAGGGCGGCGCCGGGCGCGGCGGAGCGCTCCTCCTCGCTGGGCTTACCTTGCCGCCTTCGCCTAGGCATCGCCGCCGGGAACGCGAGAGGCCCCTCCGCTAAACGGAGGGGCCTCTTGGTGGGGTGGCTAACGCGGCTCGAACGCGCGACCTTCTGAACCACAATCAGATGCTCTACCAACTGAGCTATAGCCACCATGTTCGCCTTGCGCCATCAAGCAGCGCCAAGCAACAGATGAAGACTATACACCGTTTCACGCCCCGGTGCCCACACGGCGTGTCGGACCGTCCAATGACACGCCGTTTTCGTTGTCCAGCCCTCGTGTTGCCAGCGTCGAGCGACTATACTAATGAAGTGAAAAGCAAAGAGCATACGCAAGGACGCGAATAGGGATTGAAGAATTGGCCTTCACGTGGAGAAGGCGGCGTGCAAGGGCACGGCAAGTTGAACGGAAGTCAACAGCCAAACGATTGATGGATGGCATTGAAGGCTGCAGCAAATGGCATAACTGAATAACCCTGCAGGTCTTCGACGCCTCGGATGCAGGTTCGGTAGTTTGGCGTCGGGATTGTATGCCGTGATGGCAACGAAGGTACCAGAGTGATGGACAAGCGCTCCCCCGGCAGGCAGCGCAGACACGACATAACAGCAGAGGGCAACCGGACAAGCAAGGCGCCCGCCATAACGGGAAGCGCATGTTGATTGCACCGGCCTTATTCGCGAAGGAACAACCAAAGCAAGGCTGGTGAAACGACAAGCCGGGCAGGTTTGCAACGAGGAGATGGCCCGGCACGTCAATGCAGGGTAAGGAGCCCCTGGAACGCACGGTTCCGGGGGCTCCTTTTTTGCGCTACCCGTGCCCCGTTCAGCCCCTCAGGCGGCGTGTAGCCATGTATCCCAGGCATTCAGCGGCGAGGGTGGTTCCGCGCGGCAGGCGTGCGCGCCATCAAGATGTATCCCAAGCATTCAGCGGCGAGGGGCGGCGTAACGGCGTTCAGTCTTCCTCGGACGGCACGTAGGCGCCGCGCTCCGGATGCCCGTCGATGACGTCGCGCTCCATCGCCACGAAGCGGCGCACCGACTCTTCGACGGCGTAATGCGCCCGGGCTTGCCGCGCATAGCGGTCGCCCCATTGCGCCAGCTGCTCCGGGCGGTCGATCCACCAGTCGATGCGGGCCGCCAGCTGGTCCACGTCGTCGACGTCGAACAGCGATTCGCCGAGCAGGGCGAAATGGCCGGCGGCCGACAGCGGCGAATCGGCGATGACCGGCACCACGCCGCAGGCCATGGCCTCGAGCACGCTGACCGATTCGAGGTCGGCGATCGAGGGATGGACCAGCAGGTCCGCCGAATGCAGCAGCGCCGGCATGTCGGCGTTGGGATGGAAGCCGATGGCGGCGCCGTTCGCCAGCTCGCGCTGCGCCTGACGCTCCAGGCGGCGCTTGAGCGGGCCGGTACCCGCAATCGTCAGGCGGATGTCCTGCGCGTGGGCGCAGCGCGCGATCGCCTTGATCAGCATCGTGTGGTTCTTTTCGTTCGTCAGCCTGCCCGAGGCGACGATATGGAATGGCCGCGGCGACGCGTTCGCGGCGGTGCGCGGGGCGCGTGCCGAAAAGCGGCTCTCATAGCCGTTCGAAATGACGTGGATCGGCGTGGCGTAATGATGGGACGCCAGCAGCTGCGCCCCCAGCCGCGTAGGCACATGGATGGCGTCGACCTTGGAATACAGCCAGCGGTTGAACAGCCAGTAGATGAACGGGGAAACGAACCCGAGCCGTTTGAGGGGGCCCGCCGAATAGGTGACGTTCTCCGGCTGCACATGGTAGCCGGCCGTCACCGGAAGGCCCATGCTCCGCGCCGCACGCAACGCATGGCGGCCGAAGCGGAACGGCATGTAGATATGGACGATGTCGGCGCCGTCGAAGGCGCGCTCGAAGAGCGTGGCGCTCGGCTCGGCGAACTGCATCTGCTGCTTGGCTGAAATCCGGCTGACCAGCGGAATGCGGTTGACCTTCGCCGGGTAGTCCGGCGAACCGATGCCTACCAGCCGCACCTCATGGCCCTGCCGGCGCAGCTCGGCCGCCCACTGCAGCGCAGAATTGGACGTGCCGTTGCCCCGGTTGCCGCCGGTCTCGACGACCATCGCTATCGTGAGTGGACGTTGGCCGGAGGTTTGCTGGGAATCGCTCATGGGTGCCATCTTAATGCAGTCCACGCAGCCACACAGGAACCCAATCTTAATTTTCTTTCCTCCTCCCCTTCCGGTTCCCCAACACGCCGTCCGCGGAGGAACCCGACCCAGCAAATGCAGCAAACCAGACTTCCGGTTCCCCAACACGCCGATGGCAGAGGAACCGGACGTAGCAAACGCACGAAAACCTGCGCCCGGTTCCCCAACACGCCACCCGCGGAGGAACCCGACCCAAGCAAATGCGGGAAACGTCGCGGCCGGTTCCCGCGGCACGGCAGGTGGCACAATATTGCCTATGGTTCTTCTCGATCAGTCAACGCTTGCCTCCATCGCCGGCGACGGACGTACCGTCGGCACCCCGCTCGGAGACCATCCCACCCGCGTCCTGATGCTCGGCTCCGGCGAGCTGGGCAAGGAAGTCGCCATCGCGCTGATGCGGCTCGGCGTATGGGTCTGCGCCGCCGATTCCTACGAAGGCGCGCCGGCGGCGCAGGTCGCCCACGAGGCGCGCGTCACCGACATGGCCAACGCCGGGCAGCTGCGCGCGCTGATCGCCGACGTCAAGCCCGACATCATCATCCCCGAGGTCGAGGCCATCGCCACCAGCGAACTGGCCGACGCGGCCTCGAGCGGCATCCAGGTGGTGCCGAGCGCCGAAATCGCCGCGATCTGCATGGACCGCGAGCGCCTGCGCACGCTCGCCCACGACGACCTCGGGCTGCCGACGACGCCGTACCGGTTCGCCGGCTCCGAACAGGAGCTTGCCGAAGGCGTGCGGGCCATCGGGGTCCCCTGCGTCGTCAAGCCGGTCATGAGCTCGTCCGGGCACGGGCAGTCCGTCGTACGCTCGGAGCAGGACGTGCCGGCCGCGTGGAAGGAAGCGCAGGAAGGGCGCCGCGCTGCCGGGGAGGGCGGCGTGTCGCGCGTCATCGTCGAAAAGCTCGTCGACCTCGACTACGAGCTGACGATGCTCACCGTCAGCTCGTGCGCCGGCATCGTCGTATGCCAGCCGATCGGCCAGCGCCAGGAACACGGCGACTACCGCGAATCGTGGCAGCCGGCCGAGGTGCCCGCATCCGTCCTCGAACGCGCCAACGAGATCGCCACCGAAGCCGTCGACGGGCTGGTGTCGATCGCCCGGCGCGGCAAGGAGCATGGCTGGGGCGTGTTCGGCGTCGAGCTGTTCGTGCTCAAGGACGGCACCGTGCTGTTCAACGAGGTCTCGCCGCGCCCGCACGATACCGGCATGGTGACGATGGCCAGCCAGGCGCTGAGCGAATTCGAGCTGCATGCCCGCGCGATCCTCGGCATTCCGGTCAAGCAGGGGCACGTCGCGCTGTCGCTGCCACGCTTCGCCGGCGCCGCTTCCCACGCCATCGTCGTCGAAGGCGACGGGCAGGCCGAATTCAGCAATCTCAATGAAGCGCTCGCGCAGCCCGGCACCGACCTGAGGATCTTCGCCAAGCCGGAAGTCCATGGCCACCGGCGCATGGGCGTCGCGCTGGCGACCGGCGCCGACCCGCAGGAAGCGCGCGTGCGCGCCGCGCAGGTGGAGCAGGCGCTGCGCATCGACGTCGTGCCGAGCGCAGGCTGACGCATAGGACAGCACAGCCGTTCCAAGCCGCCGCCCGGACGCCTTGCGCCGCGCGGCGGTTTTTCGTAACGTTTTATCCTTCTTTTTCCCGGCAACGCAGGTTCTTTGCCGTAAAAAGGCGCCGTTTCCGTTTCTTTTGCAAAATCTTTTTCCCGCGTCCGCATCGTGGACTATGTAACGCTCCGTTGATAGTCTTAGGGCGTCATCATCCGCCATTTCCAACCAAGGTGAAACCCCAAGGAAGGCAACCAATGGAGAAACTGGACAAGCTCTACGAGGGCAAGGCCAAGAAACTGTACGCGACCGATGATCCCGACGTGCTGTGGGTTGAATACATGAACCAGGCCACCGCCGGCAACGGCGCCAAGAAGGCGCAGATCGAAGGCAAGGGAGCGCTGAACAACCGCATCACCGCCGTGCTGTTCGACCTGCTCAAGGCACGCGGCGTCGACTCCCACTTCGTGCAGAGCCTGTCCGACACCGACCAGCTTGTGCGGCGGATGGACATGTACCCGCTGGAAATCATCATGCGCAACACGGCCGCCGGTAGCTTCGCCAAGCGCTATGGCGTCGAGGAAGGCACGCCGCTGGCCAAGCCGATCCTCGAGTTCTGCGTCAAGAACGACGAGCTGGGTGACCCGTTCATCAACGACGACGGCATCGTCGCGCTCGGCCTGGCGACCGAAGAGGAGCTCGCGGAGATTTCGCGCCAGGCGCGCGCCGTCAACGAAGCGCTCAAGGACATCTTCGCCAAGATCGACGTGCAGCTCGTCGATTTCAAGATCGAGGAAGGCAAGACGTCCGACGGCGACATCCTGCTCGCCGACGAGATCACGCCGGACACCTGCCGCCTGTGGGACCTGAAGGACGGCTCCGGCGAAATCGAGCACCTCGACAAGGACCTGTTCCGCCGCGACCTGGGCAACATCATCCCGGCCTACGAGGAGATCCTCGAGCGCCTGACGGCGCTGGCCGAATCCGAAGGCGTAGCGCGGCGCTAGCCCATCAGCCTGTATCCCAGCCGATACAGGCTCTTTTTTCATTGTCCGTTTGATCCATCCCCGCCGCCACGACCAGCCGGCGGGGCAACCATCACACCAGAAGGAACGACAAGTGGTTTTTCGCATCCATGTGGAGAAGAAGCCGGGGTTCGACGTCGAGGCGCAGCAGCTGACGCATGAACTGCGCACGATTCTCGGCATCGACGGCCTCGAGGCCGTGCGCATCGTCAACCGGTACGACGTCGAGGGCATTTCCGAAGAGCTGTTCGCCCAGGTCACCCAGACCGTGTTCAGCGAGCCGCAGGTGGACAACGCCAGCGCGCAGCTGCCGGACTTCGGCGACGGCGCAGCCGTGTTCGCCGTGGAATTCCTGCCGGGCCAGTTCGACCAGCGCGCCGATTCGGCGAGCGAATGCATCCAGCTGATTTCGCAGGGCGAGCGGCCCACGGTCCGCTCGGCGAAGGTGTACGCGCTTCAGGGCGACCTGTCCGACGCTGACATCGCCGCCATCAAGAAGTACGTCATCAACCCGGTCGAGGCACGCGAAGCCGGCATGGAGCTTCCCGAAACGCTGGCCGCCGCCGTCCCCGTGCCAGCGCCGGTCGAGGTCATCGAAGGCTTCCGCGACATGCCCGACGGCCAGCTGCAGGCGTTCATCGACGAACGCGGCCTGGCGATGGACGAAGCCGACTTGAAGTTCTGCCGCGACTACTTCACCGAAGTCGGCCGCGACCCGACGATCACCGAAATCAAGGTCATCGACACGTACTGGTCGGACCACTGCCGCCACACGACGTTCGGGACGAATCTCGATTCGGTGCAGATCGACGATGACGACGTGCGCCGCGCGTTCGCCAAATACCTGGCGATGCGCGAGGAACTCGGCCGCGAAGGCAAGCCGGTGTGCCTGATGGACATGGGCACGATCGGCGCGAAGTGGCTCAAGAAGAACGGCGTGCTGACCGGTCTCGACGAATCCGAGGAGATCAACGCCTGCACGGTGAAGATCGACGTGGACGTCGACGGCGAGAAGCAGCCGTGGCTGTTCCTGTTCAAGAACGAAACGCACAACCACCCCACCGAAATCGAGCCGTTCGGCGGCGCCGCCACCTGCATCGGCGGCTGCATCCGCGACCCGCTGTCGGGGCGCGCCTACGTGTACCAGGCGATGCGCGTGACCGGCGCGGCCGACCCGACCGTGCCGGTCTCCGACACGATGGAAGGCAAGCTTCCCCAGCGCAAGCTCGTCACCACCGCCGCGGCCGGCTACAGCTCCTACGGCAACCAGATCGGCCTGGCGACCGGACAGGTGGACGAAATCTACCACCCGGGCTACGCGGCCAAGCGCATGGAGATCGGCGCCGTCGTCGCGGCGACTCCGGCCGACCACGTGCGCCGCGAGACGCCGGCGCCCGGCGACAAGATCATCCTGCTCGGCGGCCGCACCGGACGCGACGGCATCGGCGGCGCGACCGGCGCCTCGAAGGCGCACAACGTCGATTCGCTGGAACTGGACGGCGCCGAAGTGCAGAAGGGCAACGCGCCGGTCGAGCGCAAGCTGCAGCGCCTGTTCCGCCGCGGCGAGGCGACGCGCCTGATCAAGCGGTGCAACGACTTCGGCGCCGGCGGCGTGTCGGTGGCGGTCGGCGAGATCGCCGACGGGCTGGACGTCGACCTCAACCAGGTCTCGAAGAAGTACGAGGGTCTTGACGGCACCGAACTGGCGATTTCCGAATCGCAGGAACGCATGGCCGTCGACGTCGCCGCCGAGGACGTCGACGAGTTCCTGCGCTACGCGGCCGAGGAGAACCTCGAAGCCGCCGTCATCGCCACGGTGACCGAAGAGCCGCGCATGGTGATGCGCTGGAACGGCGAGCCGATCGTCGACCTGTCCCGCGCATTCCTCGCATCCAACGGCGCCGAGAAGCACCAGGACGTGCATGTGCCGGCGCAGGGCACGTATGAAGCGCCGTTCGTCGGCGACAAGCAGGGGTCGTTCGGCCAGCGCATGGAGGCGATGCTGCCGGGCATCAACGCGGCCTCGCACAAGGGCCTCGCCGAACGCTTCGACTCGACGATCGGCGCCGGCACCGTGCTGATGCCGTTCGGCGGCGCCCGGCAGCTGACGCCTGCCGAGGCGATGGTGGCGAAGATCCCGGTCGAGCACGGCGAGACGACGACCGCGTCGGCGATGGCATGGGGCTTCAACCCGTGGATCATGGAGGCGAACCAGTTCACCGGCGCCTACCTGTCCGTCGTCGAATCGCTGGCCAAGCTCGTGGCCGCCGGCTTCGAGCACGAGAAGGCGTACCTGACGTTCCAGGAGTACTTCGAGAAGCTCGGCAACGACCCCGACCGCTGGGGCCAGCCGACCGCCGCCGTGCTGGGCGCGCTGATGGCGCAGACCGATCTCGGCGTCGGCGCCATCGGCGGCAAGGACTCGATGTCCGGCTCGTTCGAGGACCTCGACGTGCCGCCGACGCTCGTATCGTTCGCCGTCGCCGTCGGCGACATGCGCCGCGCCACGTCCCCGGAATTCAAGGGCGCCGGCCACCGCGTCGTGCGCATCGCCCCGCGCTACCGGGCCGACGGCCTGACCCCGGATCCGCAGGCGCTGCTGGCCGCGTTCGACGTCGTCGAGGAGCTCGTCTCCTCCGGGGACGCGCTGGCCGTGTCCACGCCGGGCGATTTCGGCGCGGCGCTCGCGCTGTTCAAGATGATGGTCGGCAACCGCATCGGCATTGAGCTGGACGATTCGATCGCCGCTGACGACCTGTTCGCGCCTGCATACGGTTCGTTCTTCGTCGAGCTCGCCGACGACGCGAAGCTGCCCGCCGTGCCGAATCTCGTGGAAGCTGGCGAAATCGGCCGCACGACCGAAGCCTACGCCATGCATGCCGCCGGCGAGACGCTGAACGGCGATGCGCTGCAGGAACTGTGGGAGGGCGGCCTGGAAGGCGTGTTCCCCTACCGCGACGCCGGCGACGCGCAGGCGCAGGCCGAAGCCGCTTCGGCCCAGGCTGCAGCCGCGACGGAAAGCGGGCGCGACAGCGGGGAGGCGGTGCCGCAGATTTCCTACTACGCCGCCGAGAACCGCGCGTTCTATGCCGGCGCCCCGATTGCCCGGCCGCATGTGGTGATCCCGGTCTTCCCCGGCAACAACTGCGAATACGATTCGGCGGCCGCGTTCGAACGCGCCGGCGCCGACGTGACGACGCTGGTCATCAACAACCTCACGCCGGTGGCCGTTGCCGAATCGACGCAGGCGCTGGCGGACGAAATCCGCCGCAGCCAGATCGTCATGATTCCGGGCGGCTTCTCCGGCGGCGACGAGCCCGATGGCTCGGCGAAGTTCATTACGGCGTTCTTCCGCGCGCCGCAGGTCGCCGACGCCGTGCGCACGCTGCTGAACGACCATGACGGCCTGATGCTCGGCATCTGCAACGGTTTCCAGGCGCTGGTCAAGCTCGGCCTCGTGCCGTTCGGCGACATCGTGCCGCCGGACGCCGCCAACCCGACGCTGACGTTCAACACGATCGGCCGCCACCAGAGCCGCCTCGTGCGCACGCGCATCGCTTCGGACCTGTCGCCGTGGTTCAACAAAACGGAGGTCGGCGATATCCACACCGTCGCCATCTCCCATGGCGAGGGCCGCTTCGTCGCCACGCCGGAAATGCTCGCGCAGCTCGACGCGAACGGCCAGATCGCCACGCAGTACGTCGACGCCGAAGGGCGCCCGTCGATGGCGCTGGACGTGAACCCGAACGGCTCGATGCTCGCCATCGAAGGCATCACGTCGCCGGACGGCCGCGTGCTCGGCAAGATGGGCCACTCGGAACGCGCCGGCGAAGGCCTGTACGCCAACGTGCCCGGCAACAAGTTCCAGCCGCTGTTCGAAGCCGGCGTGGAATACTTCGCCGCCTGACGCATAGCATAAAGCAAACCCCCGGGAACGCCGTCAAAAGCCGTTCCCGGGGGTTTGCTTGTCCTATACCAGAAATGGAAAAGTCAGACGTTCGATTTCTTCGCTTGACGCTTGGCTACGATCATCCAGATGCTCCCTACCACGGCGACGATGACCGCGACAAAGAACAGATAGTAGCCTGCGCCCCAGCTGTAATCGTCGGAAGGGACGACGCCGCGATCAGTGAAGTCCCAGTTCAAAAGGAGAAACAGAACGAATGCGATGATATCAAATACGAGAACAGGGATTCCCTTGTCTACGAGCGCGAAGACCAGCGCCGCAATCGCAACCACGGCGATGGCAACGACAATCACCGTCACAATGGCCGCTATTGAAGAGCCGTTGCTGACCGAATCCTTGAGCTTGTTGTACAGCGTTACGAACTTTATCATCGAAGGATCCGCCAGATCCCCGGCCCGCACGCCATCGGACATCTCGTCGGGGTACGTGCGGTATGAGGAGTCCTTCGCCGCACAGGCATACGGCAGGAAGATGCACAGCAGCATGAGCGCATTGCCTATAGCCGCCGTTATCTTCGAAGCAATTGTCTGTGGTGAAGTGGTCTGGTTGGGCATATCCCCTCCTATCCTTTATTTTTGCCCTGCACATGCAGGGCGTACATTAAACTGGCCCCGGCTTCCAGCACACCACGAGGCAGATTTCAGGAAGCCTTCGCCTCCGGAAAACTGAAGTTGAGCTTGGCATCCGGATCGACGCTCATGACGATCGACGTATAGAACGCCTTCGCCTGCTCTTCGAGGATTTCCCGGTTGCTGTCGACATACTCCTGCTTTGCCGTATCGTTGAGAATCTCATTGATCATGTCGGCGGTATCGATTTGAGGAGTACCAAGGCTTAAGGCGCCGTTCTGCTCCACGACCACGCGGTATTCAGGATGGTCATAGCCGATGAACTTGAATTCCGGAATCGAGATGTCGAAGGTGTTCTCACCTGTTTGCGTTATGGCTACGTCCTTGCCCTCGAATCCAAGCTTCGCGTCGAACGTGTATTGAATGAACCGGGCACGCTCGCTGCCGGGAATCTCCATATTGAAGAAATGGCTTTTGTTCTCCTGCGATTTGATGCCGGTAATGCCAAGCCGCAGCAGGGAGACCTCTTTCGTGCGCTCCATTGCATGGATCACTTGGGGATCCGAAGAGCCAGCCTTCTCCTTCAAGGAACTGGGCATCATGCCCGGAAAGAGGCTCCAGATTCCCGTAATGAGCACCATGCCGACCAAGCCACTGATAACGGCAATCAACAGCGTCTTGTATTTGCTGAATTTACTGAATGCAGTGCGGCGGGACATCGCCCCTCGCTTTCCCAGGACAATGGATAGCGCCCACTCTCCTTAGAGCGGCCGCGCTTCTCGGTGAATCATTGACATATATGCGTGCGGATGGTGAAAAGGCCTGCGTGCCGCATCCAAACGGCACACAGGCTTCGCGGTCACTCGGAAGCGATATAAGGAGCGCACTTCTTCTGGAAACGCTCTATATCGGAAGTGAAGTCGTACTTGTCCTTCCACAGCGTGGAGCGCACCTCGGACCACAGCTTATATACGTTCGACCGCATATTCGACCATGCCTTGTAGAAATCGGAACGTTCATTGGTCCATGCCTTGTAGCATTCGGTGCGCTGTTCCGACCACGTTGTGTATTCCACGTTGTCAGGCTTGTCGTCGAGTGCGCCGTCGTAGTACTTATCGTAGACGTCATCCAACGTAGTGTCGTAGATGTCATCGTAGAAATTATCCAGCGTCGTGTCGTACACGGAATCATAGAATTCCTCCGTGGCTTCATCCCAATCCATATCAGGATCAGCTTCGCCCTGCTGGGACAGCAGCTGGAAGTACTTCACCGTGTTGGCAGTGAGCTTTCCGTAGAATTTCGCCGTTTCGCTTTCGAGCGTTGCGTACCAATCCGTCAACGCCTGCTTATTGGCGACATAGGATTCATACGTGCTGCCAAGTTTTCCGTCGGCTTCCGCGAGCTTGGCGTTGATGGTCTCCACCGCACTGGCTTCATCCTCGTCGATGGCTGCAAGAATGCCATCAAGAGTGTTCGCATCGGTCGGCTGCTGGGTCTGCGACGTGTCAGAGGAGCCATTGCCCGCATCCGTGCTCGGAGAAGCGGATTCGTTCACGCTGCCGCTATCTGCGTTTGCATCGCTTGAGGCTGGAGCCGATGCGACATCTTTCGAACCCGACGCGACTGCAGGAGCTTTCGGCATATTAACGCAGCCGAAAATGAGCGCCAAGACCGAAATGCCGACGGCGATTCCGGAAAGAATCCGGTTCACGACGTTCTTGTCAAGGGCGAGGGCCGCGTAGAGCGAAAACCCTGAAAATGCCAGCGATACAAGGCCAAGCACCCATACCAGCCATGCCCCGGTTTTCGGGGTAAGCACAATCAGCAGGATCAACGCGATTACCGACACGGCCAAAGCGCCGATGGACACATACAGCACCCATGGCGCCGGCTTCTTTGCGGCAGATTCCGCATCATTGGCTTCTGGCTGTACACCGGCATTCGCCGGCTGCATGGCTACAGGCTGTGTGGCAGGAGGATTTTGTCCAGCCGAAGCCGCCATCTGCTGCATCATGAGCTCCCGATTCAGTTCGCCGAACAGCACAGCGGATTCCATTTGCGCGTTTGCATTCGCCGGATTCTGCGCAGCGAGCTGCACCATGCTGCCGCCCTGCGGCCCCGGAATCACGTACACGGCATATGCCGACCCGTCAATCCGGGAGGTAATGCTTGCCGTTTTTGCAATGTCGTCTGCCGCGACCAGCGCAAAGCTTTGGCTATGCGCCAGGGAATTTTTCAATGCCTGATATACGACGTCGACCGGTTGCGGAAACATCTGCATCGGCACTTGCAGCATCGTCTGCGCAGGCATTTCCTGCGGCGAAGGAGCTGCCTGAGTGGGCGTCGTAGGCTGGGGCTGTGCCGGACTCGCCGGGGGATTCGATTGTGGATTGGACATCATTCATTCTTTCGCTTCGTTGCAGTTTCTCCTAAGGTTCTTTTAAGCTACCCCCCCCCAAGACGGAAAACTGAGATTACGGGGGCTTTATAAAAAGGACTACAAAACTTGCACATCCCGGGAAAATCAAGGACAGCGCGGCAGTAAAATACAGCGATAAGTGCAGGGTTGGAGAAGATTGGCGACATCCAAGCGTTTCGAAGGCGTATTTTGGTACAATCAGGGCACGTTCCGTTAGTTTTTTTACGTACCGCGAACAGATCAGGATCACGAGGAAGCGACACCGATGCAGGATCAGGCAACCGAGAAGACCGAAGACGCCGGCGCAACCGGCAAGAAGAAGCTCAGCCGCAAGGCCATTTGGATTATCGTAGGAAGCGCCATCGCCGCGCTCGTCGCGACAGCACTGATCGTCGTATTCGTCGTCAAGCCATTCGATTCCGAGCCGGCGGCGGAAGAGGCGGCCTCCACGTCCGAGGTGACGCCATCGACGACCGATCCGATGGAGGTCATCGCCAACTACGAAGCGTTCATGATGGAATACGCCGACTACCTGGAAATGCTCAACAGCGACCAGGGCATCCCCAGCGACAAGGTGGAGGAATATGCCGACTGGATCGCCCAGTTCGACGACATCAACGCGCAGCTCAACGCCGTGAACGACGTCGAACTCACCGAAGAGCAGCAGGAGTATTTCGATGAGGTCATCGACCGCGTCGACGCCCGGCTCAAGGAAGCCTCCGGCGACGACCTCATCGGCATTCCGCGCACCGAAGAGGAGGCCGAAGCGCAGGCCGAGGCGCGCGCGTCGGCCTCGGCGTCATCAGCAGGCACCGCCACCGACGACGCGTCCAGCGACGAATCCAGCGCGGATTCGGCTGAATAGCCCCCTTCCACAGACGACGACGCGACGCCGTGGCAGGATGCTTCCTATGAGTCGTACAGCAAAAGCGATATGGAAATTAGCAGGATATTTCCTGTTATTTGGATTCATCTCCATGGTAGCCGTCGGAAAAATAACCCATTCATTTCGATACTGGTGGGTAGCTGCGATTATTACCGCCATACTCGAGGGCGTCCAAATTGTTGCCGTTATACAGGACCTTCATGACGACAATGACCAGCAATAAATGGTGCGCTTGGCTGTTAGTTCCGTCATCGGCAGCCAGGCGCACCATTCGCTGAATAGTGAGAGTCGGCCTACTCGAGGCCCATTTCGGCCTTCAGCGCCGCCAGCTCTTCGTCGACGCTCGGCGAATCCGCGCCCTGCAGGTAGCGGTCGGCCAGTTCGGACGTGGAGTTGGCGCCGGCATTGAGCTCCGCCTTCGCCTCGGCCTGATCGAGCATGCGGTTGGCCTTGGCCTCCATGCGGTCGAAAGCCTCCATCGAGCTGCGCGCCTTGTCGCCGCCGCTGGTGATGTCGTTGACGTGCTCCTGCGCCTTGGCCGCGGCCACCTTCGCCTTGATGGCGCTCTTGCGCGCTTCGAGCGTGCTGATGTCGCCGACCAGCTTGTCGTGCAGCTGGCGCATCTTCGTGGCGTTGGCGTCCGCGAGCTCGTAGGCCTGCGCCAGGCTGACGCGCGTCGTTTCGTACTGCTGCTTCTTGGAGAGCAGCTCGCGGGCGTCGGCTTCGTTGCCGGCCTTCAGGGCCGCGCGGGCGGCCTTGGCATAGCGGTCGATCGTCGCGTCGCAATCGTCGAGCTGCCGCTTGGCGTTGCGGGCGTCGGCCATGACGCCCGCGGTTTCCGTCTTCACTTCCGCCAGGTCCTGGCGGAGGTCAAGGAGCATCTGGTCGACCATTTTCGAGGGGTCTTCGGCCTTGTCGAGCAGCGCGTTGATATTGCTGCGCATGATGTCGCCGAAACGCTGGAGGATTCCCATGGTTACCTGCTTTCTGTCATTGGATATTGGTTAGTAAGTCTGCTTGAGATTGCTGAAGGTTCGCTGGAACGGTCCAGCTCGCGGACAGGTGCGGCCGCGCCGCGCCGGCTGCCGCTCACCGGCCGTTGCCCGCACCCCCTTCGGGCTGGCTGATCGTTTCGCTCGTTCCCGACGACGAGGTGGCGCCGGCATCGGACGACCCGCCGTTCTCGTACTTGCTCAGCGTCGGATCCGAATAGGTCAGCGGCGTGTTGAGGATGCGTTCGGTTTCCTCCGCCTTCTCCTTGTCGCGCTTGAACTTCTGGCGTACGAGGACGACGATGACGATGCCCGCGCCGATGACGGCGACGGCGATGACGACCCACTTGAGGATGTCGGCGGACGTGGTCGTCTTCGTCATGATGCGCGAGGCGGTGCTGTCGAAGGCCTTGATGATGACGTCGTCCATCGACATGTCGGAGTACCAGTACTCGCGCAGGTACGCCCAGAAGATGTCCTTCGCTTCGGTGTCCATGACGGCTTCAGCCTGGTTGCCGCTGATCAGCGCCATGTACCCGACGGTGTCGGCGTCCTTCTCGGCAAAGTACATGAACAGCAGGCTCGTGCCGTTGTCGATGTGCTCGTCGTAGTACTGCTCGGCATACGCGTTCTTCTCGCTGTCGGTGGTAAGCGACGCGTCGTAGCTCTTCAGCACCACGTAGGGCTGGATGCCGGTCTTCTCATAGAACGCCTTCAGGCCGCGCTCGGTCGTCGACAGGCTGGAAATCCAGTGCGTTTCGTCGACGACGTCGTCCATGTCGTAGGAGTTCGGGTTGTCGACCTTCGTGCGGTTGGCCGTGCTCGCCGGAATGTCCCCCGACACCGACGAAGCCCCTGAGTCGCCGCCGGCTCCGAAGCCGACGATAAGCAGCACGACGAGGATGACAGCCAGTACGGCGATGATGATGCCCGTATGGCTTTTGCGAGGCGCGCCCTGGTCGTCCGGACCGCCCTGCGGCGGCGACGACGATGGCTGCGGAGCCGCCCCTCCCCCGGTTGGGATGAAGACCGGCACGATCGTCGTGCGCCGGCGTGGCGGCCTATGGTACGGACCGCCGAAGAAGCCGCCGAAGCCCGGAGCGGGGCCGCCGTGGCCGTGCGGGCCGCCGGGCCCTCCATGACCGCCGCCATGGTGGCCTCCCCCGGGCCGCCCTCCTCCGAACATGCCGCCGGACGAGCCGCCACCGGGGCGGCCGCCCCCGAAGGAGCCGCCGAACGAACCGCCCGACGACCCGCCGCCGGGCCGGGAACCGCCGAATCTGTTGCCGCTCGTCGATCCGCGGCCGCCGCCGCTGCCTGCCCCTGGCCTGCCCATAATCCCGCGTCCTTTCCCCGTGCCGGCGCACGCATCGCTGCATGCCGCGCGGCGGATTCCATGCCAATGGTTCCCCGTGGCCCACCGTAGCGCGGATTGACGGCGCGGGAACGGCGAATCCGCGGGCACCGAAATTCCCCTCATCGTATCAGGCGTCGCACGGGGGCATCGGGCGACATTCCAAAACCGCCGTTTCCCGCATTCTTCACTCCCTTTTCTCCACCCGACTTCCCGCTTTTCCTCCCGTCGCGGGATGCGGGTGCATCGGCGCGTTCGAGACGGCATAATGGAACGGCCGGCATGCAGCCGCCGGCGGAAGGACGGTCGACATGCCCATTCCCAAGGCGCTCTATGCCGCCATCACCCACCTGACCCCCGACGCCAAGCACGCCTACAAGCTCCAGCGCGTCGTCGAAGGCGTCGGCTCGCGCCTCGAAGGAGGGCTGCGCGGCCAATGCGCCGTGCAGGACATCCGCTTCACGCTCGAGGACGGCTACGCGCTGCCGCTGCGCATCTTCACGCCGCTGCAAGCCGTCCGGGAAACGAAGCGTGCGGCGAGCGCGCCGGAACCGGCCGGCGGCGACGTGACGGCCGTGCTCGAAGCGCTCGAGCATGAGGAGATCGCCCGCGAACTGTTGCCGGCAGACGGCAGCGCAACGGAAGATTCCTGCGCCGTGCCGAATCTTGAAGACCCCGCGGCGATGCCGGCGCATCTCAACGGCACGATCGTGTTCATCCACGGAGGCGGCTGGGCCACCGGCAGCCCGCAGCTGTATACCGACGCCTGCGCCAATCTGGCGGCGCAGACGAACCGGCGCGTCGTATCGGTCGACTACCGGCGCGCGCCCGACCACCGGTTCCCGCAGGCCGCCGAAGACTGCTATGAAGCGGTGCGCGCCGCGATGGACGGCTCGCTGGAGCTGCCCGCCGTCCACGGCATCGAACAGCGCATCCTGCCGCAGCGCGTGACGGTGTTCGGAGACAGCGCCGGCGGCAATCTCACGGCGGCAGTGTCGCTGATGGCGCGCGACCGCGGCGAATTCGCCGTGCCGCAGCAGATGATGCTCTACCCGTGCCTGAACAACGACTACGACCCCCACACCACGCTGTTCGATTCGGTGCGCGAAAACGGCTCCGACTACATGCTCACCGCGCAGGACATGGCCGACTACGTGGCGATGTACCGCTCGAGCCCCGCCGACCTGCTCGACCCGTACTTCGCGCCGCTCAACGCGACGTCGCTGGCACGCCAGCCGCGCACGCTGCTGGTCACCGCCGAATTCTGCCCGCTGCGCGACGAGGGGGAAACGTACGCGCGCGGGCTGCAGGAAGCCGGCAACGACGTCGCATGCTATAGGATTAAGAACGGGGTGCACGGCTACTTCCTGTATCCGCGCGTTTCGCATCTGGTGACGGACACCTACCGGGTCATCGGGCATTTCCTCGACGGAACCCCGCTGGAAGCCGCCGGGGGAAAGGAGACGGGTTGGCGCCGCATACTTGGTACCGATTAGACAACGTCGGCAAGTTCTATTCGGCGCAGGCCGGCCGCTCGCTGCAGACGGTGTTCCGCTTTTCCGCCGCGATGGACGACACCGTCGACCCCGAAGCGCTGCAGGAGGCGCTGGACGCCGCGGTCGAGCGGTTCCCCAGCTTCAATGTCAGCCTGCGCAACGGGCTGTTCTGGCACTACCTCGTGCAGGCCAGCGTGCGGCCGCTGGTACAGCCCGAGCACCTGCCGATATGCAGCCGGCTGCACGAGGGGCAGCACAGCACGCTGTTCCGCGTGACCTACCACCGCGAGCGCATCAATCTCGAGGTCTCGCACATGGTGTCGGACGGCCGCGGCGCCCTGCCCTTCTTCAAGGCCATCGTCCACGAATACATCGCGCGCCGCTACGGCGTCGAAGGCGTGCCGTCCGACTATGCCGGCTCCGATACCGACAAGGCGGAGAACAGCTTCGACAAATTCTTCGAGAAGGACAAGGCGGCAGGGACGCCGGGAACCCGGATCTTCCGGCTGCCGGGCATGCAGGACCGTTCGGCGCCTACGTTCGCTGAATTCCATGTCAGCGCGGCAAGCGTGCTGGACCGCGCGCACCGGGCGGGCGTGACGCTGACGGCGTACCTGGTGGCCGCCGTCGTCTGCTCGGTGCGCCAGTGCATGCCGCTGCGCGCCCGCAGCCGCGCGATCCGCGTCGACATTCCGGTGGACCTGCGCGGCTTCTACGATTCGGAAACGGTGCGCAACTTCTACGGCATGACCTACGTCGCCTACGTGCCCGGCGACGCCGACGCCCCGTTCGAACAGGTCGCGCGGCAGGTCGCCGGGCAGCTGAAGTCGGCGACGGGCCGTGAACGGATCGCCGGGTACATGAACACGATGGTGAAGCTGGAGAAGAACCCGGTGCTGCGCGTCGCCCCGTCCGCGCTCAAGGACCTCGCGCTCGACGCGGCGCAGCGGATCGCCGAGCGGCAGACCACGACGACGCTGTCGAACGTGGGGCGCATCCGCTTTCCAGGGCCGCTGGCGGCGCATATCCGCAGCGTGTCGATGCTGACGACGCCGGCGGGGCTGAATTTCACCGTCTGCTCGTTCGGGGACGACCTGTGCATCGGCATGTCGTCGATCTACCACGAGCTGCAGGTCATGAAGAACCTCGTGCGGCTGCTTGCGTCGCAAGGCGTTGAAGGCACGCTCGACGTCGCCGGCGCGCTGGTGCAGGAGCTGCCGCAGCCTGGGAGTACACCCCCTGAAGATGACGGCAAGCGCAAGGATGGCAACCCCGATGCCCATATGGCAAAGGGACGACCGCGAAAGAAGAGGAAAGACCAGAAGGAGAAGGAGAAGGAGAAGGAGAAGGAGAAGGAGAAGGAGAAGGAGAAGGAGAAGGAGAAGGAGAAGGAGAAGGAGAAGGAGAAGGAGAAGGAGAAGGAGAAGGAGAAGGAGAACGACGATGCTGCGTTGTAACGCCTGCCACGCCGACTTCACCGGCTACCTGGCACGCTGCCCGCTGTGCCAGGGCGAGCTGCGCGGCGAGCCGGTGCCCTCCCCGCTGCCGTCGCAGCGCGTGTTCCTCCATCCGCGCCAGATCGCCGTGCAGATCGTGTCGTTCGCCGTGTGCGCCGCCATCGTGCTGCTGGCGTTCTTCACGTACTGGTTCCACTGGCCGTGGCGAGTGGCGCTCGCCAGCGGCCTGTGCCTGCTGGCGACGATGCTGTACGCGAACAACGGCATCCTGCGCGCCGTCGGCCCGCTGCGCATGCTGTTCCGCGCGTTCTACCTGGTGCTGGCCGGCTCGGCGATCTGGTTCGCGCTCACCGGCAGCCGCATCATCACGATGATGGTCGTGCCGATCACCTGCATCGCCGCGATCGCCTTCAGCGCCGTCGTGCTGATTGTGCTGCGCCTGGAGGCGCTGGAACGGTTCTTCAAGTACTGCGTGTTCAACGTCGTCTTCGCGCTGGTGCCGCTGCTGTTCATTGCGCTGGGATGGGCGCCGTGGAAGCTGCTCGCGCTCGTTTCGGCGCTGTGCGCGGCGCTGTTCGCGTGCGGCCTGGGCATCTTCGCCTCGCGGCTTGTCGGCCGCGAGTTCCGCAAGCAGTTCAGCGCCTAGCGCCGCCGGCCGAATCGTTCACTCCTTCAGCTGAGTCGGCCCCGCCACGCCGGCGTGCGCGCGTAGCGTGGAATCCAGATGGATTCATGAACGCCTGCGCCGGAGCCCACGCCCCGCACGCAAGGTTCCAGCGAAAAGGGGAAACATCATGTCGAATGCAACGAACGGTTCCGACGAGCCGAAGAAGATCGTCGACGCGACGGCGGCCGACGGCAAGCCGAGCGTGGTAGATACGCGCAGCAAGCTGTCGCCGGAGGAGCTCGAGCACAAGATTTCCAGCGAGCAGCAGGCGGCGGCCGCCAAGCACTATCCGGCCGGGGTGGTCCTTGCGCTGGTGTTCAGCGCGCTGTTCCTCGTGCTGATGATTCTGGAGGCCTGCGCCGGCACCCAGCAGAAGTACCTGTTCTGGATGGCGATCGTGCCGTTCATCCTGTGCGTCTGGGGCTTCACCGACGCCTACAAGCCGAGCAACAAGGAGCATCGCGGCATGGCCGGCAGCTGGATTGCGGCCGTCATGTTCGTCGCCGCGTTCATCATCGGCATGTTCTGACGGGCCGTCAGCGAACCTTCTGGCGGCCGCCCGTGCTGCGTCCACCGCCACGCCTCCGGCTTACGGCCGGGGGCGTTTTCGTCATTCCTCGCGGGAGGCCCGATGCGCGGCTTCGGCCGCCTCGAGCGCGTCGTCGAAGCCGCGCAGCGCCGCGAAGGGCATGAACTGCGCCGCCCGCGCCGCCATCGGCATGCGCGGGTGGCGGCGCGGTTCGGGCCGCGGCAGCCCGATGATGTCGTCGTACGGTCCCGCAGCCTCCGGCTCCGGGGGTTCCTCCGGCCCACGCGGTTCTTCTAGCTTCCGCGGTTCCTCCGGGCCATGCGGTTGCGGCAGCCCCCATGGCCCCTGCGCCGCCTGCGGCTCCGGGGGTTCTCGCATTTCCTTCATGCCGCATGGCCTCCGATCTGCATATTGCGCTGGCGCCCCGTCGCCGCCTCGTCCAGGCTCATCGCCTTGATGACCGCATTGGCGCCGAACTTGCGCTTGATGGCAAGCATCGTGCGCTGGATGTCCCCATCGCGCGCCTCGCCGTCATCGCTCGCCCCTTGCGCTTCCCCGGCACCGGCGAGCGCCTCGAACAGGTCGGGCTGTTCATAGGCGGCCGGCGGCGCGTCCTGCGGGCCGCGCACATGGCATGCCGTGACGTTCAGGCGCCGCACGAGCAGCGACGGGTCGACGATGTCGTCGTAGATGGCGCCGATCGCCTGGCGGATGGCGTCGGCCGACGCGGTGAAGCATCCTAGGCGCCGGCTGCCATGCACGCTTGCCGGCCGGCGCCGGCCGTACCGGTCCATGGAGAGCGGCCCGTCGTAGGCGTGCGCCGCGTTGCGCCCCGCGCCGAAACCCGGACCGGAGCCGAGACTGGAGCCGTCGAAAGATACGGCAAGCGCCACCTCGTCGGTCGTCGCCGAACGCGCCGTGAGGTCCAGCGCCAGCTGGTCGGCCATTTCGCAGGCGACGATGCGCGCATCACGGGCGTTATAGGGCCGCTGCAGCACCTGCCCTTCGCCGTGGCTGTGCGCCTGGGGCGCATAGGCCTTGATGTCGGCGATCGTGCACGGCTCCCAGCCCCATGCATGGTCGATGAGCAGCTCGGCGTTGACGCCGAACATGCGGTAGAGCAGGTCCTCGTTGTAGTACTCCCCCGGGCTGCCCAGCGAGCAGCGGGCGATGTCGCCCATCGTCGCCAGGCCGTGACGCTCGAGCCTGCGGGCGATGCCGCGCCCCACGCGCCAGAAATCGGTCAGCGGCCGGTGCGCCCACAGCCGCCGCCGGTAGGACGCTTCGTCGAGCTGCGCTATGCGCACGCCGTCCTCGTCGGCGGGGATGTGTTTGGCGACGATGTCCATCGCCACCTTCGCCAGGTAGAGGTTGGTGCCGATGCCGGCGGTGGCGGTGATGCCGGTGCGCCGGCAGATGTCCGCGACGATGCGCCGGGCCAGCTCGTGCGCCGTGCACCGGTAGTAGCCCAGGTAGTGCGTGACGTCGATGAAGACCTCGTCGATCGAATAGACGTGGATGTCGTCGGCCGCGGCATAGTCGAGGTAGATGCCGTAGATGGCCGCGCTCGTCTCCATGTAGTAGGCCATGCGCGGCCTGGCGATGACGAACGACGCTTCCAGCGCCGGGTCGGCCGCCAGCTCGGCGGCGTCGGCCGACGCGCCGCGCAGGCGCCTGCCGGGCGCGGCGAGCCGGCGGCGTTCATTGACCTGCCGCAGCGTTTCCCTGACCTCGAACAGCCGCGGGCGCCCGGCGATGCCATAGGCCTTGAGCGACGGGGAGACGGCGAGGCAGATCGTTTTGTCGGTGCGCGACGGGTCCGCGACGACGAGATTCGTGGCCAGCGGGTCCAGCCCCCTCGCGGCGCACTCGGCCGAAGCGTAGAACGACTTCAGGTCGATGGCGAGGTACGTGGGCTGCTGGGTCATGCCCCCAGCTTAGCAGCATTCGAACAGGTGTTCGAATCGTGTCGCGCCATCCGGGTGCCCCTGCTCCGCCGAACCGCTTCGTATCGCGGACGCCACCGCCACACAGAAAGCTTGGGCCCTGCATCGGGCCGCAGTCCAGCATTCGAAAAGAATGCGTGCGGATACGGCGCGAAACCGCCCGACTGTACCCTTCGGTTGTTACGCTGGTAAAGCAAATCCCGCGCGTCAGTAAAGGAGCCACGGCTTGTCGGCTGAACTCGAAGAGATTCACGAAGAATGCGGCATTTTCGGCGTCTGGGGCCATCCCGACGCGGCGCGCCTGACCTACTTCGGGCTGCATGCGCTGCAGCACCGCGGACAGGAAGGCGCAGGCATCGTTTCCAACAACGGCGGCGAGCTGATCGGCCACCGCGGCCTGGGGCTGCTGACCCAGGTGTTCCACGACGAGAAGGAAATCGCCAAGCTCAAGGGCAACGCGGCCATCGGCCACGTACGCTACGCGACGGCCGGTTCCGGCGGCATCGACAACATCCAGCCGTTCGTCTTCCGCTTCCATGACGGCGACATGGCGCTGTGCCACAACGGCAACCTGACGAACTGCCCGTCGCTGCGCAAGGCCCTCGAGGACGAAGGCGCGATCTTCCACTCCAATTCCGACACCGAGGTGCTGATGCACCTCATCCGCCGCTCGCTGCGCCCGACGTTCCTCGACAAGCTGCAGGAAGCGCTCAACACCGTGCACGGCGGCTTCGCGTACCTGATCATGACGGAAGACAAGATGGTCGGCGCGCTCGACCCCAACGGCTTCCGCCCGCTGTCGCTGGGCCGCATGAAGAACGGCGCCTACGTGCTCGCTTCGGAAACGTGCGCGCTCGACGTCGTCGGCGCCGAGCTGGTACGCGACATCCGCCCCGGCGAAATCGTCGTCGTCGACGATTCCGGCTACCAGATCACGACGTACACGAGCCATACGCAGCTGTCGATCTGCTCGATGGAGTACATCTACTTCGCGCGCCCCGACTCCGACATCTACGGCGTCAACGTCCACTCGGCCCGCAAGCGCATGGGCGCCACGCTCGCCAAGGAGGCGCCGGCCGACGCCGACATGGTCATCGGCGTGCCCAACTCGTCGCTGTCCGCCGCCACCGGCTACGCCGAGGAGATCGGCCTGCCGAACGAAATGGGCCTGATCAAGAACCAGTACGTCGCCCGCACGTTCATCCAGCCGACGCAGGAGCTGCGCGAGCAGGGCGTGCGCATGAAGCTGTCGGCCGTGCGCAGCGTCGTCAAGGGCAAGCGCGTCATCGTGCTCGACGATTCGATCGTGCGCGGCACGACGTCCCGTCGCATCGTCGCGCTGCTCAAGGAAGCCGGCGCCGCCGAAGTGCACATGCGCATCAGCTCGCCGCCGCTGAAGTACCCGTGCTTCTACGGCATCGACATCTCCACGACGAAGGAGCTGATCGCCGCGAAGAAGTCGGTGGAGGAGATCCGCGAGTACATCGGCGCCGATTCGCTGGCGTTCCTCTCGCTCGACGGCCTGATCGAATCGATCGGCCTGAACGCCGACGCCCCGTACGGCGGCCTGTGCGTAGCGTACTTCAACGGCGACTACCCCACCGCGCTCGACGACTACGAGCAGGAGTTCCTCGCCTCGCTGACGCCGGAAGACCAGGTGAAGCTGCCGAAGTTCGCGCTCACCGCCAGCGAATACGAAGGCAACGAATACAACGCGTCTTCGTTCGCGCTTTCCGACGGCAACTGAACGTCCCGCCGCCGGCAGGTTCCTCCCGCCGGCGGCTTTTCGTTTCCCCAAGATTTACCCCAACCAACCGAACATACAGAAAGGCTTGCAGCAATGCCCCAGACATATGAGGACGCTGGCGTCAGCGTCGAAGCAGGTTATGAAGTGGTCAAGCGCATCAAGTCGCACGTCGCCCGCACCCAGCGCCCCGGCGTCGTGGGCGGCATCGGCGGCTTCGGCGGCCTGTTCGACCTCGCGTCGCTTGGCTATAGGGAACCTGTGCTGGTGTCCGGCACCGATGGCGTCGGCACGAAGCTGCTGGTCGCCAAGATGGCCGGCAAGCACGACACCGTCGGCATCGACGTCGTGGCGATGTGCGTCAACGACATCGCCGCCCAGGGCGCCCAGCCGCTGTTCTTCCTCGACTACATCGCCTGCGGCAAGAACGACCCGGCCATGCTCGAGCAGGTCGTCGCCGGCGTGGCGGACGGCTGCATCGAGGCCGAAGCCGGCCTGATCGGCGGCGAAACCGCCGAGATGCCGGGCATGTACGACGAAGACGAATACGACCTTGCGGGCTTTGCCGTCGGCGTGGCCGAGAAGTCGGCGATCGTCGACGGCTCGGGCATCGTCGAAGGCGACGTGCTGATCGGGCTGCCCTCCTCGGGCGTGCATTCCAATGGCTTCTCGCTGGTGCGCAAGGCCCTGTTCGAGCAGGGCGGCTATGCCATCGACGATGCGCCGGCCGAGCTCGGCGGCGCCACCATCGGCGAAACGCTGCTGACCCCCACGAAGATCTACGTCAAGACGCTCAAGCCGCTGTTCGAGGCCGGCGTCGTCAAGGGCGTCGCCCACATCACCGGCGGCGGCTTCATCGAGAACGTCCCCCGCATGATCCCCGACGGCCTGGCCGCCAGGATCGAGCGCGGCGCGTGGCAGGTCCCGCCGGTCTTCGGCCTGATTGAGCGCGCCGGCGGCATCGACCACGACGAGATGTTCAACGTGTTCAACATGGGCATCGGCATGGTCGTCGCCGTGCCGGCCGACCGCGCCGACGAAACGCTCGCGCTGCTGGAAGCCAACGGGGAAACGGGCGTGCGCATCGGCGAGATCATCGCCAACGAAGGCGCCGACGTCGAGCTGCGCTGACATCCGGATGGCTCTACCAGGAAAGAAGTGAGGAACATGGGACAGAAGGTTTTGGTTATCGGTTCGGGCGCGCGCGAGCACGCCATCGCCCACACGCTGCTCAAGGGCGGCTCGGTCGACGAAGTCGCGGTCGCCCCGGGCAATCCGGGCATGGAAGGCGACGGCATCCGCGTCGTGCAGATCAACCCGTCCAACCAGGCCGCGCTGATCGACTTCGTGCGCGCCAACGGCATCGACTGGGTGTTCGTCGGCCCGGAAGTGCCGCTCATCGAAGGCATCGTCGACACGTTCGCCAAGGCCGGCATCAAGGCGTTCGGCCCGACGAAGGCGGCCGCGCAGATCGAGGGGTCGAAGGACTTCGCCAAGCAGCTGATGGCGCGCCACGGCATCCCGACTGCGAACTACCGCACGTTCAGCGAGCTGGAGCCGGCCATCGCCTACGTCAAGGAGCAGGGCGCCCCCATCGTCATCAAGGCCGACGGCCTGGCCGCAGGCAAGGGCGTCACCGTCGCGATGGACGAGGACACGGCCATCGCCGCGCTCGACGACATCTTCGTGGATCACAAGTTCGGCGCCTCCGGCGCCAAGGTCGTCATCGAGGAGTTCCTCGACGGCCAGGAGTTCTCGCTGATGAGCTTCGTCAACGGCACCGATTTCTACCCGATGCCGATCAGCCAGGACCACAAGCGCGCCTACGACAACGACGAGGGCCCGAACACCGGCGGCATGGGCGCCTACTCCCCCGTGCCGCAGATCCCGCAGTCCGTCGTCGACGAGGCCATCGACACGATCGTGAAGCCCACCGTCGAGGCGATGGCGGCCGAAGGCACGCCGTTTGCCGGCATCCTGTACGCCGGGCTGATCGCCACGGCTGACGGCCCGAAGGTCATCGAATTCAACGCGCGTTTCGGCGACCCGGAAACCGAAGTGGTGCTCCCGAAGCTCACCAGCGACCTCGGCGCCGCCATCGCCGCGCTGCTCGACGGCGGCACGCCGGAATTCGCGTGGGATGCGGACAACGCCACGCTGGGCGTCGTGCTCGCCTCCGACGGCTACCCCGGCGACGTCGTCAAGGGCGCCCCCATCCCGGCCATCGCGACGGACGACGACAGCCACGTCTACTATGCCGGCGTCGGGTTCGACGACGACGGCAAGCTGGCCGCCAATTCGGGCCGCGTCATGCTGCTGGAAGTGAACGCGCCGACGATCGCGGCCGCCCAGGAAAAGGCCTACGCCATGCTGGACGCCGTAGAGACGCCCGGCCTGTTCTACCGGCACGACATCGGCGCCAAGGCGCTCGCCTGACGGCATCGACAGAGAGAAGAGGGAACCCATGCCAATCGTGATCCTGGTCATCGTCATCCTGGTGCTGCTGTGCTGCGGCGTGTTCATCGTCCAGCAGCAGACGGCCGACATCATCGAGCGGTTCGGCAAGTTCCACCGCATCGTGGGCGCCGGCATCCACATGCGCATCCCGCTGGTCGACAAGATCAGCAAGAAGGTGGAGCTGCGCACGCTGCAGGACATCTTCGAGCTGTCCGCCAAGACGCGGGACAACGTGACGATCCGCATGACCGTCGCCGTGCAGTACCGCGTCTCGCAGTACCCGGGCCGCTCCATCCAGGATTCCGGCATCTACCGCAGCTTCTACGCGCTGGCCGACCCCGAGGACCAGATGAAGAGCTACATCGTCGACGCGTTGCGCTCGACGATCCCCCAGTTCGACCTCGACTCGGTATTCGACGAGAAGGACGCGATTGCCGAAAGCGTGCGCCGCAAGGTGGCCGACCATATGATCCAGTACGGATTCGAGGTCGTCGGCACGCTGATCCAGTCGATCGGGCTGCCGCAGGACGTCGAGGCGGCGATGAACTCGATCAACGCCGCCGAGCGCGAGAAGATCGCCACGCAGTCGCGCGCCGAAGCCGAGAAGATCCGCGTCGTCACCGACGCGACGGCGAAGGCCGACGCGATGAAGGAAGCGGGCCGAGGCATCGCCGAGCAGCGCAAGGCAATCGCCGAAGGCATCAAGGATTCGCTGGCGACGATCCAGGAAGCCGGCGTCACGCCGCAGGAGGCCAACGAGCTGTTCGCCTTCACCCAGTGGACCGACATGATGGGCGAATTCGCCAAGGACGGCCGCTCCTCCACCGTCGTGCTGCCCAGCGACTTCAAGCAGACCAGCTCGATGTTCGTGCAGATGCTGGCCGCCGGCAGCGCGACCGGCAAATGACGCGCGGCCGCGCACAGGCCAGCCGTACGGAAACCGGCTGCGCCACGACGTGAAGCGGGGCTCCGGATTGACTCCGGAGCCCCGCTTCACGATTCCCAGGGACCGATATCAGCCGATGCGCTTGACGGCGTCGATGACCAGGTTCCAGAACTTGTCGAAGTCCAGCTTGACGGCCACCTGCGTATTGCATTCCTCGGGGCTGGGCTCCAGTCCGCGCAGGTCGGCGACGGTCATGCCGACGGTCAGGTCGCCGCGCAGCTCGACCTCCACCGGCGCACGCCGCGTCGTGATGACGCTCGGGTCAATCAGGTACGCCACCGTGCACGGGTCGTGGACCGGCGGGTCGACGAATTCCTCGGCATCCTGGTATGACTTGCGGAAGTAGTCCATCAGGTCGCTGACGAACTTGGCCGTCGGCGTGCCGATCTCGTCGATCTTCGCCTGCACTTCCGGCGTGCACAGCGCCTGGTGGGTCAGGTCCAGCCCGATCATCGTCACTGGCCAGCCCTTTTCGGCGAAGACGATGTGCGCGGCTTCCGGATCCGTCTTGACATTGAATTCCGCGACGGCGGACCAGTTGCCGGTGTGGTAGCCGCCGCCCATCAGCACGACCTGCTTGACGCGCTCGACGATGCGCGGCTCCAGCCGCATCGCCATCGCGATGTTCGTCAACGGGCCGGTCGGCACCAGCGTGATCGTCTTCGGCGGATTGTTCATGATCGTGTCGATGATCCAGTTGACGGCGTGCCCTTCATCCAGCGGACGCGTCGGCACCGGCAGTTCGGCTCCGTCCAGGCCGGTCTCGCCATGCACGTAGTCGGCGACTTCCAGCGGATGGACGAGCGGACGGTCGCAGCCCGCATGGACGGGGACATCGGTGGCGCCATACTGCTCGAGGCATGCGCGCGCGTTGTACGTGCACTTCTCAAGCGCGGCGTTGCCGCCGACCGTCGTCACGCCGACCAGCTCGATCGCCGGGTTCGCGACAGCGAGCAGCAGCGCCACGGCGTCGTCGTGGCCGGGATCGCAGTCAAGAATGATTTTCTCTACCATCAGTCCTCCTTTGGACGCTGCCGGACGGCGAAGCTCAATCAGTCCGGCAGCCCCCGTGCAGCGGGCCGCGGCGATGATGCCGCAACAGGGATGCGCCGCACGCGGGGTAGCCTTCGAATGCGTACAGCTTTCACGATACCGCTCGCCTGCCGGGGAAACGCGGAAAAATGATAAAACGTTTTGGCATTCTCCCACAGAAAAAAGAAACACCCCTGTCTTCAGGGGCGTTGGGGCCCTGGTCTCCTGAGTCCACAGCCCAAACTGGAAACGCCCCTGTCTCCAGGGGCGTCGGGCTTGGCGCGACGCTACATCGTGCCGGCGTTGTCGGGCAGCGCCATGAAAGACGTATCCTTCAGGTAGTGCTCGCCGGCCGTGATGTCGTACTGGATCAGCTTGTAGTCTTCCAGCAGCTGCTTCGCGTCATCGTCGAGCGAGCCGTAGGACATCTGCTCGCCCTCCTGGTTGAGGTAGATCGCGCTGCCTGCCGGAATGCGGTCCCAGCCCTGGATCGTGTTGACGACCGGAGGCTCCATCGCCGCGACCTTCTCGTGCAGTTCGGTCAGGAAGGCCAGGTACGGCGAGACCTTCGCGTCCATCTGGTCGGCGGCCTGCGCCATGAAGAAGTTCGGCGACGTGTAGGCGGCGTCCGAAATCGTGCGCCCCTGGTTGCCGGACGCCTTGTTGGACCAGATGAAGTAGTCGGTTTCGTGCAGCGCAATCGAATTGGACGAATCCTCGCCGGCCGTCTTGTAGATGCCGGGCAGATGGTCGCCGTAGAAGACGACGGTGATCGGCTTGTCGATCCGGTCGAGCTCCTCGAGGAAATCGGCGGTGGCTTCGTCGGTATAGCTCAGCCCCTTCGCGTACGTTTCGATCGACGACACCTCGGAGTCCTTCAGGCCGGACGCTTCGGCGCTCGTCACCTTGTATTCGTTGTCCTTGTACCACTTCGTATACGGCATGTGGTTCTGCATCGTCATCAGCTGGATGAACTGGTTCGAATCGGACGACTCGACCTGCTCAAGCGTGCTCTTGTACGCCGATTCGTCGGATACGTACGGCGAATCGTCGATCCTGTCGGTGTGGGAGATCTTGCCGGTACCGCCCGAAAGCGCATAGAACTTCGAGAAGCCGAACTTGACGTAGTTCGTTTCGCGCGAGTACATCGATGCCTCATAGGGGTGCAGCGCAACCGAGTCCGTCGACGAGCCCCACAGCTGGTTGAACGTCGGCGTCCAGCTGGCAGCCGGCACGAGCTGCTGGTACGGCGACGTGAGCGACGAATCGAAGTTCGCCATCGACAGGCCGGTCAGCTGCATGTACTCGAGGTTGGCGGTGCCGCCGCCGTAGCCGCTGGAGAGCATCTTGCCGCTGGTCGTGTCGCCCATGATTTCCCTCACGTTGGGGATCGGGTCCTTGTTGAGCGTGATGCCGGGGACGTTTTCCGGATCGGAGAACGTTTCGGACAGGATGCAGATGACGGTGTTGTCGGTCAGCGTGCCGGTACGCGATTCGTTGATCGACGCCGCTTCGGACGCGTACTTGTCGGCGAGCGCCTCCATCGTGGCCTTGGAATAGCCGGCCGGCTCGTCCATGACCTTGGGGTTGACGGCGCGCAGGAACGACGGGATCGGCCCGTTGCGCTGGGCGTCGTAGACCGAGTCCCACATCGAGGGCGTGTCCCCCATGCCGCGCGACACCCGATACGCCCATGAATCGGTCGTGCCGACGTCGTGCGTATACATGCCCAGCGCCGTGATCGGCAGCACGACGAGCAGCAGGCGCACGATGGCGCCCAGCGGCTTGGCGCGTCCGGACATGCGCACCATCGAGCCGTGGCGCAGGTCGAAATGGCTGATGAGCACGGCAAGCGCGATGATCGCGACCATGATCGCCACGGCGATGCCGATGACCTTCGCCCCGTCGTCGGGGATGAATCCGGCGATCTCGGTGGCGTTGCCGCCGAGGAAGTTCAGGTCGGCCGGCTGGATGGCCTCGTAGCGCACCTCGATCTTGAAATGCTCGGCCACCGCGATGGCCAGCGACACGCACAGCATGATCGGCGTGGCCACCCAGAACCTGTTCGTCGCCATCAGCACCGCCAGGTATGCCAGGCCGATGATGAGCAGGTTCAGCAGGAACACGTAGTTGCCCGAGCCCATCTTCTCGATCATCTGCCCCATCGAGGCAATGGACGCGCCGGAGACGCGGCCGGCTTCCGAAGAGACGCCCCACTGCAGCATGGCGAAGCAGCAGAAATCGAAGACGACGAAGAGCACTCCGTACAGCCATCCGGGCACCGCCCACCCACGGCGCCGGCGTGCCGTTGACGGCGCCACCGTCTTGATTTCCAGCGATTCGACGCCCACGGGATCGTAGGCGCTGGAGCGGGCATGGTCGCGCCCGTCCGTTTCAGGATTCGTTTCGGGGTTCTGTTCCGACTGATCTGCATTCACGTCGCAATCTTCCGTTCGTTGTGCTGTGGCCTGTTGGGACATGATGGTTAAGTCAACATCGTCATTGTTCCCTCACAAGCCGACAAACCGCACAGGCTTGGGGGAACCCGAACGCCGGCGCAAAGGAATCTTGAAGCCCTGCGAAAAGCCGGGGGCGCTTCAGCGAACTGCCGAACGCGGAGGCCTGTGCGGCGCCGGCCCGGTAAGGTGAAGGCAGGATGCCGGAAACACACGACAAGACGAGGTGAGGGAAGATGGAAGCGACGAAACGCGGGCCCCGGATGCGGTCGGCAGCCGGGGCGCAGCTGGCCGCCGACCTGCGCCAGTGGGCGCACGAACAGGCGTTCGCGCTGTGGGTGACGGCCGGATTCGTCATCGTGAACCTGCTATGGTGGCTGTTCTATGCCGTGCAGCACAAGGCGCTGCCCTATGCGCAGCTGTCAAGCGACCTGGGGCATTTCGACCTCGGCCGCCTCATTCCGTCGCTGTTCCTGACGCGCGGGGCGTTCCAGCTCATCGTCGAGGCGCTGCTGATGCTGCTGGTGCTGGGGCTGGCCGAGCCGATCCTCGGGTGGGTGCGCACGACGTTCATCTGCCTGGCGTCGGCGTTCGGTGGCGTAGCGCTCGGACTGCTGCTGTGCGCGGGGATCTCCTCGCTGTTCTCCAATTCGATCGAGGTCTTCCGCATCAGCTTCACCCTCAGCCCGGTCATGCTCGTCGTCGGCGCGCTGATGGCCGCCACCTGCTTCTCCGGCCAGCTGTGGCGCCGGCGTATCCGCATCATCGGCTACTGCGCCATTGCCGTCGTGCTGCTGTACGGCGGCAATCCGGGCGACTACTGCACGCTGATGGCGGCCATCATCGGCCAGCTGATCGGCCGCGCAATCGCCGGGGCGCCCAGCCATGCCGACCAGTGGAACTGGCAGCATTCCTCGTCGTATGAGACGCGCCATACGCTCGGCGCCATCGGCATCGTGCTGGCCCTGGGGCCCCTCGTCGCCTCCACGTCGCGTTCGCATGCCGGGCCGTTGACGTCGCTGGCGTTCATCATGAGCCCGGAATCGGTCAACTCTGGCAAGCTGGCCGCCTGCATGCACGGCGTGGCGATGGAGGGATGCTTCACGCAGTACGAGCTGGCGCGCGCGTCGATGCCGGGCGACATCCTGCGTTCGCTGCTGCCGCTGGTCGTCATGCTCGTCATCGCATGGGGCATGTACCTGGGCCGGCGCACGGCGGCGTGGTTCGCCATCGTGTTCTATGGAGCCTCGGCGCTGATCACGCTGTGCTACTACCTGCTGGTCCCCTATACCATCAACGGCTCGCAGCAGGCGTTCTCCAGGGCCGCGCTGTGGTCGTGCATCGTCAACACGGCGGTGCCCGCGGCGTTCGCCATCGTCACGGCCGTCCACATCAAGGCCTTCTCGATCCGCACCGACCACAAGGCCATGCGGCTGGGCGTCACGATCGTCATCGGCACGCTGGCCGCATGCTCCGCCATCTACCTGCTGTACGGGCTGTTCAACGCCTCGAGCTTCACGCCCAGGCCGACGTTCGCGCAGATCCTCGCCGAGCTGCCGTGCCGGTTCCTGCCCATCGGCTTCCTGGCCGACACGAGGCTCGACTTCATGCCGGCCACGACGCTTGCCTCGATCGTGTACCAGGGCGTCGGCATCGTGTTCTGGCTCGTGCTGGTCATCGCCTCGATCGTATGGCTGCATACGTCGGTCGACCATGACCGGCGCGAGCGGGAGGCGGCCGAGGCGCTCGTGGAGGCCGGCGGCGAATCGATGAGCTTCATGACGACCTGGGAAGGCAACGACTACTGGCTATCGGCCACCGGCCGCTCGGCCATCGCCTACCGCGTGCGCGGCGGCATCGCGCTGACCACCACCGGGCCGTTCGGCGACCCGGACGAATGGATGGCCGACCTCGACGAGTTCTCGCGCTTCTGCCACGAGCATTCGTGGACGCCGGTGTTCTACGCGGTGCATCAGGAGGCGCGCGACCACCTGTCGGCGCTGGGATGGCATTCGCTGCTGGTCGGCGAGGAAATGGTCATCGACCCGGCGGCCTGGAAGACCACCGGCAAGAAGTGGCAGGACATCCGCACCGCCATCAACAAGGCGAAAAGGGAGGGGATTTCCGACGAGTTCTGCACCTGGCAGGAATGCCCGGCCGACGTGCAGGACCAGTTCGAGGAGATTTCCGAACAGTGGAGCGAAGGCAAGGCGCTGCCGGAAATGAAGTTCACGCTCGGCGGCGTGGAGGAGCTCAAGGACCCGCGCGTCAAGGTGCTGTATGCCATCGACGCCGATGGCACCGTACAGGGGGTGACCAGCTGGCTGCCCACGTGGCGCAACGGGCGCGTCGTCGGCTGGACGCTCGACTTCATGCGCCACCGCATGGATTCGCCCAACGGCATCATGGAATTCCTGATCGCCCGCATGGCGCAGCGCATGCACGACCTGGGCGAGGAAAACCCCAACGACGCCGTCGAATTCGTCAGCCTGTCGGCCGCCCCGCTGGCCGGCCTCGACAGCCAGGAGGACGCCACAAGCGACGACAATACGAACGTGTCGGGCACGATTGTGCTGCAGCATGCACTGGCGCTGGTGGCCAACTTCCTCGAGCCGGAATACGGCTTCAAGTCGCTGTTCAACTTCAAGAAGAAGTTCCAGCCGGCCGCCTACCCGGTGTACCTGTGCTATGCGGACCCGGCGAAGCTGCCGAACCTTGCGCTGGCGATCCTGCGCGCCTACCTGCCGGGCCTGACGGTCCGCGAGGCGCTGGGCCTGCTCGGCACGCTCAAGGGCGGCGACGAGTCGGGCAAGGAAAACGCCAGGGACGCAGGCAGGCAGTCCGGCAACGGCACAGGCAGGAACGGAGCCGCCAGCGCCTAGCCGTTGCGCCCTTCGGGCTCACAATCGCCGGTGCCGCGGGCCGCGCCCCGGCGGCATTCGAGGCACAGGCCGAAGACCTCCAGCGTATGCGACTGGACGGTGAAGCCGTGCTGGTCGGCGACCCGCTTGAGCCATGTTTCGCTCGGCGGGTCGATTTCCACCGTCTTGCCGCAGCCGGTGCATACCAGGTGGTGATGGTGGGTGCTCCCGCACAGCCGGAACAGCTGGACGCCGTCCATCCGGACCGTGTCGACGAGGCCGGCGTCCTCCAATGCGTTGAGCTGGCGGTATACCGTCGCCAGCCCGATGGAGGTGCCCTGTTCGCCGAGGCGCTCATGCAGCTGCGCGGCGGACATGAATTCGCCGGTATGCCGCAGCGCCTCGAGCACGGCGTCCTTCTGCTTCGTATTGCGTTCCATCGGCCGCCTAGTTCCCGGATTCAGCCATTCCAGCAGCCGGTGGCTTCCATCGAGGCCAGCGTGGCCCTGGGGTCGTCCGTCAGCACGGTGACGTGGCCCATCTTGCGGTTGTGCTTGACGTCGGCCTTGCCGTAGTCGTGGACGTGCCATTCGGGGTGTTCGAGGCTGGCTTCGCGCACCGGCGCGACATGCTGGCCGAGCACGTTGACCATGACGGCGTCCCCGAGCAGCTGCGGCTCGGGCAGCGGCAGCCCGGCGATGCCGCGGATATGCTCGTCGAACTGGTCGAAGTCGCATGCCTCGATCGTGTAGTGGCCCGAATTGTGCGGGCGGGGCGCCAGCTCGTTGACGATGACCTTCCCCGACGGCGTGACGAACAGCTCGATGGCCAGCGTGCCGGCCAGTTCGAAGCCCCTGGCCAGCGTCAGCGCCAGCTGGCGCGCCTGCTCGGCGATGGAGGCGTCGATGCGGGCGGGGGCGAGCGTGGCGTGCAGGATGTTGTCGCGGTGGATGTTCTCGACGACCGGGAACGTCACGTACTGCGAGCCGTTGCCGCACACGAGCACCGACGCCTCGAACGCGAAGTCCACGAACCCTTCCAGCACGGCCTGCGGAAAGGCGTCGTCCGGCCATACGCCGGCCAGGTCCTCCGGGCCGTGCAGCACGATCTGGCCATGGCCGTCGTAGCCGCCTTCGGCCGTCTTGAGCACCGCCGGATAGCCGATGCGCCCCAGCGCGTCCTCGAGTCCGGCCCGGCTGGATACCTCCTCCCATGGCGCCGTCGCCACGCCATGGCCGTTGATGAAGGTCTTCTCCGCGATGCGGTTTTGCGTGACGCGCAGCAAGTCGGTGCCCTGCGGGATGGCGACGTCGCCGCGCACCTCGTCGAGCGCGTCGGCGTCGACGTTCTCGAATTCATAGGTCAGCACGTCGCTGCGACGCGCCAGTTCGGCGATGGCCTCGCGGTCGTCGTAGGGGGCAGTCACCTGGAAATCGGCGACCTGCGCGGTCGGGCAATCGGGCGTGGGGTCCAGCACGCCGACGCGATAGCCCATGTACTTCGCGGACAGGGCCATCATGCGGCCCAGCTGGCCGCCGCCGACGATGCCGATCGTCGCGCCCGGCGCCAGGGTGCGCGCCCCCGACCGCGTTTCCTCAGCAAAGCTCGGCATTGGACTGCGCCACCTTCTCCTTGAGGCCGTCGCGGTAGGCCTGCAGCTTGCCGGCCAGTGCCTCGTCGTCCATCGACAGCATGCTCACGGCCAGCAGGCCGGCATTCGTCGCGCCCGAATTGCCGATCGCCGTCGTCGCCACCGGAATGCCGCCCGGCATCTGCACGATCGACAGCAGCGAATCGAGCCCGTTGAGGGCGCGGGACTTGACCGGCACGCCGATGACCGGCAGCGTCGTCTGCGCCGCCACCATGCCCGGCAGATGCGCCGCGCCGCCGGCGCCGGCGATGATGACCTTGATGCCGCGGCCACGCGCGCCATGCGCGAAGTCCGCCATCAGTTCAGGGGTGCGGTGGGCCGACACCACCTGCTTTTCATACGGCACGGCGAAATCGTCGAGGATTTCGCAGGCGTGCTTCATCGTTTCCCAGTCGCTGGCCGAACCCATGATCACGGCCACTTCGGGGCTGCTGTGCGATGCCATAGTCACCTTTCGTCGCTAACGAAACCAACCTGAACCACTGTACGCGCCGCGCGGGGCAAACGCGTTGGCGCGTCCATGGAGGCGGCTGCCGGCTCCTGCCGCCCTAGAACCGCAGCGCGACCTTGCCGAAGACGTCGCCGGAGAGCACCTTGCTAAAGGCCTGGCGCGCCTGCTCGAACGGGTATTCGGCGTCGATGACGGGCTGCAGGCCGCTGTGCTCGACGAGGCGCAGCATGGATGCGAAATCGCCGCGCGAACCCATCGTGTTGCCCGCCACGCGGATGTCCTGGAAGAATATGCGCGTCAGCTCGGCTCCCGGCTGATCGCCGCTCGTGGCGCCGCATACGACGATCGTGCCGCCCGGGCGCACCGCGCGCACCGAATGCGCCCAGGTCGCGGCGCCGACCGACTCGATGACGGCGTCGACCTTGCGCGGCAGGCGCGCTCCCGGCTCGAACGCCATGTCCGCGCCGAGGTCGAGCGCCCGGCGCCGCTTGCTTTCCGAACGCGACGTGGCGTAGACGGCCAGGCCGGCGGCGTGGGCCATCTGGATCGCCGCGCTCGACACCCCTCCCCCGGCGCCCTGCACGAGTACCGAATCGCCCGGAACGACATTGGCCTGCCTGAAGAGCATCGAGTAGGCCGTCAGCCAGCTGGTGCCCAGCGCGGCCGCTTCGGGGGCGGACAGATGCGCCGGCTTGGCAAACAGGTTGGCGCTGGGCACCGCGGCGACCTGCGCCATCGTGCCCTGGTAGCGTTCCGAAAGGATGGAGCGGGGCTCCCCCGGCGCCACGCCGGAACCGTCATGCCCGATGACGGTATAGGCGACGACCTCGTCGCCGGCCTTGAGCCCCGTGTCCCCTTCAGGGGTCTCCCGCAGCGTGCCGCACACGTCGGTGCCGAGGATCATCGGCAGGCGGCTGGCCGGCAGCCCCACGCCCTTGAGGCTCCAGATGTCATGGTGGTTCACCGACACGGCCTGGGTGTCGATGGCGCTCCAGTACTGGGGCAGCCGCGGTTCGGGGCGCTCGCCCACCGCCAGGGCTCCCAGCGGGTCGTCGGGATTGATGGATGCAGCGTATACGGCCTTCATTGGCTTGCCTTTCGTGCAGGGATGGTTCACCGTGCTGGCGAGAATACTACCAAATGCCGCGGGGAAACGCATGGGCGCGATGGGACGCGAATGGCGCGGCTGGGCCGTTATGGACGGTACGGCGTAGTATTCTCGTCAGAACGACGGGTGAGACGAACGGTACGGTGAGGATCGATACAGCATGACGACAGCGCAATACGGCAGCCAATCGGACGCAATGGCAGAAGCGGCAGCCGGACGCTGGCCGCTGCTGGCGTCGATCCGCGGCCCGCAGGACGTCAAGGGGCTCGACGCCGCGCAGCTGGAGGAACTGTGCCGGCAGATCCGCGAAGCGCTCGTGGCGTTCGGCAAGCGGCACGGCGGCCATATCGGCTCGAATCTCGGGCTCGTCGAGGCGACGGTGGCGCTGCACCGCGTCTTCGATTCCCCGCATGACCGCATCGTCTTCGACGTCTCGCACCAGAGCTACGTCCACAAGATGCTGACCGGCCGCGCCGCCGCGTTCCTCGACCCGGAGCGTTTCGGCGACGTCACCGGCTTCACCAATCCGCAGGAAAGCGGGCACGACCAGTTCGTGCTCGGGCATACCGGCACGTCCATTTCGCTGGCGACCGGCCTGGCCCGGCAGCGCGACATGGAGCGCGCCGCGGGCAAGGCGTGCGAAACCGGCAACGTCATCGCCGTCATCGGCGACGGCGCGCTGAGCTCGGCCGTGGCCTTCGAGGGGCTCAACAACGCCGCCGAGCAGGGCGGCAACCTCATCATCGTCTTCAACGACAACGAAATGTCGATCGCCGAAAACCATGGCGGCATGTACGCGACCCTCGCCAGGATGCGCGAATCCGGCGGCACGGCCGAACCGAACCTGTTCGAGGCGTTCGGGCTCGACTACCGCTATGTCGAGGCCGGCAACGACGTCGCCGCGCTCGTCGAGGCGCTGGACGACGTCAAGGACATCGATCATCCGATCGTGCTGCATATCCATACGCGCAAGGGCCTGGGGATGGACGCCGACGCGGACGACGTGGCCGCCGGCTACCGGGAAGGCCGCTGCGAAGCCAACCACTGGCAGGATCCGCTCCAGGACGCTTCCATGCCGGCTACGCCGGCTGCCCCGGCCGTGCAGGCCATGCGCGACGCCGCAGGCGAGCTGCGCGGAGCGGATGCGCTGGGCGCCCCCGACGTGCCGGCCCCGCACCCCCATGGCGCGCGCAAATACTATGGCCAGCTGGCGATGGACGCGCTGTCGCGCCGCTTCGGCGACGAGCCGGGCCTGGTCGTCATCTCCCCGGCGACGCCGGGCTCCAACGGCATCACGCGCGCGTTCCGCCGCCAGGCCGGCAGCCATTACGTCGATACCGGCATCACCGAGGAGCATGCGGTGGCGTACGCATCGGGCATCGCCCGCGCAGGCGGCCGGCCGGTCGTGGCGACAAGCGCCACGTTCTTCCAGCGCGCCTTCGACCAGATCCAGCAGGAGCTGTCGCTCAACGCCACGCCGGTGACGCTGCTGTCGTTCGGCGGCGGCCTGTCCGACGCCGACAACACCCATTCCGGCGCATTCGACATCGCCATGTTCGGCAACATCCCCGGATTGACATGCCTGGCGCCGACCAATGGCCGCATGTTCCTGCGCATGCTCGAATGGTCGACGTCGCTGGCCAATACGAAGCCGGTGCTGATCCGCGTGCCCGGGCAGATGACGCTGGACGCCGAACGCTCCGGCGAGCTCAAGCCCTCCGCGCAGGTGGCGGCCGCCGTCGACGCGCGGCTGACGGACCGGCCCGAGCCGTTCGCGCGCTATGCCGTCAAGCAGCATGGCTCCCGCGTCGCCATCCTCGGCCTGTCGGACGCGTCGGTCATCGCCGGCCGCGTCGTGCGCGCGCTGGAAGAGGGCGACGCACAGGGCGCCTGCGCAACGGACGGCATGGCCGACGAGGCGGTCCACGCGACCTGGATCGATCCGCTGCAGTTCTCGGCGATCGACGAGGCGACGCTGCGCCGGCTGCCGGCCACGCACCAGGTCGTCGTGACGATCGAGGACGGGCAGCTCGAAGGCGGCTGGGGCGAGAAGGTGACGGCGTTCTACGCCAACGAAATGCCCGATGCCGGCGTCAAGACGTTCAATTTCGGCGCCCGCAAGGAGTTCACCGACCGCGTCGGCCTGGCGCACCTGCTCGACCGTTACGCGATGACGGTGCCCGGCATCGTCTCGGCGATCCGCCAGGCGCTTGGGTAGGCCCGGGGCGCCGGGATGCGGCGATCCTGCGGTTGCATCCATCCTCGGGTAGTGCCATACTTGGCTGTTGCGCCTCAGTAGCTCAATGGATAGAGCAACGGCCTTCTAATCCGTCGGTTGCCGGTTCGAGTCCGGCCTGGGGCACCTTATCTATTCGATGAGAAAGCTCAGCGCCACCAGCACGATGAGGAACGCGAAGGACACCGCGGAATAGACGCCCAGATACCGCCCCTTTTGCTTCGGGTACGACTTGGTGACGTACTTGTAGGTGATCAGCGACGCCATCGAGGCGATCAGCGTGCCCATGCCGCCCAGGTTCGTGCCGATGATCAGCGGCACGTACTGGCTGCTGAAGCCGGAGAGCAGCAGCGTCGTCGGCACGTTCGAAATGACCTGGCTCGACACCACGGCCACCAGCAGCGGCTCCTGGCCGACGAAGGCCTGCGCCAGCTCGCAGAATTCCGGCACGCGGCGCATGTTGCCGATGAAGATGAAGAACATGATGAACGTCAGCGGCAGCCCCCAGTCGACATGGCGGAAGGCGCGTGGATCGGTAATCAGGAACGCCACGACGCATACGGCGACCATGACCCACAGCGGGATGAGGTCGCTGACCGTCAGGATGCACACGAGAAAGAGCGCCAGGTATACCCAGATGCGCCAGCCGCCATACGACGAACCGTAGCCGGCCAGGCGGATCTCGTCCGGCTGGTGGCCTTCGGGGTTCGGCGCGAGCACCCCGGCCTCGAACCCTTCGTCGGACAGGTCGCGGAACTGCGATACCGGCTTGCCGCGGAACACGAAGCAGGTGACGATGACCAGCAACAGCGCCGCCAGCGCCGAATACGGCGCCATGATGCCGATGAACCTGAACGTGGAATACCCGGTGAGGGCCTTGAGGTAGAGGTTGTGCGCGTTGCCAATGGGCGTGAGCATGCTGCCGACGTTGGCGGCGACCGTCATCATCGCCCCCACCAGCACCGTATAGCGCTCCATGCATGCCATTTTGAGCACCGCTATCGCGAAGGGCACGAACGTGACGAGCGCCACGTCGTTGGTGATGAACATCGCGGAGAAGAACGTGAGCGCCAGGAGGGTAAGCACCAGTCCGCGCGCCGTGCTGACGCGGCGCAGCAGGCGCGAGCCCACCATCCGGAACACGCCAATGCGCTGCAGCCCTACGACGACGAGCATCAGGCAGCACAGCTGCGCAATCGTCGAAACGTGCACGTATCCCCAATAATCGTCATCGGGATGCACAATGAAACAGGAGATGATCGCCAGCACCGTAGCAACCACGAGAATCGTTTCGCTACTCAGCAGATTCAGCAACCGACGTCGCATCCGCCCCTCCGCAAAGAAACCGTCAAAACAGCTCAATCCTACACACAACCCAGCCATTGCAACGGTTCCGGCGTGGTTCTTTTCCGACGGTTTCGAGCGTTAAGCCACGTTAAGCTTACGGAAATATGGGATTGCACCCGACCTTTTCTCCAGGCGAACCGCATGGGCGCTATTTTGCAAAATCGTTTGATTAAGAGGCGCCGCGCACCGCTCACTATTTTCCGGAAGGAAGCGCCCTGGAGACGACGGGCCCGCGCGGCATGGCCGCCTATCCCCGTCGTCAAGAAAGAGGCTTGCCTATCCGCCCGTCTACCCCCTGTCGCTGAGGAAGAAGCCGGCGGCTGCCTGCGTCGTCGGCGACGGCACGAACGTCACCGACAGCTGCTCGCTCGACTCGTCCACCTCGAGCGGCACCCTCGTCGACGCCGGCATCGCGGCATCGCAGGAAATCTGGGACGAATCCATCGCCTGGCCGTCGACGACCATGCTGATCGTGAAGGAGCCGGCGCCTGAACAGTAGGCGGACAGCTCGTAGTCGCCTTCCGGGACCGGGCTGAGCACCTGCATGTCGGTAGGCTGCGCCGACGTGACGTTGCCGTCTGCGTCGGCGACCGGCGCCGTCCACCATGTCGTTTTCGAATAGGGCGCCGAATCGGCCTTCGAAAGCCGGTGCGGCGAGCCGTCGCGCGCGAAGCCGACGCTGGCATTGACCGCGTCCATCCACGCGACGCCCTGGTCGGTGGACGGCTTGAGCTCGTCGGCGTCGCTGGAAGCGAGCGTCGTCGCCATCGTATCGTCGGACATGACGCTGGTGGTCGAGGATGCCGGCTCTTCGATTGCCGGGCCGGACAGCGGCGCCGAAGAGGCCACGGCAACGCAGAGCAACGCAACGGCCAGAGCTACCGCCAGCCTATGCATGCAATTGCCAACCTTCATGACGCATCGCCTCTTCCCCCGTACTCCCCGGTACGCTACCCCTGGCCGCCGGCGTGCCCTTTCACGCCGGCGCCCCTTTCCCTTTCATATGCTGCGAGCCGGAGAAGACGGCCTGGATCCGCCGTTGCCGGCGAACCAGTTTCCACTTTAGGGGCACCGATGGGTGTTCACCGCCCGTTTGCCGCAAAAAGGCGCCCGCAAAGCCGTTTTTCAGTCTCAGAGCGCAAAGATTTAGAGCGCGTCTTCAATAAATGCCTAGCGTTTGCGCTCGCAACAGGCCAAGACGGGATAGCGATGCGTGGCGCTTCATATGGGGCCATGCCGCCTTCGGCAACGTGCGTGCGTTGCCGTGCCGCAAACGGCTTCCCGCTGCACGCTTCCTTGACGGGCTATGACTGGAAGGTCTGGGAACGCAGGGCGACGCGTTCCTGTTCGAGGCGCGCCAGCTCGCCGAGCGCGGCGATCTTCGCGTCGCCGTCCGGCATCTGCGCCATGCGGCGCTTCATCGAGCCGATGCGGCGCATGACGCCCAGGTCGAGCAGGCGCCCGGTCAGTTCGCGCGCATACTGGCGTTCCGCGTCGTCGGGCTGGCGCAGCATGACCGGCTTGCCGTCGCGCTCGAGGCCGGCGGCCGCCTGCGGCTGCTGGGAGCCGGGCAGCGGCAGCGGCATGACGGCCAGCTCGTTGATGGCCGATTCGAGCGTCGGGCCGCCTGCCTTCGTCAGCGCGTGCAGCCACAGGCCGACCGGCGTGCCGGGCTCCGGCAGCCCACCCGCCGCCGCGACGGCCTGGAACATCGTGCGGAACACCGGGGTGATGAAGCAGCTCACCGTCAGCATGCCGAACAGCTGGGGGTCGATGGCGAGCGGCAGCTGCACGAGCGTGGCCATGAACTGCTGTTCGGCCATGAACACCTGGTCGTCGACGCGGTAGTAGCCCTGTTCGCGCGCGTCCTTTTCCGCCAGCGCCAGCAGGGCGGCCTGGTTGACGGCCGGCGAGGACGGCTGGCTGCCCGAAGCCTCGGCGAAGCGCTGGCGCGGGGCGTAGGCGTCCTCGCTGCGCACGTGCAGCGAGGCGCGGGCCTGGTTCACTTCGCGGCGCATGACGTCGAGATCCACGCCGATGCGGCGCGCGGCCTTGCGGATATACAGGTCCATCAGCGACTTGTCGCGGATTTGCGCGACCAGCGGGCTGACGGCCTTGACCGCGCCCATCTGGCCGGTCGTGTACGACGTGTCGAACCGGTCGACGGCCGTGTCGATGACGAAGTCGTACAGCGGCTTGAGGCCCGGGTTCTCGATGAGCGCGCGTACCGCCTCGTCGCCGCGTTCCATGCGCAGGTCGCACGGGTCGAGGTTGTCGGGGGCGACGGCGACGAACGTCTGCGACAGGAAGGCCGTGTCAAGCCCGAAGGCGTGCAGCGCGGCATGCTGGCCCGCCTTGTCGCCGTCAAACGTGAACACGACGCGCGAGCTCAGCGGCTGGCCGGCCACCTTCGTGGGCCCGATGAGCTGGATGGCGCCGATCTTGTCGTCGCCGATCAGCCGGCGCACGATTTTGGCGTGGTCGGGGCCGAACGCCGTGCCGCAGGTGGCGACCGCCGTGTCAATGCCGGCCAGGTGCATGGCCATGACGTCGGTATAGCCTTCGACGATGACCACTTGGCGCTTCTTGACGATGGCCGGCTTGGCCAGATCGATGCCGTAGAGCACTTGGTTCTTGCGGTACAGCTGCGTATCCGGCGTGTTGATGTACTTGGAGGCGATGGCGTCGTCGTCGTAGAGCTTGCGGGCGCCGAATCCGAGCGTGCGGCCGGTCGAATCGCGGATCGGCCAGGTGACCCGGCCGCGGAAATAGTCGTAGACCCCGCGCTGCCCCTGCCGGGCCAGGCCGGCGTCCAGCATCTCCTGCTGCGTGAAGCCCTTGGACGCCAAGTGCCGCACGAGATTGTCCCAGCCCTTGGGCGCGTAGCCGCAGCCGAACCGCTCGCAGTCGGCCTGGGAGAAGTCGCGGCCGCCGAGCAGCTTGCGGGCGGCGAGCGCTTCCTTCGTCATGATCTGGCCGGTGAAGAACCGCTGGGCCTCCTCGTTGGCCTCCAGCAGCCGGGCGCGCTTCGAGCCGTGGTGCTCGGCACGGCCCTGGGCCTCGTCGAAATGCAGCTCGATATGGTATTTGTCGGCCAGCAGCTCGACCGCGTCGCGGAAGTCGATGTTCTCGCGCTCCTCGACGTACTTGAAGACGTCGCCGCCCTTGCCGCAGCCGAAGCAGTGCCATACGCCCAGCGCGGGCCGCACGTTGAAGCTCGGCGTCTTCTCGTCGTGGAACGGGCATAGGCCGGTGAAGGAGCCGGCGCCGGATGCCTTGAGCAGCACGGTGTCGGATACGATTTCGTACAGGTCCGCCGCCGCGCGCACCTTTTCAATGTCTTCCTTCGCGATCATCCCGGCCATGTCCACCAATATACCGAACCGGCGCTATAGCGCATGGGCGCATGGGACCCGCGGCCCCCATCGCGGCGCGGGACGTCGCCGCGACGCGCCTATCCGCACAGGATGCTGTGCATCGCCATGGCGCTGCCGTCGGTCAGGCTCGCCACCTGGTCGATGGCCACGCGCAGGCGCTCGCCGTCGTTTTCCGCGCATCTCCAGTCGTCGAGGAATACCGGTTCGAGGGCGACCGAGGGGGCCGGGCTGTCGGCCATCATGACGTCGACGAGGTCGGCGACGATCTGCTGCTCCTCGGCATGCAGCGGCTCGGCTTCCCGCGGCTCCATGACGAAATGGACGGCGATGCCCTTGAGCGCCAGGATCTCGTAGCGCGTCTGGGCAGGCACGACGAGGCTGGCATGGTAGCGCGTCAGCGGGCCGTCGCCGTAGGCGTCGCGCGTGGCGCGCTCCACCGATCCGGCGAAGCGGCCGATCAGCATGCTGGTGATGTTCTTGAGCTGTGCCAGGGCGCGCCTGCCACCGTCGAAGGACGAGGGGAACGCCCCGAGGCCGGCGAGGCGCAGCAAGGCGCGCTCGATGCGCCTCGGCTCCCACTGGCTGCCGTACCATGCGCAGGTATCGTCGACGACCCGGGCCACCTCGCGCTCGTCGCGCAGCGCCTGCGGCTCGAAGGCGCCAGTGGCTATGGCGTCCTCGACGTCGTGGACGCTGTAGGCGATGTCGTCGGACAGGTCCATCACCTGGCATTCCATCGGTGTGGCGGGGGCGACCGGCGCGACGGGCGCCAGGGGCGCCGTGGGCGAGGCGGCAGGAACGGCCGGACTGTGGCGCCCGCTGCCAGCGTCCAGCCAGGAGAACACCGGCTCGTCGTCCGGGTAGACGCAGAACTTGAGGCTGCGTTCGCCCTTGGGGTGCGCCGCGGCCTCGCGGTAGGTCCACGGGTACTTGATGGCGGCGTCCAGCGAAGCGCGGGTGAGGTTGACGCCGGCGGAACGCCCGTCGGGGAAGAAGACCTTGGGCTCGAGCCGGGTCAGCAGCCGCAGCGTCTGCGCGTTGCCTTCGAAGCCCCCGATCGGGGTGGCGATGGCCGCCAGCGCCCGTTCGCCGTTGTGCCCGAACGGCGGGTGGCCCAGGTCATGCGCCAGGCATGCGCAGTCGACGACGTCCGGATCGCAGCCGAGCAGCTGGGCGATTTGCCGGCCGATCTGCGCCACTTCGAGGGTGTGGGTGAGGCGGGTGCGCGCGAAATCGTCGGTGCCGGCCACGAGGATCTGGCTTTTGGCGCCCAGCCTGCGCAGCGCGGACGAATGGATGATGCGCGCGCGGTCGCGTTCGAATTCGGTGCGCGACGGCGACTTGGCGGCTTCCGGCGCCCAGCGCTCCATGTCGCGCGGTTCGTACCCTTCAAGATTCGCCTGGCCGTCCATTGTTGCGCCCCCTTGATGCCGCGGGCAGTTCCTGCTTTCGAGGATAGCCGTTCGCGCCGCGGTTCGCAGGCGGCTAGAGCAGCGAGAACGGGTCGAGCTTGGCGACGTCCTCTTCGGGCAGCACTTCGCGGGCGTTGAGGTACAGCCGCGGGATGCGGTTGCGCAGGCAGGTGAAGATCTCGTAGCTGATCGTGCCGGCGGCGCGCGCCCAGTCGTCGGCCGTGGGCTCGCAGTAGTCCTCGCCCCGCCCGGGCCCGAACAGTTCGACGGTGTCGCCGACGTGCACGCCCAGCTCCTCCATCGACCCATGCAGGTCGATGATGAACTGGTCCATGCATACGCGCCCTGACACGCGCGCCAGGCGCGGGCCGTGGCTGGTCATGACGCGCACCGGGCCGCCGGGCTTGTCCTGCCCGGCCGCGCCGGCCTTGTCGAAGCCGGAGGCGGTGCGGTGGATGCCGTCGGCGTACCCGATCGGCACGATGGCGGCCGCCGTCGGCCCGTCGGTCAGGTAGACGCGCCCGTAGCTGAGGCCCTGGCCGGCCGGCACGTCCTTGACGGAGCTCAGCTGCGCCTGCAGCGTCATCGCCGGCTTGAGGCCGTAGTCCTGCGGCGTGCCCATCGCCGGGTCCGCTTCGTAGCCGTAGAAGGCGACGCCGGGGCGCACCAGTTCGTAGTGGATTTCCGGACGCGTCAGCGTGGCCGCGCTATTGGCCAGGTGCCGGATGCGCGGCGCGATGCCGGCGCGTTCCATGCGGGCGGTGAATTCGCCGAACACGGCGATCTGCCGGTCCGTTTCGGCCACGAACTGCGGCGAGTCGGGGGCGTCGGCGACCGACAGGTGGCTGAGCTGGCCGACGATGTCGAAGACGCCCTCCCGTTCGAGGGCAACGAGGCGTTCCAGGGCCTCGTCGAACTGGGCTGGCAGGAAGCCGTTGCGCCCGAAGCCGGTGTCGACCTTCACGTGCACGCGGGCACGCCGGCCCACCTTGCGGGCGGCCGCGGCTATTTCGTCGATGGCGTCCATCGTGCCGACGGAGATGTCCACGTCGGCGCAGATCAGGTCGTCGTAGGGGGCGAGCACCGGGTTGTTGACCCAGGTCAGGATGCGGGCGCGTTCGGGGCCGATGCCCGCTTCGCGCAGCAGCAGCGCCTCGCGCGCCTGGGCGGTGCCCAGCCACGTGGCGCCGCCGGCCAGCGCGGCGAGCGCCGTCGGGACCAGCCCATGGCCGTACGCGTCGGCCTTGACGATGCCCATCACTTCGGTGTCGCCTTCGGAGGCGCCGACGGTGTCCACCAGCCGGCGCATGTTGTCGCGCAGCGCCTTCAGGTCGATGATGGCCTGCGCCGGATACCGGCGGCATGCCGCAAGATAGTTCGTTTTGCCTTGTTCACTCGAGAATTCCCATTTGGAGCTGGCGCTGACAGTCATGGCCCCTATTGTGGCGCTGTGCGGCGACGTAGGCACGCCGCCGCACAGGGACGCTTACCATTCGTGGCGCTGGTAGGCGATGCGGGTCGTGTCCTCGTCGCGATCGATGAGCTGGATGAGGCCGCAGCGGGCGAAGCCGGCCGTTTCCAGCACGTGCTGCATCGCCTTGTTGTTCGGGTGCGTGTCGACGCGCACGTTGCCGTAGTGCCGCAGCGCCCATTCAATGCATTCGCGGGCGGCATGGCGCGCCACCCCCGACGAGGCGATGCGGTGGATGGTGACGTACGGGGCGTCGTCCAGCCACGCCCCTTCGATGGTCTGATAGGTGGGGTCCTCCCCCGTGCACAGCGCGAACTGCGCGAGGATGCGTTCCCTGCCTTCGGCCTTGTCGACGAGCAGCACCGTGCGGTGCTGCGCGATGTCGTCGAGCACGACTTCGGTGCGCGGGAACGTCGTGCCCCACTGCGTCGGGTTGCCGTTGCGCGCCATCAGTTCGCGGGCATGCCCGTAGATATGCTGCATCGCCTCGAAATCGCGCATCGTGCCGTGGCGGAACCTTCGCGTTGAAGCCTGCGCCATCGGCTCAGACCACCTTGCGTTCGAACGGGTCGGAGCTGATGCCTTCGGAAAGGATCTTCTTCGCCCACTCCTTCGCCGTGAACAGGCTGTGGTCGCGGTAGTTGCCGCAGCTTTCGGCCGTCGTGGCCGGCACGTCGTCCCACGTCGCCTCGTTGGCGATGAACTCCAGCGATTCCTTGAGCGCCCGGGCGACGTCTTCGGTCGAATGCTCGCCCCACGCCAGCAGATGGAAGCCGGTGCGGCAGCCGAACGGCGAACAGTCGATGTAGCCGGGGATGCGTTCGCGCAGCAGCACGGCGATCGTATGCTCGATCGTGTGCAGGCCGGCCGTGGGAATCGCGTTCTCGTTGGGCTGCACAAGCCGCAGGTCGTAGTTCGACACGACGTCGCCGTTCGGCCCCGTCTGCGTGTCGATATAGCGCACGTACGGCGCCTTCACTTTCGTATGGTCGAGCTGGAAGCTTTCCACTACCGGAGTCTGGTCAGTCATAGTTCACGATTGTGCGGCGCGGGTGGGACGGGAATCTTGAAGTCTTCACTGGCCGGCCGACGCGATCGCCGCGAGGAAGCGCTCGCCGTAGAGCGCGAACTTCTTCTCCCCCACCCCGTTGACGGCGAGGAATTCCTCCCGGTTCGCCGGCCGCCGCGCCGCCATGTCGCGCAGCGTGCGGTCGGAAAAGACGATGTACGGCGGCTTGCCGGCTTCGCGCGCGATCTGCAGGCGCAGCTGGCGCAGCGCTTCGAACAGCTCGTCGTCGCCGGAACCGTTCGCCCCGAACGTCCCCGAAAAACCGGGGGCCGACGGATCGGCGGAGCGGCGGGCATGCAACCGGGGCTCCGTCTTCTTGATCTCGTAGTGGAAATCCCCGCTGACCGTTTCCACGGCGCGCGGGCCGAACCCCACGATTGGCAGGCGCCCGGCGGCGATCGAGAGGAACCCGTCGGCGGCCATCTGGTTGATCAGGTCGCGCAACGACCCCTCGTCCTCACCTTCCAGCTGGCCGTAGGTGGGCAGCCGGTCGCCTCCCATCGCCAGGATCGGCTGGGCCTTCGAGCCGCGCAGGATGCCGGCGATCTTGCCGGCGCCGACCGACTGGCCCACGTCGTGGACGCACATGCTCACCAGCCGCGCCTGGCGGCTGACGTCGACGGTGGTGAACCCGCGCTCGCAGTTGACGCAGCCGGCGCACGGCGAGCCGTCGTCCTCCTGGCCAAAATAGCGCGTCATATAGCGGTGCAGGCATTCGGTCGTGCGGCAGTAGCCGACCATGACGTCGAGCAGGCGGCGCTTGGCGGCGTGGACGATGCCGCGTTCCTCGTCGCTGAGGCGGTCGTTGCCCGAGTCCATGTCGAGCAGGCGGCGGCGCGTATTGACGTCGCCGTCGTTCCACAGCAGCGTGCAGCGGCTCGGCTCGCCGTCGCGGCCGGCGCGGCCCGCCTCCTGGTAGTAGGCCTCGATGCTTTCCGGCATGTTGTGGTGGATGACGAAGCGCACGTTGCTTTTGTCGATGCCCATGCCGAACGCGTTCGTGGCGACGATGACCGGCGCCTCGTCGTTGATGAACGCCCGCTGGGCGCGCTCGCGCGTGGCCGCATCCATGCCGCCGTGGTAGGCGAGGGCGCCGAGCGCGGCGGCGACGCGCTCCACTTCCTTGCGCGTGGCGCAGTAGACGATGCCGCTTTCGCCGGGGTGCGCGGCGATGTAGTCGGCGATCCAGGGCGTCTTGTCGCGCGCCGCCATCCGCTCGACGTCGAAATAGAGGTTGTCGCGGTCGAAGCCGGTCACGGTCACGGAAGGGTCGGCCAGGCCGAGCAGCTGGACGATATCGCCGCGTACGCGCTCGGTCGCCGTCGCCGTCAGCGCGACCACCGGAGGGCGGTCCGGCAACGCGCGCAGGAAGTCGCCGATGGCGAGATAGGACGAGCGGAAATCCTGCCCCCATTGCGACACGCAGTGCGCCTCGTCGACGGCGACGAGCGACAGCGCGCCGTGGGACGCGAACGCCTGGAACCGGGGCGTTTCGAGCCGTTCGGGCGCGACGTAGAGCAGCTTGACGTCGCCGCGCGAGGCCTGCGCCAGCACCATCGCCTGCTCGTCGGGCGTCTGCGTCGTGTTGATGTAGGCCGCCGGGATGCCGTTCTCGTTGGCCGCGTCGACCTGGTCCTTCATCAGCGAGATCAGCGGGGAGATGACGAGCGTGACGCCGGGCAGCAGCGTGGCGGGAATCTGGTAGCACAGCGATTTGCCGGCGCCGGTCGGCATGACGCCGAGCGCGTCGCGCCCTGCCATGACGGCGTCGATGACGTCGCGCTGGCCGGTGCGGAAGCCGTCGTAGCCGAATACCGTTTTGAGCGCCCCCAGCGCCGCGTCGCCGTTGCAATCCGTAGCCATGCGTTTCAGTGTACCAACCGGCCGCTGGTTCCACGATGCGGAACGGGGCCGGCGGCGCGCATCGCGCGGACGGTAGGTTGGTGCGTTACGACGGCTTTCGGCTGCCGCTTCGACGCCGCGACGAACCTAAGGAGCAGCATGGCCATTGCGGGCAATCTTTCTGAACTCATCGGCAACACGCCGCTCGTGCGCCTCAACCATGTCGCGCCGGACGTGCGCGCGACGATCGCCGTCAAGCTCGAATACTTCAACCCGGGAGGCTCGTCGAAGGACCGCATCGCCGCGCGCATCATCGAGGCGGCGGAACGCGAAGGCAAGCTCAAGCCCGGCGGCACCATCGTCGAGCCCACCTCCGGCAATACCGGCGTCGGGCTGGCGATGATCGCGCAGCAGAAGGGCTACCGCACCATCTTCGTCATCGACGAGAAGGTGTCGCCGTCCAAGCGCGCCGTGCTGCGCGCCTACGGCGCCGAACTCGTCATGGCGTCGGCCGCCGCGCCGCCTGAAGACCCGACGTCGTCCTATGCCGTGTCCGACCGGCTGGCGGCCGAGATTCCCGGCGCGTTCAAGCCCGACCAGTATTCCAATCCGAACGGCCCCGAAAGCCACTACCTGACGACGGGTCCGGAAATCTGGCGCGATACCGACGGCAAGGTCACCCATTTCGTCGCCGGCATCGGCACCGGCGGCACGATTTCCGGCACCGGACGCTACCTGAAGGAAATGTCGGGCGGCGCGGTCACCGTCATCGGAGCCGATCCGGACGGCTCGATCTTCAACAGCCCCGACGGCTCGACGCACGGCTACGCCATCGAAGGCGTCGGCAAGAACTTCTTCCCCGAAGCGTTCGACCGTTCCATTCCCGACGAGCTCATCACCGTCAACGACCACGACGCGCTGCTCATGACGCGCCGGCTGGCCGCCGAGGAAGGCATGCTCGTCGGCGGCTCCTCAGGCATGGCCGTGGCGGCGGCGATCCGGTATGCGCGCGAGCATGGCCTCGACGAGTCGGCCACCGTCGTCGTCCTTGCGCCGGATTCCGGCCGCGGCTACCTCGAGAAGATCTTCGACGACGACTGGATGCGCGACAACGGCTTCGCCGACGTCGTGGAGGAAACGTCAAGGCCTTCGCTGCTGTAGCGGACTGGCGGAGACGACGTCGCATGGGGTCACGTTGATCCACAAGCCGTGGCGAATTATGGTTTCGCAGGCTTATATCCCAACCATGGCGTTCGCATCGTGGTCATTCAACGTGCATGATTCTTCCGATAACCGGTTATGCAACCGTTGGAATTGCGCCGATGCAACCGCTGGTTGACAGCGCGTTGCAGGTGCGTGGCGCAAGTCAACCTGAAGTTGGTAGCGATGCCAGGCGCGTCTGCCGCATAGTGGGAGCATCGCTCCTTCCCTCAAGGCTTTCCCTACAATGGACCGGACATGAGGGATGGGCGGGCATCCCCTATACACTTCGGAAAGAGAAGAGAACCATGACGTTTTCCACCAATCTGCAGGCTCTCCGACGCCAACGCAACATGAGTCAGGAACAGATGGCCATGCTCCTCGGCGTATCCCGGCAGTCCATCAGCAAGTGGGAAGGCGAGAAGGCCTATCCGGAAATGGACAAGCTACTCATCATCTGCGACCTGTTTGAATGCACGCTGGACGACTTGGTACTGGGCGATGTGTCCCGGCCTGGATCCGGGACCATCCCCCGCTCCGCTGATGACCCGTCCCAGAACGATATGCCACATGCGGATGCACCCGTGCAGGATGCCACCGGCTACGACCAGCAGATGCGCGCATTCGCCGGCAATATCGCACTCGGCGTGGGCGCCATCATCCTCGGCGTGGCCGTCGGCATGCTCTTTGACGGCAACGCATCCGTCCTAGGCGTCAATCCGCTGAATGAAGCGCTGCTGACCCTGTGCGTATTCATCGGCGTGGTGGCTGGTCTTGCGTTGATCATTCCAGCCAGCCTGTCGCATGAATCGTTCAAGCGACAGCATCCGTTCGTTGTCGACTTCTATACCGAAGAGGAGCGTGAAGCCGACCGCAAATCGTTCGCACTCACGTTAGTCAGCGGCATCGGGATCATTGTCCTGAGCACCGTGATTCCTGTCGCCTGCGAATCGCTCACAGGCCATGACTCCGACGGCTGGCCATTAACGCTGTTCCTGGCTTGCGTTGCCGCGGGCGTCACGATTATCATCCACGGCTCCCTCATGCATCGCCGGATGGATATCGACTCCTACAACGAGGAAAACGACGAATCGGAGACACACAGTGCCGACGGCAGCCGTAAACAGACCATCCAGAACGCTGTATGCGGGTCCATCATGCTGCTGGCAACCATTCTGGCGCTTCTGTCCATGTTCGGCGTATGGAGCATCGGCAATCAGGAACTGTTCTGGGTGTACTGGCCTGTAGGCGGCCTGCTGTGCGGCATGGCATCGCTCATCATCGATGCCATCATGCCTTCCAGTCAGTGAATACCGGCTTCTCCATTGATTGATGATTCCAGCGACCTGTCAAGGCCCCGTATGGTTTTTCTTCCGGTCCTACGGCTGGAAGAAAACCACATACACATGCCTTAGCCACTGTTGCATACATAGTTGATATTTATCTGACACCCATTGTTCACAATGTGATACATCTCCTTCGGATGTCGGGAGTTGGGCTAAGATGGGGCGCATGACGAATTTCATGTGTTGTTGCTGTCGATGAGCACCGCCCTGTGCGGCGCCGTATCGGCGCAACCCATGAAACCTTCGCTTTGGTAGCGACGCTTTCTTTATTTTTCTTCTTGCGTTGCTGGAATTATCCCTTTGCTTTTCGTTTCAGATTTTCTGCGTCGATTTCGCTTTCTGCTTCACTCTTCTTTTCATCAATCGCCCCTGTTACGAAACGCAAGGATTTTCCCATGGTCATCGCATCCAATATCACCGAATTAATTGGCAATACCCCGCTCGTGCGCCTCAACCATGTCGCGCCGGACGTGCGCGCGACGATCGCCGTCAAGCTCGAATACCTCAACCCCGGCGGCTCGTCGAAGGACCGCATCGCCGCGCGCATCATCGAAGCGGCCGAACGCGAAGGCAAGCTCAAGCCCGGCGGCACCATCGTCGAGCCCACCTCCGGCAACACCGGCGTGGGGCTGGCGCTCGTCGCCCAGCAGAAGGGCTACCGCACCGTGTTCGTCGTGCCCGACAAGGTCTCCGAATCCAAGCGCGCCGTGCTGCGCGCCTACGGGGCGACCGTCGTCGTCACCCCCACCGACGTCGACCCCGACGACCCGCGCTCCTACTATTCGGTGTCCGACCGGCTGGCCGCCGGCATTCCGGGCGCGTTCAAGCCCAACCAGTACGAAAACCCCAACGGACCGGAAAGCCATTATTTCACCACCGGTCCCGAAATCTGGAACGATACCGACGGCAAGGTCACCCATTTCGTCGCCGGCGTCGGCACCGGCGGCACCATTTCCGGCACCGGACGGTACTTAAAGGAAATGTCGGCAGGAGCGGTCACCGTCATCGGCGCCGACCCGGAAGGCTCGATCTATTCCGACCCCGGCAACGTCCACCAGTACGCCACCGAGGGCGTCGGCGAGGACTTCTATCCCGCCACGTTCGACCGTTCCGTTCCCGACGTCATTGTCCAGATTCCGGACAGCACGGCGTTCGCGATGACCCGCCGGCTGGCCGCCGAAGAAGGCATGCTCGTCGGCGGTTCCTCCGGCATGGCCGTCGCCGCGGCCATCGAATACGCCCGCACCCACAATCTCGACGAATCGGCTACCGTCGTCGTCCTCGCGCCGGATTCCGGCCGCGGCTACCTCGAGAAGATCTTCAACGACCGCTGGATGGTCGCCAACGGCTTCGGGCGCGTTGTCGCCGAAACCGCGCAGCCGTCCCCGGTGGAAAGCGCCTTCGCCGCCAGCCGCCAGACGCAGGCCGCCTAAGGCACGATCGAAACCGGAACCGACGAGAAAGGGAACCTTACGATGCACTCCACGACCATTGCCTCCGATGCCCAGGCCCTCGCTTCCAGCGCCGTGGCCACCCGCGCCATCCACGCCGGCCAGGAGCCGGACGCCGCCACCGGCGCCGTATCCACGCCGATCTACATGACGTCGACGTTCAAGCAGGACGGCGTAGGCGGCCTGCGCGGAGGCCACGACTACAGCCGCTCGATCAACCCGACCCGCACCTCCTTCGACCGCCAGCTTGCCTCGGTGGAGGGCGCGGCGCATGCGGCGAGCTTCTCGTCGGGGCTGGCGGCCATCGATGTGCTGCTGCGGTCGCTGCTCAAGCCCGGCGACGCCATCCTCATCGGCAACGACGTGTACGGCGGCACCTACCGGCTACTCGCGCAGGTGTTCGCGCCCTGGGGCGTGCAGATCGACGTCGTAGACACATCCGATGCTGCGGAACTCAACCGGGCGCTGCATGCGAAGAGCTACCGCGTGCTGTGGGTGGAGACGCCCACCAATCCGATGCTGCGCATCACCGACATCGCGCTGGCGGCGGCGCTGGCACATGAAACCGGCACGCTGCTCGCCGTCGACAACACGTTCGCCTCCCCGATCCTGCAGCATCCGCTGGCGGACGGCGCCGACGCGGTGGCCTATTCGACGACGAAATACATCGGAGGCCATTCCGACGTGGTGGGCGGCGCCGTGCTGACCAACGACGACGGCATCGCCGACGCCGTCGCGTTCCTGCAGAACGCCGCAGGCGCGGTACCCTCCCCGTTCGACTCGTGGCTGGATATCCGGGGCCTTAAAACGCTGGAGCTGCGCATGCGCCGCCACAGCGACAACGCCATGGCCGTCGCCCGCTGGCTTGAAGAGCGCCCCGAAGTAGAGCGCGTATGGTATCCGGGCCTCGAATCGCACCCGGGCCATGCGGTGGCCGCGCGGCAGATGCACGGCGGTTTCGGCGGCATGGTGTCGGTCGAGCTCGCCGGGCGGACCGACGGCGAGCGCATGCAGGCGGCCGAACGGTTCGCCGGGGCGACGAAGATCTTCACGCTTGCCGAATCGCTCGGCGGCGTCGAAAGCCTGATCGAGGTGCCGGCGGCGATGACGCACATGTCGGTGGCCGGCACGACGCTGCAGGTGCCCTCCAATCTCGTGCGCCTGTCAGCCGGCTTGGAGGACCCGCAGGACCTCATCGCCGACCTCGAGCAGGCGCTGGATTCGCTGGCCGCTTGAACGTCGCCGGCACAGGGCGCGCCGTCAGCTGGCGGCGCGTTCCACCGTGACGAGGACGCCGTTGCGGTCGAGCCGCCACGAGCCGTCGCCGGACGCGCCGTCGCAGCGGTACTGCACGACCGGCTCGCCGGCGACGCAGCCAGGAGCCAGTTCGGCGCCGAACTTGCTGGTCGGCAGGTAGAAATGGAAACGGCGCCCCGCTTTGCCATCCACGGCCGCCGCTTCGCGGACGGTATGGATGACGCCAGGCAGTTCGCGGGCGCCGGAGCCAGCGCCCAGGTGCGCGACGACGAACGCGGTCATGTCGGCCACGTCGAGATCGCAGCCGATATAGAACGCTTCGCCGTCGCCGACGGCGTTGCGCACGATTGCCGGCACGCCGTCGAGCTCCCAGTCTTCCGCCTCCGCCCCGAGATAGCGCGCGAGCACGGTGGCCGAGCCGTCCACGGACGTGACGACGTTGGCCCAGCGGCGCGCCGTCGCCCCGTTGTCGAGCCGCACGAACCCCGGGTCGTCCTCGGATACCCAGCAATCGTCGGCTGCGCCGCCCGCTTCCTCGTCGCCGGCGAGGAGGTTGAATTCCTCGCTGCGTACCCCGGCGACCCCGCGCAGCATGCCTGGGTAGCCGCCAAGCGCCACCTTGTAGTCGTCGTCGGTCAAGCCCGTCGCATAGTCGATGACGACGGTGCCGCCGGCCGCCGCGAACCGTTCGGCGGCCGCCGCCAGTTCCGAGGACACGTTCACCATCGTCGGCAGGACAACCGTATCGTAGCCGGCCGCCTGCCATGACCTGTCGGCCCCAACGAAGTCCGCGGCGGGCACGACGTCGGCGCGCAGACCCGCGTTGAGGAACGCGTAATACCAGTCGCGCACGGCGTGGAAGTGGTTGAGCTGGCTGGACGGCAGCGTTTCGCAGCGCGTCATCCATTCGCAGTCGGCGCTGAACAGGATGGCCGTGCGCGACGGCGACGCAGCCATCCGCGAGCCAGGCACCCCCGCCTCGCCGAGCGTTTCCAGCAGCCCGCCAAGCTCGCATACCTCGCGGAAGACCTTCGAATCGGCGCCGGCATGCGGCACCATCGCCGAATGGAAGCATTCCGCGCCGGAGCGCGAGGCGCGCCACTGGAAGAAGCAAATGGCGTCGGCGCCGAACGCGACGTGGGCGAGCGCGTCCCGCACCAGTTCGCCGTGCCGCTTGCGCGCGTTGAACGGCTTCCATTGCACGGCGGACGTCGAGTGCTCCATCAGGTACCAGGGTTCGTGGGCGGCGAAGGCGCTGACGAGCGAATCCGAGCATGCCAGTTCCGCCAGGTGCTCCGGTCCGTCCTTGAAATAGTGGTCGTTCGACACGAAGTCGACGTCGCGCGCCCACTTGGCGTAGTCGTTGCAGCATTGGTCGGTGGAGACCATGAAGTTCGTCGTGCACGGCTTGTCCGGGCAGATCTGCCGGATGACGTCGCGCTCGGCGTGGTAGAAGTCCAGCAGGCAGTCGGAACCGAACCGCTCGAAGTCGAGCTGCTGGGCCGGGTTGGCCATCGAATCGGCGCCCATGTGCCGAGGCAGGAGCACCTCGTCGAACGAGTTGACGTGCTGCGACCAGAACGCCGTGCCCCATGCCTCGTTGAGCGCCTCGACAGAACCGTACTTGCGCGCGCACCAGCGGCGGAATTCCCGCTGCGCGTCGTCCGAGTAGTCATGGCGGTTGTTCCAGCCGAGCTCGTTGTCGACGTGCCAGGCGGTGACGGCGGGGTTGTCGCCATAGCGCTCGGCGAGCCTGCGTACGAGCTCGAGCGCGAACTTGCGGAACACCGGGGACGTCGGGCGCCACGACTGGCGGCTGCCGGCGTTGACGACGGTGCCGTCCGCCTCGACGGGCAGCACTTCGGGGTACGTTTCGTACAGCCACAGCGGCGCGGCCGCCGTCATCGTGGCCAGGTCGACCGAAATGCCGGCGGCGCCGAGCTTGCCGATGATGCGGTCGAGCCATGCGAAATCCCACTCGCCTTCGGAGGGCTGCACGCGGTCCCAGCTGAAGATGCCCAGCGAGACGACGTTGACGCCGGCCTGCTTCATCAGCTTCACGTCCTCGTCCCAGATCTCCTCGGGCCACTGGTCGGGGTTGTAGTCGCCGCCGTACGCGATGCCGCGCGCCGAGGCGCCCAGCAGCTGCGGCCAGCGGCGTTCACCGCGGGGTTCAGAGGTTGCGTTGCGTTCCATTGCTGTTTCCTTTGTATGAGATTCCCAACCGGTTGCGCTACGTGCGCCTTTCCTGCCTACTTCGCTTCCACGACCTGCGGCACTTCGGTGTAGGCGGCCGCTTCGTCGGCCACCGGTTCTTCGGCCAGTTCGCCCTCGGCCAGCTTGCGTTCGAGCTCCTTGACGATGCGCGCATGCTCCTTCTCGTCAATCTTGACCTTGAACAGGAACACGAGCAGGCTGAGCACGATCAGGGCCAGCGGGATGTAGTAGGCGAAGACCGAGAAGGTGTGGATGTTGAACGCCGTCATGTCGGCGGCGGTGGCGGTGCCGGTCATGCCTGCGGCGACGGCGATGAAGCCGACGATGCCGTTGGAGAACGCGCCGGCGATCTTGTCGAGCATCGGGCGCACCGACAGCGTGACGGCCTCGTTGCGCCGGCCGGTCTTGAGCTGGCCGTATTCGATCGAATCGGTCAGGCACAGGATGGCCGTCATCTGGATCAGCGTGCCGGGGATGTAGAAGAGCACGAGCGCCACGATGATGACGGGCAGCGACTTGGAGCCGAAGATGAACATCAGGTAGGCGGCGATCATGAACACGCATCCGGCGACGTAGAGGAACTTGCGCGGGATGAACCTGTTGAGCACCGGGTAGGCGGGGGCCGCGATCAGGCCGATGATGATCGGGATGACGCCGGCGATGGAGAAGGCGTTCGGCATGCCGAGCACGAACTTGAACAGGTAGAACAGCACGCCGGTCGTCGCGACGTTGGCGATGGCGTAGAGCAGGTAGCTCAGCGCCACCCACAGCAGCTGGTCGTTCTTGACGATGGCGCCGAACGCCTGGATCGGGTTGCCGTTCTTCTGCGCCTTGCTGCGCAGCGCGCTCTCGCTTTCCTTCGTGCCGAACGCCACGCACAGCGCCGTGAGGATACCCAGCAGGCCGACGATGATGCCGAATGACGTCCACCCGGACTGCCCTTCGGTCCATTCGCCGGTGAACTTGTAGGTGAAGAACGTTACGAGCGGCACGACGATGACGGTGATGCCGTTGTAGCCGATCGAGCCGGTGAACGAGCCGAGCGACGTGTAGACGGAGCGCTCATGCGAGTCCTCGGACAGCGCCGGCACCATGCCCCAGTAGGAGATGTCGCGCATCGAGTAGAACACGTCGAGCACGATGAACACGATGATGAACAGGACGATGAACCAGGTTTCCGACACGTTGACCAGGCCGAACAGGCCGGTGTAGACGACCATCAGCAGCACCGCCGACGTGATGCCGCCGATAAGCTGCCATGGCCGGAAGCGGCCCATCTTCGTCGTCGTGTTGTCGATGAGGTTGCCCAGCAGCGGGTCGATGAAGATCTCGGCGATGCGGATGACGACGATCAGTCCGGTGATGATGCCGATCATGCGGGTGGCGAGGTCCTTGTCGACGTTGATGAACATCGCGCTGGTGACATAGACGACGAAATAGGTGGACAGCGCGTTGTAGAACGCCGACTGCCCGAGGTTGCCCATCGCGAAGGCGATGCGGCGCCCGTAATGCACCTTTGGTTTCGTTCCAGCCTCCATTGGCTGCGTTGCTTCCTTCATGATTGCTCTTTTCGTGAGGAGGTTCAGGCGGTTTCTTTGCGATCGTCCGTGACCGTTCGGAAATGAACTTACGTAAATGAGTATATTAATTTACTTCAGTTCAGTAAAATCCAGCATACCTCTTCGGAGTGTCGCAAGGATTCGCAACCGTTTCCCAACCTCCGGAAGAGCGCTTACAGCCTAGGTTTGCGTTCCGGCGTTTCATTAGGTAAGATTTTTAGTAATGCTTTTTACTCTTCATGTCACAACGACGTGATCAGACCAAGGAGAGACTCCGCCATGACACACACCGCCACGCATCCATCCATCCCCCAGCCGCTGCAGGCCGGCCACGCCGACATCGCGTGGATCGACGACCCCGACGTCTTCGCCGTCAACCGGCTGCCCGCCCACGCCTCGCTCGACGGCGCGGCCACGCAATCGCTCGACGGCCGCTGGCAGGTGCGCCTCGCCCGCCGCTGCGGCTGCGGCATCGTGGACGGCTGCGTGCCGCCGTTCGCCGCCGAAGGCGACGACGCCGCATACGCCACCGCCGACGTGCCCGGCCATCTGAACCTGCAGGGCTTCTTCGGGCCCCAGTACGTCAATATCCAGTACCCGTGGGACGGCCACGTCGACGTCGAGGCGCCGGCCACGCCCGACGGCCATGTCGGGCTGTACCGGCGCCGCTTCGACGCCGACGGGGCGATGCTGGACGCCCTGTCGCGCGGCGGCCGCGTGACGCTGACGTTCGACGGCGCGCAGACCGCGATCTACGTGTGGCTCAACGGCGCGTTCGTCGGCTATTCGGAGGATTCGTTCTGCCCGGCGTCGTTCGACGTGACGGACGCCCTCAAGCCAGCCGGCAACCTGCTGGCCGTCGCCTGCTTCGAATACTCGAGCGCCAGCTGGCTGGAAGACCAGGACTACTGGCGCCTGTACGGCCTGTTCCGCAGCGTGAAGCTGACGGCGCTGGAACCGGCGCATGTCGCCGACGTGCGCGCCGTCGCCGACTACGACGCGCCGACCGGCGCCGGCACGCTCGATGTCGCCGTCGACGCCGCGGGAAATCTGGAAGGAGCCACGCTGCAGGCCGCGCTGTTCGACGAAACCGGCAGGGAAATCTGGAGCGAGGAACGCGAAGCGGCCCCCCGCGCGGCGTTCCGGGCTCAGCTGGGCGGCGTGTGGCCGTGGAGCGCGGAGGAACCGACGCGATACCGGCTTGAGATTGCGCTGGCGGCACCCGACGGCACCGTGTCGCGCCGCTCGCTGCACGTCGGCTTCCGGCGGTTCGAGCTGTCCGGCGGCATCATGAAGCTCAACGGCAAGCGGATCGTGTTCAAGGGCGTCGACCGGCACGAGTTCGACGCGGCGCGCGGCCGTGCCGTCACCGAAGAGGACATGCTGTGGGACGTGCGCTTCATGAAGCGGCACAACATCAACGCCGTGCGCACGTCGCACTACCCCAACCAGGAACGCTGGTACGACCTGTGCGACGAATACGGCATCTACGTCATCGACGAAACGAATCTCGAAACGCACGGCACCTGGGCGGCGCCCGGCGACGCCGAAACGCCCGATACCGCCATTCCCGGCAGCCGTCCCGAATGGCGCGACGCCTGCCTTGACCGGCTCGCCTCGATGATACGGCGCGATTTCAACCATCCGAGCGTGCTGCTGTGGTCGCTGGGCAACGAATCGTTCGGCGGCAGCGTGTTCGAGTCGATGGCCGACCTGGCGCGCGAACTGGATCCGCACCGCCTCGTGCATTATGAAGGCGTGTTCCACGACCGCGCCTTCGACCATGTTTCCGACGTGGAGAGCCGCATGTACGCCAAGCCCGACGAAATCGCCTCGTATGTGCAGGGCGACGGGGCCAAGCCGTTCGTGTCGTGCGAATACATGCACGCGATGGGCAATTCAGTCGGCGGCCTGCACCTCTATACGCAGCTGGAACGCTACGAAAAGTACCAGGGCGGCTTCATCTGGGACTTCATCGACCAGGCCCTCTGGCAGCGCGACGGCGCCGGCAACGACGGTTCGGTGCGGCTCGCCTACGGCGGCGACTTCGGCGACCGGCCGCACGACTACGAATTCTCCGGCGACGGCATCGTGTTCGCCGACCGCGCCGTCTCCCCGAAGGCGCAGGAAGTGAAGGCCTGCTATGCGAACGTGAAGCTGGTGCCGGACGCGTGCGGCGTGACGGTGACCAACGGCAACCTGTTCGTTTCGACGGCCAGCTCGGCGTTCCGCGCGCGGCTGCTGGCCGACGGCGAGGAAATCTGGAGCCAGGACCTGCGCTTCGACGTGCCGGCCGGCGCTTCCCGGCGCTTCGACGTGCCGTTCCCGATTCCGGCGCACGCCTGCGACGACGGCGTCGAATACGTCGCCGAAGTCAGCCAGCGGCTCGCCTCGCCGGCCGACTGGGCGCCGGCTGGCTACGAACTGGCGTTCGGCCAGACGGTCGTGGGCCGCGCGCACGTCGCCGAGCCGGCACCCGCACCGGCGGGGCGCATCGCCGACGGCCGGTTCAACGTCGGCATCGCCGGCCCGCTGGGCGAAGCGATGCTCTCGCGCACGCAGGGCGGCCTGGTGTCGTACCACTTCGGAGGCCGCGAGATGGCGCTGCGGGCGCCGCAGCTGCTCACGTTCCGGCCGCTGACCGACAACGACCGCGGCTGCGGTTCCGGCTTCGAGCGCGCACAATGGTTCGGCGCCGGCCGCTACGCGCGGTGCGTCGACGCCACGTTCGCCACGCAGGAGGGGCGGATCGAAGGCACGTACGTCTATGAACTTGCCGAGCCGAACCGCACGCGCGTCACCGTGCGCTACCGCATCGGCGCCGACGGGCGCATGCGGCTGACGGCGACGTACCCCGGCGGCGTCGACGCGCCGTCGCTGCCGGCATTCGGCCTCGAATGGATGCTGCCAGGGCGCTACGAGCGCATCCGGTTCTACGGTCCGGGACCGCAGGAAACGTACCGGGACCGCAACGCGGGGGGCAAGCTGGGCATCTGGCAGTCCACCGCCGCCGAATCGATGGCGCCGTACCTGGTGCCGCAGGAAACCGGCAACCATGAAGGCGTGCGCTGGATGGATGTCACCGACATCGACGGCCACGGCCTGCGCATCGAACGGGCGTCGGCTGCCGGCGGCATCAACGGCGACGGCACGTTCGCGGCGTCGCTGCTGCCCTACGCCACGCTCGACATCGAGCAGGCGCGCCACCAGAACGAGTTGCCGGAGCCCCGCTATTCGTGGCTGCGGCTGTTCGCCGCGCAGATGGGCGTCGGCGGCGACGATTCGTGGGGCGCGCCGGTCCATCGCCAATACCAGATTCCCGCCAGCGAGCCGCTGGCGCTCGATGTCGCCGTCATGCCCCTTTGACGGCGGCCGGGGCAGCGTCGCCCCTGCGTTCCGCGCCTTTTCGCAGTTTTCCGGGCGCGGACACATGGGGCGGCCCGTTTGTCGCAACCCTTGGCGGGCCGCCCTCCCATCTTTTCTTCCCACCTCTACCCCAAAAACCGCTGGAACGTAGGCGGCCTGCTACGTTCCAGTCGCTCACGCGTCCCCACCGACTGGAATGTAGAAGAAATACTACTTTCCAGTCGCTCAGGCTTGGTCAGCAACTGGAAAGTAGTCCGATGGGAACGTTCCAGTCGCTTACGTGCTGTCAGCGACTGGAACGTAGGCGAGGTGGAATGTTCCAGCGAGGCGTTGGCTAGGCGGGGATGAAGCTGGAACGGACTACGAGATTCGTGGAGATGAGCAGATGGTGCCGCACCTCGCGTTTCGTGGAGATCGCCTCCGCGAGCATCCTGATGCCGCTGTCCGCCAGGTCCTGCTGGTCGATGCGGTACGTCGTCAGCGGTGGCGACGTGTACTGGGCGATCGGCTGGTCGTTGACGGAAATCAGCGCAACGTCGCGCGGCACGATGATGCCGGCCGCATTGAATGCCTGCAGCACGCCGACCGCGATGACGTCGGCGGCGCAGATGAACGCGTCCGGCAAGCCGCGGGGCCCAAGCTCGGCGATGATGCGTTCGCCAAGCCGGCGCCCCGTTTCCACATTGAACGTGCCGTCGATGAACATGTAGCCGTCGGTATCGAGGCCCAGGCGCGGCGCCCAGTTCTCGAACGCCACGTGGCGCACGTCATCCGGATAGTCGTGCGTGCCCATGATGCGCCCCAGTCCCCCGATGTAGCCGATGCGCCGCATGCCTGCCTTCCTGCATTCGTCCAGCGCGTCGAGCACCGTCTGCGACAGGTCGGGCTGGACCGAGTCGAAGAGGCTGGGCGCCGGGTTGATGTCGAGGAACACGCCGAACGGCAGCGCCTTCTTGAGATCGATCAGGTCGTCCTGCGTGATGAGCTCCGCGCCGACGACGATGAAGCCGTCATACAGCTCGGCGTCGGCGATGAGGTCGGCCACCGCATGGTAGAACGTGTATTCCATGCGCTGCTTCGTGGCGCAGCGTTCGACGATGTCGCGCAGCGAGCTGAAGTACTCGTCCTGCACGTGGTCGCCGGGGTTGATGATGTCGAGGATGGCGATGCGCCTGGGCATCGTGACGTGCTTGGCCTGCACGGCGTAGCCGAGCGCCTCGCTCGTTTCGATGATCTTGCGGCGCGTTTCCTCGCGGACGCTCAGCGTGGGGTCCCCATTGAGCAGGCGCGACACGGTGGCCGGCGAAAAGCCCGATTCCCTCGCGATGTCCTTGATGGTGACCATCCATTCCCCTTCCCGGCGTTCATTGCCGTTGGCGCCAACAATCTTGGTAAAAATTTTACTAAGATTGAGGATTTTCCGCTACCGCCTAGAGCGTGGCGGCCCGTACCAGCGTTTTCGTATACGGCTCGCGCGGGTCGGCAAGCACCTGCGCCGCCGTTCCCCGCTCGACGACGCAGCCATCCTGCATGACGATAATGGTATCGGCGATATGCTGCACGACGCCCAGATCGTGCGACACCATCACGATCGCCGTTTCGGGGCGCGCCTCGCGGATCGCCTCGAACGCTTCGAGGATCTGGATGCGGGCCGCCACGTCGACGGCGCTCATCGGCTCGTCGGCCAGCAGCAGCGCCGGAGACGTCACGATAGCGCGGGCGATGGCGACGCGCTGGGCCTGGCCGCCAGACATGTCGCACGGATACCGCCCGAAGAAATCGGCAGGAGGCAACGCCATCAGCTCCAGCGCCTGCGCCACCCGTGCGGCCACCTGCCCGGATTCCAGCGAACGCTCGCGCAGCCGCAGCGGTTCGGCCACCGACTGCCCCGCCGTCCAGCGCGGGTCAAGCGAATCGAACGGATTCTGCGTGACGATGCCGCTGGCGTCGCGCAGGCGCCCCAGCGCAGCGCGGCCTTCCTTGCCGGCGAGCGAACGCCCTTCGAACGCCACGTCGCCGCCATCCGCGTCGTCAAGCCCGAACAGGATGCGCGAGGCGGTCGTCTTGCCGGAGCCGGATTCCCCGATGATCGCCAGGCATTCGCCGGCATGGACCCCGATATCGACGCCATGAAGCACTTCGGCGCGCTTGCGCCCGCGCCCATAGGATTTGCGCAGCCCGGTGCCTGCAAGCACCGCAACCGACTCCGTCATCGGCATCCTCCCCTTGTATAGGTTGTATAGGCCGTCGTCTTTCACGCCCCGGCCGGTCGGCATATCAGCGCGTCAGCGTCAGCGCGCGTGCGGCGTCCACCAGTTCGCGGGCCGCCGCGCTTTCAGGACGCTCCAGCAGCGCGGACGTAGCCCCATGCTCGACGATATGCCCGCGCTGCAGCACGTAGGTGGCCGTGGTGGCATGGGCGAGCACCGAGAAATCATGGGTGATGAACAGCATCGAGGCACCCAGGCCATCGACGAGCGAAACGAGCAGGTCGACGATCTGGCGCTGCGTCGTGGAGTCCAACGCCGTCGTCGGCTCGTCGGCGATGATGAGCCGCGGGGACGTCACCAGGGCCGTGGCGATGGCGACGCGCTGCTGCTGGCCGCCGGAAAGCGCCAGCACGGGCCGCGAAGCCAGCGCCGCATCCAGCCCGACGCGCTGCAGCATGGCCGCTACGCGTTCGCTGCGTTCCGTTTTCGTCAGGTCGTAGTGCAGCTTGAGCGGCAAGGCGATTTGCTGGCCCACCGTCAGCACCGGGTTGAGCGCCGAACGCGGGTTCTGGAATACCATGCCGATGGCCGCCCCGCGCAGCTGCGCCATGTCCGCGTCGGACAGCCCCAGCAGCGGCTGGCCGTCCATCGTGACGCTGCCGGCCACCGTGAACGTATCCGGCAGCAGCCCGGCGATGCTGCGGGCGATCATCGACTTGCCCGAACCCGACGAGCCAATCAGCCCGACGCGTTCGCCGTCGCCAATCGCCATCGTCACGCCGTCGACGATGGCATGGCCGCCGTGGCCGACAGTCAGTCCGTCGACGCGAAGTCCCATGCGCTTCCCTCCTTTGCGGGCTGCTCCCGCAGTCGCGGATTCGCCAGCGGATCGCACGCGTCGCGCAGGCAGTCCCCGAACAGGTTGATGGCCAGCACGGCCAGCGTCGCCGCCAGTCCGATCCACAGCACCGTCGCCGGGTAGGCGGTGATGAATTTCGCCGACGTCGCCAGCGAATGCCCCCAGCTTGGCGTGCCGGAAGGCACCCCGACCCCCAGATAGGTCAGCCCTGCCTCGGCCAGCACCGACGTGCCGGCCGCCAGCGACAGCTGTACCGTCATGACCGGCCGGATATTGCCCAGCACATGGCGCCGGAAGATATAGGAGAAGGACGCGCCGGCATGCCGCGAAACCTGTGCGTACTGGCTGTTGGCGGCCAGCAGGGCCGCCGGCCGGGCGACGCGCGCAAGATTGAGGCCGTAGCTCAATCCGCAGGCGGCGACGATGACCCAGATCGACGCGCCGAAGGGCACGGCCAGCATCAGCGCGACCAGTATCGTCGGTATCGAGATGAGCGCGTCGACGCCGACGACCGCCGCATGCGCCCCCAGCGACGACCCGGCGTTGGCCGACAGGCGCGGCCCCCGCGCCAGCATCGCCGCAATCAGCAGCGTGCCGATCAGCGTGGCCACCGCCGCGGAGAGCAGCGCAATGAGCAGATTGGTAGCGGAGCCGGCCATCAGCCAGCTGAACACGTCGGCGCCGGTGCCGTCGGTGCCGAGCCAGTGCGCGGACGAGGGCGACGACCATACGTTGAAGCCGTCGGTATCCCACAGCGAGCGCGGCGTCCATACGAGCGACACGAGCGCCACGAGCACCCACAGGCCCAGCACGATCATGGAGAACTTGCCGGTGCCTTTGCGCCAGATCGACGCGATGACGATGCCGGCGCGACGCATATGCTTGTTCAGGTTCATGCCGCACGCTCCAGCCTGGGGTCGAGCAGGCGATGCGCGACGTCGACGGCGAACCCGATGACCAGGAAGAACGCCGCCAGCAGGAACAGCTCGCTCTGCACGGCGATGAGGTCGCGCTGGCCGATGTCGTTGACCAGGCCGGTGCCGATGCCGGGAAGCGCGAACAGGTTCTCGATGACCATGACGCCCGTGATCATTTCCGCGAACGTCAGGCCGACGACGGATACCAGCTGCGGCATCGCCAGGCGCAGCCCTGTCGTCAGCATCGCGCGATGGCGCGTCATGCCGCATGCCATCGCCAGCGCGATGACGTCGCCACTGCCTTCCACCTCCAGCAACGCCGAACGGGTGTAGCGCATGATCGACGCGCCGACGATCAGCCCGGTGGCCAGGGCCGGCAGCAGCAGGCTGGCCAGTGCGCCGGAGCAATCGCCCGACCACCCTTCCAGCGGGAATCCCTGCGAGGGAAGGATGCCGAACAGGCCCACGCCGCGCCCCAGCAGCATGATGAGCAGCAGCCCGGCCCACAATGCCGGAACCGCTCCGCCGATGATGGCGAGCGCATGCAGCGTCGAACGCACCCAGCGACGCCGGGCCAGTACGGCGGCGCAGCCCAGCGGCACGCCGACGGCAAGCGCCACGAGCAGCCCCAGCACGATGAGCGGGAACGTCACGCTGGCGCGGGACGCCACCGTGGAGGCGATTGGCTGGCCGGTGAGCATCGACGAGCCGAAGTCGCCGGTCAGCAAGCCGCGAATCCAGTCGGCATACTGCGCCGCCAGCGGTTCATTGAGGCCGAGTTCATCCCGCAGCGCCGCAACGCGCTGCGGGGAGGCGTTGATGCCGGCCATGACGGAAGCAACGTCGCCGGGCAGCACGCGGATCGCCGCGAACACGACGATGGATACGACGGCGAGCGCAAGCAGGAGCAGCGCAAGCCGCTGCAGGATGAATCTCATAGAGGCTGCCTTTCCTCCCCTCAGGCGACGTAGACGACGTTGTAGAGCGGGAGCACCGTCTGGTTCATGTTCACCGGGAAGCCGGAAACGCCGGCGTTCATCGCCGTCGTGATGCGGTAGTTGAACAGCCAGTCGCATACGGCGTCTTCGGAAACGAGGCGCGCGGCCTTCGCCAGCAGCGCTTCGCTTTCCTCCTGGCCGGCGCTCGAAAGCGCCTGTTCGGTCAGCTTGCGCACGTCGCCGCTATGGTCGCCCGTGTAGTTGAAGTAGTAGTCGGGGCGCGAGAAGTTGACGAAGTCGTGGCTCTCGTTGTGGTCGACGAGCGAGAGGTCGTAGTCCTTGTCGGTGTAGACCTGCTGCAGCCAGGTGGAGAACTCGACGACGTTGACGGTCAGGTCGATGTTCGCCTTCTTCAGCTGCGAACGCAGCTGGTCGCCGATTTCGGTGCCGTACGTGTTCGCGTAGGTCAGCGTGAGCCTGAGCGGGTTGCCTTCGTCGTAGCCGGCATCGGCGAGCAGTTCCTTCGCCTTGTCGAGGTCGTACGGGTACAGGCCGGTCAGGTCCTCGTAGCCCGGGTCGAGCGAGGGAATCGGGCCGCCGAGCGCCACGTCGGTGCCGCCGCGGGAGGCGATGAGCTCGTCGTGGTTGATGGCGTAGCGGATGGCCTGGCGCACCTTGATGTCGCCGGTCGCGGCGCCCTTGCCGTTGTTCATGGCGAGCACGTACTTGTCGGTGCCGTCGCCCGTCTTGACGACGTAGGCGTCGTCGTTCTCAAACTGGCTGGCGAGCGACGCGTTGATCGGCGCCAGCACCTGCACGTCGCCGGCGCTCAGCGCGTTGACGGCGGCGTTGTCGTCGGCGTAGTACTTGAGCACGACGGTGCCGGTCTGCGCCTTGTTGTCGCCCCAGTAGGAGCCGTTGGCCTTGAGGACGACCGAATCGTTCTCGTTGAACTGCCCGATGGCGTACGGGCCGGAGCCCAGCGCGTCCGTCTTCAGGTCGGTCGCCGTCGACGCGTCCTTCTCGACCTTGCTGTCGAACACGAGGCCCGGGCGTCCGGTGAGCACCCACAGCAGTTCGGCGTAGGGCTCGCTGAGCGTGACGACCACCGTGTGGGAGTCGGGCGCGCTGACCGACTTGAAGTGCTCAAGCTGGTCGTAGTCGGCATACTGGTTGTCGATCAGGCTCTGGATCGACCAGGCGGCATCGTCGGCGGTCACCGGATCGCCGTTCGAGAACGTCGCGTTTTCATGCAGGTCGAACGTGTAGGTCAGGCCGTCGTCGCTGACCGTCCAGCTTTTGGCGAGCGCCGGCACCACTTCGTTCGACTCGTTCTTCGCCACGAGCCCTTCATAGACGTTGCCGATGAGCACCTGGTCGATGGCCGATCCGGCCGTGGAACGGATATCGAGATTGGTGGGCGCGAGCTTCAGGCCGATCGTCACCGTATCCTGCCGGCTTACGGCTTCGGCGCTGCGCTTGGGGGCCAGCCACGCCACGGCGAACGCCACGACGAGCGCCACGACGACGACCGCTGCGATCCAGCCTTTCGGCACGCCCTTCTTCGGTCCTTTCGCGCGCGAGGCGAGCGACTGGTCCAGCGTCGCTCCCGCTGCGCGGGCATCGGCATTGAGTTTCCCCGGTTCCTTCTCTTCTGTCATCCTGCGATATTCTCCAGCCACGCTGGCGCGGGGCCCGCGCCGCAATGCCGGCGTCGACGGCCCCTGGCCATGCGCAATACAGATGGTTATGGTTACGGCTCACCGCCATCGAGGTCGGCTGCCAGCTATCGAGTATAGCCCGCACCCCCGCCGTACGGAACCGATTCGCTGCTGAGCATCGCCCGCATCCTCCAGCTGGCCGACCCCCTCGTGGGCGCCGTCGACCCCTATACGACGGACCTTGGCCGCATCCGCGCCAACCAGGTCCTCCCCCAGCGCGTCCGCCACGCGCAATCTAAGAAATCAGAAGCAATCGTTTAGGCCGCTTCAACATTCCCACTGGCAGGAACGCAAGTCCACCCGCGGATTTCAGTCTTCCATCGTGACGTTGATATAGATACGCAGATAGTCTCCCAGTTTTTCAGCGTAGAGCAGTTCTCCGAACACGCGTTTGCCGGCATCCATCAGCCGCGCGATGATCTCGTTCTCATGCGCCCGCAGGAAACCCAGCGACCGTTCGCCAAGAAAGACCTCCACGGTCCACCGATCGGCGATATCGTTCGGACGGCGCCGGAAAACCAGCTTCGCTCTGGACGGCGTTTCATTGACGAGCGGTTCCAGCTCGGCTGGATCGTAGGGGTCCGGCCTGTGCGGATCACGAAATCCGCGGTTCGCTACCAGATACGTCCGTTCAATCAGAAGAATCTCCTGTCCGTACGGCTGGGGCACCGCACCTCCTGCCATGAGATTCGCAAGCGCCACCGCGCCCTCGCCGGCGGAAAAATTCTCGAATGACAGGAGTTCCCTGGAAGCATCATCGGTCATAGCTGCCCTTTCTTCAGTTCCGCGATTCGCCGGCGGTAATGGTCGCGGCGCTTTTCATACGCGTCGATGGCGGCTTTAAGGTCCGCGGTCCGCTCCGCAATCCACGTCGGATCCTGCAGATTCTTGCGGTACAGCAGCGGAGGGACGCCCATCAGTTCAGCCGTACGCGTCGCCATCGCCTGCAGGCGCCCATGAATGATGTCGATTTCATGCGCAAGCTCATCGTTGGAAAACGTCTGGTAATCCGGATCCTCGGCTTGGCTCGCCGTCAGCACCGCCAGTGATTCCAGCGCATTCAGGTCGCCGTTCGCGAGCGCCGCCTGCGCAATCCGATAGTATTCCGCCCGCTGCCGGTCGCCAGGATGCAAATCGGGATGCAGCCTGCGCGCAAGGGATCGGAAAAGCTTATTCAGCTTCTTGGTATCTGCGGCATTGAGATAATGCGCATGGGCGCGTTTGTCAAGCAACGATGTAAGTTCCGACTGCTGCTTTTCGACGGATTGCAGCCATTCGCGGTACTCGCCAGCCAGTTGCGCTTCGACTGCGTCCAGATGGCTGCCATCCAGCGCTTCGCCTACGTTGACGAGCTGCTGAAGCAACGTAAACCGTCGTTTAGCCTGGGCTGCTTCCAGAGACACCTCTAGCAGCCTCGTTTCCCATACGCCGATTTTCGTCGCGTAATCAGCCTTGACTTGTGGCAACGTCTGCTGCATCAGCTGATCATAGGCAGCGACGGAATCCGCGAGTTCCTCGCGCAGCCTCGCAAGCGTTCCAGTCAACGCCTGACGCGTTGCGTTCTCTCCGGCATTCCCGTGACCGCTATCGTCCATGTCGCCCCCTCACCGCTTTTCTTCATCCTAAAAGATTTGCTTCATATCTTCCACGCCGTTCTGCGCTTCAGCCAGCAACTGGTCGAACATGTCAAGGCCGGACCGCACCGTCTGTTCGAGCCCGCGAACCGCCGTCTCATACCATCGAAGAGCCGCCTTGGCATCCGGCTTTTCATCCGAAGTCCCGGCGGCCGCCATTTCGCCAAGCCTGAGGGCTGCCGACCCCCAAATCCGCGGGTTCCGCTGCACGACGGCGATATCATAGGCGCGCCGTAGCCAGTCGCGCGCTGAGAAATCGGAAGCGGGCTCATCTGAGCTCCGTCCTTCCTCCAGCACGTAGGAATCTTCCTTGAACTCCGGGTGCTTGCGCAATGTCTCGGCGTACGCCAGGCATCCTTCGGCGACACCCTCGCCAGCAGCACGGCGAAAACAGGCGGCCGCACGAATCGGAAGGGGCGGCTTTGGCGGCGCGGAGTAGAATTGCCGCCCCCATGCCGTATCGCTTTGCGGGGACCAATCGAAAGCGGAGCGGAAGTATTTGCCTTCCGCGCGATCATAGGCATAGAGATATCCCAAGCAAAGCCATGCCCATGCGCAGCCGCGGCCAGCCGCATGCCGGAACAGGATTTCCGCAGCACGAAAACTGTCGATTCTCTCTTGCCGTCGCTCCGGTTGCGTAAAGCGGACGCCATCGAAATAGTAGTCGGCCGCCCAAGCCATCGCGTCCTCGCCTTCCGGGTCGGAAACATCGACTTCGTCGGTGCTGTCGCCGTCGCTGTACATATCGTGGTAGCAGGCAATGCCAAACGGAGCATCGGAAGCATGGCCCCAGTCTGCAACGACTCCGGTATGCTCGATGCATGCCGCCGGATACTGCCAGATGCGGTCGCGCCCGATGACGCGGCCCTGCTGCCAAACAGGAATGGTGATGAAGAGAGATGGCAACACAGGACCGATTATCGGGTCGTCATGCTTGAAGTACCAGCCTCCAGCAAGTTCAAGGACGGGGATATCGTCGTGGGCATTGACGAGGCGCGGCGTCGGAGTGCCGGAATGTTCCGGATCCGATGGGGGCTGGAAACGGTCGAAGTCTCCGATTTCATGCCGCAGCCCATTAGGATAGGCAACCGGTTCCTCCGGATGGCCACCAAGCCAGCGCATATCATGGACGGCTCCAGCAACATCGAAGAGCGGGTCTGCATCCGGGAAAGGCGTTGCCTTGGCCTTGTCGACTAATGCCTTGCGCTCCTTGGCCTTCCGTTCTTTCTGTCGCCGTTCCCTTTCCTGCCTGTCATGTTCCCGCTCCTCACGATGGAGTTCATGGTAGCGATTCCGCGCAGTGTCCCATAAGCTCTCCTCGCTGCATGCAGCATAAATCGCCATCGTACGGTAGTCATGCCTTTCCAACGCCTCGGCGGCCGGCGTATACAGGTCGGTCCTATAGGAAAAGGAATCTTGGAGCACAGCGGCATCCCCCTCGCCTTCCTGGCTGGATTCGGCATCGTATTCGCGACGGAACATCGTGGTTTGCAGGAGGTGGGCGACACCGTTTTCAATATGGATCTTGTCCTCATCCGACAGTTGCGCAAGGAAGTCTTCAGGGGAAGTCTGCATAGCCGCAATGGCAAGGCGAAGCAGGTGCAATTCTTCCTTCACGCCGCGATAATAGGGGATGTACCGGTTCGCCAGGATTTCTTCATCGCGCTCAAGAGAGGACGCCGTGTCCTCCCCTTGGCTAACGTCATGTTCCAGACCGCCGAGAATGCGGCGTACTTCCTTGATTTCAAAGCCAAAGAGCTTGGGCAGCGTTCTCCAGCGAATGGTCTTTATTTTGGCGCCGAATGCGATTCTGGGATCATCGGATTCCTTGAGCAAGCTTATGCGTCCAAGCGCTTCGCTGACTGGCTTGGTCAGGTTCTCGAGATTGTCAAGATGCTGCCGGTAGGCCGCAATGAGCTGGTTCCTATCCATGGTCTCATACTAGGTGGCTGCGCATCAAAGAGGAAATAGCGGCTCCTATTCATCCCATTGGCAGGAACGCAAGTCCACCCGCGGACCGGGAGCGCCGGCATTGCCCCTGGGCGATTCCGCGATGAAGGGAACGCCTTCCTTTTCAAGACGCTCGCGCTGCACGTCCGGCCCCCCGAAGGCGAACCCCGGGGCAAGCGAACCGTCGCGGAACACTACGCGATGGCAGGGAATATCGCCTTCCGCAGGATTCGCATGCAGCGCATAGCCCACCATCCGGGCGTTCCGGGGACGCCCGGCAAGCGCGGCAATCTGCCCATACGTCGCTACGCAACCGCACGGAATGCGCCGCACGATTTCATACACGATGGCGTTAAACGAGCTCGGCTGCTTATCGTCTGATATTGGTGCCTTTGTCATGCGCACTATTATCACAAAACGACGCCCCCAAGAAGGACTCGCCTCCAATGTGGATATGGACAACGCGGAAGATGCCAACCTACATGTCTATTACAATGACGCTATTGCGTCGCAAAGGAGGGACCATGGGAAAATCAGAAGAATATGCGAACGGGGAATACGATCCAGACGATGCGCCTGTATGCGACGTCTCTACGCCCTTCCTGATTTACGACGAACCTATTACCGGATACGCGTTGCCATCAGTGATGCTGACGATGCCTGCCGTTGACGGGAATGGGCGTGCGACGGGGCGACGGGAAGTGCAGATGCCCTACCCTATTGGCCCGATGCTGAGCAATATGGGCGAAAAGGATGCAGTGTCGAAAATCAAGCCGGTAAAGGTCTGCGACATAGCTAACGTTCCGGGAAGCGTGCCTATCGCTTCCGCTCGCGGAACTGCAGGGTTTCCCCTTGCCGGGGCCATCCCCGCAATGACGACGGCATGCGAAGAGATCGACCTCACCGACCCAGAAGGATGGCAGGCACTGGAATACGGTGGCCGCTATTACAGCGAGGGGCTGTCGTATACCACTGAAGAAGACCGTGAATTACGGGTCGACTGTTTCCACGCTGTCGAGCTGTTCTACCTGCATTCGGCAGCGCGTGGCAACCCCGAGGGATGGATGTGCCTTGGCTATGTATACATGTATGACCGATGCGAAGGAGACTACTACGGATCGCCAATCACGCACCCGGAATGCTGGCCTGAAGAAGGCGTCATGACATGGCAACGGCTGTCGCGTACGGTCTGCGACCAACGGGCGCGTCACTGTTTCAAAGTGGCTGCGGATGCAGGCATCGCCGAAGGCTGCTATAAATACGGCGATTTGCTGATGGATGGCCGTGGAGGGGAACGTGACCAAGTAACAGCGGTAATGATGTATCATGGGGCGTTTGACCTAGCGATGGAGAACGATGAATCACCGCGCACATGGGGCAGTATCGCCTTGCGGCTGGGCCGCGCATATTCTTCCGGACGCGGCACCGGCCGTTCGCCTCAGGAAGCACTGAAGTGGTACAGGCTGGCAGTCACCGGACTGGACATCGCCGTACGGGACGGCAACGGCATCTATGAAAAGCGCCTCAAAGAAGCCGAAGAAGGAGTGGAGGACATGTCGCAGGAACTCGCCATCCCTCCTTCTGATTGGTGATGGCTCATTCCGCTGTATGAAGTCAGCGCGGGCTTCTGCCCCTCCGCGAGGAGCAGAAGCCCGAAAACTCGTTAATCCACGTTCTTGTTGAAGATGACGGCCATGCCCTTGAAGATGAGGTCGGGGTCGATGACGTCGATCAGCGACGTGTCATCCTCGAAGACGCTGGCCAGGCCGCCGGTGGCGATGACCTTGAATTCCTCGTCCATTTCGCGCTGGAACTGCAGGATCGTCCGTTCGACGCCGCCGAGGAAGTTGTAGTACAGGCCGGCCTGCATCGCGTCCTTCGTCGTCGTCGCGATGACCGATTCGGGGCGCGTGATCTCCACCTCCGGAAGCTGGGCCGTATTCGCCCACAGCGCCGAAGCGGCCGTCCGTATGCCGGTGGTGATCAGGCCCGCGGTAATCGTGCCGCGCGCATCGACATAGTTGTACGTCGTGGCGGTGCCGAAGTCGATGACCAGCGCCGGTCCGCCGTACACGTAGAAGGCACCCGCGCAATCGGCCAGGCAGTCGGCGCCCAGCGAGCGCGGGTCGTCGATGCGGATGTTCATGCCCGTCTTGATGCCGGGCCCGACGATCATCGGGTCGATGTCGAGGAACTTGATGATCGACGAGCGGAACGAGTGCATGACCTTCGGCACGACCGACGCGATGATGACGTCGTCGACGTCCTCCGGCGCATACCCATGCAGGTCGAGGAACTGCGACATGAGCAGCCCGTATTCGTCCGACGTATGGTCGGCGTGCGTCGTCAGGCGGTAGGTGCCGACGATCTTGCCTTCCTCGATGAAGCCAAGCACGATGTTCGTATTGCCAATGTCCACGGCGATCAGCATGACGGTCCCCTTCCGGTCGGGCAGCCTCCTGTTGCTGCGTTAGCCTCCAACTGTACCAGCGAACGCCAGCGCAGGCCGCCGCATGCCCAAAAGCCGCCACACAGCGCGGCTACTGCTTGATCGTGAAGCCCTGGTTGGCGCCGTATTCCTTGAGATTCGCCTGCCAGTCGGCGAGCCCTCCCCGCAGCGTCACCTGTTCGCCGGGCTTGTCGGGCAGGCTCGACCGCTCCGCCAGCCCCTGTTCGACGCGCGCGAGCGCCTTGGCATACTCGTGCTCCTTGTTTTCCCACGCGTACGCCTTGCCGACGGTATTGCGGAAGTCGCTGCGCGCATACACCTCGAACGGCAGGTACTGGTAGCCGGTGGACACGCGCCCCGCCGCTTCGGCGAGCACGCGGTTGTATTTCTGTCCGCCGAAATACGGCACCGCGATGCCGCGGCCGTCGGTAACGGTCGTCTTGTTGAGGAAGCCGTCGCTTTCCAGCGTCTCGTTGTCGGCCGGGAACGAGCCGCCGTCCACGCGCGTATCGATGCCCTCCCGTTCATGGCATACGTATTCAATGAAGCGCCACGCAGCGTCGGGAACGCGGCTTGAATTCAAGATTCCGAGCGCCGATCCGCCGTTCTCGGCGTTCGTCGCCTCGCCGTTTTCGGTGGGCATCTGCCCTACGCGCCACAGCCCGGCGGTGCCGGGCACGTCGGCAAGCAGCATCGACGGCATCCATGCGCCGGCGAACATCGAGGCGATCTGGCCTGACCCTACCGCGTTCTTCCATTTGTCGGACCACGTCGTCAGCGTCGTGTCGACGAGGTCTTCGTCGATCATCTTCTGCCAGAACTGCGTGAAGGTCAGCGTTCCCTCGTCGTGGTTGAGGTCGATCTTCACTTCGCGGCCGTCGTTGGACGTCGAGAAGGGGCGCCCTCCGGCCAGCCAGATCATCGATTCGTAGAAGCTGGCGTCGGAACCCGAGTCCGAGGCGATGTACACGCCGATGTTCTTGAGCTTCTTGGCGGCGGCGTAGTAGTCGGACCATGTGGCGATCTTCGTCGGGTCGACGCCGGCCTGGCGGAACACGTCGTCGTTGTAGAAGAACGCCATCGGGCCCGAATCCATCGGCAGCGCGAATACGCTGCCGTCGAGCTGGACGGACGCCCAGCTTCCGGGGGTATAGAACGACGAATAGCCGTGGGTGCGGCTGGACAGGTCTACGAGCTGGCCCGCCACCGCGTACTGGGGCAATGCGTAGTATTCAAGCTGCACGACGTCCGGGGTGTCGTAGCCATCTTGGATCGCCGAATTGAGCTTGTCGTACGAGGCCGTCGACACCTGCTTGACGACGATGTCGGGATTGGCCTCCTCGAAGTGCGCGATCAGCGTCTTCATGCTCGGTTCCCACGACCATACCGTCAGCACGGTGCGGCTGTCGGTTTCGCCGCATGCCGCGATGCCGCACAGCATCGCGCATGCCGCCAGCAGCGCCACCAGTTTCCGTCTCATCACGCTACAAAGTCTAGCGGCGCGAAGGGAATTCAGGAGAAGTTGATCGACGCGCCCTTGGCCGTGTCCATGTGCAGGCTCACGTAGTCGCCCTCCTGCAGCCCGCGCTCCTTGACGTCCCGGCGCGGCATGATGATCTGCGCGATGGCGACCTGCCCATAGCTGTCGTTGTGGATGACCTTGTTGAACCACATGACGCGCACGGTGACGCTGGTCCCGTGCGGCTTGATGGACGATACGAGCCCGACCTGGTCCCACGCATGGCCTTCCGGGCCGTCCTCGTCGACCTCGACGACGGAATCGCGCAGGATGGCGTACTGCTCGTCCGTCAGTTCCTCGAACGACGACTGGATTTTATCGACCCCGCGGTTCGTGCTCATGATCGCGATGACCGCGACCACCACCACGACCAGCACCAGCGCTGCATACTGCATCGTCGCCCTCCCTGCCTTCCAGCACACTGTCCTCCAAGATTCTACCAACGTGCCGCAGCGGAGCGCGCCGGCGCGGCCTTTCGGCGCCGCGCCGGAGCGGCTTCACGCGAACTGCGCGTTGTACATGCGCGCATACCGTCCGCCCCGCGCCATCAGCGAGGCGTGCGTGCCCTGTTCGAGGATGTCGCCGTGCTCCATGTAGAGGATGAGGTCGGCATCCTCGATGGTGGACAGCCGGTGCGCGATGACGAACGACGTCCGCCCCTTCATCAGCGCCGTCATGCCGCGCGAAATCGCCGCTTCGGTGCGCGTGTCGACCGACGAGGTCGCCTCGTCGAAGATCAGCATGGCCGGGTCGGCGAGGAAGACGCGGGCGATGGTCAGCAGCTGCCGCTGGCCGATCGACAGGTTGGCCGCCTCGTTGTCGAGCATCGTGTCATAGCCGTCCGGCAACGTGCGGATGAAGAAGTCGGCGTGCGCGGCCTTCGCCGCGGCGACGATTTCCTCGCGCGTGGCCTCGGGCCTCGCGTAGGCGATGTTGTCGGCGACGGTGCCGCCGAACAGCCACGTGTCCTGCAGCACCATGCCGAAATGCGAGCGCAGCCCGGCGCGCGTCATCTTCGCCGTGTCGACGCCGTCGATGGTGATGGCGCCGCCGTTGACGTCGTAGAAGCGCATGAGCAGGTTGATCAGCGTCGTCTTGCCGGCGCCGGTCTGGCCCACGATCGCCACCTTCTGGCCAGGTTTCGCCCGGAACGACACGTCGCGCATCAGCGGCGCGGCCGCCCTGTCGTAGCCGAACGTGACGTCGGCGAACTCGACGTCGCCGCGCACCGGTTCGGCGACGGCCAGCGCTTGAGACGGCGCGGGGTCGGGCCGCTCCTCGGGGGCGTCAAGCAGCTCGAACGTGCGTTCGGCGGACGCGAGCGACGACTGCAGCGAGTTGATGACGAACGTCGCTTCGGTAATCGGCTCGCCGATCTGCATGATGTACTGGAAGAACGCCTGCGCCACGCCGATCGACATGCGCCCGGCCGCCATCATCCAGGCGGCCAGCAGCGCGACGACGACCTGCGCGAACCGGTTGACCATGCGCACCAGCGGATTGACGCAGTTCGTCAGGAAGTCGGCGTACTGCGACACCTTGCGCACCTGCTCGGTCAGCCGCTCGAATTCGGCGCGGCTTGCGGCTTCGCGGTTGCTCGCCTTGATGACCTGGCGCCCCTGGTAGCATTCCTCGGCCATGCCGGTCAGCTCGCCGATCAGCCGCTGCCGCTTGCTGGCGGCGGCGAGGTTCTTTGCGGCGACGACCTTCGTGATGACGAGATTGAGCGCCACGAACGCGAGGAATACCAGCGTCAGCGTCCACGAGTAGATCCACATGATGACCAGCGCGACGACGGTATTGAGCACGGCCTGCAGCAGCCTCACCAGCCCGTTCTGCATCGTTTCGCTGATCCGGTCGAGGTCGTTGGTCACGCGGCTGAGCGTCTCTCCTGGCCGGTTGGCGTCGAACCAGCTTAGCGGCAGCCGCCCCAGCTTGGCGGAAATCTGCTCGCGCAGCGTCAGGTTGAGCTTCTCGGCCACGCTGGCGACGAGCACGACCTGGATGTAGTAGAACAGCCACTCGCCGAGCAGGATGCCGGCGTAGACGGCGATGGCGAGGCCCGCGCTGCCGTTCGCGAACGACAGGTGGAACGGTTCCCCCGTCCGCCAGGCATGCTGGATGTCGGCCCACAGCATGTTGATGACGATGGCGCTGTAGGCGGGGCCTGCCACATGGAAGGCCGTGTAGAGCACCGTCGAGGCGATGACGGCGATGAGCCGCACGCGCTGGTTGCCGAACTGCTTCATCAGCCGCCTGGCCGTCTGCCACGCATGCTTCGGCGCCTCGCCCAGCTCTTCTTGCTGCGACTGTTCCATGGCCTGCAGCGTTTCGTCGGCACGGAGGTCCTCGACGAATTCATCGGTCGCGTTGCTCATGCGCCTGCCTCCTCGTGGGTCTGGGACGCTACGATTTCCCGGTAGACGTCGCAGCTTCGCATCAGTTCGTCGTGGGTGCCCTGGCCGGCTACGCGCCCGTCCGACAGCACGACGATATGGTCGGCGTGGCGGATGGTGTTGACGCGCTGGGCGACGATGAGCACCGCCTTGTCGGCCATCTGGTCCTGCAACGCCTGCCGCAGCGCGGCGTCGGTGGCGAAGTCGAGGGCGGAGAAGGAATCGTCGAACACGACGAGCTGGCTGGGTCCGACCAGCGCCCGCGCAATCGACAGGCGCTGGCGCTGGCCGCCGGAGAAGTTCGCGCCGCCGAGCGCGACGGGCTGCTCCAGCACGCCACCATCGGCGCCGGGGTCGCCCACAAAGCCAACCGACTGCGAAATCTCCAGCGCGCGGCGCAGTTCGTCCAGATCGGCGCCATCGCTGCGATGGCGCAGGTTCTCGCCGACGGTTCCCGAAAACAGCCACGCCTTCTGCTGGATGTAGGCGACGTTGCGGCGCAGGTCGGCCTGCGTCATCTCCTTGACGTCGACGCCGTCGAGCCGCACATGGCCGCTCGTCGCGTCGTGGAACCGCAGCGCCAGCATGGCGACGGTGGATTTGCCCGAACCGGTGCCGCCGATCACCGCCGTCGTCTCGCCGGTCCGGCAGGTGAACGACACGGCCGACAGCGCGTCTTCCGACGCGTCGGGGAACCGGAAGCTGACGTTGTCGAACGCCAGCACTTCCCCGTCCGGCAGCGGCTTGCAATCCGCCATGTCGACCGGATCGGCCGGATCGGCGATCGACGGCGTGAAATCGATGACTTCGCGGAACCTGCGCGCGCATTCGAGGGCGCGCGGGAACATCGCGATCATCATCTGCGCCATCATCAGGAAGAACAGGCACATGAACGCATATTCGGACAGCGCGACCAGGCCGCCGATCTGGAATTCGCCAAGCGCAATGAACTTGCCGGACACGAACAGCATGGCGGCGATGAACACGTTGACCATCAGCAGGCTCAGGCCGTCGAGGTTGGCGAACATGCGGTTCGCCTTGATGGACGTGTCCGCGTAGCCGCGGAACGTGGCGTTCATCCGCCCCTCTTCGTAGCGTTCCCTGCCGAACGCGCGCACCACGCGCGCGCCGGTCAGGTTTTCAAGCAGCACGGCGCCGATGCGGTCGAGCAGGCGCTGGAGCTTGCGGTACAAGGGCGATGCCGCCCTGAGGATGACGACGCCGAGCAGCAGCACGACGGCCATCGCGGCGGTCAGCAGCCATCCCATGCGTACCGAAACGCGGAAGGCGAGCACCAGCGACGCCCCGACGATGAACGGCACCGGCAGCAGCATGAAATTGAAGTCCGTCAGCGCGACCTGGATGACGTTGATGTCGGACATCGTCCGCGTCGTCATCGAGGCGAGGCCGAACTGCGCGAAGTCGTAGGAGGACAGTTCCAGCGACTTGGCGTAGAAGTCGTCGCGCATGTCCTTGGCGACCTTGGCGGACAGCTTCGCCACCGCGTAGCCGCACCAGATGGCGGTGCCGGACGCGATGACGGAAGCGATGGCCATCGCCACGCAGCTGCCGGCCATGGCGGCGAAGCCCTTGCCGGAAGCGGCCTGGTCGATCAGGTCGGCGGAGTAGGTGGGAATGAGCAGCGACGTGACGGCATTGACGCACGTCAGCAGCACGATGAGCGTGGCCAGCGGCCACTGGGGCTTGATATAACGCAGTACCAATCGCAAGGGAAGCAAATCCTTCGTGAGTGGCGGCCCGAAATTCGTGGAATGGCCAGCGCCATCCGCAGAGTCGGGAGTCTCTGTGAAATCTCTCGCTACCTATAGTGGCACAGGGTGTCAATCTTGCGCAAAAACTCCCCGGCCGTGCGTTGGCGGCCGGGGAGCGGGGCGTTTCAGGCTACGAGGCGCGCGATGTTCTCGCTGGTGCGTTCGAGGTTCGCTTCGCCCTGCGCCATGGCGTCGGCGAGCGTTTCGGCGCCGGGAAGGATGCCGAAGATCGCGTCGATGCCGACCTTGTAGAGTTCGTCGATGCCGGCGCCGACGTTGCCGGCGATGGCGACGACCTTGCAGTGCGGGGAGGCTTCCTTGACCGCGCAGGCCGTGCCCATCGGCGTCTTGCCGAACTGGGTCTGCCGGTCGATGCCGCCTTCGCCGGTGATGCACAGGTCGGCTCCGGCCGCCTTGTCTTCCAGGTGCGTGGCTTCGACGACCAGCTTGACGCCGGATTTCATCGTCGCGCCTGTGAAGGCAAGGAAGCCGGCGCCCAGTCCCCCGGCCGCCCCTGCGCCGGGGACGTGTTCGACGTCGCGGCCCAGCTGGCTGCGGATGACGGCCGCGTAATGGGCGAGCGCCGCGTCGAGTTCCTCGACCATCGACGGCGTCGCGCCTTTCTGCGGTCCGAACACCGCGGAGGCGCCGGTGGGGCCGGTCAGCGGGTTCGTCACGTCGGATGCGAGCTGGATCGTGCTTTCGGCGAGGCGCGGATCGAGTCCGGACACGTCGATGGAGGCGAGGTCGGCCAGCGCCGCGCCGCCGTACGGCAGCTCCTGGCCGGCTGCGTTCTTCAGCCGCACGCCGAGCGCCTGCGCCATGCCGGCGCCGCCGTCGTTGGTGGCCGAGCCGCCAAGGCCGACGATGAACGAGCGCACGCCGCGGTCCAGCGCGTCGCGGATGAGTTCGCCGGTGCCGTACGTCGTGGTGATCAGCGGGTCCTTCGTCGCGTCGTCGACGAACTGGATGCCGCTGGCGGCGGCCATTTCGATGACGGCGGTCACCCCGTCGCCCAGAATGCCGTACCTGGCGTCGACCGGCGTTCCCAGCGGCCCGGTGACCGTTGCCGAAACCAGATTGCCTCCGGTTGCGTCGACGAGCGACTGCACCGTTCCCTCGCCGCCGTCGGCCATCGGGACCTTGACGGTTTCGGCATCCGGCAACGCCTTCCTGACGCCGCGTTCGATAGCGTCGGCCGCCTGCCGGGCGCTGAGCGAGCCCTTGAACGAATCAGGTGCGATGACGATTTTCATGATGCTCTCCTTAGAACACGATGTACATCAGCGTGGCGGCGATCGTCATGGCGAGGCCGACGCATGCTTCGTAGGGCACGACCTTCATGCGTTCGCCGAGCGTCATGTTCATCGCCTTGGCGGTGACATGGAAGTAGTTGCCTTGCGGCAGGCCGTCGATGACGGTGGCGCCTGCCTGCATCGTGACGGCGGCGGCGACGTTGGAGACGCCGAAGCTCAGGATCGAGTCGCCGAACGCGGAGGCGCCGAGGATGACGCCGGTGGAGGTGGATGCGGTGGCGGCGGCCATCAGGATGCCGGCAATCGGGGCGAGCATCGAGCCGGGCACGCCGATGGCGGTGATGAGGTTGACGATGGCCTGCGGCAGCGTCGAATTGGTGATCAGGCCGCCGATGGCGCCGGCTCCGATCAGGATCAGCACGACGTCGATCATGCGGCTCATGCCGGAAGCGCAGTAGCTGAGCACGTGCTTGGCCTTGCCCATCGCGATCATGCCGATGATGGCGGCCAGCGGCAGGATGTAGAGCGCGTCGACCTGGAACTTCTCCAGCACCTCGATGTGGAATACCGAGCCGATCGGGTTGAGCAGCAGCAGGACGATGGCGACGGCCGGGGCGACGAGCGCGCTGCCGAGGGACGGCAGGTCGCGGTCCTCTTCCTTCTCCTCGCGTTCGCCCATCTGCAGGTCGGCCATCGACACCGGGTTGCCGTGGTGCTGGAGCACCATCGCCAGGATGACGGCCATCGCCAGGCCGAACAGCGCGGGGATGTAGCTGTGGACCATCACGTCGGAAAGCGTGACGTTGAATCCGGAGGCCGCCGCGATGGCGTTCGGGTTCGGGGAGATGATGTTGCCGGCCTTGCCGCCGCCCGACAGCGCGACGAGCAGCGCCAGCTTGGAGATGTGCAGCCTCGAACCGACCTCGATGGCGATGGGCGCGACGATCAGCACGGCGACGGGGATGAACACGCCGATGGCGCAGATGATCATCGTCGCGAAGGCGAGCGAGAAGATGGCCAGCGCCTCGCCGAACTTGTCGACGATCGTGCGCGATATGCGTTCCGCGGCGCCCGATTCCATCATGACGCCGGCCAGCACGCCGGCCGCCAGCACGCGCAGGATCGTGCCGATGACGCTTTGCGAGCCGGATACCAGCACGTTGACGGTGTCGCTCAGCGACGCGCCGCCGATCAGGCAGCCGACGATGGCGCCCAGCAGCAGCGAATAGGTGGTGTTGAGCTTGAGGAGGATAAGGACGATGGCGAGCGCGAGGCCGATAAGGGCCGCCCACCATGCCAGAGTGCCGTCCATGATGAATCCTTTCCCCGCCTCCCCTGCAGGCCTTATGGCAAAGCTGCCGCTGCGGCTTGGTACGTAGGCCAAGTCGCTGGCACTGTTCTGCAGATATCGGCGGTTGTCGTTGCGATGCTCTTCGTTGAGCAACCTTTGGTTTTCCTCTTGCTTTCATTATCGCCGGCGCCCGCACGGGAACGGCTGTCCCAAGCGCCACGAAACCCGCCGCGATTCTTCGCGGAAAATGGTACGTATACTATTCTCCATGGATATCAACCCGGATATCGCCACGACGATTGTCGCGAATATCAAGGACGTGCTGCAGCACGAGATCAACCTGTTCGACACCCATGGCATGATCATCGCCAGCACCGATCCGGCGCGCATCGGCACGCATCATGCCGGCGCCCTGAAGGCGGCGCGCGACAAATGCACGGTCTGCGTCGACGACACGCACCGCTATGCGGGGGCCAAGGACGGCATCAACGTGCCGGTGATCATCGACGGCGACGTCGCGGCCGTCGTGGGCGTGACCGGCCAGCGCAGCGACGTCGAGCCGTTCGGCAACATCATCCGCAAGATGACCGAGATACTGCTGCGGGAGAATCTCGAGCAGACGGCGCGCTACGAACGGCGCATGTCGATGTCGTCGCTGATCAACCAGCTCATCTCCCCCTCCCCCGACGTAACGATCGCCGGATACCTGGCGTCGGTGCTGGACTGCGATATCGAACGGCCCCGGCTTGTCGCCGTCGGGCGCATCATCCAGCCGCATTCGCAGACGCCGACGATGATGAGCTCGGCGAGCACCGACGAGCTCTACTCGGTGCTCGACCGCATCGTGCGGCCGCTGAAGCATTCGCTGTATGCGGTCACGACGCGCGAATGCTGCCTGCTGCTCGACCCCGCCGACATCGCGCGGGCGTATGCGGGCACACGGGGCGACTCGCCGACGCAGCTGCTGCGGTCGCTGCAGGAGACGTTCCGGGCCGAATGCGGCATGCCGTTCGGATTCGGCATCGGCGGCACGGCCCGGTCGCTGGAAGGCTACGCGGCGAGCTACCGGCAGGCGCTGACGGTGACCAAATGGCAGCGCTTCCAGGGCGCGCCGGACGTCGGCTCCTACGATTCGCTGGACGTGGGGCTGCTGGTGCCGGACCTGACGCTCGACTCGATGAGGCTGTTCTGCCGGCGCGTGTTCGGTACGCTCGACGACGAGGCCATCGACGCCTACGAACGCACGTTCCGCGTCTACGAACGGCATAACGGCTCGATTACGCATGCGGCCGACGAACTGTTCATCCACAAGAACACGCTGCAGAACCATCTCAATGCGCTGGCGGCCGATACCGGCTACAATCCGCGCACGCTCGCCGACTTCACCGTGCTGTCGATGGCGTTCTCGATCCGCGCCTACGTGCGGTTCGCCACCGCCGAGACGCATGGCTAGCCCAGCGGGATGCGCGACGTGAACGCGCGCGGCTGGCCGGTAATCGGATCGGTGAATTCCAGGCGCCGTGCCACCAGCTGCAGCGGCCGGGAGAAGTCGGCGTAGTCGGGCTCGCGCACGGCCGGGTACAGGTCGTCGCCGGCAATCGGCAGCCCCAGCGACGCCATGTGCACGCGCAGCTGGTGGGTCTTGCCGGTACGGGGATGCAGCACGTAGCGGCACAGCGGCCGGGCGGACGCAGCCCCGCTGCCGGCGCGCATGCCGGGCGCCGCGAGAGCGGAACCCGCGGCATCGATCAGCCCGGCGCGCTCGATGAGCGTTTCGGCGTTTGGCGCGGCGCCCGGCAGCTCATAGGCCTGCAGCACGCCGGGGCGCTTGACGATATGGGAGCGGCGCACCAGCGGGAACGGCGTGTGCTGGCCCGGGCCCAAAGCGCGGCGCAGCGTGCCGGCGAACGGATGGCCGCCCGAACCCGTGGGATGCACCGGGGCCAGCGGCGCGGCGCACTCGTAGGTCTTGACGGCACGCCGTTCCTGGAAAAGCTTCTGGTAGGCGCCACGCACCTGCGGGTTGCGTACCAGTATCAGCACGCCGGCCGTCATGCGGTCGAGCCGGTGCGCCGGCACGATGCCCTCGTCGCCGTACCGTTCGCGCAGCCGCATGACGACGCTCTGGCGGTACCACATGCCCCGCGGCATCGTCGCGAGGAAATGCGGCTTGTCGACGACGATGATGTCGCCGTCTTCGTAGAGCACGTCGAGCCCGAACGGCACGTCGGGCTCGTCGAGCACCCAGCGGTGCCTTGCGCAGGGCATGCCGGGCGCTATTCGACGGTGACGGACTTGGCGAGGTTGCGCGGCTTGTCGACGTCGTAGCCCTTGCGCTTGGCCATGTCCATCGCGAACAGCTGCAGCGGCACGACGTCGACGAGCGGGCTCATCAGCGTCGGGCACGCGGGGCGCCAGAACACGATGTCGGCGTAGCGCTTGACGTCCTCGTCGCCTTCCTCGGCGACGGCGAGGATGAACGCGCCGCGCGCCTTGACTTCCTCGATGCCGGAGATGACCTTCGCGTGCAGCACGTCGCGGCCGCGCTTGGGCGGCACGATGAACACGACCGGCTCGCCTTCCTCGACCAGCGCGATCGGGCCGTGCTTGAGCTCGCCCGCGGCGAAGCCCTCGGTGAACGTATAGGCGATTTCCTTGAGCTTCAACGCGCCTTCCATCGCGACCGGGTAGCCTACGTGGCGCCCCAGGAACAGGAACGACTTCGCATCGGCCAGTTCGGCGGCCGCCTTCTCGACGGCAGGGCCCTGCGTATCCAGCACCCACTGGATCTTGCGCGGCATCTCCTTGAGCGAGTCGAGCGTGTGGTGGATTTCGTCGCGGAACACCGTGCCCTTGAGCTGCGCCAGGTACAGCCCCAGCACGTAGGCGGCGGTGATCTGCGCGACGAACGCCTTCGTGGACGCGACGGCGACCTCCGGGCCGGCCTGCGTGTAGAGCACGGCGTCCGATTCACGGGCGATCGAGGCTCCTTGGGTGTTGCAGATCGCCAGCACCTTCGAGCCCTGTTCGCGCGCGTGGCGCAGCGCCATCAGCGTATCCATCGTCTCGCCGGACTGGGAAATCGCCACGACGAGCGTGCGTGCGTTGAGGATCGGGTCGCGGTAGCGGAACTCGTGGGCGAGCTCCACTTCCACCGGAATGCGGCACCAGTGCTCGATGGCGTACTTGGCGACCATGCCGGCATAGCTGGCCGTGCCGCATGCGATGACGATGATCTTGTCGACCATTTTCAGTTCGTTTTCGTCGATGCGCATTTCGTCGAGGTTGACGTTGCCGTCTTCGTCGAGCCGGCCGATCAGCGTGCGCTGCACGGCCGCCGGATCCTCATGGATCTCCTTGTCCATGAACGAGTCCCAGCCGCCCTTTTCAGCAGCCGAAGCATCCCAGTCCACGGTGAAGGTCGCCGGCTCGGCGACCGCGTTGCCGAAGAAGTCGGTGACTTCGACGCTGGATGCGGTGACGGCGACGACCTGGTCCTGATCGACTTCCATCGCGCGCTTCGTGTAGGCGACGAACGCGGCGACGTCGGAGCCCAGGTAGTTCGCGCCGCCGCCCAGCCCGACGACGAGCGGCGAATCGTGGCGCGCGCCGACGACGAGGCCCGGCTGGCGGCAGTCGATGGCGAGGATCGTGAACGCGCCTTCGAGCATCCGCGCCAGGCGGCGCATCGCCTCGAACAGGTCCGGCTCGCCCTTTTCGGCGATGACGGCATCCACCGTCTTGCCCAGCAGCTTGGCCGCCACTTCGGTGTCGGTAGACGACGCGAAATGGTAGCCTTCGGCCATCAGGTCGAGACGCAGCTGCGAGGCGTTTTCGATGATGCCGTTATGGATGATCGCGACCTTGCCGTCGCGGCTGGAATGGGGATGGGCGTTCGAATCGGAGGGAGCGCCGTTGGTGGCCCAGCGCGTATGCCCGATCGCCACCGTAGCGTCCGGCATCGGGCGCCGCTCGATGCTTTCCACGAGATTGGACAGGCGTCCCGCCTTCTTGCGGACCTCCACATGGTCCATGCCCGGCGCCGTCAGGGCTACGCCGGCAGAATCATAGCCACGATATTCCAGCCGCTCCAGCCCCTGCAGGCACACTTCCAGCGGCAACTGCGAAGGGCTATCGATATTTCCAGCAAAACCTACAATTCCACACATGCACTCAAGCATAACCGATGCCCCATGGCTTGAAGAACAGTCACGGGGCATCGGGGGGCGATTTTTCAATATTCCTTCAAGTTTTCGCAGCGGCTCCTACAGGACGTGCTGCAGGAAGTCGCGGAAGCGCTCTTCCTTCGGGTTGTCGATGATGTCGGGGCCGCCCTGCTCGACGACGACGCCGCCGTCCATGAACACCACCTGGTCGGCCACCTCGCGAGCGAAGCCGATCTCATGGGTGACGACGATCATCGTCATGCCTTCGTCGGCCAGCGAGCGCATAACGCCGAGCACCTCGCCGACAAGCTCGGGGTCGAGCGCCGACGTAGGCTCGTCGAACAGCATGATGCCCGGCTTCATGGCAAGCGCGCGGGCGATGGCGACGCGCTGCTGCTGGCCGCCCGAGAGCTGGGACGGGTAATAGTCGAGCCGCTCGCCCAGACCGACGCGTTCCAGCTCCTCCACGGCGAGCCTGCGCGCCTCGTCCTTCGGCATCTTGTGCACGTGGACCGGCGCCTCCATGACGTTTTCCAGCGCAGTCATGTGCGGGAAGAGGTTGAACTTCTGGAATACCATGCCCAGCTGCGCGCGCTGCGCGGCGATTTCCTTGTCGGTCAGCTGCTGCAGCACATGGTTGCCGTGCCGGTCGACGGTGTCCTTGACGCCGATGCGTTCGCCGTTGACGTCGATTTCGCCGCCGGTGAGCGTTTCCAGCTGGTTGATCAGCCGCAGGAACGTCGACTTGCCCGAGCCGGACGGCCCGAGAATGACGGTGACGGTACCAGGCTCGACGGTCATGTCGATGCCCTTGAGGACGTGCAGGTGCCCGAACGCCTTGTGGACCTGCTTGGCGACGACGGCCGGCTGGGCCGGCTGCGCATTCGTTTCATTGGCCATCGGTTGATGCTCCTTGCTTATGCGATCCGCCGTGGTGCTAGGCATTGAACCCGAGCATCGTCGCGTCGTTTTCCTTCTTCACGTCGTCCTTCGGCTCGCCGTCCGTCTTGCCGGGCAGCGGCGGCTGCTTGCCTTTCGTGCCGATGGGACGCGCCTGGAAGCCCTTGCCGAAATGCTTTTCCAGCCGCGACTGGATGACCATGAAGATCGACGTGATCAGCAGGTACCACAGGCCGGCCACGAGCAGCAGCGGAATCGGCTTGTAGATGCGGTTGGCGATCGCCGTCGTGGCGAACTGCAGCTCGAGCGTGAACGGCACCGCCGATACGAGCGACGTCGTCTTGAGCATCCCGATCGTTTCGTTGCCGGTCGGCGGGATGATGATGCGCATGGCCTGCGGCAGGATGACGCGGCGCATGATCTGCGAACGCTTCATGCCGAGGGCCTGGGCCGCTTCGGCCTGCCCGTTGTCCACCGCTTCGAGGCCGGCGCGCACGATTTCCGACAGGTAGGCCGCTTCATTGAGCGCAAGGCCAAGCCACGCGGCGTTGAACGCGGTGACGACCTCGGAGGAATCGATGCTCCAGAACTCGATCGACGTGAACGGAATGCCGAGGCTGAGCTTGGGCACCAGCACGGCGAACAGACCCCAGAAGATCAGCTGCGTGTACACAGGCGTGCCGCGGAAGAACCAGATGTAGAACCAGCTGACGCCGCGCAGCACCGGATTGAGCGACTTGCGCATGATCGCCAGGATGACGGCGAGGATGATCGCGACGACCATCGCGATGAACGTCAGCAGCAGCGTATACCCGACGCCTTCCAGCACGCGCTCGTTGAACAGGTATTTCCATACGACGTTCCATTCGAACCGCGGATTGGTGATCAGCGCCTTGATGAGCATCGCCGCGAGCAGCGCGACGATGACGGCGGCCACGATTTCGCCGGTCTTGCGCACCGGCTTGGCATGCACGCGGTTGGGGATGGGCAGTCCTTCCCCGTCGAGGGGTTCATGGTGCGGCATCGTTCCTCTTTTCTCGAAGCTCAGGTCTTCCTGGACTCAGGACAGGTTGGCCGGGTTGATTTCGGCCTTGTCGATGGCGCCCGATTCGACGCCCCAGTGCTTGAGGATGGCGGTGTAGGTGCCATCGTCCATCAGCTGCTGCATGGCCGCCTGGATGGCCTTGGCCAGTTCGTCGTCGCCCTTCTTGACGGCGATGCCCTGCAGCGTCGTATCGCTCACTTCGCCCAGCGTCTCCAGTGCGCCGTCCGACTGCTCGACGGCGTAGCCGCCGATCGGCGAGTCGGCATAGAACGCCGACGCCTTGCCGTTGACGACGTTCGAGGCGGCTTCGGTCTGCGCCTGGTAGGACAGCACGTCCACCGCCTTCTTGCCGTCGGCCGCGCACTGCTCCTTGATGGAGTTCGCCTCGTCCTCCTGGACGGTGCCGGTCTGCACGGCGATGCTCTTGCCGCACATGTCGGACGTGTCGACGCCTTCCGGATTGCCAGACTTGACGACCCACATCGAGCCGGCACGGTAGTAGCTGACGAAGTCCACCGACTTCTCGCGTTCCTCGGTGATCGTCATCGCCGTCATGCCGATGTCGAACTTGGCGCCCACCGACGGCACGATCGTATCGAAATTGGCCGCGACGATTTCGGTATCGAGCCCCAGCACCTTGCCCATCGCCTGGGCGAGATTGACGTCGTAGCCTTCCGGCGTCTTGCCATCTTCGGCGAGGAACTCGGCCGGCGCGTACGACAGCTCCATGCCGACCGTCAGCTTGCCGCTGTCCTTGACGTCGCTGGGCAGCATCGACGCGATCGAATCGACCTTGGCGATTGACGACACGTCGTAGTTCGTCGTGCCCGTCGTGTCCGAATCGGCGTGGTCGGTGGTGCCGCAGGCGGCGAACGAAACGAGTGCGGCGGCCGCTGCCACGCAGGCGATGGCCTTCTTCATCATGCGCATGGATTGTTCTCTCCTTGACAAAAGGCAGGCGTAACGGGGCCTGCCGGCGCGTTAGTGATTGATCTGGCGTAAGAATCGAATAGCATCAATATACCGTGCGCCGCATATAACGAAAGCGAGCGTACCAACTTAGGTGAAGGAAATCTCTTGCAGCCATTAGGAAACGCCGACACTTCTGGCGTTGCATAACCCGGCGACTTTATGCAGTGTTCACCGGTTCTCCACAATCCGGGGCATGGGAAAGGCTGCCGTCCTGCCGAGTAGGGAACGGAAGGATGGCAGCCCAGGATTCAAACCCGTTTCCGGCGTTCCGGCTGGCTGCGTCGCTCCCGTAATTGGGTCCGACGTAACGTCCCTTCACGCCGAATCACGATAGTTCCAGTCTACCGCATCGCCGGGGGCGCGGCGACCGCACGGCGCCCCGGGCCGGCAGCCTCCGTCAGCCGACGGACGGATTGATCTCGGCCTTCTCGATGGCGCCGGACTCGACGCCCCAGTTCTTGAGGATCTTGCCATAGGTGCCGTCGTCGATGAGCTTCTGCAGCGCCTGCTGGACGGCGTTGGCCAGGTCGTCGTTGCCCTTTTCCACGACGATGCCTTCCGGCGTCATGCCTTCCGTCTCGCCAACCGTTTCCAGCGTGCCGCCGGTCTGCTCGACGGCGTAGCCGGCGACCGGGCTGTCCGCGTAGAACGCCACCGCCTTGCCGGTGGCGACGTTCGTCGTCACGTCGGTCTGCAGCGCGGACGAGAGGATCTCGATGGACCCCTTGCCGTCGGCCTTGCACTGGGCGTTCTCCTCTTCCAGTTCCGTTTCCTGCGTCGTGCCGGTCTGCACGGCGATCTTCAGCCCGCACAGGCTGGACGAATCGAAGCCGTCCGGATTGCCCTTCTGCGTCACCCAGCTCGAGCCGGCGTTGTAGTAGGTGACGAAATCGACGCTTTCCTCGCGTTCCGGCGTAACGGTGAACGCCGAAATGCCGACTTCGTACTTCGAGCCGACGGCGGGGATGATCAGGTCGAACGTCGCCGTCTGCGGGTCGGCTTCCAGGCCCATGACCTTGGCGACGGCCTTGCCGAGGTCGATTTCGAAGCCGACCGGCGTCTTGCCGTCGGCATCGAGGAACTCGGCGGGCGCGTACGACGTATCGGTGCCGATGGTCAGCTTGCCGTCCACCTTGACGGCCTGGGGCACCAGGGCGGCGATCTGCTCGTCCGTCTCGACCGAGGAGACGTCGTAGGACGTTACCGTCGCGCTGGATTCCCCGTCGGAAGAGGCGTCGCTCGTGCCGCAGCCGGCCGCCCCCACGCACATCGCCGCCGCGGCCGCCGCCGCGAGCCACCGCCATTGCATTCCCTTGCCGTTGCCAGCCATCTTCCGTTCCTCCCGTTCACGAGCGTATTGCCTGTGCATTTGCAAGGGGAACGCTAACGTGGTTTTGCTACGAATGTATTGCCGACTGGCCGCAAAGGGGGCATTGCATGCCGCTTCGTAACATAGAATTTACCGAAGTTGAGCCACGGGGCGGCAGCGCTGGGGGCAACCACCCGCATGGCAGTCCTCCCCGCAAACGCAGGAAACCGAATGGCACGGGCATCAGGGGCATGAAAAGTTCCGACGGACCACGGCTATGGATTGAGCAACCAGCGTGGTCCAGCGAGGCTTAGCGGGCGCGCATGTTCTTGTAGCGCATGATGCGCAGGGCTTCACGCTTGTCCTGCTCTTCGCGCAGCGCCTGGCGCTTGTCGAATTCCTTCTTGCCCTTCGCCAGCGCGATTTCGGCCTTGGCACGCCCGTCCTTGAAATAGATGGACAGCGGCACGATGGTGTACCCCTTCGCCTCGATCTGCCGGGCGAGCTTGGCGATCTGCTCGCGGTGCAGCAGCAGCTTGCGCTTGCGCTTGGGCGCATGGTTGTTCCAGGTGCCGTTGAGGTATTCGGGGATGTTGGCGCCTTCGAGCCAGATTTCGCCGCGCCGGTCGATCGTCACGAAGCTTTCGGCAAGCGAGGCGCGCCCTTCACGCAGCGACTTCACTTCGGTGCCGGTCAGCGCGATGCCGGCTTCGTAGGTGTCCTCGATGGCATAGTCGTGCCGGGCGCGCCGGTTCTGCACGACCATGTGGTTGCGCTGGTCTACTTCCTTCTTCTTAGCCATAGCTTTCCAGTGTAGCCGCGCTCAGTGGATGTAGGTGTAGGCGTAGGCGTTCGACAGCGTGCGCGAGCTGATGACGCCCAGACCGGCCACGTTGGATTCGGAAATCGTGATGGTGCTGCCCGAAACGCCGACGACGACGCCGACGTGGCCGTAGGTGGCGTCTGCGCCGGCCTGCCCAGGCTGGAAGACGATGATGGCGCCGTAGGAGGGCGTGTTGTTGACGGTGTAGCCGCGGGCGCGGGCATTGTAGCCCCAGTCGCGTGCGTTGCCGAAGTAGGTATAGGCCGGGTAGCCGTTGTTCAGGCGCCATTCATAGGCCCACCAGGTGCACTGGCCCCACGGGTAGAGATTGTTCTTGACGTAGTCGGAGGCCGGAATCGAGCCGGACGTCGACGGCTGCGTAACGGCGCCGGCCGTGCCGGCGGAGCTCGAGGAGCCTGCATTGGAGCCGCCCGACGAGCCGGAGGAACCCGACGAGGAACCGGTGTTCGCCGGCTTGGAGACGACGCCGGAGGAAGAGGATGAGGAGGATGAAGCGGTCGTCGTCGTGGAGACCGGGGCTGCCTGCACCGTCGACTGGACCCTGGCCGCGGCGGCGGCCTGTTCGGCGGCGTACTGGCGGTTGAGCGAATCGACCTGCGACTGCAGCAGGACCGTTTCGGCGGCCGCGGCGGCGGCCGAGTCGTTCAGGCTGCTCTTCTGGCTTTCCAGTTCGGCACGCTTCGTTTCGCCTTCGGCGCGCAGGCTGTCGAGCGCCTGGCGCTCCTCTTCGGCGGAAGCGGCGGCCGACTGCGCGGCGGCGGACTTCTGGTCGGCTTCGGACTTGAGCGTCTGGATGCGCTTTTCAATGGCGTCGAGGCGCTCGGAACGCGTCATCGACGTGCTCAGGTCGTTCGCATAGTCGGAAGCGGCGTTCGCTTCGCTGCGGCTGACGGCGTCGCGCGACTGCATCGACTGGATGAAGTCGGCCGTCGTCTTCGAGCCGGTCACGACGCTCATGACGTCCGACGTGTCGGAACCGTGCATGGACTCGCGGGCCATCTGCGCGACGGCGGCGTGCGCGTCGTCGTAGTTCTCGCCGGTTTCCTTGATCTGCTGTTCGAGGTTCTTCTTGTCGTCCTGCGCCGCCGAAAGCCTGCTGGCCGCCGCATCGGCGGCCTCGGCCGCGTCCGCCGCGGCCGAATTCGCCGCGTCGACCTTGGCCTGGGCGGCGGGAATCTGGTTGTTCGTCAGGTCGTCGAGCTCGACGATCTTGTCGGCAAGCGCCGAGTCGACGTTCGCAAGCTGCGAACGAAGGTTCGCCTCGCGTTCCTTGCTGGCCTGCGTCTGGTTCTGCGCGTTGACGAGATCGCTGTAGGTGGTCGCCTGCGCGACATCGGCAAACGGCGCCGACGGCAGCGCCATCGCGGCGACGCACAGCGCTCCCGCGAGCGTGGTTGCGGCAATCGGTTTGAACGCTTTCACCCTGGCCATGTGCTCCCTTTCGTGGACGGCAGTGCCTCCTACCCTAGCATCGTTTGCTGGAAGGCCGGAACGCTGCCGCACGTCCTGACAATCTCATTACATTCCGCCGTACCGGCCCGCATAACGCAGCCGGCTGGCGGCTACGCCTTCAGGTACCGGCGCAGCGACACCGTCGAGGCGATGACGCTGAGCAGCACGGCGCCGACGATCAGCACCGGCGACGTCCACAGCACCGTCGTCTGGTTGACATACGGAATCCACGTAATCGACTGGGCAAGCCAGTCGGTGATGAATACCTTGACGATGACCGACAGCGCGACGCACGAGAGTATCGAGCCGAGCAGCGACGCGACGACGCCTTCGAGGATGAACGGCAGCCGTATCGTCCAGTTCGACGCGCCGACCAGGCGCATGATCTCCGTTTCCTCGCTGCGCGACGCGGCGGACATGCGTATCGTCGTCGCCGTCAGCATGATCGCGACGATGACCATGACGATGGCCAGCGTCGCCGTCGCGACGGTCGCGCGGTTGAGTATCGAGAACACCGGCTCGAAGATCTGCCGCTGGTCGACGACCTCCTCAACGCCCTCCTGTCCGGAGAGCACTTCGGAAACGACCTTGTATTTCTCCGGGTTCTTGAGCTTGAGCCACAGCGAATCCTGCATGTCGTCCGCCGTCAGCGTGCGCCCCTGGTACTGCCCGTTGGGGTACTGCTTGAGGAACGAGTCCTGATAGAACTCCTCCTTGCTCATGTAGGTCACGCTCGACACGTCGTCGGCCAGCTCGGTGTCGATGACCTTCTGCAGCGCGTTGATCTGCGAGACGGTCGCGCCGGTGCCGGACGCGCAGTTCGCCGACGAGCTCGTGCCGTCGGGGCACAGCCATACGACGACTTCGACCTTGTCGTACCAGTCGCCCTTCGCCTTGGACACCTGCGCCTGCGTCAGCAGCGACGCGCCGATGAACAGGAACGAGATGAACGTGACGAGCATGACCGACAGCAGCATCGGCACGTTGCGCTTGAGGCTCGTCCAGGTTTCCGAAAGTATGAACCGAAATCGCACTGCCTACTCCTTCCCGTTCGCAGCGTCGGCTGGGGCCGCGGGAGCGGCTGGCGGGGCGGGTGGCGCCGGAGGGGCCGGCGGCGCGGGGACCGCGGGCGTTTCCTTCGCTTCAGATTCGCCAGCCGTATGTTCCTGTGCGGATTGCGCTGACCGTTCCGCATCGGCAGCGGCAGCGGATTGCGTTGCCGCCGTTGCAGTCGCTTCGTCCGTGCTGGAGCCGGCGTTGGCGGCGTCCGGTTCGGTCGTCTTGGATTCGCTTGCCGTATCGGACGCATCCGCGCCTTCGTCGGCCACCGGCAGCCCCTTACCCCACGTCAGCGTCGTCTCGACCGGCGCGAACGCCTCGCCGTAGCGGCCGGTCTTGCCGGAATGGACGGACTTGGCCAGCCGCGCGATGCCTTCGTTTTCGTACGGCGCCTGCACGGCGTCCGAAATCGCCGTCACGACGTCGGCCGCCGTCATGACGCGGTCGTCGTCCTCGGTAGCGGGGGCAATGAGATTCGGCTTGCGGTCGGCTTCGGTGCCCTGCGCCACCACCCGCTCGCGCACGCTGGAGACGCCGGCGTCCTGGACGCCGAGCGACGAGATGGCTTCGTGGGCCTGCGCCTCGGTCTGCGCGTCCGGGAAGTACAGCGTCGAATCGTAGACGCCGCCCTCCTGGTCGCGCACGATCTTGCCAGCGTGCAGCTCGACGACGCGCTTGCGCATCGAGTTGACGATTTCCTCGTTGTGGGTCGCCATGACGATCGTCGTGCCGGTGCGGTTGATGGCGTCGAGCACCTCCATGATGCCCAGCGACGTCGTCGGGTCGAGGTTGCCGGTCGGCTCGTCGGCCAGCAGGATCTGCGGATGGTTGACGTAGGCGCGGGCAATCGTCACGCGCTGCTGCTCGCCGCCGGACAGCTCGTGCGGATAGTTCTTCTCCTTGCCGGTCAGGCCCACCGTCTCCAGCACCTTCGGCACCAGCGACCTGACCGTCGAGCGCGACGTGCCGATCACTTCGAGCGCGAACGCGACGTTCTGCCAGACCGTCTTGTTCGTCAGCAGCTTGTAGTCCTGGAAGATCGTGCCGATGGAGCGGCGGTACTGCGGGACCTGGCGGTTCTTCATGCGGCGCAGGTCGTGGCCGGCGACGCGGATCTCGCCCTTGGTCGCCTCCTCCTCGTGGGTCAGCAGCCGCAGCAGCGACGTCTTGCCGGAGCCGGAGGCGCCGACGAGGAACACGAAGTCGCCGCGGTTGATTTCGAGGTTGATGTCGTCGAGCGCGGCGCGCGTCGCCTTCGGGTAGATCTTGCTTACATGGTCAAGCGTGATCAGCGCCATCTGGTCTCCAATCCGTGCGGATCCTTACGCTTCTTCCTGTGCGGCCTCGCGGCGCTGTTCGTGGCGCCAGCGGATGCCTTCCTGGATGAAGGCGTCGATATCGCCGTCGAACACCGCCTGCGTCTGGCTGGTTTCGTAGCCGGTGCGCAGGTCCTTGACCATCTGGTACGGATGCAGCACGTAGGAACGCATCTGGTCGCCCCAGCTGGCCTTGATGTCGCCGGCGAGCTCCTTCTTCTTCTTGGCCTCTTCCTCGCGGCGCAGCACGAGCAGGCGGCTCTGGAGCACGGCCATGGCGGCCGCGCGGTTCTGGATCTGGCTGCGCTCGTCCTGCATCGTCACGACGATGCCGGTGGGCAGGTGGGTGATGCGCACGGCGGAATACGTCGTGTTGACGCCCTGGCCGCCGGGGCCCGACGAGCAGTAGGTGTCGACGCGGATTTCCGAATCCGGCACGTCGATGTGGTCGGTCGCCTCGACGAGCGGGACGACCTCGACGGCCGCGAAGCTCGTCTGGCGGCGGCCCTGGTTGTCGAACGGCGAGATGCGCACGAGGCGGTGCGTGCCGCCCTCGACGGACAGGCGCCCGTAGGCATACGGGGCGTCCACCTGGAACGTGGCGGACTTGATGCCGCCTTCCTCGGCGTAGGAGGTGTCCATCACCTTCGCCTTGAAGCCGTTACGTTCGGCCCAGCGCAGGTACATGCGCAGCAGCATCTGGGCGAAATCGGCGGCGTCGACGCCGCCGGCGCCGCTGCGGATCGTCACGACGGCCGAACGCTCGTCGTATTCGCCGTCCATCAGCGTCTGGATCTCCATGTCGGACAGGTCCTTGGCGATGGACTCGACCTCCGTGCGCGCCTCGCTGAGCGTGTCGGCGTCGTTTTCCTCCTGGCCGAGCTCGACGAGCGTCTCGACGTCGTCGATGCGCGTGGCCGCGCTGGCCAGGTGCTTGAGCTGCGACTGGACGGCGGACAGCTTGCTCGTGACCTTCTGCGCATGCTCCGGGTCGTCCCACAGGCCCGGTTCGGCGGCTTCCTTTTCGAGCTGCGCTTCCTGCTCCTTGAGCCGGTCGACGTCGAGCGCCGCGGCAATCGTTTCGTATTTCGCGCGGGCGTCGCTTATGGCCTGCGCATAGTCAAATTCAGCCATGTCACCAATCTCTTCGTTCTTCGTCGTTTCGAACGTTTCGTACTAACCGACGTTTCAGTCTACCCAATGGCGCCAACGTTGGCCCGCGCTGGGCACGGCGCCCTCATTTGTGGTACGGTTCGCCGGAGTTGATGCGCCAGGCGCGGTAGATCTGCTCAAGCAGGATGACGCGCATCAGCTGGTGGGGGAAGGTCATCGGCGAAAAGCTCAGCAGCATGTCGGCGCGCTGGAGCACCCGCGGGTCCAGCCCCAGCGATCCGCCGATGACGAACACGATGTGGCTTTCGCCCGACAGGCCCAGCGACGCGATCTTGCGCGCAAACCCCTCGCTGGACAGCATCTTGCCCTCGATGGCAAGGACGATGACGTATGAACCGGGCTTGATGCGCTTGAGCAGGCGTTCGCCTTCGCGTTCCTTGATGGCGAGCGCCTGCGCGTCGCTGGCATGGTCGGGGGTCTTTTCATCGGCCACTTCGATGATGTCCAGCTTGCAGTAGCGCGACAGCCGCTTCGAGTATTCGTCGATGGCGTCGCGCAGATAGCGTTCCTTGACCTTCCCGACCGTTGCCAGCGTGATATTCATCAGTTCTTGTGCAGGTCGTGGTTGAGCTCGATGCCCGAGGAACGGAAGCGCGCCTCGATGCCGCCGGTCAGCGAGTTGCGGATGAACAGGATGTTGTCCTTGCCGGACAGCTCGGCCGCCTTGACGACCTGGAACTCCTCGCCTTCGGCGAGATGGCGCTTGTCGACGACCTTGACCTTCGTGCCGGCCGTGACGTACAGGCCCGCTTCGACGACGCAGTGATCGCCCAGGGAAATGCCGATGCCGGCGTTGGCGCCCAGCAGCGAATGCTCGCCGATCGAGTTGCGCAGCTTGCCGCCGCCCGACAGCGTGCCCATGATCGACGCGCCGCCGCCGACGTCGGAGCCGTTGCCGACCGTGACGCCCTGGGAGACGCGGCCCTCGATCATGCAGGTGCCGAGCGTGCCGGCGTTGAAGTTGACGAAGCCGGCGTGCATGACCGTCGTGCCTTCGGCCAGGTAGGCGCCCAGGCGCACGCGGTCGGCGTCGCCGATGCGCACACCGGAGGGGATGACGTAGTCGACCATGCGCGGGATCTTGTCGAGCGCGAGCACGCTGACGTCCACCGGAGTGCCCGGCAGCCCGGCGTCGGCATTGCCGTTCATGACGTCGAGCTTGCGCAGCGCGAAGTCCTCGGGGGCGAACGGGCCGTAGTTGGTCCACACGACCGTCTTGAGCTTGCCGAAGATGCCGTCGAGGTTGATGGTGTTCGGCTTGACCAGGCGCATGCTCAGCAGGTGCAGGCGCAGGAACGCGTCGGCCGCGTCCTCGATCGGCGCGTCCAGGTCCGATTCGGTGAACACCGGCACGCGGCGCACGCCGCGCAGGTCGGGCCCCTTGTGGGCCAGCACGCCGAACCCGTGGTTCGGTCGGTCGGCCTCGGCGGGCGCGTCGCCCATCGTCAGCTGCGGATACCACACGTCGAGCGTGTTGCCGGCAGCGTCGACGCTTGCCAGGCCCCAGCCCCATGCCTTGCCCATTGCGGCCATGTACAGACTCCTTCGCTAGGAGGCCGCCTCTTGACCGGGCGGCCTGCTTGCCCCTACTCTAGCCGCTGGCCTACCGCTCCTCCATCGGGACGTAGTCGCGCTTTTCCGGACCGGTATAGACCTGGCGGGGCCGGCCGATCTTCGTCATCGGGTCGTCGAGCATCTCGCGGTACTGGGCGATCCAGCCGGGAATGCGGCCGAGCGCGAACAGCGTCGTGAACATCGAGGGGCCGAAGCCGATGGCCCGGTACACCAGGCCCGTGTAGAAGTCGACGTTCGGGTACAGGTGGCGCGACACGAAATAGTCGTCGTTGAGCGCGATGTCCTCGAGCTCCATCGCGATGCGGTACATCTCGACTTCCTTCGGGTCGACCGTCAACGCGTTCTCGTGCGCCATGACCTGCTGCAGGCACCGCTTGGCGATGGCGGCGCGCGGATCGTACGACTTGTAGACGCGGTGGCCCAGGCCGGAGATGCGCCGGCCTTCCTTCTTCGCCGTCTCGACGTACTCGCGCACGCTCATGCCGGATTCCTGGATGTCGTGCAGCTGGCGCAGCGCCGCTTCGTTGGCGCCGCCATGCAGCGGCCCGGACAGCGCGTTGATGCCGGCGGCGATGGCCGAATAGAGGTTGGCGTGGGCGCTTCCGGCAATGCGCACGACCGACGTCGAGCAGTTCTGCTCGTGGTCGGCGTGGATGATCAGCAGGCGCCCCAGCGCGTGGACGTGCTGCGGGTCGGAATCGTAGCGTTCATAGGGCACCGCGAAGCACATGCGCAGGAAGTCGTCCACGTAGCCGCGCGCATAGTCGGGGTACAGCATCGGCTCGTCGCGCCGGCGCCGCAGGATGTAGCTGACGATCGTGCGGGCCTTGGCCATGATGATCGTGGCGGCCTCGTCGAGCTGCTCGGGGTCGTTGATGTCGGTGGTTTCGGGGTAGAACGTCGCCAGCGCGTTGATGGCCGACGCCATCACGCTCATCGGGTGCGCCTCATGCGGGAAGGAGCCCATGAAGTTGCGGAAGTCCTCCCCCACCATCGTGCGGTGGTTGATCTGGCCGACGAACCGTTCGTATTCGTCCTTGCTCGGCAGCTCGCCGTGGCGCAGCAGCCACGCCACCTCGAGGAAGTCGGACTGGTCGCACAGCTGCTCGATCGGATAGCCGCGGTAGCGCAGGATGGAGTTCTGCCCGTCGATGTAGGTGATCTTCGATTCGCACTGCGCCGTCGTCAGGAAGCCAGGGTCGACGGTGACCCACCGGTCGTTGCGCAGCCCCGAAATCAGGATGCCGTCCGGCCCTTCGGTCGCCTTGACCACCGGCATCTTGAATTCGTCGGAATCAACATGAAGCTGCGCATTATCCATACGCTTCCACCCCTTTCGGCGCCCCTCGCTCAGGGCCCTTGTCGCATCGCAAAGTCCGTTCAATATAGCGCAGGAACGTTTCCGGGGGCGCTGTCCGTCTCAAAACCGCGAAAAACGGCCTTTCCTCGATGGAGAAAGGCCGTGGGAAAACCGGAGGGAACCGCTGGCTACAGGTTCGAGCGGTCCGTCAGGATGATCGGGCCGTTGTCGGTGATCGCGATCGTATGCTCGCTGTGGGCGCCGCGCGAGCCGTCCTCGCTGCGCAGCGTCCAGCCGTCCTTCGGATCCTGGTAGATTTCGTCGGTCGTCTTCATGAACCACGGCTCGATGGCGATGACGAGCCCTTCGCGCAGCTTGAAGCCGCGGTGGGCGCGCCCGTCGTTGGGGACGTGCGGATCGCCGTGCATGATGTGGCCCACGCCGTGGCCGCCGAACTCGAGGTTGACGGGGTAGCCGTAGCTCGCGGCGACTTCGCCGATGGCATGGGAGACGTCGCCGAGCCGGTTGCCGGAGCGCGCCGCGTCGATGCCGGCCGCCAGCGCCTCCTCGGTGCTCTTGATGATGCGCAGGTCCTCGGGGTCCGGATGGGCGCCGACGACGAAGCTGATGGCCGAGTCGGCGACCCAGCCGTCGACGTTGATCGCCAGGTCGAGGCTGACGAGGTCGCCTTCCTTGAGGGCGTAGTCATAGGGAACGCCGTGCAGCACCGCGTCGTTGACGGACGTGCAGATGTAGTGGGCGAACGGGCCGGTGCCGAAGTCCGGCGCGTAGTCGACATAGCACGATTCGGCGCCCTTGCGGTCGACGATCTTCCTGTGCACGAACTCGTCGATTTCCAGCAGGTTGGTGCCCACCTTCGTCGTTTCCTGGAGTTCCTTGAGAATGCCGCCGACGAACCTGCCGGCCGGCTTCATCTCCTCGATTTCCTTCGCGGTCTTGATTTCAATCATGTCGTGTCTTTCCACCTGGGCGAACGATAGGGCCAACGTTAGTCCGGGAGCCAAACAAAAACCGGACACGGCTTGGCCGGCGACACGGAAAGGGGCGGCCCCCGGCGAATCTTGAACAAGATTGCCGGCGGCCGCCCCTTTTCGTACGCTTGCGTACGCTGCGCCTACGCAGCCTGCTTGCTGCCGCGGCCGAACGTGAAGGCGCGGATGACGGCGAAGACGCCCATGACGACGAGCGCGATCGCGCCGAACAGGATCAGCCACACGGTGGACGCCAGCGGCATGCACAGCAGCACGAAGCCGGCGATGATCGAGATGATGCCGTAGGCGATGCCCCAGCCGGAGCCGGAGCCGCTGACCTCGGTCAGCGACATGATGCCTTCCATGATCCAGCCGATGCCGACGATGATCGTGAACATGATGGTCAGCGTCGCCGCGGACATCGTGACGTACTTGAGGCACACGATGCCGGCGATGATCAGCAGGATGCCGACGATGACGCCGAGCACGCGCCATCCGCCCGGCAGCCCCAGCTCGACGATCGAGCTGACGATGCGCACGACGCCGGAAATCAGGAAGTAGATGCCGATGATGACGGTGGCGACGACGAGCGTGCGGCCCGGCCACACCAGCAGCGCGATGCCCAGGATGATGGCGGCGATGCCGATGATGCCGTATGCCGCGCGGATGCCGTTCTTCGCGCGGGTCGGGAGGATGTCCTCCACGAGCTTGAAGGGGCTTTGCTGCCCTTCGGGATTGCTGTAGCCGTTGCTGTCAGACATATAGTCTCCTTCTCTACGGGCCGCCGTTACGCCGCCCCAACCAACGTAGCCTGCCGCGGCGGTTCCACTCTTCCGCCGGGACTCACCTCCCAGTCTTGTCGAAGGGGCGGAGCGGAACGCGGCGTTTCACCGACCGGCGTATTATTCCCAAGATTCTTTCAGGAAGATTGCGCCCGGCCGAACGCGCCGCCGGGCGCCAACCGCACGGGCTATAGTGGTAAGGCATGAGTGAAACGTTTACTTCCGGCATCGACCCGACGTCGTTCTCGTCGGTCACCTCCCCTGCAGATGACCTGTTCCGCTACGTCAACGGACCGTGGATCGATACCTACCGCCTTCCCGACGACCGCTCGCGCTACGGCGCGTTCGACCGGCTCGCGGAAGACGCCGAAAACCAGATCCGCGACATCCTCGAATCGGACGGCGAGGACGCCGCCAAATCGAAGGCCCTCTACCGTTCCTTCCTCGACGTCGACGCCATCAACGCCGCAGGCATCGCGCCGATCAAGCCGTCACTGGACGCCATCGACGCGGCCGGCTCGAAGGCGGAGCTGACGCGCGTCCTCGGCTCGCTCAACCCGGCCGGCGGCCCGGACCTGCTGGACTTCGCGATCTACGGCGACCCGAAGGATCCCGACGTCAACGTGCTGCACATCGAGCAGTCGGGGCTGGGGCTGCCCGACGAAGCCTACTACCGCGAGGACCACTACGCGCCGATCCGCGAGGCGTACGTGCAGATGGTGGCCACGCAGCTGGCGAACGCCGGCTATGCCGCCTCGAAGGACGACGCGCAGGCGGCCGCCGAGCGCTTCCTGGCCGTCGAGACGGCCATCGCCTCCCACCACTGGGACAACGTGACGGTGCGCGACCCGCAGAAGACCTACAACCCGACGACGTTCGACGAGCTCGCCTCGTCGCTCTCCCATTTCGACATCGCGGCATGGGCCGAGGCCGCCCAGCAGGCGTACGACGCCAGCCCGGCCGCGGCCAGCCAGCCGGTCGACCTGCGCGGCGCGCTGGACCATACGATCGTGCACGAGCCGTCGTTCGTGTCGGGGCTGGACGCCTACTGGCAGGAAGCCGGGCTGGACGACCTGAAGCTGTGGGCGCGCGTGCACGTCATCATCCATGCCGCCACTGCCCTGCCGGAAGAGTTCGACAAGGCGAACTTCGACTTCTACGGCAAGGTGCTGTCGGGCGCCAAGGAACAGCGCGCACGCTGGAAGCGCGGCGTTTCCCTCGTCAACAGCGTGTGCGGCGAGGACGTCGGCCAGGCGTACGTGCGCGAGCATTTCCCGCAATCCTCGAAGGACCGCATGGAGCAGCTGGTGCACAACCTCATCGAGGCCTACCATGTGTCGATCCTCAATTCGGCGTGGCTGTCCGACGATACGAAGGAGAAGGCGCTGGCCAAGCTCGGCAAGTTCACGGCGAAGATCGGCTACCCGGACCATTGGCGCGACTATGCGGCCCTCGACATCGCCGACGGCGCCGGCTTCGCGCAGAACATGGACGCGGCGGCGCTCTACGAGTTCGGCTTCCAGCTGTCCAAGTGCGGCAAGCCCGTCGACAAGGACGAGTGGCTGATGAACCCGCAGACCGTCAACGCCTACTACGAGCCGAGCCTGAACATCATCGTGTTCCCGGCGGCCATCCTGCAGCCGCCGTTCTTCAACCCGAAGGCGGAGGACGCGGCGAACTACGGCGGCATCGGCGCGGTAATCGGCCATGAAATCGGCCACGGCTTCGACGACCAGGGCTCCCAGTTCGACGGCGACGGCAAGCTCAACGACTGGTGGACGCCTCAAGACAAGGAACGCTTCCAGGAGCTGACGAAGGCGCTCATCGACCAGTACAACGGCTTCGTGCCGGCGCAGCTGGCCGAAAAGTACGCCGACAAGCCGGAAAGCGCCCCGCACGTCAACGGCGCGCTGACCATCGGCGAGAACATCGGGGACCTGTCGGGCGTCAACATCGCGCTCAAGGCCTACGCGTTCGCGCTCGACGAAGCCGCGGGACGCCCGATCGACGGCAGCCCGCAGGCGGTGGAAGCGTCGCTGGACACGGCGCCGGTCATCGACGGCTTCAGCGGACTGCAGCGCTTCTTCCTCAACTACGCGTCGATCTGGCGTTCGAAGAACCGCGACGAGCTGGCCGAACAGTACCTGCAGATCGACCCGCATTCGCCGGCCGAGCACCGCACCAACGGCATCGCGCGCAACGTCGACCTGTTCTACCATGCGTTCGACGTCAAGCCGGAAAACGGCATGTGGCTGGCGGAGGGCGAACGCGTGCACATCTGGTAGCGCACCCCCGCATTGCGCCGCGTACCCGCTGGCATGCACCGCTGCTTGTGCATGCACCGTCGTTGCCGCGTGCACCGTCACGGCGGGCGCAATGTGGACGACACGCCTTTCCATCCACAAGGCCCCGGCATCATTGCCGGGGCCTTCGCGTTGCCGCGATAGTGGAATGGCGCCGCGGCAGCCGCGGCACCCAACATGGCAACAGGTACGGCTAGAGAAGGGCGGCATCATGGCATCGCAGCAAGGCATCATCACGATTACCGGCAGGATCGGCTCGGAGCCGGCGCAATTCGGCGAGGAACCGCGCAACGGCGTGCAGTTCCGCCTCGGCTGCACGCCGGGGTACATGGACGCGAACCACGAGTGGCGCAAGCTGCCGACGACGTGGATCACCATCAAGGCGTTCCGCACGCTTGCGCTCAACGCCTTCAATTCGCTGCACAAGGGCGATCCGGTCCTCATATCGGGGCGCCTGGTCACCGAGGAGTGGACGACCAATGCAGGCGAGCTGCGCTCGCGCGTGGCCATCGAGGCGTCGGTCATCGGGCTGGACCTCAACTACGGCATCTGCACCTACCGCAAGATGCCGCGCGATCCGCGGCCGGCAGACCAGGCACCCGAGGTACCGCCGGAGGCAGGACCGCAGTTCATCGCCCCGGAGCCGCAGTTTGCCGCGGCTGCACCGCAGTTTGCCGCGCCTGCACCGCAGTTCGTCGCCCCGGAGCCGGATCCTGCGTCCGGCGCCGGGCAACAGCAAAGCCCTGCAAACCAGGGTTTGCAGGGCGATGGCGAGTTTGCGGCCGACCCGTTCTAGCAGCGGCGAAGAGCCGGCCGGCGAATTCTACTGTAGCTCGCGGAAGCGGTCGGCCAGCACCTGCGCCGCCGCTTCGGCGGGGACGGCTTCCTTGGCGGAGCCGTCGCGGTTGCGGATCTCGATCGTGCCGTCGTTGACGGTGTCGCGGCCGGCGACGGCGATCAGCGGCACGCCGATCAGCTCGGCGTCCTTGAACTTGACGCCCGGCGACACCTTCTTGCGGTCGTCGTAGATGACTTCGAGGCCGCGCGCCTCCAGTTCGGCGACGAGCTTTTCGGCGGCTTCGAACGCCGCTTCGTCCTTGCCGGTGGCGACGACGTGGACGGCCGCGGGCGCGATGTTCGCCGGCCATGCCAGGCCGGCGTCGTCGTGGTGCGTTTCGGCGATGCAGGCGAGCACGCGGGAAACGCCGATGCCGTAGCAGCCCATCCATACCGGCACCGTCTTGCCGTTCTGGTCGAGCACCTTCAGGTCGAGTGCCTTCGAGTACTTCAGGCCCAGCTGGAAGATCTGGCCGATTTCCACGCCGCGTTCGAACGAAAGCGGGCCGGAGCCGTCCGGGCTCATGTCGCCGTCGCGCACGACGACGGCCTCGACGGTGCCATCGGCTTCGAAGTCGCGGCCGTACACGAGGCCGTAGTAGTCGGTGTCCTGCTCATCGGCGCCGGTGAACCAGGCCGAGCCGCGTGCAACGTGTGCATCGACGAAGTAGCGCAGGGCCGTGTCGCCCTCGGCGCCGGCTTCGACGCCTTCGGGACGGGCCTGGGGGCCAAGGGCCATGGGGCCGATGTAGCCGCGCACGAGTTCGGGGTGCGCCTTGAACTCCTCCTCGGTGACCTCGTCGAATTCCGCCGGGGCGAACTGGGCCTCGAGGCGCTTCAGGTCGACTTCGCGGTCGCCGGGGACGCCGACGACGATGAGCTCGCGCCACGGTTCGTCATGGGTGTCGTCCTCGGCGTGCTTGACGGCGATGACGACGTTCTTGAGGATGTCGGACGCCTGCCAGGCGCGGCCGTCTTCACGCGGGTAGGTGGCGTTGGCGAACGCGACCATGTCCTCGACGCTGCCCGCGTCGGGCGTAGCCTTCTTCTCGGCCGGCGCGGCGCCGGAGCAGTCGATGGCCGGCGGTTCGGGGGTCTTGAGCGCCTCGACGTTCCACGCCTTGCCGGACGGCGCGAGCGCGAACGTGTCCTCGCCAATCGGCATCGGGGCAAGGAACTCCTCGGACGCCGAGCCGCCCATCGGGCCGGACATGGCGAAGACGGGCACGTACTTCAGGTCAAGGCGGTTGAAGATGCGCTCGTAGGCGCCGCGCTCCTCCATATAGCAGCGCTTGAGCCCCTCCTCGTCGACGGTGAACGAGTAGGCGTCCTTCATGATGAACTCGCGGCCGCGGATCAGGCCGGCGCGCGGGCGGAACTCGTCGCGGTACTTCGTCTGGATCTGGTAGAGCGTGACCGGCAGGTCCTTGTAGGACTTGTAGAGGTCCTTGACGAGCAGCGTGAACATTTCCTCGTGCGTCGGAGCCAGCAGGTAGTCGGCCTCATGGCGGTCCTTCAGGCGGAAGATGTTGTCGCCGTATTCCTCCCAGCGATGGGTGGCTTCATACGGCTCGCGCGGCAGCAGCGCCGGGAAATGCACTTCCTGGGCGCCGATGCCGTTCATTTCCTCGCGGATGACGCCCTCGATTTTATTGAGGACGGCGAGGCCCAGCGGCAGCCAGGTCCAGATGCCGGGAGCGGCCTTGCGGATATAGCCGGCCCGCTGGAGCAGCTTGGCCGAATCGACGTCGGCGTCGGCGGGATCCTCGCGCAGCGTGCGCAGGAACAGGGTAGACATGCGAAGAGCTTTGGTCATACCCATAAAGCTATTCAATTTGCCCGACAACGCGCGGCGCAGGCAAGCCCAGTGCATGCGGCGCCCGGATAGCGCCTAGTGCCTGGATGCGGAGCTGGCGTCCTGCGTGCCGGTCATGCGCTCGACGTCGTCTTCGAGCATTTCCTGCTTGACCTCGTTCGGCGGGTAGCAGAAGATCAGCAGCATGAACAGGCAGCCGAACAGGTACATCCAGTCGGGCAGCGACACCGAGCCGATGGAGGCCACGGAATTGGGCAGCAGGATGCCGACGACGACGAGCACGATGCCGATGAGCGGCAGCCAGAACCATACGAAGCGATTCGGGGCGTTGTCCGCGGATTTGCGAACGACCGACGAGAAGAAGAACGGCAGGATGAACATCAGGCCGCCGAGGATGATCATGATGTCGGTAAGCTTGATCGTGCCCCATGCGCGGTTGCCGCCTGCCTCGTAAATGACAAACGACGCGAACAGGATCAGCATGCCGATTGCCGATACCACCGTATTCCACCAGTTTTTCATCGTCCTCAACCCCTTCCGGTTTCCCGTGAATCCTTCATAGCGATACCACCATCATAGGAGGTTTCGCCGTTTCGGCATGCAGCGGATTCGCCATCCCCGTGCTCTTGCCTGCCATGCACATGGCTAGAACAGGCAGTCCTGGCCGAATTCCTCCTCTTGCGTCATCGGCGGTCTCGGGTCGAACGTTTCCGCACCGTGGGCGGCTAGTTCCTCGCTCGCCGACTGCGAAGCAGCCTTGAGCTGCGCGTCGAGCTCGATGGCCTGCGGCGAGACGAGGAACATGCGTTCGGAAACGCCGTTGAGGTAGAGCCCGTCGAGCCGTTCGACCCTGGAAAGCGCCACGTAGCCCATGCCGGGGGCGAACGTGCGCTTCAGGTCCATCACGGCGGCGTCCAGCGTCATGCCCTGCGATTTATGGATCGTGATGGCCCACGCGCAGCGCAGCGGCACCTGCGACACCGATGCCAGCACCGTTTCGCCGTCGGTCATTTCCCAATCGGCCTGGCGCATCGTCGCCACATGCCCGTTTTCGAACTCGACGACCGGCCAGCCGCCCTGCGCTTCGCGCTTGAAGCCGATGACGGTGCCGAGCGAACCGTTGACGTACTGGCCTTCCTGGTCGTTGCGCACGGCCATGACGACCGCGCCTTCCTTGAGCACCAGCGTTTCCGGGGCGAGCATGTTCTTCTTGAGCCGCTTGACGAGGTCGGCGGGACCGGCGCTCGAGGCTTCGAAGACGTGCTCTTCCGCGTCGATTTCGGCCAGCCGCAGGTCATTGAGCGCGTCGGCCTGCCGGTTGACCGGAAACAGGTTGACAGCCTGCCTGCCTTCGGGCGGCTGCGCCCCCAGCCGCGTGAGCAGCAGGTCGCGGTCGTCCTGGCTCACGGCGGCTTCGCGGATGTCGGTGAGCACTTCGAGCAGCTGGCCGTCGTCCTGGCGGTGCTGTTCGGTCAGGTAGCAGATGACCGGATGGAGGTCGCGCCACGCAAACGATTCGGTGACGAAGCCCTCCATGTCGCGCCCGGCCGCCTGATAGCGTTCCTGCATCGCCGCCAGTTCGGGCGACGGCGCGAAGTCGCCGCGCGACCGGGCGCCGCGCGTCACCGGGGGCAGCTGGAAGAAGTCGCCGGACAGCACGACCTGCAGGCCGCCGAAAGGCCTCGGGTCACGGCGCACGGCGCGGCAGATTTCATCGACCATGTCGAACAGCCATGCATGCATCATCGAGATTTCGTCGATGACCAGCACGTCGGTATCGCGGATCTTGCGCCCGCGCTTCGTGCGGATCTGCTTGAGCAGCGTGTCGGTCAGCGCCTTGGAAACGCCGGCCCCGCTCCACGAGTGGATGGTCTGGCCGTTGATGTGCGTGGCGGCGATGCCGGTCGACGCGGTGACGGCCACCGACTTGCCCGCGCGGCGCGCGTCGGCGACGAATTCGTTGAGCACGTACGTCTTGCCGGCGCCGGGAGCGCCGGTCAGGAACACGTTGGCGCCCATGTCCAGAATGGCGAGCGCTTCGCTTTGCTTCATGCTGGGCCTTTCGCTTGGGGGTTGCCGGAGGGTCGGGCGCCGTGGCGGCGCGTTCAGCCGATGAGGCGGTCCACCACCGTCATGACGCCGCCTTCGGTATTGGCCGGGGCGATGTAGTTGGCCACCGCCTTGACGTCGTCGTGGCCGTTGGCCATGGCGAACGACCAGTCGGCCGCTTCGAGCATGCCCGCATCGTTCAGGTAGTCGCCGAACACGGCGGTCTGCGCCGGCGTGACGTGCAGCGTTTTCTGCAGCGCCTCGACGCCCAGCTTCTTGTCGCTGGACTTGTCCATGATGTCGACCCAGTGGGCGCCGGAGACAACGACCGCATAGTCGTCCTTCAGGTCCGAGAACAGCTCCTCGGCCATCGGCTCGGCCGCATCGAAGTCGAAGACGGCGAGCTTGAGGATCGTCTCCCCTTCGTCGTCGAGCACGGCGTGCAGGTCGTCCACTTCGGCAAGGCGGGCATAGTATTTGCTGGCTTCCTTGACGAACGGCTCGTCGGTGCGCGACGCGTACGCGCTGGCCAGCCCGCAGACGATCAGCCCGATGTCGTGCTTGCCGGACGCCACGGCTTCGTCGACGGCGTCGATGACGCGGCGCACGACGTCTCGGTCGATGCCGCGCACCGACACGATGTCGCCGGCATAGCTGACGACGTTGCCGTTTTCGGCGATGAAGCTCATGTGCTCGCTGCGGTCGCCGAACATGCGCTCCAGCGTGGCGAACTGGCGCCCGCTGGCTGGCACGAACGGAATGCCACGCGCTTCCAGCTTCTCCAGCATCGGCCAGAATGAGGCCGGGATCTCGCTGTGCCCGTCGAGCAGCGTGCCGTCCATGTCGGCCACGACGAGGCGGATGTCCTGCGGGCCTTCGATGGCGCTCCAGTCCTTGTTTCCGGCGTTGCCGGCGCTATCCGTCACCATCGCTATTCCTCGATGCCGTTGAGGCTCGTCTCGCTCACCTGACGCGAGATTTCAGCGGCCTGTTCGGCGCTCGGCCCCGGCGCGGGCACCATGATGGCGTCGCGGTAGTAGCGCAGCTCGTCGAGGCTTTCGATGATGTCGGCGAGCGCGCGGTGGCCGCCGGCCTTGGCCGGACGGTTCTCGTAGACGGCCGGGTACCAGCGGCGCGCAAGCTCCTTGAGCGTGCTCACGTCGATGACGCGGTAGTGCAGCCGTTCCATCAGCCCCGGCATGTAGCGGTCGAGGAACTTCTTGTCGGAGCCCACCGAGTTGCCGGCGAGCAGGGGCTTGACCCCTTCGGGCGTGAAGCGGGCGGCATAGTCGATGACGCGCTGTTCGGCGTCCTTGACGTCGAGGCCGTTCTCCCACTCGTCGATCAGCCCCGAGCGCGTATGCATCGCGCGGACGAAATCGTTCATGTTGGCGACGGCCGCGTCGCTGGGCTTGATGACGAAGTCGATGCCGTCGTCGAGCACGTTGAGGTTGAAGTCGGTCGGCACCACCGACACCTCGCACAGCTCGTCCTTGAAGATATCCAGCCCCGTCATCTCGCAATCGATCCAGATCAGCCGCGAATCCTCTGCCCGATAGGTCTCGCCGTCATGCGCGTCTACCATCGCGTTTCCTTCCTGCGCTCGTTCCATACAGTCCCCCACCACTGTATACCTCGGCGCTGTCTGCTGCGCGCCGCCGCTTTCGGAGTCCGCATGCGCGCGCATACGCCAACGGGCCGCGGCTTTGCAGGCAAAGACCGCGGCCCGTTGGCACGCACGCCCGGGCTGCCGCAGCGCGTTCATAGGCGGCTACGGGCAGCCCCGGCGATGGCTCAGCGCGTCGAGTAGTTCGGCGCTTCGGCCGTCATCACGATGTCGTGCGGATGCGATTCGCGCAGGCCGGCATCGGTGATGCGGATGAAGCGGCCCTTTTCGCGCATTTCCGGAATGTTGTGCGCGCCGATGTAGAACATCGACTGGTGCAGGCCGCCGATCATCTGGTAGAGGACGGCGTTGAGCGGGCCGCGGTACGGCACTTCGCCTTCGACGCCTTCCGGCACGACCTTGTCGTTGGAGGTGACGTCGGCCTGGAAGTAGCGGTCCTTCGAGTAGCTCTTCTTGCCGCGCGGCGCCATGGCGCCCATCGAGCCCATGCCGCGGTACAGCTTGTACTGCTTGCCGTGCAGCAGCACCTTCTCGCCCGGGGCTTCCTCGCAGCCGGCGAGCGTGCCGCCGAGCATGACGGAGGAGGCGCCGGCCACCAGGGCCTTGGCGATGTCGCCGGAATAGTGGATGCCGCCATCGGCGATGCACGGCACGCCGGCGGCGTTGCACGCCTGGGCGGCTTCGTACACGGCCGTCAGCTGCGGGACGCCGACGCCGGCGACGACGCGCGTGGTGCAGATCGAGCCGGGGCCCACGCCGACCTTGACGGCGTCCGCGCCGGCGTCGATCATGGCCTGCGCGCCCTGGCGCGTGGCGATGTTGCCGCCGATGATGTCGACGTTCTTGAAGGCCGGGTCGTTCTTGATGCGGCGGATCATGTCGAGCGCGAGCTGGGCCTCGCCGTTGGCGGTGTCGACGACGAGCGCGTCGACGCCCGCCTCCATCAGCGCGGAGGCGCGCTGCCACGCATCGCCGAGGAAGCCGACGCCTGCGGCGACGCGCAGGCGCCCCTGCTCGTCCTTGGTGGCGTCCGGGTACTGCTCGGTCTTCACGAAGTCCTTGACGGTGATCAGGCCGGTCAGGCGGCCGTGCTCGTCGACGAGCGGGAGCTTCTCGATCTTCTGCTCGGCGAGGATGCGGTGCGCCGCCTCCTTGGAGATGTCGGACGGGCCGGTGACGAGGTTGTCCTTCGTCATGACGTCGCGCACGCGCAGGTGGTCGTAGTCTTCGGAGGCGATGAAGCGCATGTCGCGGTTGGTGATGATGCCCACGAGCTTGCCGTCGGCGTCGACGACCGGCAGGCCGGAGATGTGGAACTTGCCGCACAGCTTGTCGAGGTCGGCGAGGGTGACGTCCGGGTTGACGGTGACCGGATCGGTGATCATGCCGGATTCGCTGCGCTTGACGACGTCGACCTGGGCGGCCTGGTCGTCGATGGAAAGGTTGCGGTGCAGCACGCCGATGCCGCCGTTGCGGGCCATGGCGATGGCCATTTCGGCTTCGGTGACGGTGTCCATGGCGGCGGAGATCGCCGGCACCTTCATCGTGATATTGCGGGTCAGATGCGTCGTCGTATCCACTTCGGAGGGGATGACGTCGGTTGCGTTCGGCAGCAGCAGCACGTCGTCATAGGCGAGGCCGAGCTGGGCGAAAATCGGAGGGAGCGGGGTGAACGTAGAATCTGCATTCATATCGGTTGTAGCCATGCAACCACTATATGGAGTGAACTAGACGCACAGGGGCGCATGTGCCGCAAACCGTCGCTCTCCGTTTTTTCCGCGATGACGGCTGCAGGCTGGGCGGCTACCGGCGTTCGTGGTCGCCGGCATGGCGCGCCGTTTCGTCGAGCACGGCACCGTCGGAACCGTCGCGCAGCCGCTTTTGCAGCCACGGCGACATCGTCGCCAGCGTCAGCAGCGTGGCGGCGATGATGAAGCCGATGAGCACTTCCAGCGGCTCGAAGAACAGCAGCATGATGGAGCCGAAGGAGAACAGCGCGGCCCATCCCCACAGGATCAGCACGGCGACGGGCACCGTGTGGCCGATGCGCAGCATGCGGTGGTGCAGGTGCATGCGGTCGGGGTGCATCGGCGACTGGCCCTTGCGCAGGCGCCGTTCGATGGCCAGCACCATGTCGAGCACCGGCAGGAACAGCACGAGGATCGGCAGCAGCACCGGCATGAAGGCCGGCAGGTAGATCGACGCGTGCACGGAGGCCGGGTCGAGCCGCCCGGTCATGACGATCGAGGCGCAGGTGATGAGATAGCCCAGCAGCATGGAGCCCGAGTCGCCCATGAACAGCTTCGCCGGGTGCCAGTTGTGCAGCAGGAACCCGATGCAGATGCCGACGAGCATGACGTCGATCAGCGTGGCCAGCGAGGCATACGACGGCGACGTGCGCGCCAGGATGTACGAGTAGATGCCGAAGGCGATGCCGCCGATCGCCACGATGCCGGCGGCCAGCCCGTCGAGCCCGTCGACGAAGTTAACGGCGTTGATCGACACGACGATCAGCAGCGCCGTGATGGCGATGGACAGCGTCGGCGAGAAGGTGACCAGCGAGCCCAGCGGCAGCGAAATGATCTGCAGGCCGCCCCAGGCGACGAATACCGAAATGAGGATCTGCCCGGCGAGCTTGAGCATCCAGTCCAGGTCCCAGCAGTCGTCGGCGATGCCGAGCAGGCAGATCAGGATTGCGCCGATGAGGATGACCCATGGCTGGTGGTTGGCCCGGAACACCGATTGCAGGAACGGCAGCCGCGAGGCCACGAACATCGCCACGGTAAAGCCCAGCAGCATCGCCAGGCCGCCCATGCGCGGGGTGGGCACCGTATGCACGTCGCGCGCGCGGACTTCGCCGACGGCGCCCATGCGGATGGCCAGGTGCCTGATCAGCGGCGTCAGCAGGTACGTTGCGCAGGCGGCTACCGCCGCGATGAACAGGTAGACTCTCATGCGCCGAGGCCGCCCCCGTTCAGGTGGATGGCGCGGCGGATGGCGGATTCGGGGATCATGCCCTCGCGCAGGATCGCGATGCCGTCGCGTTCCAGCGGATCGGCCGCCACGACGGTGCTGGCGATATGCCCCGGCGTCGAGCCGGCGTCAAGGTAGAGCGCCACGTCGTCGCCGAACGCCTCGACGGCTTCCTGCGCGCTCTGCGCGCTCTGTTCGCCGGAACGGTTCGCGCTCGAGCATGCCAGCGGGCCCACGGCCTTGAGAATCTGCCGCGATACCGCCGAATTGGGCACGCGGATGCCCTGCGTCATGTGCCCCGCGCCATCGGGGCGCACGGTGCCGAGCGTGCAGTCGTCGCGCGCGATGCAGATCGGCGAGAAGGCGCCCGGAAGGAACGCGGCAGCCAGGCGGTTGAGCGGCGCCGGCAGGTCGAGCCCCAGGCCGTCCAGGTCGTCGGCGGACGACACGAGCACCTGCAGCGCCTTGTATTTCGGGCGTCCCTTGGCCGCGTAGATACGCTCCATCGCCTCGTCGTTGCGCGGATCGCAGGCGATGCCGTAGACGGTGTCGGTCGGCACGACGATGAGCTCGCCTTCGGCCAGGAGCCGCCTCGCCAGGTCCAGCGATTCATCGGTTACGGTACGTACGTCGGGCATCACGCGTCCCCTTTCACTGCAAACAGGTAGCGTGGCCGGCCGGTCAGGTCGATGCCGGTGGTCACGTCGACGAAGCCATTGGCGCGCGCGAACGCGCAGGTGCGCGAGCCTTGCGTCACGTCATGCTCCATGACGAACGCGCCGCCCGGCCGCAGCAGCGCCGCGGCGCGCCGGATGATGCGCTCGGGGATCATCATGCCGTCCGCCGAGCCTCCGTACAGCGCCATGCGCGGATCCCAGTCGCGCGCCTCCATCTGCTGCACCGGCATGTTTTCCGGCACATACGGAGGGTTGGAGATGACGAGGTCGGCGGTGCCGTCGAGCTGCGCAAGCGTCAGCGGGCTGGTGGCGTCGGCCTGCTCAAGGTGGTAGTTCATGTCGACGGCCGGCGACTGCCGCACGACGTGGGCGACGTTGCGGCGCGTCCACGCGGCCGCGTCGGCGTCGACTTCCACGCCCCACACCTGCGCCCCCGGCACTTCCTGCGCGATCGCCAGGCCGATGGCGCCGCTGCCGGCGCACAGGTCGACGACGCGCGGGCTGTACATGCCCTGCGCGGTGATCCAGTCGATGGCGGCCTGCACGACCGTTTCGGTTTCGGCGCGCGGAATGAACACGCCGGGCCCGACCAGCAGGTCGAGGAACCGGAACGGCGCGTGGCCGACGATATACTGCAGCGGCTCGCGCCGGCGCCGGCGCAGCACCATCATCGAGAACCGCTGTTCGCCGCGCGTTTCGCTTTCGGTTTCTTCCGGGACGGCTCCAGATTGCGCTGCCGCATCCATTCCCGCAGCTTCGGCTTCCAGCCGCCTTGCGTTCCAGCCCAGGAGCATGGCCTTGTCGATGTCGCCGGCCGTGCAGCCGAACGCGGCCGCCGCCAGCAGCTTGGCGTCGTTGAGCGGCGTATCCACGCCGGCGATGTCGAGCTGGCGGGCCGCTTCGCGCACCGCTTTGGCTACCGTCGGGGCCCGCATGTCTCCCATCATGGCATCCTACTGCTGGTCGGCCAGGCGCTGCGCTTCATCGGCCTGGATGTCGGAATCGATGACGGCCTGCAGGTCGCCGTCGAGCACGGCGTCCAGATTGTAGGCCTTGTAGTTCGTGCGGTGGTCGACGATGCGGTTCTCCGGGAAGTTGTAGGTGCGGATGCGCTCGGAACGGTCGAGGCTGCGCACCTGCGAATGGCGCATGTCGGCGGCTTCGGCCGCTTCCTGCTCGTGCTTCATCGCCAGCAGGCGGCTCTTGAGCACGCGCAGCGCCGAAGCGCGGTTCTGGATCTGGCTCTTCTCGTCCTGCATCGACACGACGATGCCGGTGGGGATGTGCGTCATGCGCACGGCCGAGTATGTCGTGTTGACCGACTGGCCGCCGGGGCCCGAGCTCATGAAGATGTCGATCTTCAGGTCCTTCGGGTCGATTTCGATTTCGTCGTCGTCCTCGTCGGCTTCGGGGAACACGATGACGCCGGCCGCCGACGTCTGGATGCGGCCCTGCGATTCGGTGACGGGGATGCGCTGGACGCGGTGCACGCCGCCTTCGTACTTAAGCGACGCCCATACGCCGTCCTCCGGCGCCGGGGTGCCCTTGGCGCGGATGGCGAGCTGGACGTCCTTGACGCCGCCGAGCTCGGTGGAGTTCTCGCTCTGGATGCTCGTCGTCCAGCCGCGCTTCTCGGCATAGCGCGTGTACATGCGCAGCAGGTCGCCGGCGAACAGCGCGGCTTCCTCGCCGCCGGTGCCGGCCTTGATCTCCATGATGACGTCTCGCGCGTCGTCGGGGTCGCGCGGGATCAGCGCGGTGCGCAGCTTCTCCTCGGCCTGCGGCAGCTGCGCCTCGAGGCGCTTGGCCTCCTCGGCGAAGTCGTCGTCGAGCGATGCCATTTCGCGGGCGGCCTCCAGATCGTCGACGATGGAGCGGTACTCGTTGTAGACGCTGACGATGGCGCCGAGCTCGGCATGGCGCCGCCCCAGCTTCTTCATCGTATCGGGATCGGAAGCCACCTCGGGCTGAGCCATCTGGGCTTCGATCTTGCGATATTCCTCCGCTGCGGTCACCGCTGCAGCAAATTGTTCGTCCGCCACGATTCTCCTCGGCCTTCCTATAGTGCAAACCGCTCCATACTACCCCGACCACTGCCCGGCCCCCGCTCAGGCAACGAAAAGGGCCGGCCCTTGCGGGCCGGCCCGAAGCATCATGATGCCAACATCAGGCTCACTTGCTCTTCTTGCCGTAGCGCTTCTCGAAGCGGGCGACGCGGCCGCCGGTATCGAGGATCTTCTGCTTGCCCGTGTAGAACGGGTGGCACTTCGAGCACACGTCGACGGTCATGTGGTCGCCCTCGGCGGTGGTGCGGGTGATGAAGGTGTTGCCGCAGGAGCAGAGCACTTCCACGGCATGGTAATCAGGATGGATATCCTTCTGCATAATCGTGTCTCCTAATGATTCGGGAAACCCGGGTCGCCATGCCCCGTCGGCAGGCGTGAACCGGACAACGTGCCAGTATAAACCACCGCGCCGACGCGTTTATTTCCCGCTCGGCTCGCCGGACGCCGGGGCCGGCGCGGACGTCCCGGGCTCCGGCGCTTCATCCGCGGCCTGCTGCCCCGGCGCCGGGGCGGCGCCCGTTTCGCGCTGCCAGACGTCGGCGTATTCGCCGAGCAGCGCGACGATATGGCGCCCGATCGTCTCGTAGTCCTCTATATTGAGGTTGGCCAGCGAAACGCGGATGCTCCATTCCGGCGCGTCGAATCCGTCGCCGCCCATGACGACGATGCCGGTGTCCTTCGCCAGGCGCAGCACGAAATCGAACGGCTCGTAGGTCGCCTCCAGCCACTTCACGAACGCGTCGCCGTACAGCTTGCGCCCCCACAGCTCCAGGTCGACGACGGAATAGTACCCGGCGCGCAGCGGGTCGGGGTCGACGGTCCAGCCCAGCGACTTCCACAGCGTCGAGAAGCGGTCGCCGACCAGCTCGAGCATCTTCCTGCGGTACAGGCCTTCGCCGTCCAGCAGGCTGAACAGCGCGAACAGCGACATCTGGACCTGCTGCGGCGTGCCCAGGCCTGCGGTGCCGTTGAGCGCGACGAGCCGCGAATCGGCGACCATGCGGTCGATGAAGCGGATCGCCGGAACGTCGTCGCCGAGCGAGGAGTAGCGCGACGCGAGCACCTGCTTGCTGTCGTCGGGCAGCGCGGCAATCAGGTCGTCGAAGACGTTGCGCTGCGCGACGGCGGCGACGGCGAGGCGCCAGCCGGTGGCGCCGAAGTACTTCGAGAACGAGTAGATGCTGATGGTGTTGTACGGCAGGTCGGCGAACAGCGAGCGGTAGCCGGGCACGAACGTGCCGTAGACGTCGTCCGTGATGATCATCAGGTTCGGGTTCTTCGTGCGCACGATGTCGATGAGCTTCCTGCGGCTCGCCTCGTCCATCGCGTAGCTCGGCGGATTCGACGGGTTCACGAGGCACAGCAGCTTCACCTTCGGGTCGGCGAGCTTCTCGAGCTCCTCATCCGGGTACTGCCATGCGTGCGTGCCGTCGGCGTTCATCGTCGAGGCGTTGACGTTGACGACGTCGAGGGCGTAGTCGTTGAGCTGTGGGATTTCGATGTACGGCGTGAAGATCGGCGTCATCAGCGCCATCGTGTCGCCTTCGTGGATCAGGAAGTTGCACTTGAGGCAGTAGAACACGTAGCACATCGCCGCCGTGCCGCCTTCGGTGGCGAACAGGTCGAGGCCGCCCTGCGGCACGGCGCCCCCGCACACTTCCTGCCGGAAATAGTCGCCGACGATCTGCTCGGTGTACTTCAGGATGCGTTCCGGCATCGGGTATTCGCACCCGGCGATGCCCTGAGACCATTCGTCGACGACGGCGTCGGCGTCCCATCCGCGCCGCTGCGCATAGGCGACGGCGTCCGACAGCAGCCGCTGGCCGGGCTCGCCTTCATGGGCGGCGAGGAACTGCGCGAACCGCGTGGCCGCGCCAGCGGCCTGCGGCATGCCGGCGATGTCGACCCCGGGCACGACCATCGAGCGGCTTGCCTCCTGCATGGCGAACTGGCCGAGCAGGAAGAACGCCTGCCGCGGCTGCATCGCGATCCAGTTCGGGTTGCCTCGGCCCGCATTGAGCAGCTTCGAGGACGACGCCTTCGTTTCCTCGCGCGCAAACGACAGCAGCATGTTCTTCTTCTCGAACGGCGACATGTGGCTTGTCGCCTCTTCGAACGCCTTGTCGTGGTTCGCTTCGATCGTCATTTCCTCAAGCAGCTGCTTGCCGTTTGCGCCGCGCCCGCTGTCCGCCATCGCCTGCCCCCTGTTCGCTGCATGGCCGCCCCGTGCGGCCAATCCATTCCGGGGCCATCATAGCCACGGCGCGCCGGAGGGCGGCGCCGGCTTTCCTGACGGGCCGAAATTCGCCGGTGTTGCTACACTGTGGCCGTTGGCTTCTTGGCCAGCGTGGGGCTGTAGCTCAGTCGGTTAGAGCATCGGACTCATAATCCGCCGGTCCAGGGTTCAAGCCCCTGCGGCCCCACTCTTCTTTTCCCTTATTTCCTGCCGCCCGCGCTTCGTCAGTGCTTCTTGGAGGGGCTCGCCGACGCCGAGGCGCTCGCCTTGGCCGATGCGCTGGCCTTCGCGGAAGCGCTCGCTTCGGCCGCCTTCTGCTTAGCTTCCTCCAGCGCCTTCGCGGCCGCCGCTTCCTGCTCGTCCTTCTTGTCGCGCGAGTCGGTCACGGCGGTGGAGGCGGACTGCAGCTTGGCGATCATGTCGTTCATCGCGTCGACGTCGTCGCTGTTCTTCATCTGGTTGGCCTTCGACACGAGGTCGGACAGTTCCGTCCACGTCGATTCGTCGGCGACGTCGCCCTTCGTGGAAACAAGCAGCGTTTCGGCCGTCGTGATTTCCCCGGCCAGCGACGTCTGCACGTCGTTGACGTCCTTGGCCCGCTTCGAATCGTTGACGTCCTGCACCGCCTGCCGCAGGCTCGCCTCATGGGTGTCGTACCACTCGCCGTTCGAGCCGATCGTGTCCATGCGCCGGTCGAGCTCGTCGATGCTGGCGGCGTTGCAGCTTACGGACGACGGTTCGGAGACCTTCATGACGTCGGCCAGCCGCGTCACCGTCGTCGCGTCGACGACCTGCGCGTCGGAGATGTCGGCCGCCGCCGTCGCGTCGCCGGCCTTGTAGTCGGCATACGACTTCTCCTTGCCTTCCAGCGTCTGCAGCGCGCTTTCGCACCGCGTCTTCGCCGCCTCGAGCCGCTGCGTGGCGTTGCGGTGCCACAGCGCCACTCCCCCGCACACCAGCCCGAACAGCACGAGGAACACGACGCAGCCGATGGTGATCCACTTGTAGAACTTGCGGTCGTCGTCCGGCTCGTCGTTCTTGTGGCGTCCATGCCGCGGGCCGTTGGACGCGCCGCGGCCCGCATTCATGATGTCTTCGGGACGCAGGATCTGGGTTGCGCTGCCAGCTTCTTCTTCCACTGCCGTTTCCTTTGCACGTCGTCGCGCGAAGCATCCCCCAGGGCCTTCCTAGAGCCTTTTCAGCACTTCCCAAGGCACGCAGGCGGTTATTCCGGGCGTTTTTCCTGTGCCCCTAGTGTAGTCGGCACAAGATACTTTGGTTTCGCCGGAGCCTGCCTCCAACATGCAAGCTGCTTTACATAAATCCGCCCCTCACGACACCCTCCACACCCCCGTCGGTACAAATAACACAAGATTTCGCACACGCTCTTTGCTGCGCTGCCAGCGAAATGCCAGCAATCACAACGTTTTTCCGAGATTTCAAACGAACAGAACCGCACATAAGACACGCCGTTAAACGAACATTCATTTTAGGTCTACCCTGTTCTATGTGAGAAGGAAGCGCAGGCTCCCGCCGCCGATGGCGGGGACCGGAGCCTCCTCAAAGAGAAAGGAAAGCCCTGCGCCGCAATGGCGCCGTCACAGCCAGCTTCCGAAAACCAACGTCTCTGCCCATTGCCGTGGGTGTGTGCAAGCGTTGATTGCGGTCATTTTGGTAAAACGGTTTGCCAACGCAAACGCTCGGCTCGCCGCGAACAAATTTCCTTGCGGAAAAAACGTGCGCGGCATACAGGAAAACAAGGAAGTAGGTTCCCCATGTATCTCGTGGTTAACATCGTGGGACTCCTGGTGTTCATAGGCCTTGGGTGGGCGTTCTCCCATGACCGCAAGAACATCGACTGGAAATCGGTGGGCTGCATGGTGCTGCTCAATCTGGTCATCGCCTGGCTGCTCACCAGCTTCGAATGGGGCCGCGCAGCCGTGAAGGCGGCCGCCGACGGCTTCGCCTGGATCGTCAACGTGTCGTATCAGGGCATTAACTTCGCCTTCGCCAACTGGGTCGGCGCCGACGGCACCAACCCGGCCCCGGTGAACTTCATCGCCAGCGCGCTGCTGCCGATCCTGATGATCGTCCCGCTGTTCGACATCCTCACCTATATCGGCTTCCTGCCGTGGCTCATCAAGTGGATCGGCAAGATCCTCGGCTTCATCACCCGCCGTCCGAAGTTCGAGACCTTCTTCGCCGTCGAGATGATGTTCCTCGGCAACACCGAAGCCCTCGCCGTCTCCAAGACCCAGCTGGAGAAGATGAAGGCCGACCGAGACGTCACGCTGGCCATGATGTCGATGAGCTGCATCACCGCCGCCATCGTCGGCTCCTATATCCAGATGATCCCGGGCGAGTTCGTCATCACCGCCATCCCGCTCAACTGCATCAACGCGCTGCTGGTGTCGCACATGCTCTACCCGGTCAAGGTCACCCCCGAGGAAGACAAGATCTACTCGCTGCAGGCCGCAGGCGACGAGACGGTGCCCGACACCTCCACCCCGGCCGCGCGCCAGGAAGAGTCCGAGGAGGTCAAGGCCTACAAGGCGCTGCCCTGGTACAAGAAGATCACCACCCACAACCCGGCGAAGCCGAAGAAGGAGCCCTTCTTCACGTTCCTCGGCGATTCGATCCTCACCGGCGGCCGTCTGATCCTGATCATCACCGCCAACGTCATCGCGTTCGTCGCCCTCGCGGGCCTGATCGACGAGATCCTCGGCCTGATCTGGAACCAGCTGTCGCTCGAGTCCATCCTCGCCGTGTTCATGTTCATCCCCGCCTGGCTCATGGGCCTGCCGGTCGACCAGGCATGGCAGTTCGCCCAGTACATGGGCCTCAAGCTCGTGACCAACGAGTTCGTCGTGATGGGCGAGGTCACCAAGACGATCAACAGCTTCCCGCAGCACTACAAGGCCTGCCTGTGCGTGTTCACGACCTCCTTCGCGAACATCTCGACGCTGGGCATGGTCGTGGCCTGCTTCAAGTCCATGGTCAACAAGGAGAAGAACGACGTGATCTCCAAGCAGATCGGCCGCATCTTCCTCTCCGGCATCCTCGTGTCGCTGTGCTCCGCCGCCATGGTGGGCCTGTTCGAATGGTGATGCCTTACTAAAGCCAGGGACCGGGCCGCCATCCCAGCCACGGCCAGCCCGGTCCCTTCTCCCCCTCCCTCTTGCCATGGCCGCTGCCGCCAGGCGTTTATCGCCTACAGCGCGGCGCCGCCGCTCCGCTTCCCGGCTGCATACAATGGACAATGACGTCGTCGCGGCTATGCAAGTGCAACTGCTAAAACGTTTTACCAAATCTTTCATTCATCCATCAGAAAGGAACACCATGGAACTCACGCAGGCGCAGCTCGCCAAGTACATGGATGCCACGCTGCTCAAGGCCGACGCGACCGAAGAGCAGATCGACCAGATCATCGAGGAGGCCAAGAAGTACGGCACCGCCTCGATCTGCGTCAACCCCTACTGGGTGCCGCGCGTGCACCAGGCGCTCGAAGGCACCGACGTCAAGACGTGCACCGTCATCGGCTTCCCCCTCGGCGCCAACACGACGGCGACGAAGGTGTTCGAGACCAACGACGCCATCGACAACGGCGCCGACGAGATCGACATGGTCATCAACATCGGCGAGCTCAAGGGCGGCCACGACGACGTGGTGCTCGAGGACATCAAGGCCGTCGCCGACGCCACGCACGCCAAGGGCAAGCTGCTCAAAGTCATCATCGAAACGGCGCTGCTCGACGAGGACGAGAAGGTCCGCGCGATCCGCATGACCAAGGAAGGCGGCGCCGACTTCGTCAAGACGTCCACCGGGTTCTCCACGGCCGGCGCCAAGGTCGAGGACGTGCGGCTCATGCGCGAGACGGTCGGCCCCGACTTCGGCGTCAAGGCCGCCGGCGGCATCCACTCGCTGCAGGATGCCTACGACATGATCGAGGCAGGCGCCACGCGCCTGGGCGTCTCGGCCGCCGTCGCCATCCTCGAGGAGGACGAGGAGGCGCTGGCCGCGGCCAAGGACTCCAACTACTGATCGCATACGGGCGCCCTGCGGGGCGCCCTGCAATTCCACCGGCTTTTCCACCACCTTTCAACGACGAAAGAGGCAATGTTCCCATGACTTACCGCTATAAGCGCGTCTTCGCCATCGCGCTCGATTCCATCGGCATCGGCGAGGCGCCGGACGCCGCGAAGTTCGATGACGTCGGCGCCGATACGCTCGGCCACATCGGCCGGTTCTTCAACGGTGCCCTCAAGCTGCCCAACATGCAAAGGCTCGGGCTGGGCAATATCCGCGCGGACGACCCCATCGACGGCGTGCCGCCAATCGCCGATCCGATCGGCGCCTACGGCAAGATGACGATCACCAGCTGGGGCAACGATTCGCTGGACGGGCACTGGGAGATGATGTGCCTGCCGGTGCGGTTCACCATGGCCACGTTCCCCGACGGCTTCCCGCAGTCGATCGTCGACGCGCTCGAGAAGTTCTCGGGCCGCAAGGTCATCGTCAACAAGCCCTACTCGGGCACCGAGGTCATCAGGGACTACGGCGAACACCAGATGGCCACCGGCGACCTGATCCTGTACACGTCGGGCGATTCGGTGCTGCAGATCGCGGCCCACGAGGACGTCATCCCGCTCGACGAGCTCTACCGCATCTGCGCCTACGCCCGCACGCTGATCAACGGCCCCGACATCGTCATGGGCCGCGTCATCGCGCGACCCTATGTCGGCCCCGACAAGGACCACTTCACGCGCACGTCGAACCGGCACGACTACGGCCTCGAGCCGGTCGCCAAGACGGTGCTCGACTACCTGCATGAAGCGGGCTACGACGTGCTCGCCGTCGGCAAGACCAACGACATCTTCTCGGGCCACGGCATCGACCGCGGCTGGCGCAACAAGAGCAACATGGACGGCATGGACCACGTCGACGAGGCGATGGGCATCGACTTCACCGGCCTGTGCTTCGCCAACCTCGTCGACTTCGACGCGATGTACGGCCACCGCCGCAACGCGCAGGGCGACGGCGACGCGCTGATGGACTTCGACCGCCGGCTCGGAACCGTGCTGGATGCCATGAAGGAAGACGACCTGCTGATGATCACGGCCGACCACGGCAACGACCCTACCTACAAGGGCACCGACCACACCCGCGAGTTCGTGCCGATCCTCGCCTACTCGCCATCGATGGCCCATCCGGGCACCGACCTGGGCGTAAGGAAGACGGCCAGCGACATGGGCGCGACGATCCTCGACAACTTCAATGTCGAAGGCAACGGCGAAGGCACGAGCTTCCTGCCGCAGATCAGCTGACATATTCTGGCGCCGGCTCCAATACAACGGCCGGCGCCGGTCCGGGCGCCCGGAAGCGATGCCCGGACATCCAACGCAATACCGCACTACATAACGCAATACCGTAAATAACGTACTGGCGCAAAGCAAGGCAAGGAGGCCCGCATCATGCGCATGGTTGACATCATCGATACGAAGCGTTCGGGAGGAACCCTCTCCGACGAGCAAATCGATTTCTTCATCAACGGGGTCGTCGACGGATCGATCCCCGACTACCAGACGTCCGCGCTGCTCATGGCGATCTGGTTCAACGGCATGAACGCAGCGGAAACGCAGCGGCTGACGATGGACATGCTCCATTCCGGCGACGAGCTCGACCTGAGCGACATTCCCGGCATCAAGGTCGACAAGCATTCGACCGGCGGCGTCGGCGACAAGGTGTCGATCCCGCTCGCCCCGCTCGTGGCGTCGCTGGGCATCGTCGTGCCGATGATTTCCGGCCGCGGCCTGGGCCACACCGGCGGCACGCTCGACAAGCTCGAGGCCATCCCCGGCTTCGAGGTGGAGATTTCCGAAGCCGACTTCAAGCAGCAGCTGCGCGACGTGGGCTGCATCATCGCCGGGGCGACCGGCAACATCGCGCCGGCCGACAAGAAGATCTACGCGCTGCGCGACGTGACCGACACCGTCGATTCGATCCCGCTGATCGCCGGCTCGATCATGAGCAAGAAGATCGCCAGCGGCACCAACGCGCTCGTCATGGACGTCAAGACCGGCGCCGGCGCGTTCATGAAGAGCGACGAGGACGCCGAAAAGCTCGCACGCACGCTGGTGGAAATCGGCAAGGGCGCCGGCATGGACGCGATGGCCGTCATTTCCGACATGAACCAGCCGCTGGGCAACGCCATCGGCAACGCGCTGGAGATCCAGGAGTCCATCGAGGTCCTCAAGAACAACGGCCCCGCCGACCTCGTCGACCTCGTGCTGACGATCGGCTCGCAGATGGTCGTCATGGCCAAGAAGGCCGACACGCTCGACGAGGCCCGCACGATGCTCGAGGCGCAGCTGGCCAACGGCGAGGCGCTCGACACGTTCCGCCGCATGATCGAGGCGCAGCACGGCGACGGCAACGTCGTCGACGACTACGCGCTGATGCCGCAGGCCAAGTACCGCATTCCGTTCCTTGCCGACCGTTCCGGCGTCATCACGATGATGAAGGCCGACGAGCTCGGCATGGCCTCGATGCTGCTGGGCGGCGGCCGCGCCGCCAAGGAAGACAAGCTGGACTACGCGGTCGGCCTGATGCTCGACAAGAAGGTCGGCGACCATGTCGAGGAGGGCGAATCGATCCTGACGATCTACTCGGACCGCGAAGACGTCGACGACGTCGTCAAGCTGCTGCGCGACAACATCATGATCGGCGAGCAGGCCGAACCGATCAAGCTGATCCACCAGGTCATCGTCTGACCGGATCGTGCGGCCTGACTGACCACGAGAAGGCCGCCTGCCCCGCCGGCGCCGCGTTCGCTGCCAAACGAACCGCTGCGCCGGCGGTCGCCTTGCGCATGTACGATAACGAACCGGCTGCCTGCACTCCAGGCGGCCCCTCTCGGCGCGGCCCGTCGCGGCCTGCCGCAGCCGATGAAAGCCAGTGCCGCCAGAGAGCCACAACCATCCCATGCAATCCAGCGAACCGATGACGACGTCCGCACTGCACGAATCTCCCTCCCTTGACGAAACGGCCGCCCGCGCCAGGAAAACGCTGCCCGCGCTGCTGCTCATCTATTTCGTCGGCGTGCTGTGCCTGCAGGCCTTCAACATGGTCTTCCAGAAAATCGGCAGCGATATCGGCGCGCCCGACCAGGCGTCGCTGATCACCTCGATCCCCGGCGTCGTGCTGGGCATCGTATGCTTCATCTACGGCTCGCTCGGCGACTTCGCGTCGCTGAAGAGAATGACGATGTTCGGCATCGGTGCGCTCGTCGCCGGCTCGCTGCTCGGCTTCTTCATCCATGGCAACCTCGCGTTCGTCATTACGTTCCGCATCATCCAGACCATCGGCTTCCAGACGGCCGGCTCGGTATACCTGGTCATCGCCGCGCGGTACCTGACAATGCGCGAGAAGCTGCTGTATTTCGGCCTGTTCACCGCCGACTACCAGCTCGCCACCGCCGTCGGCGTGCTGTGCGCCGGCTTCTTCAGCACCGTCAACTGGGCCGTGCTGTTCCTCATTCCGGTCGTATCGGTCGTGCTGGTGCCGCTTCTGGCGCGCAACCTCCCCGGCGCGAACGGGGGCCCGACGCATATCGACGTGCCCGGCTTTGCGCTGTTCGGCTGCGCGATACTGTTCCTGACGCTGTTCTTCACGTTCCTCGACTGGTGGATGTTCGTGGCGTCGCTGGCGTTCCTGACGCTCTTCGCCGTCTACATTTCACGCGCGTCCGACCCGTTCATCACGCCGGACTTCTTCAAGAACCGCCGCTGGCGCAAGGCCGTGCTGCTCATCGTCATCTTCTACTTCATCAACTATTCGATCACGCCGCTCGTCAACGATTTCGGCAACGCCGTCTTCGGCATGTCGCCGTCGAGCATTTCGCTGATGCTGCTGCCGGGGCTGCTGCTGGCCACCGTCGCCGGCGTATGCTCGGGCCGCGTCGTCGGACGGCTCGGCAAGCACCACGCCGTCATCCTCGGCGCCTCGATGATGGCGGCCGGCTTCGCGCTGGCGGCGCTGCTGCTCAAGTGCGGCCCGGTGGCCATCGGCATCGCGATGGCGCTCGTCTACGCCGGCATGGCGACGATCTATTCGCCGACGGTCGACACCGTGCTCGATACGCTTCCCGCCAGCCAGACCGGTCGCGGCGTGGGCATGAACGACCTGGCGATGCAGGGCTCGGCGGCGATCGGCATCGCGCTGTTCGGCGGCCCGATCGCCGCGCATCCCTTCGGCGGGCTGTCCGTGTGGGGGCTCAACGAGAGCGGTTCGAACGCCGTCGTGCTGTTCGCCGTCTATGCCGCGATCGTGCTGTTCGGCATCGTCTGGATGCAGCTGCACCACCGCTCCTTCTACGGAACGAAATAGGAAAGGAACCCTTGCGGCGCGCTCCTTTTCTCGAAACGGAAGGGAGCGCGCCGCAAGGGTTCGCAATGTCAGGCGAAGGCCCCAGCCTACGCAACCGTAGGGCGCAACGGGACGTTCGGAATCTTGGTTACCGACGGCGCAGGGCGCGGCCGGAAGCGAAGTGGTCGAGCGCTCCGGTGGCGGCGATCGCCTTGTACAGGTACCAGCTGAAGACGCCGGCGATCAGCGCGCCGCCGATCAGCTCGCTGATCATGTGCACGATGCCGCGCGGCGAAAGCAACGCAACGCCCTGGTACTGGAACAGCAGCAGGTAGAAGCCGTACTCAAGCGCCGTGCACAGGCCGGAAAGCACCGAAATCGGCAGGTTGAACACGCGGTAGCGGGTAATCGCGAACGGAATCTCGGCGAAGACGCCCTGAAGGAACGCCGAAACGAAAACGAAGCTGAACGCGAACTGGTTGCCCATCACCATTTCGGCGAAGCAGCCGATGAGATTGACGTAGACGGCGGCGCCGGGCTTGCGCAGTATCAGCACCGCGAGCGTGCCGGAAAAGTACCATACCGCGTGCAGGATGCTCGCGCAGCCGGGAAGCAGCGCGCCCAGCAGCGGCGAGACGGCCGAGTACGCGAAGTTGAAACCCCAGAACACCACGCCGCAGGCGACGCCAAGCGCCGCCCCGACGGCGATGTCGGCCGGGCGCCAGCGGTAGGAGCCCCGCGCAACGGTGCGTGCGGAAGAAGAGGTGGAAGATTGAGCAGTCATGATGCCGCCTTCTATGTCGTCGCCGCGCAGTGTGTTGGACGAAAACGCGACGCGAAGGCGCCGGGGCGTTCCCCGACCTGCGCGGCCCGGGCGGAAACGCCACAGGCCACTCTAGCAACACAGGGCGGCGCGCGGCGCGTTCCAGCCACGGGGCGTCATAGGAAAAACCGATAGCCGGCTATCGTGCGGCCGGACGCTCAGCGCTGGCGCAGGTACCTGAGCGGGTCGTCGACGAAGCGGCGCAGGCCGACTTCCGCCGCGCCGAGCAGCGCGGGGCGCGTGGCGTCGCGGGCGCGCAGGACCCTCGCCTCGACGGCGGCGCGCGGCAGCATGTGGGCCTGCAGCTCGCGGCACAGGTCGACGAGCTGCTCGTCGTCGAGGCGCGACCACAGGCCGCCGACGATGACGGTGGCGATGTCTGCGACGTTGATAGTGGAGACGAGGGCCGACGCGATGGCGTCGAAGCCGGTCGTGACGACGTCGACGACGGAAGGGTCCTGTGCGGCCCAGCGGCTCAGCAGCTCCTCGAGCGCCGCTTCGCTGGCGGCCTCGTCGCCGGTGGCGATGCCCGCGGCCTCGACCATCGAGCGGCGGCCGGCGTAGACTTCGAGGCATCCGCGGCGCCCGCAGCGGCACACCGGGCCGTTCATGCCGACGGACAGGTGGCCGATTTCGCCGGCGAAGCCGTGGTCGCCGAGCACGACCTTGCCGTCGCGCACGATGGCGCCGCCGATGCCGATGTCGGTGGACAGGTAGAGGAACGAGCCGTCGGGGTCGACCTGGCTTTCGCCCTGGCGCATCGACGCGTAGCCAGGCAGCTGGGCGATGGCGGCCATGTTCGCTTCGTTGGCGGCCATGACGTCGAGGCGGCGCACGACGTCGAAGGCGTTGAGGTCGAGGCTTTCCCAGCCGAGATTGCGCGCCACGAGCAGCTGGCGGGATTCGGTGACCAGGCCGGGCAGCGCCAGACCGGCGCCGGCGATGGCGTAGCCGCGCGAGGAGAGCGTCTTCTCCTGTTCGAGCAGCATGGCGTCGAGCTGGCCGAAGATCTCGTCGGCATCGGCATGCTGCAGGTCGGCGCCGATCCAGCGTTCGGCGATGATCGAGCCGTCGAGGTCGAGCACGAGGTAGCCGTAGCCGTCGGTGTTGATCTGGATGCCGATGCCGCACATCGCTCCCCCGCGGATGGTCAGCGGCGTGCTCGGGCGGCCGTAGACCGGCTGGGCGGACGGCTTGCCTTCCTGGATGATGCCGTTGTCCAGCAGCAGCGCGGTCAGCAGCGACATCGTCGCCTTCGTCAGGTTCGTTTCCTTGGCGAGGTCCGCGCGCGAGAGCTGCTGCGTGGAGCGCAGCATCGCGCTGAGCACAACGGAAAGATTATGGGTGCGCAGGTCGTCCTGGTTGATGCGCTTCAAAGCTGGCATGATCGCCCGTCCTTTCCCGGCCCGCTCGCAGCGCCGGCCGGATTGTCCCGCTGCACGCCCCGAGCGCCGCCTTTCGGTGGCGCATCATGCAGCTTCGCGGCGCCATGCGTGTCGCAAGGGTCGTAGGGAATTCGTCTTTTCGATGGTACACTACTAGTAATAGTTTAATCATCTAACTATTTGTTGTTCAAGAGGCTCCGCGCCGTGCGGCGCGAAGCCGGCTGCAAGTCAGGGAGGACTTGATATGGCACAGATGCTCGTTGCCGGCGTGGATACCTCCACGCAGTCATGCAAGGTGCGCGTCACCGACGCCGAAACCGGCCGCCTCGTGCGCTTCGGGCAGGCGAAGCACCCGGACGGGTCGACCGTCGACCCGCAAGTCTGGTGGGACGCCTTCGAGGAGGCCTGCGAACAGGCCGGGGGCCTGGACGACGTATCCGCCATCGCCGTAGGCGGACAGCAGCACGGCATGGTGCTGCTCGACCGGTGCGGACGCGTCATCCGCGATGCCATGCTGTGGAACGACACCAGCTCGGCGCCGCAGGCTGCCGGACTGATCGAGCGGCTCGGCACGCCGGACGCCACGGACGAGGAACTGGCCCAGGGGCTCGACGCCGGACCGTCGCCGCAAGCCGTGCAGGCGCGCGGCCGGGCGCGCTGGGTACGCGCCGTCGGCTCGTCGCCGGTAGCCTCCTACACGCTGACGAAAATCGCATGGGTCGCCGACCACGAGCCGGACAACGCGGCGAAAATCGCCGCCGTGTGCCTGCCGCATGACTGGCTCAGCTGGCGCATCGCCGGCTATGGGCCGGTCGGCGACGGCGAGGACGCGCATCTCGAGCAGCTGTTCACCGACCGTTCCGATGCATCGGGCACGCTGTATTTCGACGCCGCCTCGAACGAATACCGCCGCGACCTGCTGGCAATGGCGCTGGGCTGCGGCCCCGACGGCAAGCCCACGCAGGCCGCGCTCGAGCAGGCGAAGTCCATCGTGCTGCCCACGGTGCTGGGACCGCACGAGGCGGCCGCCGTCAAGGCCGACCCCGCCGTAGCCGGACGCGACGTCGAAGGCGGCTGCCTGATCGCCCCCGGTGGCGGCGACAACGCGATGGCCGCGCTTGGCCTGGGCATGCAGCCCGGCGACGTATCGGTGTCGCTGGGCACCTCGGGCGTGGCCGCGGCCGTCAGCGAGCAGCCGGTATACGACCTGACCGGCGCCGTGTCGGGCTTTGCCGACGCAACCGGGCGCTTCCTGCCGCTGGCGTGCACGATCAACGGCTCGCGCATCCTCGACGCGGCACGCGCGGTGCTGGACGTCGACTACGACGAACTGGCCACGCTGGCGCTGTCGTCGAAGCCGGGAGCCTGCGGCATTACGCTTGTGCCGTATTTCGACGGCGAGCGCACGCCGAACCGGCCGGACGCGACGGCGACGCTGTCGGGAATGACGCTGCGCAACGCGCAGCGCATGAACGTCGCGCGCGCCTTCGTCGAGGGGCTGCTGTGCTCGCAGCGCGACTGCCTTGAGCTGATCCGGTCGCTGGGCGCGCCGGTCGAGCGCATCGAGCTGATTGGCGGCGGCGCGAAGTCCCGTGCCGTGCGCGCGCTCATCGCCGGCATCATGGAAATGGACGTCGCCTGCCCGGCCACCGACGAATACGTGGCCATCGGCGCCGCACGCCAGGCCGCATGGGTCGTCTCGGGCGCCGAGCAGGCACCCGACTGGCCGGTGTCGATTGCCAGCGTCGAAACCGGCAAGCCACAGCCGGCCGTCTACGAGGCGTACGTCAAGGCACGCGGCTGAACGACGACGCCCGACTCGAGCTGGTTTCAGCAACGGCAACGTAAGATAAGAGAGGAGCCTTATCGCTGTTGGCTGCGTTTTTCAAAAGCAGCCAACAGCGATAAGGCTCCGTCTATAAACTCGCTTCCCCGGAAAACTCGCTTCCCCGAAATCCCGCTTCCCCGGAAATCCCGCTTCCCCGGAAATCCCGCCTCCCCGGAAATCTCACTTCCCCGGACATCTCGTTTCCTTGAAAACCCGCTTCTCCGAGAATCTCGTTTCTCCGGAAATTCCGTCCCCTTGGAAATCCCGTTCCCCTGGAAATCTTGCGGAAGAAACTACGCGAAGAACGGATCGGCGGCCGGGAGGGGCTTGATGACACGGCACGGGTTGCCGGCGGCGATGACGTTGGGGCCGATCTCCCCCGTCACTACGGAGCCGGCGCCGACAATCGTGTTGTCGCCCACTGACGCTCCCGGGCATACAGTGACACAGGCGCCGAACCATACGTTGTCGCCGATCGCCACCGGCAGCGCATGCTCCCATCCGTCGAGCCGGTTGGCCACGTCGAACGCATGGTTGGGCGTGTTGATCGTGCAGCGCGGGCCGATCAGGCAGTCGTGGCCGATCGAGACGATGCCGCCCGAGCAGATCATGAAGTCCTTGTTGAGGAACGTGTTGCGCCCGATGAACAGCGACATGCCGTATTCGATGTCGATGCGCGGCGTGAACTGCACGCCCTCCTCGGCGCCGGGCACGAACTCGTGGAACAGCCGGTAGGCTTCATCCGGATCGTCGTAGTACAGCGCGTTGATGGCGGCGCACATCTTCGCGCCGCGGGCCGTATGGCCCTGCAGCGTGCGGGACTTGCGGTACTGCGTCGGCAGCCCGGTCACCACGCGCCGCAGGTCCTCGTCGTCCGGATACGCCGCCAACGCCTGCGCAATCCTCTTCTCCATGCCGTCCGTATGCCCGATATCCACGCCAACTCCTTTGTTCGTTGAATTAACAATATTGATTGCGAGTATAGCGAACTGCACAGAATGGCACCGTATGACGGCGCGGCAGAAAGCCGCCGGCTATGCCCTACTAGCCTGCGCACGCGCCTACGCCATGGAAGACTGCGACGCGACCTTTTGAGCAAAGGCAACAGCCACTAAGGGCAACGGGCCGATTCCATCTGCATAGCGATGGAATCGGCCCACGGGACAACGCACTCGTATCACGCAACGGTCAAGCGGAATGGGGGAACGACAATGCCGGACGATGCGGCCAGTAGATTGCCACGCGGATTGTTCGCCCAGTTGCATTCGACGACTACCGGACGACCAAGATCCGCACAACCGTGGACGCGCAGCACGTTGCCGTCGATGACAGCGTCCACGCTGCGCTTGGCTCCATCGGCCAGTTCGACGACCACCTCGCAGCCTTCCGCGTCATCGCCAGCTATCAACGTACCCTTAAACGGTTCAACCGTTCGCATGCCATGATGGAACGACACCTGCGCAAACCGGATGGTCAAATTCCACCCACCGTCCTCCGCAGCTGCCATACCGGCTTCGCAAGCAAACGGTATCGGACGCCCGCAATCATCCCCGTAGGCAAGGTCGCGCAACGCTTCAACGACCAGGCCTGCGACGCTGCGCTTATCGACCGGATGCAGGTCATACGGGTCGCCGCAGCCAAGCGTCACGACCGTTGCGACATCGTCAAGCGCCAATGAGGCCTTCCACTGCGCATCGCGCACGGCAGGCCAGCCGCCATCATCGGCGGCATCGACCGTCAATTCCGGCAGCTGCACGATTATGAAAGGAAGCCGAGGCTGAGCCCATTTGCGGCGCCACAGCCCGATCATCTCGCCCAAGAGTTCGCCATACATCCTGCTCGTCGGTTCACCCGTATTGGATTCCCCTTGATACCACAGCACGGCGCGCGCAGTGTACCCGGCAATAGGAGCCGTCATTGCGTTAAACAGGCCGGTCGGCTTCCAGCGCACGAAATCTTCCTGGGGGCACGGACCGTCCATCGGCGCCAGCACAGAGCATTCCCACGCTCCAGCCAAGTCCACAACGGTCTTCCGGCCATCGGCATCACCGACAGCCAGCGACATCTGCTTGCCCAATGCCACCCGGGCATCGTCGCCGTCAACGGACAGCCGGACCATGATTTCATCCACGCCGCCATGCAGCACGCCGGCCGGTATGGGATAGTCACGCAGGCAGTAGCGGTCTTCACCGGCACCGACACGTATGCCATTGACCGTCGTCTCATCACGGTCGGTCATTGTCCCCAGCCGCAGCAGCCCTTCCTCCGATTCCCAGTCTTCGCCATCAGCCGGCAGAACGAACCGTTTCCTGAGCAGCAGTTCTCCATGAGAGCCCCGCAACTGCGACAGCTGGGCAAATACATCGCCCGGCAGCAGGACCCTCGACCACTGCAAACCGGCAGCTGGGCGCCGACGGCGTTCTTCCTCATGCCTCCATTCGTCGCGGGCTGCGATGCTGGCGGCACTCAGCCGGTCCGCTTCCACCGTCGATGAATAGCGCTCGAGCATCGCAGCAAATTCGCCATGGCTAGCTACCGTTGACCGGTCCAGCCATGATTCAATCGGGGAACCTCCGAGCGTCATGTTGATCAGGCCTACCGGCACGCCAAGCCAGCGTCGCAATGCAAGACCAACATAAGCGCCAAGTGCCGTGAACCCATATCGAGCATCACCTTCGTATGGAGTCCACTCGGCGCTTGCCGGCTCCGCCCGTGGACCGTCGAAGTCGTAAGCGACGCCAATCTTGCATTGGCGCAGCAGCGCATCGTCCACATGGAGCATCGAGGGGTAGTCGACGGCGATCCAGCTCACCGGCAACTCCATATTCGATTGGCCAGCGCAAACCAGCACTTCGCCTACAAAGCAGCTTCTCGAGATGACCGTATCGCCGGCAACGGCAACGGTTAGCGTAAAAGGACCGCCAGGACGCAGCGGCCCGCATTCAACGCGCCAGCATCCGTCGTCGCCAACAATGCCCTCCACGGACCGTTCCTGGATGGCAACATCGAAACGCACCCCTGGGCGTCCGGTGCCCCAGATGGAAACCGGAACGCCCTGCTGGAGTACGCAGCCATCAGCAAACACCGTCGACAGCTTCACGGTCAGACCGCCTGGTAGTCGAAGCTACGGAACGTGGCCGCGCGGCCGTAGCGGGCCATGTCGACGCAAGCCATGCCGACGAAGGCGCCGGTAAAGAAGCCCCAGTATTTGCCCATAACGTAGTCGTCGGATAGCAGCTTCGCGTCGAGCCAGATGCCGGTTTCGTTCCAGCTGGCGCCGCCGTCGAGCGAATAATCGTAGGTGTAGCGCTGCGTGCGCACGCGGGTGCGCAGCGTCACCGCGCCATACGATGGCAGCGCGATTGCAGGCTGCCCACCGTCGCCCAGCGGTTCGGAATACCGGTTGTCATCGTTGACGCCGATTTTCAGCACCCGGTTGCCATCGTCGTCGGCGGTGACGAACGCCCACGACCAGAACCGGTCGGAATAATAATTCGTCAAGCCGGCCATGTGCATATACGATGCCGGATCGAACCGCACTTCCACGCTCGCATCGAACGCGAAATCACGCCAACGCCGCGCCACCAGCGACATGTTAAACCGGTCGCAGAGCGATCCTTGGCCGACCAGCGTCAGTTTGCCGTCGCCGACCGACCCCATCGCGGGACCGAACGGCACGCGCTGCGTGTTCCATCCGGTTTCCAGCTGTGTCGGGTCGGCGCCCGACTGCCCGGCAGCTCCGTTGAAATCGTCGTGGAAATGGTGGATGTCGGGAGCATTGCATGGCACCGCGTCGGCTGGCTCCGGCACTTCCAGCTGCCCGGCCGGGCCGCCCATGATGCGCGGCCAGCCGTCGGCATCCCACTCCACCTGCTGGATCGACGTTTCACGGCCTAGCGTGCAATAGCCGCGGGTGCCATGCGCCGGATCGGCATCGTGCCGCCATGGGCGCGCCACCAGCGAAGCGTAGTACCATTCGCCACCCGGCGTTTCCACCAGCGAGCCGTGTCCCTGCTTCTGCAGCGGGAAATCGGGCGTAGTGAAATTCGAGATCAACGGGTTGCCCGGCATCGTTTCGAACGGGCCGTCTAGCGAACGCGAGCGCGCCACGCTTTCCTGATGCTCCCAGCTCGTGCCGCCTTCGGCGCAGAACAGGTAGTACCACCCATCATGCTGGTAAAGGTGCGGTCCTTCGACAACCTTGACGTCGGTGCCTTCCCACAGCGTCCGCGCGGTCTGCGGCAGCAGCCGACGTTCGGCCACCGAGTACTCGGTGATCGTGATGCCGTTGAATGCATGGTGTCCGGGCCGGAAATCGCCGGTCTGCTGCACCAGGTACTTGCGGCCGTCGGCATCGTGGAACAGGCTGGCGTCGAACCCGACGCCGTTGAGCGGAATCGGTTCGCTCCACGGCCCGCGGATATCGTCGGCCGTCACCAGGTAGTTCATCAGGTCGGTGAAGGCGCCGTCCCGGCACTTCACGTCTGCATAGACGAGCCAGAACTTCCCGTCCGCATAGGACAGGTCAGGTGCCCACACGCCGCCGCCTGCCGGTTCGCCCTTCATATCGAGTTGCGAAACGCGGTTCAGCGGGCTGGGCACCGGCGTCCAGTGCGCGAGGTCGGTCGACTCGTGCAGCGTCACGCCCGGCCACCATTCGAACGTCGAGTTCGCAATATAGTAGGTGTTTCCAACGCGGATGATCGACGGATCGGCATAGAAGCCGGGCAGAATTGGATTGACAATGGTCATGATTGTTTCTTTCGTATGGTTATGGCTTGGGAGGGATGGCATTGCGGCGCAGTAGCCATTCACCCCTTCACCGCTCCAGCGAGGCCGCCGACAATGCGCTTCTGGAAAATCGTGAAGCAGATCAGCGCCGGAATCATCGACAGCGACGTGAATGCCAGCACCTGCGAAGTGTCGACGGAATGCTGCGAGCTGAACATCTGCACGCCCAGCGGCAGCGTGTACTTCGCCGAATCGTTGAGCAGGAACAGCGGCAGCATGTAGGCGTTCCAGCTGGCGACGAACGAGAGAATCGCGATTGTCGCGACGCCCGGGCCGCTCAGCGGCAGCACCATGCGCCGGAAAAACCCCAGCCGGGAGCATCCGTCAAGCATCGCCGCTTCCTCCAGCTCCATTGGAATCGACTGCAGAAACGGCACGAGGATGATGATGGCCTGCGGCAGCCCGAACGCAATCTGCGGCAGGATGATGCCCAGCTGGCTGTTGATCAGGTGCAGGTTGCGCAGCAGCAGGTACAGCGGCGTAATCGCAACGGTGATGGGGAACATCATGCCAGCAGAGAACAGCGTGTACAGTACCTTGCTGAAGCGGAAGCGATAGCGGGCGATAACAAAGCTCACCATCAAGGCAAGCACCACCACGCCGACCATCGTGCCGAGCGACACAATCAGCGAGTTCACCAGCTCAGTCCAGAACGTATTCGACAGCACCACATTGATGTAGTTCTGGAAGTTCCAGGGATTCGGCAATCCTGCCGGATCGCGGGTAATCTGCGAATTGGTACGGAATCCACCGAGAATGATGTACAGTACCGGCACCACGCAAATCAATACAAGGATGAACGAAAGGATGTAGACTATCGGATGCCCCCACGGCGTTTTCGCGGAACGCTTCAGAGCATAGGGATCAGCCTTTTTCGCCGTAAAACTCATCTTAATCTTCCTCCATCGCAATCGCGGCGCGGGCGGCGCCGATTTCCTGCTCACCAGCCGCCTGGCGCTTCAGGCTCTTCCGGTTCTTGCGCTCCAAACGCTTGGCATCGCGCTGTTCCACGGCTCCTTCAAGATCGCGGTTCAACACGAACCGCTGATATGTGAGCGCAATCACCAGCGAAATGATGAAAATGACGACGGCGACGGCTGAACCGTAGCCGTAGTTGTTGGCCAGACGTCCTTCGCGCACCATGTAGGTGGCCATCGTGGAAGTGCCAGCAGTGGATGCCACGTACTGGCCCCAGATGATGTAGACCAGGTCGAACAGCTGCAGTGAACCGATGATCGACATGAACGCCCACATGCGGATGGTGGGTCCCAGCAACGGCAACGTGATGCTCCACTGCTGCCGCCAGAAGCCTGCACCGTCGACCCTAGCGGCTTCATAAAGCTCTTCAGGGATGGCTTGCATGCCGGCAATCATCAGGATGACAGCGAAGCCGATGTATTTCCACGAGATGATGAACATCAGCGTCCAGATGGCGATGTGCGGATCGGCAATCCAGTCGACCCCCTGCAATCCGAACTTTTCCAGCACCGCGTTCACCGCGCCTGTCGGCTGCAGCATAAGGCTCCAGCCGGTGCCGACGATGACTTCCGAAACGACGTACGGTACGAAAATGAGCGTGCGGATGAGGCCGCGGCCCTTGAATTTCTGGTTCAGCAGCAGGGCGAATAGAATCGCCAGCGGCCCTTGGATGATCAACGACATGACGGCGATGAACAGCGTATGGCCGAGGGCTTGCTGGAAGCTCGGATCAGTCAGGATGATCCTGTAGTTATCCAGGCCGACGAACGTACCGTTGACGTTCGGCTTGCCAAAACCTTTCCACTTGAAGAATCCGTAGTACGCCGCCATGAACACCGGCAGTATGACGAAGCCGAGGAACATGATGAGCGCCGGAATCGACAGCACGCTCACCTCGAAGCGACGGCGCCCTTTGTCGCCCAGCTTTCGGCGCTCCTTGCTGCTGGCCCTCCCGGCAATGCCGGGCGCTGTTATAGATGACATGGTTTTTCCTTTCCGACATGAACCGCTGTGAGTTGCCAACAGCTGGCGGAATTCTATGAAGGATGCTTGGTGATATTGTTTGGCCACCAGGGACGCCGGAGTCGCCTATTGGCTTGCGGCAGCTGCCTCTTTCCCGGCGTCGCCCTGGCTGGTCATTGAAGATTCCGCAGAGGCGCGCGGCAGTCGGTCACCCCTTCGCCGCGGCATCCTCCACGCTCTTGACGATGTCTTCCGCATTGCCCTTGCCGGCGAGCATGTTCACCACGCCTTCATTGAGCGCGTTGCCGATGTTCTGGCCGAGCACGGTATCCAGCCACAGCGATACGTATGAAGCGTTGTCGTAGGCGGCAAGCGTCTCCTTCAGCGCCGCATTGGTTACGACGCCCTGCGCATTCTTCGCAGCCGGAATCGTCACGAACGCCTCTGCATACTTTTCCTGCCATTCCTTCGAGGAAATGAAGTTCAGGAAGTCGACGGCTTCCTGCGGTGCCCATTCCCCTACTGCCATGCTGTCGGCTCCAGCAAGCACCGCGGTAGCGGAGCCTTCCTCATCAGGCATTTCCGGGAACGTGAAATAGCCGAGATCCGCCATGTCCTTCTTATCGGCCGTCAGGTCGCGTACGACACCGGGCTCCCATGCGCCCATCAGCTCCATCGCAGCCATATGGTTGGCCAGCAGACCGGCGGACGAGCTGGCACCCTGCTGCGCGGAAGTGGTAAGGAAGCCGTCGTTGAAACCGTCAAGATCAAGCAGGTCCTGCACGTCATCGCCTGCCTTCACCCAGCATTGCGCCGTGAAATTCATGTCGGAGGCAGCCTGGTTAAGCGTGTCCTGCGAGCACTCGCGCAGCGCGAACCAGTAGTACCAGTGCGCCGCCGGCCATGCATCCTTGCCGCCGAGCGCAATCGGCGTAATGCCGGCCGACTTCAGCTTCTGCACCACCGTTTTGAATTCGTCCCAGGTTTTCGGAGTATCGGTAATGCCGGCCTGCTCGAACAAATCCTTTGAATACCAGATTCCGCCAGGCTGAATCGATTGGGGAACGGCGTAGATCTTGCCGTCGACGGTGCCGGTATCCAGCGCCGCCCCCATTTGCGTTTTGACATCCGAGGAAATCTTGTCGGTCAGGTCCATCACCTGCCCGGCCTCGACCATATCGCGCAGCTTGCGGCCACCGCGCGACATGAATACGTCAGGAGCCGACGACGGATCCTGCAAAGCGGTCTGCAGCTTGCCGTCGAGATCCTCGTTCTGGATCGCCTCGATCTTGACGTCGACATTCGGGTTGCTCTTCTCAAAGGCGGCTGCCGCATCTTCCCAGTACTGCTTGCCGTCTCCGGTGGTCGAGTTCATCCACACGGTCACTTCGGTCTTGCCACCGTTGGACGAATCAATGGACGATCCGCATGCGGACGTTCCCGCGAGCGTGGCGATGGCAATCAGCGCCGCCGCTGCCGTTTTCAACTTCATCTTCAGCTCCTTCGCCTGTGATGTTTGTTCCAGCGATCCCGCCGCGACAGTGCGGTGGAACCAAAGTGAATCAAAACTTTCATAACGAAACTTTCGATTCAGATTGAACGAAAACCCAAATACGTTTTCGCTATATGTTACGATAGCGCTATTTAGTTAAAACGTCAAACTAAGTGTTTCCGTTGAGAATTCACTGGTTTTTCCTTTATTATCAAGGTTTCCATCCACGGAAACGCCGAAAATGACATATTTGCCGAAAAACGAAAGTTTCGATATTATCAGACAACAACCGGGAGGCAACGATGACACAACGACATCTTTCCGAAAATCCAAACCCCCATGCATCGAGAATCCGGCTGATCGATATCGCACAGGAGACGGGGTATTCGCTGGCGACCGTTTCGAAAGCAGTCAACGGACGAGCCGACGTTGCAGACGCGACCCGCACCGCAATCAACGCCGCACTGGAGCGCCATGGCTACCAAAGGCGCGGAAAAACCGTGAAAAGGCCCGGCATGATCGAGATTGTCTTCCAGGACTTCAATACGCTATGGGCGCTTGAGGTCCTTCGCGGCGTTCTCGACGAAGCGAAGCAGCATGACCTCAGCGTCGTCACGACGGAGAGCGGCGACCGGCAGCACCCCGACCCGACCTGGGTGGATTCGCTGCTCATGCGCCAGCCAATCGGCGCCATTCTCGTCTTCTCCGACCTATCGGCGACAGAAAAGGACAAGCTCGAATCGCATCATATCCCCTACGTCATTTTCGATCCCTCGGGCGACCCGACCGAAAGCCGGTATTCGGTGCAGGCGGACAACTGGTCGGGGGGCATCATCGCGACGCGGCATCTGCTCGCGCTCGGCCATACGGACATCGCGATTATCAACGGCCCGGACGAAATGATGTGCTCCCGGGCGCGTTTCGACGGGTATTGCGCCGCCCTCAAGGAACAGGACATCGTCCCGCCGGACCACTACATTACCGAAGGCGACTACACGATGACAGGCGGCTACGCCCAGGCAATCGAGCTGCTCCAATTGCCGAAACGGCCTACCGCCATCTTCGCTGGCAGCGACTTGCAGGCCATGGGCGTGTACGAGGCTGCACGGCAGCTGGGGCTGCGCATCCCAGAGGATGTTTCAGTCGTCGGATTCGACGACGTGCAGACATCGGCCTATCTGGGACCAGCATTGACGACGGTGCGCCAGCCATTGCAGGACATGGCCTGCGCCGCCACGCAGCTCATTCTGGAGGCAGCCGACAACGCCATCAGCGAGAAGCACATCATTTTGCCGACGAACCTCGTCGTGCGCAACAGCACGCAGAAGGTCGGCGCATAGCCCCTCGTGCCGGGACATCGCGCCGAACCTCCTGCGCAACGCTTCCTCACGCCGGTATGCCGACCAATATGCCGGTAAAGCTGCCGCCGCATTCCGTGGACAGAAACGAAGCATCCCATTGAAGGCCATCGCCTTCGCCGCGCTGCACACCCAGCGACAGCGACCCGGAATGGAACCGCACGGCTGCCGGAGCAGGGATGGCTAGGCTGCCACGGTCGATGTCATCGCCATTCACGACGGTCCACGCGGCAGACGCATTGGATTCCAGCGCCTCCCCCTGACGACGTTCCGGCATAGCCGTTACGACGAATTCGGCATAATGCCGATCGTCAAGGCGGAACCGTACAGGCCGGCCATCCTCGAGAGGCACCGCAACCGCATCGTCCTCCAAACGCCAATACAGCCATGTCGGATCCAAGCGCACATGCAACGGCATTTCCTTCGAGCGCCATGGCGCAAATGCTTTCAGCTCACTGTCGGCCGCCGCCGCGCAGGCGGCTTCCAGCCTTCCCCCAGCCTCGGCAACCACCTCGGGCGGCTTGGGAATCTCCCGCGGAAGACGGCCCAGACCCGGTGCGACAACGGGCCACGACGCACATAGCTTGTCACGATCGGGATTTCCATCGTGGGGAACATCAGGGGGCAGCTCAACCAATATCGTTTCCGCATCTTCCTGCCATTCGACCGGCGCAATGAACGTCTCTCTGCCCACGAAGTTCAATGAACGCCCATCCGACGTCGCCGTCTGTCGCGTGCCAAGGCAAACGAGCCACCAGCCAAGCCACGGGTGCCGCATCATATCGGCATGCCCGACGCACTGGATCGGATACCGGTTGCCAAGGTGGCGATGGGTCAGGATCGGGTTCTTGCAGTCGGGGATGAACAAACGGCGCACCGGCCCTGTGACATCAAGCTCATTATCCCCGCGCAACTCCCCGCCTCCCTGGCGTACAAAGTCTTCCACAGCATGCCACAGTCCATCCGGCGCATAGACGCGCATCGCCATTTCGCAATGGTCCCGGCTTGTGCCTCCCTCCGCGGTCATCAAGTAGACGTAATCGCCGCGACGCAGCAAATGGGGCCCTTCAGCCCACACGCCCCCGACCATCTGGCCGTTCCAGACAATCGTACTGTCGATATGGTCGCCCTCAAGCCGCGAACGGGTGAAACGCCAGCAGTCCGGATCAATGCGGCGCATCGTGATTTCAGTCTGCCCGGGCCATTTCGGGGATGGAGCCAACGACACCTGCAGCCAGAATACGGCGCCGTCAACGTCCTCGAATACATCAGGATCAGCCCCTTCGGCCCCATCAATCCAGTACGGTCCTCGCCAAGGACCCTCCACGGCATCCGCCTCAATGACGAAATTGCCTTCGCTTCGGCGGAACCGTTCAAGCACGGCTTCATCGACGCCATCAGCGCGAGCTTTGGCTTCATCAAGCCGGGACACCGTGCAGGCAATAACATAGCGGCCGCGAATGACCCGCAACGTCGGGGCATACAGTCCGCCGGAATCCTCGACATAGGGCAGCAATAGACGCCGTGCCATCTCCTCATCGACGGCGTGGCCGACCAGCGTCCAACGTTCAAGGTCGTCTGAAACATGCAGCGGCAACCCGGGCGTCATTTCCAACGTCGAATTGACCAGAACGGCCTGGTTGCGCGCATCGTCCCAGATCCAGCTGGGATCAGGGTGCATGCCTCTAAGAATCGGGTTGACAATCGTCATCGCAAAGCCTTTCCGAATGAGGGCCGGGAATCGTCTTCGATTCCGCAACGCTAGGTTAAATGATAAAACTTATACTAGCTTTCATCCGTTGCAGTGCTTTGCGTGTCGGGGTGCCTTTAATCCAAAAAGGTTAAGAGGGACCGTGAGGCAGCCTGTTTTGGGCGCAGCTTGGCGTCGAGGTCCCCGTTCTGAATCGTCCGCGCCGCCATTGGCGCGGACGGCTGAATGATGGGTAGGGACGCCGCGTCAATGGCGGCGCTTGGACAGCAGGTCGTAGGCGACCGCGAGGATGACGACGAGGCCCTTGATGGTCTTCACCCATGCGGCGTCCACGCCCATGATGGACAGGCCCTGGTTAAGCACGCCCATGATGAGCGCGCCGACCATGGCGCCGGGGATGGTGCCGACGCCGCCCGACACGGCGGTGCCGCCGATGAAGCAGGCCGCGATGGCGTCCATTTCGAACTCCGTGCCGGTCTGCGCCGTGGCGGACGCCAGGCGTGAGAGGGTGATCACCGAGGCGACGGCCACGAGGAAGCCCATATTCACGAAGATCATGAAATCGACTTTCCTGGCGTCGATGCCGGAAAGCACCGCCGCCTTGCGGTTGCCGCCGACTGCGTAGACGTCGCGGCCGAAGGCCGTGCGGTTGAGCACGAAGTAGTAGATGCCGACGAGCGCGCCGATGATGACCAGGACGATGGGCACGCCTCCTTGCGTGGAGTTGCCAGAGCGCGCGAACAGGTACGTCACGGCGCCGATGGCGATGACGGCGAGCACGCATTTGAGGATGGTAAAGCTCATCGGCTGGCTGCGCCTGCCCCGGTGGCGCAGCATGGACCAGACGACCCACGCGATGGCGGCCGCCCCGACGATCAGGGCGTTCAGAGAAAGGTCCCCGACGAAGATCGTGGGGATGTAGTCCTTGGAGATCGCGCGGAAGGCCGGATCGGAGACGGGGATGGACTCGCCGGCGATGACGGTGGCCAGGCCGCGGAACATGAGCATGCTGCCCAGCGTCGTGACGAATCCGGGCACCCCCACGTAGGCGACCCAGAACCCGTTGAAGGCGCCGATGAGCAGCCCCGCGACGATCATGATCACGATGGTCAGGTACCACGGCACGCCGCTCTTCATGGCATAGGCCCCCACGCCGCCGATGAACGCGACGACGGAGCCGACCGACAGGTCGATGTGGGTGGCGATGATGACCATGAGCATGCCTATGGCCGTGATGAGCACGTAGGCGTTTTGCTGGAACAGGGCTACGACGTTGTTGGGGTGCAGCAGGCGGCCGCCCGTCAGGGCCTCGAAGACGACGATGACCAGCACCAATGCGAGGAAGATGCCGTAGGAGCGCGCGTTGCCCAGCAGCAGCGCGCCAAGACGGTTGTCACGGTCGGCATGTTCCGGCGCAATTCGTTCGGATGACATGATGCATTCTCCTTATGTATGCGATCTGTGCGTTACGCCACGTCCGCCAGCGCCTGTTCGCGCGCAAGGGGCGTGGAGGAGGTCATGTAGCGCATGAGCTCCTCCTGGTCCGTATGCCGGGCGTCGAGATTGGCGGTGATCGCGCCCTCGCTCATCGTGTAGATGCGGTCGCAGATGCCGAGCAGTTCCGGCAGCTCGGAGCTGATGACCAGCACGGCCGAACCGGCGTCCGCAAGGCGGTCGATGATTTCGTAGATGTCGTATTTCGCGCCCACGTCGATGCCCCGGGTGGGCTCGTCGAGGATGAGCACGCGTGGCGTGGCGGCCATCCATTTCGCCAGCACGACCTTCTGCTGGTTGCCGCCGGAGAGCGTGTCCACCTGCACTTCCACGGATGGCGCCTTGATCTTGAGCTCCCGGCGGTAGCGTTCGGCGACGCCGTGTTCGGCCTGTTCGTCGATGACGCCCCGATGGCTCAGCCTGCGCAGGCTCGCCATGGCGATGTTCTCGCGGATGCTCTTGAGCAGGTTGAGCCCGTAGACCTTGCGGTCCTCGGTCGCATAGGCGATGCCCTGGTCGATGGCCGCCCGCACGGTGGGCAGCCGCACCGGCCTGCCTTCCAGATAGGCCGTGCCCGCTTCGTAGATGCCGTACTGGCGCCCGAAGACGTTCATGGCCGTTTCGGTGCGCCCGGCGCCGATGAGGCCGGCCAGCCCGACGATTTCGCCTGCCCGCAGCTTGAAGTCCACGTCCTTGGCGACCCTGCGCGCCGGATCGAGTGGATGGCGCACCCGCCAGCCCTCGACGCGGAACAGCTCATCGCCGGCGTGCGATTCGTGCTGCGGGTACCGGTTGACCAAAGGCCTGCCGACCATCTGGCGGATCAGGGCGTCCATGTCCAGCGCATGGCCCGCGCCGTTGAGGAAATGCCCCACCGTGCGTCCGTCGCGGATGACCTGCACGACATCGGCGCAACGCTCGATTTCGTTGAGCTTGTGGGAGATGATGATGGCCGTCACTCCCCGTTCGCGGCGCAGCCTGTCGATCAGGCCGAGCAGCTTCATGGAGTCCTCGTCGTTGAGCGCGGCCGTCGGCTCGTCGAGGATGAGCAGCCGCACGTCCTTCGTCAGGGCCTTGGCGATCTCCACGAGCTGCTGCTTGCCGACGCCTATGTTCGCGATCAGCGTGTCGGGGTCGTCGTCGAGCCCCACCGTGGCCATCACCTGCAGCGCACGCGTCCGCTGCGCCTCGACGTCGATGGCCATCCCCTTGCGGATCTGGTTGCCCAGGAAGATGTTCTCCTGGATGGACATGTACGGCACGAGCGCGAGCTCCTGGTGGATGATGACGATGCCGCGCGCCTCGGAATCGCGGATGTTCCTGAACGCGCAGGGCTCGCCGTCGTAGACGATCTCCCCCTCGTAGCTTCCATGGGGATAGACGCCGGACAATACGTTCATGAGCGTGGACTTGCCGGCCCCGTTCTCCCCGCAAATGGAGAAGATGCTTCCCCTGCCGACGGTCAGGTTCACGTCCTCGAGGGCCGTGACGGGACCGAACCGCTTGGTGATGTGCGTCATGCGCAGGATGACGTCGTCCTCATGATGTTCCATGGAATTCCTTTCAACGAAACGCCCGGGGCGCCGGCAACCCGGCGCCCCGATGGATGGCGTCAGGACAGCCCGGCGTCCTCGGCGCTGATGTACCCCGTGTCCACCAGAAGCTCGCGGACGTTGTCCTTGTCCACGGTGACCGGCGTCAGCAGCCGCGAGGGGACGTCCTTCGTGCCGTTGTTGAACGTGTCCGGAGCGTCGGGGGTCTTGCCCTCGACCATGTCCTTGATCATGCTCGCCGTCGCCTGCGCCAGTTCGTTCGTATCCTTGTAGACCGTCATCGCCTGCTTGCCCTCCACGATGGCGCGCACGTTCACCTTCTCGGCGTCCTGGCCGGTGATGACCGGGTAGTAGTCCCATCCGGCCCCCTCGACGGCGTTGTAGGCGCCGGTCGCTTCGGCGTCGTTCTGCGCCAGCACGGCGTCCAGATGGGCGCCGTGGTTGTAGAAGGAGTTGACGCGGTTCTCCATTTCGTTCTGGGCCTTCTGGCGGTCCCAGTTATCGATGCCGATCGACTGCCAGTCGGCGGCCGAGCTCGGCACCTTGCCGGATTCGGCACGCAGCACCCCCGATGCGTAGTATTTGCCGAGCACGTCCCATGCGCCCTTGAAGTAGTAGCCGGCGTTGTTGTCGGTCGGCGAACCCGCCATGAGCTCGACGTTGAACGGCCCCTTGGCGCCGTCCTTGAGCCCGAGCCTGCTTTCGATGTATTCGCCCTGCATGCGCCCGACGTCCTCCAGCGAGAAGGTCGCGTAGTAGTCCACCGCATCGGTGTTCATGATGAGCCGGTCATACGCGAACACCTTGCCGCCGTTGTCGCGCACCTGTTCGGCCGCCGCGCCCGTCGACGTGCCGTCGATGGACGCGATGACGACGTAGTCCATGCCGTTGTTCGCCATGTTCTGGATCTGCGAGGTCTGCAGGTCCGTCTTGCCATCGGCATACTGGAGGGTGACGTCATAGCCGTAGCCCTCCAGGATCCGTTTGAGGTTCTCGCCGTCGTTCTTCCAGCGTTCCAGCATCTGCTCGGGCATCGAGATGCCGACATACACCGTCTGGGAATCCGACGTGCCGTCCGCGTTGCGGGACGTCCCGCAACCCGTTACCAGCGCCAGCGACAGCGCCACCGTGCAGGCTGCCGCGCCGCGAAGCCATGTGTTCTTCATGATCCATCCTCTCGCTCATCGTTGAAGAGAGAGGCGTCGAAGGATACCCCCTCCTCCTGCGGCGCCTACTTTATTAAATCATTTGATAAACTCAGGATATTATCGGCTTGCATAGGCCGTCAACGGGCACGCAAAGGGATGTCGTCCAGACAACGCGGGCCGTTTCAGCTGCGACGGCCGTCCCTGCAGACCCAGGAAAAGCGGAGACGGCACGGACACGCGCAGGAACCGCAGCGCAAGTCCCTAAAGGCCCCTCCCCGCGGAAAAAGGACCAGAATGCCGGAACCGTCGGCGCCGATTGCCTTCCGACACCCGAGCCGGAAGCCCCCGAAAACGCATAAAGGGGCCGTGCTTGACGGCCCCTTCATGCGCAGAGATAAGGAAAGAAAGAGAAGAGAAGGTTCAGTTATGAAAATTGAAAATGGATATTGTCAGGGGATGCGCCGGTCGCCCGGCGCATCAGGTCACGCCTCCGCCAGTGCGTCGACGATGTAGTTGTTGATCGTGGCCTTGACGTCCTCGAGGTGGTCGGGCTTCGTCGAGGCGATGATCTGGGACTGCGGCATGTCGATGGCGTAGTCGTTGAGCGATGCGAGAGTGGCGGTGCCATCCTCGACGGTCTTGCCGATGCCCGAGTCGAACGACGAGTAGCGGTTGGCCACCAGGTCCTCGATGTACTTGTCCTCGTGCATCTTCGCGGCGACCAGCAGGCCGGCGGCGAACGAATCCATGCCGGCGACATGGGCGCGGAACAGATCCTCGGCGCTGAAGCTGGTACGGCGCGGCTTGGCGTCGAAGTTCAGGCCGCCGTGGGGGCCGATCTGGCCTTCGTCGAGCACTTCCCACATGACCGACGTCGTTTCGTACAGGTTGGTCGGGAATTCGTCGAGGTCCCAGCCCAGCAGCATGTCGCCCTGGTTCGCGTCGAGCGAGCCAAGCACGCCGTTGTCGCGGGCCACGCGGATTTCATGCTGGTAGGTGTGGCCAGCCAGGTTCGCGTGGTTGCCTTCGAGGTTGAGCTTGAACGTGTCGATGAGGTCGTACTTGCGCAGGAAGTTGCAGGCCGTCGCCGCATCGAAGTCGTACTGGTGCGTCGTGGGCTCCTTGGCCTTCGGCTCGATGAGGAACTGGGCGCCCATGCCGATTTCCTTGGCGTAGTCGGCGCACATGTGGAAGAAGTAGGCCATGTGGTCGAGCTCGCGGTCCATGTCGGTGACCCACATGTTCTCGTAGCCTTCGCGGCCGCCCCAGAACACGTAGTTCTCGGCGCCCAGGCGCTTGCCGATCTCCAGCGAATGCTTCAGCTGGGCCGCCGCATAGGCATAGACGTCGGCGAACGGCGACGTGGAGGCGCCGGACACGAAGCGCGGGTTGGTGAACAGCGAGGACGTGTTCCACAGCAGCTTGACGCCGGTCGACTTCATGTTCTCCTCGATCTTGTCGACGACGCGGTCGAGGTTGGCGTTCGTCTCGCGCAGCGTCTCCCCTTCCGGGGCGATGTCGCGGTCATGGAAGCAGAAGTATTCGACGCCGAGCTTGGTGAAGAACTCGAACGCGTAGTCGACCTTGGCGAGCGCGTTGTCCATCGGGTCGGAGTACTTGCCGTCCCACGGGCGCTGGGCGGTACCGTCGCCGAACGGGTCGACCAGCGGCGCGTCGAACGTATGCCACCATGCGACGCCGAAGCGGCACCAGTCCTTCATCTTCTTGCCGGCAACGACCTTGTCGGCGTCGTAGTAGCGGAACCCAAGGCCTTCCACCGGCCCCTTCGAGCGGCCGACGTACTCGATCTTGTCGATATCCCACAGTCCCATGGATCACTCCTTTGTCGATCTGGTTCGCGCGGCCGCCGCGTCGCCTTCGGCGCGGCTCGGCCGCCAGCTGGTTGCTTCGAACGACGTTCCGTCGTCTGGAATAGATAATAAATCGACTGAACTATATTTGTCAAATCGTTGAATTAATCGTGTGCCGCTTCGGCGTTTCCCTATCGTTCCAACGGTTCGCGCAACTTTGCCCAGTGATAGCCGCGAGAAGGAATCGCAAAATCTTGTTCCTACGTTGCGGAACGCAAGAGGCGGTGACGGCAGCGCCGTGCTAGCGTTGCAGCAACGTAGCCAACGCGGCCAACCCAAGCAGAGAGGCAGGAAATCCATGGCAACCGAATGGGCACGCAACCCCGAACCGAACGTCGACACGATCTGCGTGCAGGGAGGCTACCGGCCGGGCAACGGCGAAAGCCGCACGCCCCCGATCATCCAGGCAACCACGTTCAAGTACACGTCCAGCGAGCAGATGAGCCGGCTGTTCGATCTGTCGGAAGCCGGCTATTTCTACACGCGCCTGCAGAACCCGACGAACGATACCGTCGCCGCGAAGATCTGCGAAATGGAAGGCGGCGCGGCGGCGATGCTCACGTCGAGCGGGCAGGCCGCGAATTTCTTCGCGCTGTTCAATATCTGCAATAACGGCGACCATATCGTCTGTTCGAGCGCGATCTACGGCGGCACGTTCAATCTCATCAACGTGACGATGCGCAAGATGGGGATTACCTGCACGTTCGTCAGCCCCGACTGTTCCGAAGCGGAACTCAACGCGGCGTTCCAGCCGAATACGAAGGCCGTGTTCGGCGAGTCGATCTCCAATCCGGCGCTCATTGTCCTTGACTTTGAAAAGTTCGCGAAGGCGGCGCATGCCCACGGCGTGCCGCTCATCGTCGACAATACGTTCCCGACGCCGGTCAATTGCCGGCCGTTCGAATACGGCGTGGATATCGTCACCCACGCGACGACCAAGTACATGGACGGCCACGGCTCGTGCGTCGGCGGCGCCATCGTCGACTCCGGCAACTTCGACTGGCTCGAGCACGCCGAGAAGTTCCCCGGGCTGACGACGCCGGACGATTCCTACCACGGCGTGCGCTACGCGCAGGACTTCGGGCCGGCCGCGTTCATCACGAAGGCGACGGCGCAGCTGATGCGTGACTTCGGCTCGACGCCGGCGCCGATCAACTCGTGGATCATGGGGATGCACCTCGAGTCGCTCGGCGTGCGCATGGAGCGGCACTGCAAGAACGCGCAGAAGGTGGCCGAATGGCTCGCCGGCGACCCGCGCGTGTCGTGGGTGAGCTACCCGGGGCTGGAAGGCGACAAGTACCATGCGCTTGCCGCCAAGTACATGCCGAACGGCACGTGCGGCGTCATTTCGTTCGGCGTGCCGGGCGGACGCGAGAAGGTGTCGTCGATGCTCGATGCGCTGCAGCTGATCTCGATCGCCACCCACGTCGCTGACGCGCGTTCGTGCAGCCTCTACCCCGCCGGAACGACGCACCGCCAGCTGACCGAGGAACAGCTCGAGGAAGCCGGCGTCGGCATCGACCTGGTGCGCCTGTCGTGCGGCATTGAGAATGCCGACGACATCATCGCCGACCTCGACCAGGCGCTCGCGTCCATTCAATAGGGCGTCCAGCAGGGCGGACGGTGTTGGCTCCTTTCTCTATAGTCGGCTGCATGATCCGTAGTATCTGTACCGATATCGCACTGCTTGGGATGCCGTCGGAGGCGGCGGACCCGGCCAGCGAACGGGACGCAGCCATCGCCCGCGACCTTGCGGAAACGCTGGACGCCCACCGCGACGGCTGCGTCGGCATGGCCGCCAACATGATCGGCGAGCGCAAGCGCATCATCGCGTTCGTCGACGAGGAGATGGGAGGGCGCATCGCCACGATGTTCAATCCCGTCATCACCGCCGCCGACGGCGAATACGATGCGGCGGAGGGATGCCTGAGCCTGCATGGCGAGCGCCGCACGCGCCGGTTCCAGCGCATCGAAGTCGACTACGAGAACGGCAAGGGGCGGGCGCGCCACGCGAGGTTCGCCGGCTGGACGGCGCAGATCATCCAGCACGAAGTCGACCACTGCAACGGCGTCCTCATCTGAATCCGCAGGCCGCGGCAAGAATGCGCAATCACGCTATTCTCGCCACGGCCTGCGCCGCGCCAGTACGAAGACCGGCGCGGCTGAACATAAGAGTGAAGGCTATTTCACCGTGTAGCCCTGCTGCTCGGCATAGGACTTGAGATCCTTCTGCCAGCTGGCTATGCCATCAGACAGTTTGCCGTTGCCGGTGAAGGCGTCTCCGATGAAGTCGCTGAACTTGCCGCGGGCATAGATTTCGAACGGCAGGAACCGGTAGCCGGTAGACACATTGGAAGCGGCTTCGGCAAGTGCCTTGTTGTATTCCTGGCCACCGAAGTACTCATGTTCGTTGCCGTCGGCATCGGTCAGGGCCGTCTTGCCCAGGAACTCATCGGAAGACAGGGTGTCCTCATCGGCGGGGAATGCGCCTCCATCGACGCGGACCTTGATGCCGTCGGCGTTGTGCGTGGCATACTCTACGAACTTGTAGGCGGCTTGCGCCTTGGCGTTGTCGTCGGTCTTGACGACGGCGAGCGAGGAGCCGCCGTTTTCGGCATTCGTCGTGCTGCCGTCCGGCGTCGGCATCTGGGCGATCCTCCACTTCCCCTCGCCGCTGGGAGCGCCGGAAAGCAGATTATATGGCATCCATGCACCCGTCAGCAGGGAGGCAATCGAGCCGTCGTCGAGCGCCCGATTCCAGTCGTCGGTCCATCCGACGGTCTTCGTATCGATCAGCCCCTCGTCGATCATCTTCTGCCAGAATTCCTCGAAGGTCCGGACGCCCTTGTCCCCCGTCAGGTCGATCGTGACTTCGGTGCCGTCGTCGGACGTGGAGAACGGGCGCGCACCGGCCAGCCATGTCATCGAGTCGAAGAAGCCGGCGTCGCCGGAATCGGACGTGATGTACGAACCGGCCGCCTTGATTTTCTTGGCTGCCTCGTAGAAGTCATCCCAGGACTTGATGCTGTCGGGCTCTACGCCGGCCTTGTCGAATACCTCCTTGTTGTAGAACCAGGCCATCGGGCCGGAATCCAGCGGAAGTCCGTAGATGCCGCCGCTGATGTTCACCGATGACCAGGTTCCGGGGGTATAGAAGCCGGAGTAGTCCTTGGCGCCATAGCCCGATAGATCCTCGAGATAGCCGAGAATCGCATATTCGGGAAGCGCATAGTATTCAATCTGGGCAACGTCGGGAGCGCCTGACTTGGCTTCCATTGCGTTGTTCAACGCGTTGTAGTCGTCCGCGCTGGTGCCGACGTTCGTCACATTGACGGTGATATTGGGATTGGCTTTCTCGAATCCTTCGACGGTGCGCCCCAGGGTGGAGTCCCAGGACCAGACCGTAATCGCAACGTTTCCGCCATCCAATGCCGTTGACGAGCTGTCGGAGCCGTTGCCGCAGGCACCTACCGCTACGATCATTGCCGTCGCGCCGGCCAGCGCGACCATTCTCTTACCGAACTTCATTGTTCGCTCTCCTTGTGTGAAACGGCTGGACCCAACCATCCGGGCCCAGTAACGTCATGCGTCAGTGTAACATCCTTTGATGTTTGCGCAAACATCTCTGTAATAGCGTGTTGTTCAAAGGATTCGTACTCGTTAGAACCAGACGTTTGGCGAGCGCAAACATCCTGTTTCCTGACGCAGGAAGCGGCATTCTCGAGGATTTCCCCGGAAAGCCGACCGTAAGGCTGCCGTCGCCGCACCCAACGATGCCGGCAGCGGCAGCCGCTGAATCTTGGTCATTCCTTGACAGCGCCCGCTGCCAGGCCGGCTTGCCAGTATTTCTGCAGGCACAGGAACGCGATGACGAGCGGGATGATCGTGATCATCGAGCCCGTGATGACCAGATTCTGGATTGCGGTGCCGCCAGCCGTGGCCGCCTGGCTCTTCCACTGGTTCAGGCCGATGGTCAGCGGGTACCAGCTGGAGTCCTTGAGCATGATCAGCGGAAGGAAATAGTTGTTCCATGTCGCAACGATCGTGAACAGCGACGTCGTGACGATGCCTGGAGCGAGCAGCGGCAGGCTGATCGTGAAGAACGTGCGCATTTCGCTGGCGCCGTCCACGCGTGCGGATTCCAAGAGTTCGGTCGGCACGGCCTGCTCGGAGAAAATCCACATCAGGTACAGGCCGAACGGCGAAATCAGAGACGGGATAATCATGGCCCACGGCGTGTTCGTCAGGCCAAGCTTGGCGAACAGCAGGAACTGCGGGACGGCAAGCGCGATGCCCGGCACCGAGATGGCGCCGATGACGACGGCGAATACGGCCTTGCGGCCCGGAAAGCGGAACTTGGCAAGCGCATAGCCGCCCATGATCGCCAGCAACGTGGCGCCACCCGCGCCGATGATGACGTAGAGCACCGTGTTGAGGAACCAGCGGCCGAAAATGCCGTTCTGGTAGGTGAACACCGTCTGGATGTTGTCCCAGAGCGCGAACGTCTTGCCGAATCCAAGCCCGAACGTGGACGTGAACTCCGCCTGGGTCTTCGTGGAGTTGACCAGCAGGTAGACGAAGGGCAGCAGGCAATAGACGGCGAACACCGCGCACACGACGGTCAGCAGCGTCGAGCGGCGGGGGTTGGCGACGTTGGCAAAGCCACGCTGGGCGGAGCGCTTGCGTTCGGCGGCTTCGTCCTTCGCGACGCGGCGTTCATGGGACTTGCGTTCCTTCCTGGCCGCCCGCTCACGTTGGCGAAGGGTCGGTTCGGTTACCGCTGGTGCTGTTGCGCGCATGGCTGCCTTCTTTCCCTCGCGTTTTCACTGTTGCGAACATGCTTCATTTCATCTGCTCCTTCATGCTCTGCAGCTGCACCACGTAGGCAATCGCCATCGTGATGACGGCCATGACGATGGTCAGGGCCGCGGCGTAGTTGGTCTGGTTGCCCGAGAAGCTCAGGCTGTATGCATACATGTTCGGCGTGTAGTACGTTGTGATGGCATTGCCCGGCACCATGTTCTGCAGGATGCTCGGCTCATTGAACAGCTGGAAGGAACCGATGATGGAGAAGATTACGGTAATGGCCAAGGACCCTTTCAGTTCGGGCATCTTGATTGACTTGACGGTTTGCCATTCGGAAGCGCCGTCGATGGCAGCGGCTTCATAGAGGCTTTTCGGAATCGTCGAAAGCGACGAATAGAAAATCAGCATGTTGTAGCCGGTGAACTCCCATGTAACGATATTGCCGATCGAAGCGAGCAGTACATCAGGCGAGAGGACGTCGATATGAGTGCCAAACCAGCCATTCAAGGAGCCGACGAGACCGTATTTCGCGCCATAGACGAAACCCCAGATCATCGTCGAGACGACCGCCGGCACCGCATACGGCAGGAACGTCGAAATCCGGAAGAACCTGGTGCCATGCAGCTTCATCGAGTCGAGTGCAAGGGCCATCAGCGCGGCCAGCAGCAGCATGATCGGCACCTGGACGACGGTGAACAGCGCCACACGGCCAACCGATGACCAGAAATTCTGGTCGCGGAACAAGCGGGCGTAGTTGGCGAAGCCGACAAACGCAGTGCCGCCGATCATTCTCTTCTGGAAAAAGGAAATATAGATGGCGTAGAGAATCGGAATGATGAAGACGAAGACGAAAACCAGCGTAAACGGCCAGATGAACTTCCATCCCCTCCAGTCACGGCGCCGTCTGTTTACGGGCACGCCGCTGGACGGCTCCACATGGCCCGCATGGTCCGCATGACCGGAATATTCCGCGTCCGCGGCTGCAATTCCAGGCATTGAGCCGGGCGGAGCCGTTGCCTCCGTCAACGTCAACGGCGTGCATGGTGTTCCGGAAAAAGCCACTCCGGTCATGGCATCCATATCAGATACGCTCATCGCTATCTTCCCCCTCGAAGGATCTTCTTCGCTCTTCTCCGGGGCCATCCCTCTCATGCTCTCCCATGAGCACCAAGCCTCCGAAGAATGTTTGCGTTATCATCATACATTTCTTTCATAGCGCCGAGCACCCTAACGGGCATGGCGCGCTGCGTGGTAGTGTTTGTCGTAACAGGCCGGCAAGCATCTTCTCGCAGCGCAATCGGGGGCAACAATGGGTCGAGTGTCATCTGTTTCCATGCAGGACGTCGCATTGGAGGCGGGCGTCTCGCCGCAGACCGTTTCGAGAGTAGCGAACGGCAGCCCATCGGTCAGGCCGGAAACCAGGCAAAAAGTTGAGGCCGCCATGGAAAGGCTAGGCTATCGTCCCAATTATGCCGCAAGGGTGTTGAAGAGCGGACGGTTCAACAGCATCGGCATTGTCCTGTTCGATATCCTCAGTTTCGGCAATGCCCACATCCTCAATGGCATCACATCCACCGCCAGCAAATATGGTTACGCAACCACCATTCATTATTTCGGGCAGGGCGATGACCGTACACTGCAAGCAGCCGCCAGACGGATGAAGGAGCTGCCAGTCGATGGCGTCATCATGATTCTCGAGGAGAAGGTCAATGATTTCGATACGTTCACTCCCCCGAAAGACATGCCGGTCGTGCTGATTTCCGAGGATCCTTCCGATAGCTGCCCGACCATCGACGCCGATCATTACGGCTGTTCCACCGCCATCGTCGACTATCTGCTGAACCGAGGGCACAAGACCGTCTACCATGTCGCCGGACCATCGTCGTCGCGCGCCGCCGAAAGCCGTGCGCGCGGATGGCGCGACGCGCTGACCCAGTTCGGCATCGCCATCCCCAGCACCTATCTGGGCGACTGGGAGGCGGACAGCGGCTATCAGGCGGGGCTGGCGCTTGCGCGCGATCCAGCGTGCACCGCCGTGTACGCATCCAACGACCAGATGGCTTGCGGCGTCATCGCGGGCCTGGCCGCCGGAGGCAAGAGCGTGCCGGACGACGTCAGCGTCGTCGGCGTCGACGACTCGCTCGAAGGCATCATCCCCCGGCTCGGACTGACGACAATGCGCGTCAAATTCGAGGATATCGGCAGGGAGTCCTTCTACATGCTGATGAGAATGCTGAAGGGCGAGCATGTGCCGGTCGGGGTCAAGACCGTCATTCCTGGCGAGCTCATCGAGCGCCATAGCGTCAAGGCCATCGGCGAATAACGCACTGCTGAATGGTTGCGCAAGCCGCTACTCTTCCACCGGTAAGACACCGCGATGTGAAGGGGCTGCCGGACCTATACCAGACCCGTTACCCTCCTCACCAGTGCAACTACGCCAATAGCGGACCATACCGCCTTTGTCTTGAAATCGGCATCGTCCTATTTGGCTCCTCCGCATCCGCCACGGCCAGCCGGAATGCGGCCAACTAAGCTATGGCTGGACAGGTTCTCTAAAGAGAACCTGTCCAGCCGAAAACGACAACGATACTCAGCGGGCGGCGACCATGCTGTCGGGGTTGGCGCGCTCGATATCTTCAGCCATTTCGACGGTCTGGGCGGCCGGGACTCCGGCGCGGGCGCGCAGGTCGGCTTCGATCTGTTCCAGTGAACGGCCGCGGGTTTCGAACACGCAGCGTGCCACGAACCAGATCGACGCCAGGCAGATGACGCCGTAGCCGATGAACAGCGAGCCTGTACCGAACAGGTTGAGCAGGTACGGGAACGTTACCGACACGAGGGCGTTGGCGGCCCAGTTGATGACGGAGGCGAACGAATTGCCCAGGCCGCGGATGTTCAGCGGGAACACCTCGCCGACCATGATCCACATGACCGGTCCCCACGTGCCCGAGAAGAACGCGATATAGACGGTCAGCGCCACGACGCATACGACCGCGGCTGCCTGCGAGCCGTTGGACATCTTCATCGCGATCGACATGACGAACAGCGAGACGCCCATGCCGACGGCGCCGACAATCAGCATCGTCTTGCGGTTGACCTTGTCCATGACGGCGATGGCGATTGCCGTGACGATGACGTTGAAGATGCCGATGCCGATATGGGCAAGCAGCGCCGCCGACACCCCGAAACCGACGGCGGTGAAGATCGTCGGCGCGTAGTACAGCACCGTATTGCAGCCCATGATCTGCTGGAACACGGCCAGCCCGATGCCGATGATGAGCGCCGGGCGCACCTGCTTGCCGAACAGCTCACGGTAGCCTCCGGACGTTCCCTCGATGCGCGCCTGCTCCTGAATCTCCTCCATTTCGCGGCGTACCTTCGCGCCGTCGCCGTCATAGATGCCGTCAAGCACCCCGCGAGCTTCGTCGAGCTTGCCGTTGCGCACGAGGAAGCGCGGCGATTCGGGAAGGAACAGGCCGCCGACGAACAGCACGATAGCCGGCAACGCGGCGAAGCCCAGCATCCAGCGCCAGCCGGTATACAGCCCGGAGAACGCGTAGTTGGTGACGTACGCAAGGAAGATGCCGGTCATCACCATCAGCTGGAACAGCCCGGAGACGGTGCCGCGCTTGGAAGCCTGCGAAAGCTCGCTCAGATAGGTCGGGATCAGCGCGGAAGCGGCGCCGACAGCCAGGCCCAGCACGATGCGGAACGCGATCAGCGATACGACTTCCGGCGAAAAGGCCGAACCGAGCGCGCCGATGACGAAGATGACGGCGGAAACGAGCAGCAGCTTGCGCCTGCCAACGCGGTCGGACAGCGGCCCGATGAACGCGGCGCCCAGCACGGCGCCGACCAGCACGGCGGAAACGACCCAGCCCTGCGCCCAGTCCCCCAGCTTCATCTGGTTCTGGATGAACAGGATGGCGCCGGAAATGACGCCGGTATCGTAGCCGAACAGCAGCCCTCCGAGCGCCCCGAAGAAATAGACGACGCCCTTCGGCAGCCTTGCGCCGGCACGCGGCGCACTCCCCCGCGCAGACAATGATTGCGTTTGCGACATTCTCGTTCCTTTCGTCCTGTGGCCAACGGCGGCCGCCGCCACGTCCTCGTGGCGTTGCATTGGGTATGGAAACCAGCGCAACGGCAAGCGTCGCGCCAGATTAGATGGAACAATTCGCCGGCAAACTGTTTCGTCTGCGAAGCAATCTATAACCGACGCCCCAATTTTGTCAATTCAAAAAACTATGTCGCGTTTTCGTTGTCATTCCGCCGTTTTTATCGGTCTTCTCCCTCAAGCGCGCGCAAAAATCTCCCTCAATTACGCTAAAAGCATACCGCACTTCGCGAGAACCCCACCGCGCCCAGCGAGAATCGTAGCCGCTGGAACATAGCAACGAATCTACATTCCAGTCGCTGACGACCCCTAAGCGACTGGAACGTGGCAAAAAAAACTACGTTCCAGTCGGTGAGGCGACGCCAGCGACTGGAACGTATTGAGATTTCTGTTTTCCAGTCGCTGGGGCGCCTACCGACTGGAATATTCCGGAAGGCCTATTTTTCAGTCGGTGACGCGGCGTCAGTGACTGGGACGTGGCCGAGAATCTACGTTTCAGTCGGTGAGGCGGCGTCAGTGACTGGAACGTATTGGGGACGGAATGAAACACACGCAGGAAAGCAGGGAAACGCATGGGAGCGGGTCGGAGAAGGATGGGGCCGCGCGGCGCGAGAGGTAGCGTTGAGAAACGCAGAGAAAGAGAAAGGGGTTCGCGCCGCGCGGATCCATCAGAATCCAACTCTCTTGCATTCCTCTACCGACACTAGCGCACCCCCGTCGTCCCAGCAAGCGGCGTTCCATAGCCGTTCACGAATCCTTGACAATCCGTCCGGCCCGTGGGATGCACGTCGGACGCGTCCGGCGGCTCGCCCCCCTCGGACGCCACGACGCAAGGAGGGAAGGCTTCCGGAAATGGCATTGCCGCACCGAGGTGCGGTAGCGGCCATGGCGAAGGCAATGCGGCACGGACGGGTGCGCTTTGCGCGCATATTGCAACGGAGGTTGGAATAGTAGAGCGGGTTTGGAATAATGATCGATTGATTATGTCCGCTATCCAATTGGCCGGCCACGGCGCGCACCCTGCCGCGAACGCCGCGGCGGCCGGGATTTCTCCAAGAGAAACGGAACCTAGGATTGGCTGAGTTTATTTACCAGATGATCAACGCGCGCAAGGCGTACGGCGATCGCGTCATTCTCGACGACGTGACGCTGAGCTTCCTGCCCGGCGCCAAGATCGGCGTCGTGGGCCCCAACGGCATGGGCAAGTCGACGCTGCTGAAGATCATGGCCGGCCTCGATACCGTCAGCAACGGCGAGGCGCAGCTGACGCCCGGCTTCACGGTCGGCATCCTGCAGCAGGAGCCGCCGCTGGACGACGACAAGACCGTCGGCGAGAACATCAAGATGGCGTTCGGCGACATCGCCGCCAAGGTGGAGCGCTTCAACCAGATCGGCGAGGAGATGGGCAATCCCGACGCCGACTTCGACAAGCTCATGGAAGAGATGGGCACGCTGCAGACCGAAATCGACGCGGCGAACGGCTGGGACCTCGACTCGCAGCTCGAGCAGGCGATGGACGCGCTGCAGTGCCCGGACCCGGATACGCCGGTGTCGGTGTGCTCCGGCGGCGAGCGGCGCCGCGTCGCGCTGTGCAAGCTGCTGCTGGAGGCGCCGGACCTGCTGCTGCTCGACGAACCGACGAACCATCTGGACGCCGAGTCGATCCTGTGGCTCGAGAAGTTCCTGCACCAGTACGAAGGCGCCGTCATCGCCGTCACGCACGACCGCTACTTCATGGACAACGTCGCCGAATGGATCTGCGAGGTCGACCGCGGCCACCTCTACCCCTACAAGGGCAACTACTCGACGTACCTGGAGACGAAGGCCAAGCGCATGGAGATCCAGGGCGCCAAGGATGCCAAGCTCGCCAAGCGACTGAAGAACGAGCTCGAATGGGTACGCTCCTCGCCGAAGGCGCGCCAGGCCAAGAACAAGGCCCGCTTGGAACGCTACGACCAGATGGAGCAGGAGGCACGCAACTCCAAGAAGCTCGACTTCTCCGAAATCCAGATCCCGCCGGGGCCGCGCCTGGGCTCGACGGTGCTGGAGGCCGAGCACATCCACAAGGCGTTCGGCGACCGCGTGCTGATCGACGACCTGAGCTTCACGCTGCCGCGCAACGGCATCGTCGGCGTCATCGGCCCCAACGGCGTCGGCAAGTCCACGCTGTTCAAGACGATCGTCGGCCTCGAACCGCTCTCGGGCGGCTCCCTGAAGATTGGCGAGACCGTCAAGATCAGCTACGTCGACCAGAACCGCGCCGGCCTCGACCCGAACAAGAACCTGTGGGAAGCGGTGTCCGACGGCAACGACTTCATCGAAGTCGGCGGCGTCGAGGTGCCGACGCGCGCCTACGTCGCCTCGTTCGGCTTCAAGGGCTCCGACCAGCAGAAGCTGACCGGCGTGCTCTCGGGTGGTGAACGCAACCGCCTGAACCTGGCCCTGACACTGAAGCAGGGCGGCAACCTGCTGCTGCTCGACGAACCGACGAACGACCTCGATGTCGAAACGCTCGAGTCGCTGGAGAACGCGCTGCTCGAGTTCCCGGGCTGCGCCGTCGTGATCTCCCACGACCGCTGGTTCCTCGACCGCATCGCCACGCACATCCTCGCGTGGGAAGGCGACGACGAGCACCCGGCCAACTGGTACTGGTTCGAAGGCAACTTCCAGGCCTACCAGGAGAACAAGGTGGCGCGTCTGGGCGAAGACGCCGCCAAGCCGCACCGCCTGCATCGCAAGCTCACGCGCGATTAATGCATGTATGGGCGCAAAGAGGGGTGCTGGACCGTTCAGCACCCCTCTTTTCGTTTGTGCTGTCCAGACTTTTACACGCAGGAGGTTCACTGGACATCCCGGCTTTCGACGCCCAAGGCGAAATCCTGGGAAAATAGCCATTTCTGCGCTTGTGGAAAGGTGCTGAGACGCCCATTTGCGTCCAGTGACTTTCGTGCTGGAAAATCGCGGACACCTTCCGGCGAATTCCAGCCTGGTTCCGGCCTAGTTCCGACGCCTTCCGGCCTATTCCGACCCATTCCGACGCATTCTGGCGCATGTTCGCTGTTCTTAACCCCCGCTGAGTACACTGAACTTCCGTTGGAACACCACGATTGCCTGTCCGGCGCGGCGAACGCGACGCACGGGCCGAACGAAACGAGGGAAGATGAGCGCAGAGAACTGCACGCCGCTGGAACGCATTGCCCACGTCCTGAACCTGGGGGAGCCTTCGGCGTACCGCGACCACACGTACGTCAATGGCGAGTCGCTGTACTTCCCCACCGGCCGCGTCTACGGCGGCCAGGTGATGGCGCAGTCGCTGATCGCCGCCTCGAAGACGGTTCCGGAAGACCGGCTGCCCAACTCGATCCACGGGTATTTCATCGCCCCCGGCGACATCCACCAGGACGTGCTGTTCGACGTCGAGAACCTGCGCGACGGCCATTCGTTCTCAGCGCGGCGCGTCAACGTCACGCAGTCCGAAGGCACGATCCTCACCGCCATCGTCAGCTTCCAGAAGCAGGGGCAGACCGGCGTCGACTTCTTCGACCCGATGCCCGAGGACGTGCCGGACCCCGAAACGCTCAAGTCCGCATCCGAACTGATGGCGCCGTATGCCGACAAGTCCCCCTTCGCGAAGTTCTACGCCACGTCGGCACCGTTCGACGTGCGCCACGTCACGCCGACCGTCATGCTCGCCCCCGACAAGGAGAGCGCGGCGGCGGATTCGGGCCGCCAGCTCGTGTGGATGCGCGCGCCGGGCGACATGGAGCTGACGCAGACAATGCAGCGGGCGCTGCTGGCGCTCGGCTGCGACCAGGTGATGCTGGAGCCGGAGCTGCGCCGCGCAGGGCTTGCGCTGACGGTGCCGGGCATCAGCTACGCGACGATCGACCATTCGATGTGGTGGTACCGCGACATCGACGTCACCCGCTGGCATCTGTACGTGCAGGATACGCCGACGGCGGCGCACGGCCGTGGGCTGGGCACGGCGAAGGTATACCAGGACGGCCAGCTGTGCGCCGCGATGGTGCAGGAAGCCATGATCCGGGTTCCTAATAAGTAACGGTCAGCTGGCGTACTGCTGGCCGCACCCCTGGTTCTGGGTGCGCATCTTCGGATGCTCGCCGCCCTCGCTGGGCGGCAGCATGCACAGCCCTTCGCTGACGATGCCGAGAATCATGTCGATAAGGCTCGCCCCGGCCGCCACCGCGCATTGAATGGCGATGTCGTGGAAATAGGCGGCCTCCCAGTGCGGCACGCTCATGACGAGCTGGCCGCCGTACCACCCCAGCAGGATGGCGCCGGCGACGGCCAGCGCCTTGGCAAGCACCAGCGTATTGACGGCCTTGTCGACGTCGAACGTTTTGAGCGCGGCGCGCTTCTTCGGGTCGGTGGTGGCGTATTTATGCACCTGCCATGCCAGATAGAGCACCACGAATCCAAGCAGCAGGAGGATGCCGGAAACGAACCACGGGGCGCCGAGCAACCCCATCGCATGCGACTCATCGGCAAGCGTCACCAGCAGCCCGATGACGAAACCTACGACTGCGGCCACCACATAGATCCACCACGGGGTACGCCGCGCGTTCACAGCATGCCTCCGAACACCCAACGGTCCGATTTGAGACCGGCCTGCAATGCGTCGGGAGCCGTCGCCAGATGGAACGACAGGGGCGTGCCGTCGAGCTCGCCCTGCGCGTCCATGTCCAGCCAGGGCGCGAGGAACGCCGCGCGCCGCGCTTCGCTGGCGCAGCCGGCGCCGTCGAACGCAAGCAGCGTCACCGTCAAGACATGGTCCCGTACGAAGACCAGTTCGCCGATCCGTTCGCGCAGCCCGGCGGCGTCGAGCGACGTGGATAGCGAGAGCACCGCCGTCAGCGAGTCCGCGCCGTCCAGCGACGAGACCTGGTAGAGCGGCGAAATGCCCTCCACCTGCACGCCGGCAATCGCGTCAACGGCGACGATGACGGCTTGCAGCAGCCCTTCGGCATCGGCGCTTTCGGGGCATTCGAGCCCCAGCACCGCTGCATGGCTTTCGGGATACGCGGAGCGCGGGGATTCGGGCTCAAGATTGCCTTGATAACGATTGCGCTGTTCAGAATCGCGCCGCTCAAGATTGCCTTGGCCGGCATCATCCGGGCCAACGTTGCGCTGGGCGGCATCCGCCCACGCACTGCCTTCGCCCCCTGTATTAGGAGCAGCCTGGGCGGCTGAGTCGGCCGGCGCCTCGGCCGTCGCGTTCAGCTGGATGCCGTCGCGTTCCTGCCGTACGCAGACCTCGACCCGCTGCGCATCTAGGGATGCCAGCAGCGCAGGCGCGAGCCGTTCAGCCAGTTCGGCGGCATCGGCGACGTCGCCGGCGAACGCGGCGGCATAGCGGCGCACGTCGCCAATCGCCTCGTCGAAGCCGCCTCCGTCCGGCCGGCGGATCCACGACAAGTCGACGGTGAACGGCGTGCCGTCGACGCCGATGCCGCTGCAGCTCAGCCGGGTCACGCGGATGGTCCGTCCTTCGGCGTCGGCGGCTGGATGCCGACCGTCTTCTTGAGCGATTCGGGAATCGGCACCGGCGGGATGTCGGAGTCGGGCCGGTTCGGATTCGACAGCCACACCGGACGTTCCGGAGCCTTCTTGAGCTTGGAGAAGATGACCTGCAGTTCCTTCTCGTTCAGCGTCTGCTTGACCAGCAGCTGGCGCACGAGCTCGTCGAGGACGTCGCGGTTCTCGGTGATGATCTGGTACGCCTCGTTGTGGGCGTTCTCGATGAACTGCAGCACGAGCTTGTCCATCTTCTCGGCCGTCGCGTCGGAATACTCGTGCGGCTCGAGCGAGTCGATGCCGGAACCGTCCTGCTGCTTCTGCCACAGCACGGCGCCGAGCTCCTGCGTGAAGCCCCATTCGTTGACCATCTGGCGGGCGATGCTCGTCGCCTTCTCGATGTCGTTCGAGGCGCCCGTCGTCGGGTCGTGGAACACGACCTCTTCGGCGGTGCGGCCGCCCATGGCATAGGCCATCTGGTCGAGCAGCTGGTTGCGCGTCTGCGAATAGCGGTCCTCGGTCGGCATGACGGCCGTGTAGCCCAATGCGCGTCCACGCGGCAGGATGGTGACCTTGGTAACCGGATCGGTGTAGTGCAGGGCGGCGGCAACCAACGCGTGGCCGCCTTCATGGTAGGCCGTGTTGCGCAGTTCGTCGAGCGCCATGCCCTTGGAACGGCGCCGCGGGCCGCTCATCACGCGGTCGATGGCCTCGTCGATGGCGCGGTTGTCGATCAGCTGGGCGCCGACGCGCGCGCACAGCAGCGCGGCTTCGTTGAGCACGTTCGCCAGATCGGCGCCGGTGAAGCCCGGCGTGCGCACGGCGATCGAGCGCAGGTCGATGTCGGGGACGAACGGCTTACCCTTGGCATGCACCTTCAGGATGGCCTCGCGGCCTTCGAGGTCCGGTGCCTCCACGGCGACCTGGCGGTCGAAGCGGCCGGGGCGCAGCAGCGCCGGGTCGAGCACGTCGGGACGGTTCGTGGCGGCGATGATGATCAGGTTCGTGTCGTTGTTGAAGCCGTCCATCTCGACGAGCAGCTGGTTGAGCGTCTGCTCGCGTTCATCGTGGCCGCCGCTCATGCCGGAGCCGCGCTTGCGGCCGACGGCGTCGATTTCGTCGATGAAGATGATGGCCGGGGCGTTCTTCTTCGCCTCGTCGAACAGGTCGCGCACGCGGGAGGCGCCGAGGCCGACGAACATCTCGACGAAGTCGGAGCCCGCCATCGAATAGAACGGTACGCCGGCCTCGCCTGCGATGGCGCGGGCCAGCAGCGTCTTGCCGGTGCCCGGAGGTCCGTAGAGCAGCACGCCTCGCGGGATGCGCGCGCCCAGCGCCTTGTACTTGGACGGGTCCTTGAGGAAGTCCTTGATTTCCTCGACTTCCTGCACGGCGGCGTCCTCGCCGGCGACGTCGGCGAACTTGGTGTGGGGGATCTGTCCGTCGTTGAGCTTGCCGGAGTTCTTCTTGCCGCCCATGCCGAGCATGCCCGAGGCGCCGCCCATGCGGCTCATCAGCACCCACACGAGGATGAAGAAGATGATGAACGGCAGGATCGACGTGATCAGGTAGCTCCACACGCTCGTCGACTTCATCGTCGTGGTCCACCCGTTGGCCGGGTTGGCGGCCTCGACGTCCTTGACTACCGTCGCGCTCTGCGCATAGGCGTAGTAGAACTGGACGTCCTTGCCGTAGTTCTTCGTCTTGCCGGTATCCGGGTCGGCGGCCGAGTAGTCGCTCTTCAGCTCCAGCTTGACCTGCTGGGTATTGTCGACGATCGTGGCGTATTCAATGTTGCTCGCGTTGTTCTCGAGGATGTCGAGGCCCTGCTTGGTCGTGATCGTCTGCGTGCCCGAACCCGAGAACAGCTGGAACATCGAGATGACGAGCAGCACGATGATGATGCCCCACAGCCACGGCGAGCGCCAGAACGACTTCGGGCCGCCATTGTTGCCGCTCTGGTTCGCGTTGTTGTTGCGGTTGTTGTTCTGGCCGCCGCGGAACGGGTTGTTGAACGGGTTGTTCCCGTTCCCGTTCGGCTGGCCGGGCCCCTGATAGCTCATGAAAGCTCCCCTTCGTATACGGACGGCTTCAGTACGGCGATGGAATCGAGGTTACGGTATTCCTCATCGAAGTCAAGGCCGAACCCCACGACGAATTCGTCGGGGATGACGAAGCCGGTGTACTTCAAGTCGATGTCGACGGTATGGCGCGCCGGCTTCTCCAGCAGCGCGAAGACCTCCACCGAGTTGGCCTCGCGTTCCTTGAGCTGCCCCATGAGCCAGTTGAGCGTGAAGCCGGAGTCGACGATGTCCTCGACGATGATGACGTCGCGGCCCTTCACGTCGGTCGTCAGGTCGGCGCGCACCGTTACCTTCCCGCTCGACGACGTGCCGGAACCATAGGTGGACAGCGACATGAAGTCCATTTCCATCGGGATCGTCAGCGCCTGGGTAAACATCGAAAGCGTCTGGACGGCCCCCTTGAGCACGCAGATGACCAGCGGGTTCCTGTCCTTATAATCCTCGCTGACCTGTGCGGCCACTTCGTTGATACGCTGCACGATCTCCTCGTGGGAGATCAGTTCATGATCGATTTTATCCTGCACGTCGCTGATTTGCATGGAGTCAATCTTTACACAAGCGAATGACGTGTTTCTTGCGGCATGCAGTGAGTCCGCCGGAAACTTTCAGGGGCTTCTGGCCGTGCCAATCGCTGGCGAAACGCTCAAGCGCTTCCAGCCGTTTTGCGCTGTACGCTACGCCGAGCGACGCCATCGCCCGGGCGAGCACGCGGAACCGGATCGCTTCGGGAGCGCGGGCCAGTACGTCGGCGTCGACGACAAGATTATGGGGCCGTTTCTCCCCCGCCACCGCTTCTTCCGTCACGCAGCGCCCGTACCATTCGGCGGCCATTTCATCGAGGAAGGCCACGTCGCGCCGTGCGACCTTCGTGCCGGCGGCCAGCCGGGCGGCCATGTCGCAGCCGGCGAACGCGTTTAGGGCCGGCAGCAGGTCGTGCCGCACGCGCGAGCGCAGCGGCGCCGATGCGTCAAGCGGCTCCCCCTGCGGCACGTCGTCGCCGTTGGTCGGGTCGTCCCAGTAGTCCAGCGACAGCGCGCGGCAGATTGCCGTCGTCTGTTCCCGGGACAGTTCCAGCAGGGGGCGCAGGAACGCGACCCCGTCGCGTTCGAAGCGTGGCGGCATGCCGGCCATCGCATCGGTGCCGGCCGCGCGGATCAGGTCGATGAGCACCGTTTCGGCCTGGTCGGTGAGCGTGTGCGCCAGCAGGACGGCGGCAGCGCCGGTTTCACGGGCCGTTTCACAGATTGCGCCGTACCGCGCCTGCCGCGCGGCGGCTTCCAGCCCCTCCCCGCGTCCTACCGGAGCATGCGAAGCATCCCGGGAATCCGGAGAAGCCGGAGAAGCCGGGGCATCCGTTGTAAAGCCCGGAACGTCGACGGCGCGCACGATGACCGGATCGAGTTCCAGCGCGCGGCAGCGTTCCGCGGCCTGGCGCGCCACGTCGCCGGAACCGGCCTGCAGCCGATGGTCGACGATGACGGCGCCGCACCGCAGCCCCCACGCCGCGCACACGATGCCGGCGACGGCCGCCAGCGCCATCGAATCGCGGCCGCCGGAGCAGGCGACGAGCATGAGCGGGGCGTCCGGCTCGGGGTCGTGCCGCCCATGCCGCGCGAACTGCGGGCCTTGCGGGCCGAACCCCGCGGCGGACAGCGAGGCGCGCACGGCCCCGACCGCCTGCTTGATTTCCTTCGCATACGCCATGGCCGCCGCCTCCGCTCCGCCTTGAATTTATGGCCTACAGTCCGGCCACGCCGGATACGAACGTCGTGATGGCTTCCTTGGCCGCGGCATAATCGGACGGGTCGTTGATGATGACGCTGAAGGCCGCCACGCCTCCATGTTCCCTCGAGACGTTGCCGGTCATCGACGTCACCGTGTCGAGGCTGCCGGTCTTGACGCGCAGCAGCCCGGCCGCCTTGGGCGAGGCGAGCCGGCCGGAGGCGGTGCCGACGAGGCCGGCCACCGACAGCCCTTCGGCCGCGGCGACGGCGATGCCGGCGTCCAGGTTCCTGACCTGCGCGGCCACGAGCGTCTTCACCGTCGCCTTCGAGCCGGGCGACAGCCCCGAGCAGTCGGCCATGACGAGGCCGTCGAGCGGCACGCCGAGCCTCTTGAGCTGCGCCTTGACGGCGGCGGTCGCGCCGGCCGGCGAATTCGACTCCCCGGTAGCCAGCGCCAGCAGCCGGCCGAACTCCTCGGCCAGCGTGTTGTCGGAATGGCGCAGCATGAACATCATGATCGAGCTCAGCGGCGCCGACTCGACGCTCGCCAGCGGGCTCTTGCCGCTCGGCGCGCTGCCTGGCGAGACCGATCCGTCCACCTCGATGCCGGCGTCCTCCAGGCTCGCGGCGAACGATTCCGCGGCGTCCACCGCCGTGCGCTGCGACAGCACCGGGTATGCCTCGAACGTGTCCGGGTCGTCCGGCTCGGCGCCGTTCCACTGCCGGCCGCCGTCGATGGCCATCGAGGAGACGCCGGTGTAGTACAGGTGGTCCCCGTTGTTCTGGCTGATCGTGCTCGGGTAGCGCGCATTGCCGAACAGCGAGTCGTCGTAGGCGACCGAGACCTTGCCGATGCCGCGCGCCTTCAGCGCCTTCGCGGTCTCTTCGGCCAGCGTGCCCAGCCCGGCGCGCCCGTTGACATGGTTCGCATCCGATTCGCCCGAGCCGAGCAGCATGTCGCCATGGCCCTGCAGCACGATCGTCGCGCTGTCGTCGGTCTGCTCGAGGTACGCGTCCGTCGACAGCGTCGAGCCCATGTCCAGCACGGAGGCGGCCGCCAGCGCCGTCAGCGTCTTCATCGTGGAAGCCGGTTCGCGGGCCGTGTCGGCGGCCTTGGAAGCGACGATCGTGCCGTCCGCCTGCGCAATGGCGACGGAAACGTCGGAACCGACGCCTTCCGTCGAGACGAGTTCGTCAATGAGATTCCCGGCGGCGCCGGCGTCGATCGCCTTCGCCGTATCGGCGTCGCCGGCGATGTCGGCCGCCGCCAGCGGCGCGCCGGCATCGTCCAGCTGCCGTACCGACACCGGCTGCGTCGTGAGGATCCCCGGCAGCAGCCCGGCCGCGTCGCCGGCAACGTACCCGGCGCACAGCAGCAGCGTCACCGCCGACGCGATGGCGACGGTAAGCCGTCGGCGGCGCAGCTTGCGGCGCACCGCCGCGGCAATCTCGTCCCGTTCGCCCACAACGCACCTTTCGAAAATCTTGGATAAATCCCTCGGTGCATTGTAGCGGGGCGACCCTATACGTTGGCTGGAAGCGGCGCTAACGCTGCAGCGTGCGGAATTCCTCCAGATTATGCAGCACGTCGAGCCGGCGTGCGTCCAGCGACTTGCCGCCGGCCTTCACGCCGATGGCGACCATCGCGGCGCCGTTGGCGAGCGCGGCGACGCCGATCCACGGCCACAGCGCGCCCCACTGGCCGGTAACGGCGAACAGGACGGCGACGAGCCCGGTGGGGATCATCGTGACGAACATCATCAGGATGTAGAACAGCGGGATGAAGACCTGCGCCACCCCGCGGCCCTGCGGCGAGCTGAACGGCTTGTCGATGGACGGCACCGGGTACATGAACACGGCGGAGAACAGCTGGGCGAGGCCGATGCCGCTGCACGCCAGGCCGATGCCCAGGCCCGTCATCATCAGGCCGAAGCGCCATCCCCAGGCCGTGTGCCAGTCGCCGGTGACGATGAACGCGGCGAGCGCGAGGACGGCGTAGGAGGCGATGACGATCGTCACCATCGTGGACACGCGGCCGCGCCGGTCGTCGATGCCGCGGGTGCCGGCGATGACCTCCATCGTGAAGCCGGTGCCGTCGTAGGCGAGGCCGTTGCTTTCGGTCACGCCGAAGAACAGGGCGCTCATGACGACGCCGGTCCACGTCATGGCCGACATCGCCTCGGCGTCGTCCATCATGTGGCCTTCGAACGCGAAGAGGATGAGGAAGAACGCCGGCATGACGAAGACCATCGCCTGGCGCGCGTCGCGCTTGAGCAGCGTGAACTGGCGGCCGCTGACGGCGCCGGCCGGCGAGTCGGCGACGCGGGCGAACATGCCGATGCCGCGCGCCTTGGCCTGCACATGGTCGGCGCCGTCCGTCAGCCGTTCGCGCTTGAGGCACCATACCGATACGGCGAAGCAGGCCGCGCAGTAGGCGGCGGCGATGGCGACGGCGAGCAGCGCGAAGCCCCAGCGGGAGTCGGCGAAGCGGAACGGGAGGGCCGCCAGGCAGCTCCACGGCAGGAAGCGCAGGGGGCCGGCGGCGCCGAGCAGGCCGGAACCGAACTGGGCGCCGGCGTCGGTGTTCACCAGCAGGTTCGGCACCTGGCACAGCGCCACGATGAGCACGACGGAGACGATGTAGAACAGGTTCTTGCCGGTCTGCGACTTGACGAGCAGCGCCGACAGCGACAGGAACATCTTGCAGGTGCACATCGCGACGAGCACGATCAGCGGCGCGGCGACCAGCATGCCGATGACGCCGCCGGCGCCCAGCCAGCGGTAGGCGGCGCTCCAGGCGAAGAGGGCCAGCAGCGTGGCGACGGCCGGGATGCCGGTCAGCCCCGAGGCGAGCAGGCCGGCCTGCAGCGTGCGGTCCCGGATGCCGTACATGCCGAACTTGCCGGGGCTCATCGTCGACGATTCGCCGATGTACATGACCTGGACCAGCGCGGCCACGCCGATGGCCAGCGTCGCCACGAGCAGCGTCACCGCCTCGAACCAGGCGCGGAATGCGGCGTCGTCCATCGGGGCGCCCGCTTCGCCAGACAGATCCGCGAAGCCCTGGGGGCCGGCGCCAAGGGCCCAGGCCATCGGAATGACCGACAGGACCACGATTGCGCCGATCACGATGCCGACGATGAAGGAGACCTTCTGCCAGGTCGACTTCTTCAGCGCGCTGAATGTCAGCGTCCAGCGCAGGCGTACGAGCGTGCCGATCATCGCATGGCCTCCGGGTTGTACGGGTATGGCGGCTGCCCGGATTGCGGCTGTGGCTGGGAATCCCCCGCGCCGTCGAGCCACGAGAGGTGGGCGGCCTGATGACGGCCGCCGACCAGCTGCAGGAAGCGCTCCTCGAGGTCCTCCCCCGCCGCCACCTGCGCGACGGTGCCGGCGGCGGCGACCTGGCCGTGGTTGATGACGGCGACGTGCGTGCACATCTTCTCGACCAGCGACATGACGTGGCTGGAGACGATGACGGTGCCGCCGGTAGACGCGTATTCGGCGAGCAGGTCCTTGATATTGGCGCTCGAGACCGGATCGACCGACTCGAACGGCTCGTCGAGCACGAGGATGCGCGGGCTGTGGATCATCGCCGAGGCCAGGCAGATCTTCTTCGTCATGCCGGCCGAATACTGGGACACCATCGTGTCGGCGGCCTGCGCCAGGTCGAACGCGTTGAGCAGGTCGCGGGCGCGGGCGATCGTTTCGCCGCGCTTCATGCCGCGCAGCATGCCGGCGTAGACGAGCAGCTGCATGCCGGTGAGGCGGTCGAAGATCTGGTCCGCCTGCGGCATCAGGCCGAACTGGCGCTTGGCCTGGTTGACGTCGGGCCAGACCGGCGTGCCGAAGATGGCGGCGTTGCCGGCGTCCGGCATCAGCAGGCCGGTCATCATGTTGATCGTCGTCGTCTTGCCGGCGCCGTTGGGCCCGACAAGGCCGTAGAAGGAGCCGGCGGGGATTGCCAGCCACAGGTTGGTCACGGCGTTCTTGTCGCCGAATCGCTTCGTCAGCCCTTGCAACGCAACGGCCGGCACGGGTTCTCTGGGGTTCTGGTCCATGCCGCTTACAGTACCCGACGGGGGTATGCCGAGTTATCCGCCCAGCGGATGATGGGACAGGGGAAGTTCCCCGGGAAAAGCCGGCATGCCAGCACGGGAGATGCATGGCAGCTGGTGGGCTGACGGACGAGGGGGCTGGCAAACTACGCCGGGCAGACCGAGCGGCATGGTGTTCACCTCCTTGGTGGACACAGGCTGGCAAACTACGCCGGGGCAGACCAGGGCTGACGGCTAGGCGTGGGCAGCCGATGCCGCAGCGACAGGATGGGATTCCGCGGGGCCGCTCTCCTCAGAGCCAGCGTCGTCGGCCGCGCCAATCGAGCCGGAACCGCCGCCGGAATGGACGATCGGCTTCCATTGTGCCTTCGAGAAGATGGCCTGGAAGGAAATCGGCACGTAGGAGAACATGTAGATCGGGAAGCTCAGCACGTAGGCGATGAGCTCCTTGTTGGTGGCGCCGATCTGGTCGCGTTCGACGACGATCGTCAGCGCGGCCAGCGCCATCATGCCCACGCACGACATGATGATGCCGGCGGTCCAGCTGATCAGCGACGACAGCTGGGACGCCCACGACACGAAGCCGCAGGCGGCGAACAGCAGCCCCAGGCCGATGCGCAGCAGCGCGAGCAGCATGAACGGGCACAGCAGCAGCGTGAAGTCGACGCAGGCGAAGTCGCGTTCGGTGATGGCGCGGCGCATCAGCGCCGAACCGTAGTAGCGGAACACCTGCAGGAAGCCCTTGCTCCAGCGCAGGCGCTGGCGCCAGCTCTGCGCGAACGTGGCCGGCTGCTCGTCGTAGAGGATGGCCGAGCCGACGTAGCCGATGCGGTCGCCGTGCAGCACCGAGTCCATCGTGAACTCGAGGTCCTCGGTGAGCAGGTGGAACTTCCAGCCCTTGTTGCGGCGCATGACGGCCTGCGAGAACATGAAGCCGGTGCCGCCCACATGGCACGAATTGCCCAGCGCCATGCGCGAGGCGGACAGGAAGCGGCTTTCGCGGATGAACCACAGCGCCGAGCCGCTGGACACCCAGTTCTCGTTGAGGTTGACCGAATTGCGGTAGCTGGTCAGGATGCGGAATCCCGACTGGAACGCCTTGTTCATTTCGGCGATGTAGTTCTTGTCGAGGCGGTTGTCGGCGTCGAACACGAAGAACGCGTCGTAGGCGTCGGCCGCCTTCGTGTCGATCATGTGGTCGAGCAGGTAGGTCAGCGCGTAGCCCTTGCCGACCTGCGTCTGGTCGAAGCGCTCGACGACGTTGCACCCCAGCGAGCGGCACAGCTGCGCCGTGCTGTCGGTGCAGTTGTCGGCGACGATCCAGATGTCGACGAGCGCGAACGGATACGTCTGGTTCTTGATGTCGTTGACGAGGTTGGCGATGACGGCCTCCTCGTTGCGTGCGGAAATCAGCACGGCATAGCGCTTGTCCATCGGCGCCTCGGGGAACGTCACCGGCTTGGCGAACAGCGAGATGACGATGCACAGCGCCTGGTAGCCGACGCCGACCGCGCCGACGATGCACATCAGGGCATTGACTACGTTGAGCAGGACCATTAGCGCCAGTTTCTCCTAGGGTTCTTCGTATCGGGCGCCTTGCCGCCCTCGCCCGCTTCGGGCTGCGCCGCGGCGTGGCCGTCGCCGGACGCGCGGCCATCCGCACCGCTGCCGGACGCGTCTGCGCCGGCCTGCGCGTTTCCTTCGGCGGCCGCGCCGCTTGCGGAACCCGACGATTCTACTCCGCCGTCCTTCCGGTCGGCCGCATGGGCGGGTTGCGCGGCTTCGCCGCCGGCCACCGCCGGCGCTTCGGCTGCCGCCGAGGCACCCCCGGCGGTTGCGGACGCTTCGCTGGCGGCGCGGGAATCTGAATCTTGGGAAGAATCTTCATCGCCGACGCCGCGCAAGCCGTCGAGCTTCGTCTTTGCCGGCTGTTCCTTGCGCAGCACGCCCTTCGGGATGGCGACGGTCGGATCCTCCTCGCGCTGGCGAGGCGACTCGTGCGTATCCGGAAGGTCGTACGCGGCCTGCTGCAGCGCGCGAATCTCGTCGTCCATCGTGACGTGGCCGGACGAACCGCGGGCGGCGCGCGGCAGATGCTGCGCCATCTCCCCCAGCGCTTCGCCCGCTTCGGCGACCTTCGATTTCTTCGTCGGCACCGGATCCTCCATCAGCGGCATGTCGACGAGCTGGTAGCGCTTCGTATACACCTTGAACAGCACCTGGAGCGCAGCCGTGATCGGCAGCGCGAGGAAGGCGCCGAGCGCGCCGAAGATCGAGCCGAAGAACAGGACGCACAGGAACGCGACGCAGGGGTTGAGATCCATCGTCTTTTCCGAAATCTTGGGCGCCAGCAGCAGGTTCTCGATCTGCTGGTAGCAGGTAATGAACACGACGACGCCGACGGCATACCAGATGCCGCGCTCGCCCCAGGCGAAGAGCACCGGCAGCGCGCCGCCGAGGTAGGTGCCGATCGTCGGGATGAACTGCGAGACGATGCCGCAGAACAGCGCCAGCGGAAGCCAATACGGAACCTTGATGATGACGAGGAAAATGGACATGCAGGTCGCGGAAATCGCCGCGAGGATCGAGCGGGAGAACAGGTAGCTGGAAATCTGGTCCTGCACGACGGTCCAGGTCAGCAGGAACTTGCGCTGGGCGCGCGGGGCGAGCCACTGGCACAGGCTGCGGCGCAGGCGCGGGCCGGCGATGGCGATGTAGAACGCGACCATGATCGCCGTGACGAGGTTGAGCAGGTTGCCCAGAACGCCCACGGTGGTGCTGACGGCCTGGCCGGCCACGTCGGTCACCCAGCTCGACTTGACGTTCTTCATCACCTCGCTGCCCAGGTCGCTCATCTGCGGCAGCTGGACGTGGGCGTATTCCTGCAGGCTCTCCACCAGCTGGTTATAAAGGTCCGGGATGCCCTTGAGCATCGACATCATCTGCTGGACGAACATGTTGCCGAAGAGGGCCAGCAGGGCGACGATGATGATGATGAGCCCCGAAAGGCAGGCGACGGCCGCCGCGCCGCGCTTCCAGCCGTGCTTGATCAGCTTGATGATCAGCGGTTCGACGGCCAGCGCGAGGAACAGCGCGATGACGACGTCGAGCACGATGTAGGAGATCTTGCCCCAGCTCGAGAAGCAGAACCAGCCGATGTAGACGGCGATGACCAGGTACAGCAGCGCCCGGCTATACCACTCGGGAGGGCGGCGGGGGTCGCCCTTCGACGGGAAGATGGAGGCAAGGTCGATCTTGCTTTCCTCTTTGGGCTGGTGCTCTGTTTCGCTCATGGCCCCCATTGTAGCGAACGGCGGTAGAGCCGACCTCATATTCTTGAAACCATGCTTAACGTCTCTATCATCATCCCTGCGTGGAACGAGGAGGAACGGATCGTCGACTGCCTCGTGAACGCCACGCGGCAAACGGTGATGCCCCATGAAGTGATCGTCGTCGACAACAAGTCCACCGATTCCACCGTCGCCAAGGTCCAGCAGTTCATCGCCGAACATCCGGGCACCCCCGTCAAGCTGATGCACCAGGACGAGCAGCAGGGCCTGATCCCGACGCGCAACTACGGTTTCAACCACGCCACCGGCGACGTGCTCGGCCGCGTCGACGCCGACTGCATGCTCAAGCCCGACTGGGTGGAGATCGTGTCGGGCATCTTCACCGAGGATGCCGAAGCGATGGGCGCCACCGGGCCGGTGACCTACTACGACATGCCGATCCACAAGATCGCGCTCAAGGGCGACGACCGCGCCCGGCGCCGCGCCTACCGCGCCGACGGCGGCCAGGTGCTGCTGTTCGGCTCGAACATGGCGCTGCGTGCCTCCGCCTGGAAGCTCATCGCCAACGAGGTGTGCCTCGACAAGGAAGACAAGATGCACGAGGACATCGACATCTCGCTGCACCTGCTTGGCCGCGGCCTGAAGACGGTGTATTCGCAGCGGATGATCTGCGGCATTTCCGCCCGGCGCATGGACACGAAGTTCCGTTCGTTCCATTCCTATATGAACAGGTTCCGCAACACGTTCGAGGCGCACCCCGAACACTGGCGCAAGCACAAGAGCGAGCACCAGCTGTATTTGATGTATCCGTGGCTGCACGCCCTCTACCCCATCTACCAGCACTACCTCGAAGCAAAGGACATCAACCCTGCCGTGCGCGTGTGGTTCAAGGAGCAGATCAAGCTCGCGCGCGACTCCGGCGAGCCGCTTGAGGAGCTGCCGGACGAGCTGCCCGGCGGCGACGAGGCATCGGACGCCGACGAGGCAACGGGCGCCGACGGCTCCTCGGCCGAGAATTCCTCCTCGTCCGAAGCCAAATCCGACGGACTGGAGAACCTCATCGTCACGCGGTAGAAGCTGAAATGTCGCCAACACGCCCGCCATCGGCATGTCGGCGAGAAAAGACGGCTCCAAAATGAGGCCAACACGCCCATGCGCGGCGTGTTGGCCTCATTTTTCGCCCCTGGATTGTGGCCATATTGCCCGGTTCGGGCGTGTTGGCGACATTATCGCCCCCGGACCCGTCGCCGCTTGGCCCGAACCGGGCGCGTTGGCGACGTTATCGGCCCCGAGCCGCCGCCGCTTGGTCAGGAGCGGGCATCTTGGCGACAGCCTTGCGGGGGTTACTTGGTCCAGAAGGCCTGGATCTCCTCGAGCGTCTTGCCCTTGGTTTCCGGAACGAGGAACTTGACGCCGAGGAAGGCGACGAGGTCCATGCCGGCCCAGAACAGGAACGTGCCGCCGCCCCATGCGCTCATCATCAGCGGGGTGAACTGGGCGACCAGGAAGTTGGCGCCCCACGTGAACATCGTGCAGAAGCCGGCTGCGCGGCCGCGCATGTAGGTCGGGAACAGTTCCGAGACCATGACCCAGGTAATCGGGCCCATCGAGTACGCGAAGAAGATGATGACCATGCAGGCGAAGACGAGCGTCAGCACGCCGTTCCAATGGAAGAGCATCGAGCACCCCATCAGCACGTACGACACGCACATGCCGATGGTGCCGGACAGCATCAGCGGCTTGCGGCCGATGCGGTCGATCAGGTAGAGGCCGACGATCGTGGCGAGGACGTTGACGGTGCCGGTGACTGCCGAGCACAGGAACGACGTGTTGCCGCCGGGGAAGATGTCCTCGAAAATCGTAGGCGCATAGTAGAAGATGGCGTTCTGACCGACCCACTGGTTGAACAGCGCAAGGAAGATGCCGATCAGCAGCGCGTGCGACAGCGGCGAACGGAACAGGTCCTTGAACGAGCCTTTCTTGTCGTCTTCGATGGCGGCGGAAATCTCGGCCATGTCGGCGCGGGCGGAAGCGGTGCCGCCAATCTTCTCCAGAATGCGGAAGCCCTTCTCCTTCTCGCCCTTCTGGACGAGGAAGCGCGGGGATTCCGGCATGAAGACGAGCGCAACGAAGAACACGAGAGCCGGGACCGCGCCAATGCCGAGCATCCAGCGCCACGCCTTGTCGGCGAAATCGGAATGGATGCCGCCGTTGGCGGAGAGGCGAAATTGATGATATTGGTCAGCAGGATGCCGATCGTGCACAGGAACTGGTACATGCTCGAAAGCGTGCCGCGGAACCGGGCCGGGGCGCATTCGGTGATGTAGGTGATGGCAAGGCTGGAGCTTAGGCCGATGCCCAGGCCGCCGACGATGCGGGCCGCGACGAGCGCGCCCGGCGTCGAAACCGAAGCCGACCACAGCGCGGCGACGAAGAACAGCGCGGCGCCGACCATGAGCACCGGGCGGCGGCCGAAGCGGTCGGAAACGAAGCCGGAGAAGCCGACGCCGACGACGCCGCCAATCATGATCGAGGACACGATCAGGCCTTCCATGCCCGTCGACAGATGCCACAGCGCGGTCAGGTAGGTGACGGCGCCGGAAACGCTGACGGTATCGTAGCCGTACAGCAGGCCGGCGAGGCCGGCGCTGACGGCCAGGATGACGACGTACTTCATCGAGCCGGTCTTTGCGGCGCCTGCTTCGAGGCCTTCCTCAAAAGCGCTTTCGTGATGGGTGCGCGCGATGACTCCTCCGCTGGCGCCATCGGGCTGCGTGGTCTGCACTGCCGACATGATTCCTCCTTGGATCGTTTCAGGCATGCGTTCGATGGCCACCGCCAGCCGGCGGCGCCACGAGCTTCCTCTTGCGGGCTTTTGCCGCCGGATGCCTGGAAAGCCACCCAACAGCATGATCCACTTCGACCAATCGGGGTGAGCAGAAGTGCATGAGAGCTTTTGCACTGTCGTGTTCGCTTTTGTTCATCTCGAAAAGCTACGCGGCAGCTTAACGCGACATTCGCGCACAATCAAATCAAGATTCCGTTTCGGCGTGTTGCAAAATGTTTCTTTTCGTTGCGTTTCTGTGCGACTACGCGGGAGATTGCCAGTAGCGGCGGCGACCCAGCCGGCAAGCACGCCTAGGCAAACGGAATCCGGCCGGCTAGGTCTTCGGCGGGTTAAGTAACAAAAGATGGGTCTTATATTGGCGTCCATCCGTTGCGGCGCTTTGCGTGTCGGGGTGCCTTTAATCCGAAAAGAGTTAAAAGGGGCGTGACGCGGCCTGTTTTGGGCTTGA